>NZ_JAJNFB010000025.1 GCF_021043605.1 Borreliella americana
ATATCTAAAAAATCTATAGAACAGTTTGCATTAGCATTAAAAGATCATCAAGAAAATAAAAATACTCTAATACTTCAGTAGATAAAAATAGTAAGGAAATTGAATCTCCTAAAGACGTTACATCATCAAATAAAAAAACTTATAATCCAATCTTACAAGTAGGTTCTAATCAACATATGTCAGATGATCCTGGTGCAAATAATAAAGAATCCCTACCAAATTCAAGTCCAGCAATAATACAAAATGACTCGCATGCTCAAAATAATGTAAAGATGGAAGAAAATAAAGCAGCTACTCCACAACATGATCCAATTGAACAAAGTAATTTTAAAAATAGCCTTACTACAACAAGTAAAACTCTTGCTATTCCTTTAGAAGAAGAAATTAAAGCTAACTTAGATGAATTTGCACAAGAAGAGTATGAGCAAACATCTCTTTCAGAAATTAAAAATGCCACGCAGATTGTTAATCATGCTAATCCTGAAAACAAATTAAACAATACACTCCTTGAGCTTGAAAAAGATTATGAAACTTTATCAAACTTATTATTCTCTAATTTAGACACATCTCCTTTGAATAGAAAAATAAAAACTATTATGCCTAAATTACAAGAAATGCGTTCTTTTATGGAGCAAGCAACTAATTCTTGGGTATCTGCTAAAGGCATGCTAGATGAGGCTAAGGATAAACTAGCAGAATCCATTTATAAAAGACTATACAATGGCAATTCATACCGGTTCGGTGGCAGTTTTAACGGACGTGATATGCAACATGCAAAAAATTTAGCATACAGAGCTATAAACTTTGCTTCTGCATGCATTGAATATACACAAAAAGCTATTGATTATCTTCAACAGGGAAATTCTTGCAAAAAAGAAATAGAAAATATATTCAAGCTTTAAAATTTCCAGTGTAGGCTTTAGTTTCTTTAATATCTCTACTCATATATAATCCCATCTTTACTAGAAAAACTTATATCGGCTTACCTAAATTAACTATTTCACTTCCCTCTTGCCTTTACAAGTACTACCCTACTTCTTTCAAATTTATAGTTTGGTTTGCATTTAGCATTCACTATTTTTATAAATGTGATATATGTTATTTTTTAAGAATAAAGCATAAATATCATCAGATTATAAGAAGAGGTAATAAGATAGATGAATTTAATTGCTAAATTATTTATTTTATCCACTTTAGTTTCAATTCCAAATATCCTCTCTTGTAAACTATATGATAATCTTGCAGACAACGCTGATCAGGTTACAGACATACTAGACAACAATAAGTTTTTTAATACTTTAGTAAGCAGCAATGAGAGTAGAAGTCGCAAGCCTAGAAGTACAAATAATGCTTATATGAAACAAAACATAGACAAAAATCATTTAGTTGTTGCAGATATGCAAAATGATAATAGTAGCAGCAGTCTTCCCCAACAAGTTAATAGTGAATCCAGGAAAGCTAATGAAGATAGTAATATTATGAAGGAAATTGAATCTTCTACAAAAGAGTACGCCAGACTAAGAAAAGATTTAGAAACTATAAAACAAATACTTGATAATATAGAAAGCTTGCTTAATACAGCTAATTCTTATTTAGAGAACACTAGAAAAGCACCTAAATCTATCAAGATAATCAAACCTTATTGCTTAGCCTGCACCAAGCTATTGCTAAGGTTAAGATTAGTTATGCTTCTTTTATCATTTGTTATAATGATGCATTTAATTCCTGTTTATGCTTAGCGTTATCTAGCATCCTTTTGGCCCTCTCCATTGCATCTTTATCAGCTATTCCTAGGGAATATCTTAATTCTAATATGTATCAGGCAAATGCAGACTTTGAAGAGCTAAATAAAGCATATGAAGCTGCTTATTAAATAATACTAATCTTAGATAGCTCAGCTTTAAAGACAAAAGCTCTATGCTATAAGCTTAACATATAACGCATATTCTTGATTACTAATAATCAATGTAATATAATGATATTGTATTACAATACTACTCTATTTTTGCATAAAGTTAGCACAATGAATTTAATGATTAAAGTGTTATTAATATTCAGGTTATTTTTAAGCTTTATCTCTTGTAAGCCATATGAAGCTGTAGATAAATCTCAACAAGCTTTAGCTATACAGGATTTAGCTAATAATAAATCTCTTATAAAAGACACCAAAAGAAGTGGTCGTAAAGCTAGAAGTATTAGTTATAAGGAAGTAAATAATCAAGAACAAAATAATGAAAATAACCTAAAAGAAGCAAAAGAAAGTAAAAAAGACAATAATTTAGGTATACAAAAAGATGGTATTGTAAACACAAACCCTTCCATTGCTAGTGATGCTAGTGAAAAACATACTAATAGACAACCTCAACAAGTTAATAATAACTCTAGGGAAACTAGTGAAGCTAGAAACATTATACAAGAAATTTCTACCTCTTTAGAAGAAGTTAATAAAATAACTGCAGATTTAGAAACAACAAAGTCAAAACTTAATAATATAAAAAGTAAAGTTGACAATGTTAGTTCTTTTTTAAAGAATGCCAGAAAATCTAATAAAGCTAACTCAACCTTATTGCCTAAACTTGATCAAGCTATTCGCAAAGTTAGTAGCAGCCATGCTTCTGCTAACTCTAATTATTCAGATGCAGTAGGTGCCTTAAAAAGTTCTAAGCACGATTTTGAGTATGCAAATAGAAAAGCAGAAGATGCTTTACAAGAAGTGTTAAATAATAGCAATACTCAAGGTTACCAATATGCTCGATACCACTATTATATGAATGATGCTAAAGAAGCAATGGACAGGGCTAAAGTTAGCCTTAAAACTGCTAAGCATAAACAAAAAGAACTTAAAGACAAGATGGATCAAGCAAATGCAGATTTTGAAGAGTTAAATGGTATATATATAAACTTGCAAGACGTGGACTCTAGATAAGTAAAAGTAAAATAATAAAGAAAAGGCAGGATGCTTTATGTATTCTGTCTTCTTTACTTATAATATTCTCTTTTCTAAAGACTACTTTATTTTCTCTTAGTTTGTTAGTTTGTCTTTAGCATTAAAAATATTTTCATAAATGTAATATATTTATTTTTTAAGAATAAAGCATAAATATCATCAGACTCTAAGGAGAGAAATAAGATAGGTGAATTTAATTGCTAAATTATTTATTTTATCCACTTCAGTTTCAATTTCAAGTATCCTCTCTTGTAAACTATATGATAATCTTGCAGACAGCGCTGAGCAGGCTACAGACATACTAGACAACAATAAGTCTTTTATACTTTAGGAGGAAGCAGCAATGAGAGTAAAAGTCGCAAGCCTAGAAGTGCAGGTAATGCTTATGAGAATAAAATTGATAAAGATAATGGCAAGTTAAGAATAAAGATGGAGTAAAATACAAGCCAAGAGTCTTTGGTTGAAGATATGCAACCTGATACTAATAGCCTTTTCCCAACAAGTTAATAGCCAAGCTAGTGAAGCTAAGGATATTATAAATGAAGTTAGATCTTCTACATCAGATTATACTAAAGTAGAGGAAGAATTAGAAAAGGTAAAACATACCCTTGATAATATGAAAAGCTTAGCTGATACAGCTAACTCTTATTTAGAGAAAGCTAGAACTACACCTGGCCCTAGTAAAGCTAACCCAGGCTTATTACCTAGCTTGAGAGAAGCTATTGGTAATATTAAAAGTAGGCACCCGCCTACTCTTGAACAAGACAATAAAACTTCTACACTCCAAAAGACCAAAAAAAGAGTTTATAAATTACGGGTAGTAAAGGGTTTAAGTTAAAAGAACAATCGGATTTTTAACTTAAAGTCGACATACATATACCTAATATTAATGATCAAAACCTAATTACAAAAACTTTAGTAATTAGGCTTTAATCAAAACACACTATTTAGTAGAGTCTAAATCATTTTCTATATCTAAAATTGACTCGTAAAACTTATAAGCAAGTTTTTATATCTTTTAAAATACAAATCTCAATAGCATTTCATTCTAAGTGGTCAAATATATTTTTCATATATATTTAATTTTATTATTTCGCCTTATTATTTCGCCTCTTGTTGTAATATATATATTTATAATCTATATAAGATGGAGCTTGAACAATATGAACAAAGTTCTAATATTCAATAGCAATCCAATGATAACCTTTATTATTAGTGCTTTGGGTGCAACCATGCTAATATACTTATACTTAATTATAATATTCATATATACACTATAATAAAGCCCAATATTATAGAGAAATTAAAATTTCTAACAATCAATCTACAAAAAACAACAAAAAAATTGGAAGAAATTGAAAAAAGGATAGAAAAATTAGAATCCAAATTACAAAAAGCAGAACTAGATAAAACTGTAAAAAAATCTATAAACTTATATAAGCTCAAAAAACCCTAAATCTAATTTGGATAACAATGCTTATTTTATTTTTTTTGATTTAATAACGAATAATCTATAAAAATAATTTGCAGCAACCATGTATAAAAATCAACAAAATTAAGTATTATTTGGTAAAGGGAAGACGAAAGCTTGTTATTTATGCATTTATGCCTATGTTTAACAACTAATATTAGGTGATAATTAATTGAATACACGCAGTGATTATTAAAATTATTAAATATCCAAAAAAATTTTTTATTTCATTCTTGATACAATTATATGCAATTAAAAACTCAAATAAATGTTGGCTATAATAACTAAAATGGAAATAAAAAACTCAATAATAAATAATGGTAAAACAAACTTAAACCATGTACCATAACTTAATCTAGATATTCCCAATACTGCCATTATAACTCCGCTGGTAGGTGTTATTAAATTAATAAGTCCAGATGAAGTTTGCATGGCAATAACAACTGAAGATCTTGGAATTGATAAAAAATCAGCAAGTGGGGCCATTATTGGCATAGTGAGACTAGCATGGCCCGATGAAGATGGAACAACAAATCCTATAAATATTTGAATAATTTCATTCAAAACAATAAAAAGGGGCCTTGGAAGATTGTATAAAAAATTAGTAGCAGCATTTAACATAGTATCGGTAATCAACCCATCATCACATACTATCATAACACCTCTAGCAAGTCCAATAACAAGAGCGGCCGTTAGCAAACTTTCAGAGCCTTTCACAAACGCATCCCACATTTCAGCTTCACCTAACCTACAAATAAAAGCCGCTATAATCGCAACTCCAAGATACAACATTGTCATTTCTTGCATCCACCAACCAAGATTAACAATGCTAAAGATTAAAATCAATATCATAAATCCAAACAAAAGTAAAACTAATTTATGAGCAAAAGTAAAATCAAGAGTATTCTGAGCATTATCTCCAGTAGAAAGTCCTTCTTTTTTAACAAAATATTGATAATGTTCATTTTTCTGAGAATACACAAGCGATTTTGAGGGATCTTTTTTAATTTTAGACGCATAAACACAAACATAGATTATAGCAACTAATACTGATACAAAATAAAGAGCAATTCTAAAATAAAATCCATCCTGCAAGCTAATAGAAGCTATTGCAGATGCAATTCCTGTCGCAAATGGATTTACAGTAGAAGCCATAGTCCCCACTCCAGCTCCTAAGGCAATAATAGCCGCTCCAACAAGGCTATCATAACCCAAAGCAACTATCAAGGGAATCATAACAAAATAAAAAGGAAGGGTCTCCTCACTCATCCCAGTTACAGTTCCGCCAATTGAAAAAATAAACATTAACAAAGGAATAATCAATTTATCTTTGTGCCCCAATTTCTTAATTAAAAAATAAATTCCTGCATCTATTGCTCCAGTTTTCATAATAATTCCATAAGTACCTCCAACAATTAAAACAAAAACAATAACCTCAACTGCATGCTCCATCCCCTTTGACATTGCAGTTAAAATAGTCATAATGGGATGTAAAAATCCCCTAGGAGCTCGATCTACATATTGATAAGTTCCAGCAACAATTATTTCCCTTTTAGACCCATCACCCATCTGCTTAAATTCTTTATCAAACTTACCAGCAGGAATCACATACGTTAAAATGGTAACAAATACAATTAAAGAAAATATTATTGTAAAACTACTTGGTATTCTGATTATAACATCCCTCCTAAATAATTTAAATTTATAAATTTAATTCCATATAATCATATAAAAATATTGTTATCCTAAAGTTGATACCATAATAGCTTTAATGGTATGCACTCTATTTTCAGCCACATCAAAAACAACTGAATTTTTACTTTCAAAAACTTCTTCTGTAACCTCCATTCCATCAAGTCCGTATTTATCAAAAATATCCTTACCAATCACAGTATCTAAGTTATGAAAAGCGGGCAAGCAATGCATAAATATTGCATCATCTTTTACCATGCTCATTATCTCTTTATTAACCTGATAAGACTTTAAAAGATTTATTCTATCTTCCCAATTACTCTCCCCCATAGACACCCACACGTCTGTATACACAACATCAACACATTCAACGGCTTCTTCTTTAGAATCTGTAATTGTAATTTTACCCCCACTCTCTAGGGCTAAAGACCTAGCCTTAATCGTCAAATCAGGGTCTGGGAAAAGCTCCTTGGGAGCAAAAATTCTAAAATCAAGCCCCATAATAGCACAGCCTTTTAATAAAGAATTAGCAACATTACACCTACCGTCGCCACAAAACACTATTTTAATCCCTTTTAAATTCCCCTTATGCTCTTTTATTGTCATTAAATCGGCTAGTATTTGGGTTGGGTGAGAAATATCTGTCAATCCATTGTAAACAGGAACATTGGAATAATTAGCCAAACATTCAACGGTCTGTTGGGAAAAGCCTCTAAACCCAATGGCATCATACATGCGCCCCAAAACTCTAGCAGTATCTATCATAGACTCTTTTGAGCCTATTTGATTGCCCTGAGATCCTAAATAAGTAATATTTGCTCCCTGATCATAAGCTGCAATCTCAAAAGCACAACGAGTCCTTGTTGAATCTTTCTCGAAAATTATAACTATATTTTTACCTTTAAGTTTCTGCACTTCAATTCCTGCATATTTTGACTTTTTTAAATTAATCGATAAATCAAGTAAATATTCAATATCTTTGCTTGTAAAATCTAAAAGATTTAAAAAGCTCCTATTTCGTAGATTATACATCAACCACCAACCCTTACAATAAAGTTTTCAAAAACTCATTTACTCATACTTAAATTTAAATATCCTCTCTTACTAAAGGCATAGACATACATCTTGGCCCACCACGCCCCCTTGAAAGCTCACTAGACGGAATTCTATGAACTTTAATACCATTTTCTTCAAACAACTTATTGGTTACATGATTTCTAGAATAAGTAATTACTTCTCCTGGAGCTATCGCCAAAATATTAGCACCATCATTCCATTGTTCTCTTGCACCATGTATTAAGTCTCCACCTGCACATTTTATTATGTCAATCTTACTGCCTAGATAAAAACTCAAAACGTCTTTAAGCTTGGCTTTTTCTTCTTTAATATTAATTTTATTAGAATTTGAATTATAAGTTAAAACATAAATTGAGAAATACATATCATCACTTGTAAAACTTGTAAAAACACTATAATCAATTTGAGTAAAAACTGTGTCTAAGTGCATATAAGCTCTATTTTTTGGAATTTTAAAAGCCAAAATTGTGTTAAATGAGGCCTTATTTTCAAAAAGACTAGCAGCTAGTTTTTCTACAGATTCCGCTTCTGTTCTTTCCGAAATTCCAACAACCAAAAGATCTTTATTTAAAACAAACTCATCACCACCTTCCAAAGAAGTTTCTTCCCATCTATTAAACCAAATTGGAACATTTTTTTTGTAAATGGAATGATATTTAAAAATATACTCTGCAAATATTGTCTCTCTGCATCTAACCTTGGTATACATTTTATTTATTGTAATTCCATTGCCAATACTAGCAAAAGGATCTCTGGTAAATAAAACATTGGGCATAGGATCAATAATAAAAAGACTTGAGCCATTAACCAAATCATCAAGAGAAGATGAAAAATCCTTGAGCTCTTCTCTTGCAACACCCGAAATCATTTTAGAAACCATATTATCAACAGTTAAATTAGAAAAATAATCTTTTAAAATATTAATTGTGTCATCGGATTTTATTTCTGCTTCCAGAATAAATTGAGATATAAATTTATCTTTGAGCGCTACAGAAGAATTAAGAACCTCGCTAACAAGATCCTCAACATACTCAATTTCAACTGAATTATCTTTTAAAATATTTACAAAAACTTCATGCTCTTGTCTTGCAACTTTAAGATAAGGAATATCATCAAATAAAAAATTTTTCATAATCAAGGGTG
>NZ_JAJNFB010000026.1 GCF_021043605.1 Borreliella americana
TAGTATAAAGAATTTACTTCATAAAAAATTGCCCATATCCATTTTTAATGAATATTTTTAAATTTATATGTCACAATAATAGACATTATACAAATAATACATATTAATAAAACAAATGTATTTGTAGCACTTATAAAATTAGTTAAAATTGAACATACGGCTAATGCTAAAACTGAAAATATATGAGATAATGCACTATTAATAGAAGTTATAATTCCTAAAACTTTTGAATCCACATTTTTTCTTAAAAAATATTCTAAATTATTAGAATAAATAGAAATTAAAATTACCAAAAATATCACTATATTAATAAAGTTTAATAGCAACATTATTAATAGAAACTCTTAAAAAATAAAGGGGTTCTTGTTTGTTATAATCTCAAAATCTAAATAAAATCTCTCATTATCAGGGCCATAATCATAAACAATAGCAACAAAGCCTAAATTAGTTGTCAAGGTAGTCTTAAACTTAACTGAATCTGTGTATTACTGTGATGTACAATCTCAATTTCTTCTGGAGAACTATAGGGCTACTATCAGGTGTATTTACAATAAATAAAATTAAGTTTAAGATTGATAGAATAATAATTAATACAGCCAAACTTATATTTCTAAATATAAGTTTCATTATCTAGTTATATAGCATTATTTTGCAATTTAAAGCTTAGTTTAATAGTTTGGATATTAGTAGGTTTTTTTGCAGTTTTATTTATTATATTTTTGTAACTACTAAATTTTTAGGAGAGGCAATTTTTGAATAGAAAAATTACTATTGTATTCGTATTTGTTATATTTATTCAAATATTGATAAGTTGTAGTTATTTGTATAGAAAAAATACTGAAAAATTTAAAAATATAGAAGTTATTTCTAATATCAACACAGACAAAACCAAAATAAATATACCATTTACAGCCAAACCAAATATTTTGATAGTGTTCGCTACAAATATTGAAGCTTCAGAAATAAATAAGATTGTTCGAAATAAAAAAAATATTTTGATAAAAGAGCATATAAATAAAAAAAGTAATTACTGTGGGTACAATACATAATCATAATGTTATTTCTATAGTTACAGGAGTTGGAAAAATAAATACATCTTTTTGGATAAGCTATTTTATATCGAAATATAAAATTAGTCATATAATCAATGCTGGAGTTACTAGTGGTATTTATAGCGATAAAAATAAATTTCTAAAAATAGGAGATATTGTTATATCTGCACAAACAGTAAGTTGAGATTTTGATTTGAATAGATTTGGATATGAAATAGGACATGTTCCGGGGTACGATAAAAGATTTAGATCGGACATTGTTCTTACAAGGAAAGTTTCTAAGATAAAAACAAGTAATATAATATTTCATATGGACTTAATAATTACTGGAGATTAATTCATTAATAATCAAAATTTTTATGATGAGATTCCGGAAGAATTCCGAGATGCAATTGCAGTAGATATGGAAAGTGCTGCAATTGCTCAAGTGGCGTTTAATTTTAAAATTCCTTTTATAATTATACAAAGAATATCCAATATAGTTAATAATGAAAATGATGATTATAAGAAATTTATAAAAAAGCTTCTTCTAACTCTGTAAAAATAGTAGAAAAATTGATTAAATTAATATGATTAAAAAAATATCAGAATTGTATGTGGTTAGATTGGTTGTTTTCCCTTTTAAAAAGGGGAAAGGGAATTATGATTTTGGATATCCAAAATCATAATTCCTATTAAAAATTACTTTTGAAATAGATTGTGGGGGTAGTTTTTCCAAAAATGAGTAGAGAGCTGTGTATAATGGGATATATAGTGATGGGTTGATTAGGGGTGGAGCATTTTTTTATTCCCTTGATCTAAAATTAAGCTGGGTGGAACACTGTGTTTTAAATGATATAAAAAAAAGTTCTTGATGAGTTTAATGCTAGTTCTAGTTTTCAAATGGAAAACTAGAATGAAAAAGATTATGACGAGTTTTTTCTTAGATTAGGTTCTAAAAGGTCCAAAGAATTAATTAATTTGTTCCGCAAGATTTAAAAAAAGGATAAGTGAGAAATCATTTGAAACTGAAGTTTTTATATTTTATCTATGCATTGATGATCCGTGTTCAATAGATATTTTTTATATTGATGAAAGGGATAATTTAATTTTTGGGGAGGATAATTCATTTGATGAAAATGAGAGTGTGTGGTGCGGTGTCATAAGTACTTTTATTAATTCGATAATTATTTTTATTAAGGGAAAGCACAATTATTTTGATGAAGGGCATTTTTTTTCTGATAAAGGGAGACATAATTATTTGAATTATGAATTTGTGCCTAGTATTGATCAATTTTTTAAAAAGGTGAAAAAATCATTAGAATAGCAACTAGAATTAGAAATTCAGAGAAAAGAAAAAATTCGGATTTTCAAGTTCAAGAACAGCTTATTTCCAAATTGGTAATTATGATGTTAATGTTAATAAAATTAAATCAAAAGAAATTAAAATTTCCTTTGATTTCTTATAACAATAAAGAGTACGGGTTAGAAATTGATAATTTCTTATCAAAATTTGATTTTAAATCGCCATCAAGAAATGAATAAGCCATATGGTATGGATATAAATAAAATAATTTCAATTTGTTATAACTTTGTAGTTTGGGAATCTCTCATGAATAAAAAAATGTTTATTGCTTTTATTATTTTTTCCTTTATTTTTCTTTATCTTTTTTTCATTATTATTTATTTTAATTTTTTGCTTTTATTATAATCTCTTCTTCCAACTCAATATTTCTATTTTCAAAATGTTATTCAGTTATTCATCATTCATTAATAGTAACTTTAATTTTTTTTGATAAATTTGAATATTTAGCGAATACTAACCTAACAGCATCATCAAATAACTTTATATTTAATATGATCTTATAGGTTTTATCTTCAGCAGTTTGTTTATTTCTTATAACAAGATGTGCATGTATATAGTGGCATTTATTATCGTTGTAAAAAAGTTGAAAAAAATCTGATGAGCTGCTATTTCTAAATCAAAGATTATAGAAATAGCTTCTTGTATCTTCCCATGATAGCTTTTTAGGTTCTTACAAGAGAGAACGGTCATCTACTAAAGCATGGTCCACAAGCTTTACTTTGGGCAGTTCCTGCCTTAGTTTTTATTTATTTATATATGTCACATAAGTTAACTTTTCATAATCACTGCGTACATTCAATTAATAAAATTGGAAAACGTAGTTTACCTAAAAACTTTGAATTTACAGTGCTTTTTATGAATCAAATTGCAAGTCAAGATCAAAGAACAAAATTCATGGTAGATGAAGGCCAAATCGCAACTTATAATTCAAGCAAGGATCTTAATAATCATAAGCAGAAAACACTTTATTATTATTTTGTTAATACCTAATAGGTACAAAAAAAGCCCCCTATGGGCAAGTATTTTACTACTGAACACGGAGAGAGAAAAGTTCTCTAACCTAATTTAATGATAATATATTATACAATTTTAGTCAAGAGCTCACATTTATCTTTTTATCTTTTTATCTTTTCTATAATTTTCATACTCAATTATAAAATCTGATAAGATATTTTTTTTATCTTTAATTAGCTTTTCTAAAATAAAGTATATTCTTTTGATATCTTTTTTACAAAAATCATAAACTTTTTTATCTTTCATTAAAATTCTAATAGATCTATTTTGATTACCAACACCTTCTTCTACGTTTTCTTTAATCATATTTTCTTTATATATTTCTGAAAAGTTGTTTTTTAGTATATTTTTATATGTAGCTACAAAACCTATTTCTTTAACTTTTTCAATAGAAATAACCCCTTCCAAAACTTTCTCATAAATTTTCAAATACATATAAGCTTGACTTCTGGCGATTATATAAGATTCTATAAACTGTTTAAAACTTTTGAAGCCATCATATTTGTAAAATTCTTTTTGTTTAATTTCATATAAAATTTTCATTCTTTGAATTTTATTATTAATATCGGATTTTAAATTTAATTTCAACTGTTCTTTTAACTCATTATAATTTCTCAATTCCTTATCTTGATTATTTCCTAAAATTAATTCTTTTTCTGTTGATATTTCAACTCTTTTATATAAAGTTACCTGATTTTTATTGTCTTTTTTCTTCATTTTTATCTCCTATTTTTAGATAATTTTTGGTAAAATTACTTGTCCGATATCGGACAACCTTAAATAAGTATCTTTATAGTTAGTATTTTGGCTAACTATAAAGAAAAAATATTTTTTAAAGTATCTTTTATTTCATTATAATATGTTTCTTTTTTAGAGGGTTCTGATCGTTCGTTTATAAGAACTTTTATACTGTTTGAAAAATGAATTTTGCCTTTAATATATTCTCTATATTCTTTATAAAGCAAATCTTCCACTTCTTTTATCGTATTTCTATTTTTTATAAACTGGTTTTCCACAATTGAAATATTGTATATTTTCTTTCTAAACTTTGTAATAGCATTAACTGCGTTAATCAAAATAGCAAAGCTTTCTATTGACCATATTTCCACCTGAACTGGAATCACGATATAATCCGAAACATTTAAGGCATTCTTTAAAAGAAAATCTAAACTGGGGGGAGTATCTAATAAAACATAATCAAAATTATAGTTTTTCATATTTTCATTTAAATAATGTTCTAAAATAATTTCTTTGTAATCAATGGCTTCCGAATTAAATTTTCCCAAAATGGGGTGAGAGGGAATTATAGATATATAATCATTAATTTTTTTAATGCATTCATTAAAGTGAAAATCCCCTTTTAACATACTGTAAGTATTATATTTTTCAATATTTGAAATATACCTATTAAAATAAGAAGTTAAAGAATTTTGTGGATCTAAATCAATTAGTAGTACCTTTTTTCCTAATTCTTTTAATGCATAAGAAAAAAGTATAGAAAGTACACTTTTCCCAACTCCTCCCTTAATTGAAGCCATTGTTATAATATCTGATTTTTTAATATCCATTTTTTTAAAATTCCTCCATCTGGTGATTTTTTATTGTAAAACTTGTATACTTTACTTTCCATTTTTTCTAGATGATTTAGTGTAAACTGATAGTATTCAGTGCTTTCCTTTTCATTTTTTCTCAACAAAGTCCTTAAAGATAATATGTAAGATTTAACGGATCCTTTTTTAAACCTAAACTCTACATAATAGAGCTTCTTTATTGCATAAATTTTATTATCTTCTTTTTTAAGAAAAAAAGGTTTTTTAAGGTGATCCCATCCATATTTTATTCCTAAAAATTTATCATTTTTTTCCAATGAAAAAAGATTAAAGAAATAATAATCTTTATTATTATCATTAAATTCTTGAAATACAAGTCTTAATCTTTGTTCTTTGTTGGTTACTTTAAATTCGATTAAATGTTTAAATATTTTTGTGTAGTATACTTTCTTGCCATTTATTTCTTCTATTTTACTGAAAGTATCTTTTTTAATTAAAAAATTGTTAATTTTCATTAAAGCTTTTTTTTGTTTTAGTTTTTTAAGTAATTTGCTCAAATTTTAATCCTTTTTTCAAAGTGTTAACCAGAATATTATTGGCTATTATTCTAGCATGTCCTGAAAAGTTATTTATTTTATTTATTTTCCATTTAGTAGTATAAGTATCTTTGAATTCTCCTGCAATTATGTAAAAATCAGTATTATAGGGTGCGATTTTCCTCATAAAGTGGATTTTATGTTTATAAAGACTTAGCTTAGATAAGAAAAATTCTTTAATGTCTTTTATCTCATAATCATGTTTTAGATAATTTTTGAAATCCTTATAGTTTAATAAAGTATTTTTTAATGATTTATTTGGTTCTTTTGTGTTTGAAATTATGAATTTAATTCTTTGAAAGAAAGAGTTTTTTGTAGAATTCTTATGATATATATTTATATACTCTTTATTATATACAGTGATATTTTCAGTGATATTTTCAGCGTTAAAAGATTCTTTTTCTTCCTTTACTTTTTTAAGTAAGTCTACTTTAGTGTTATTAAAATATGCATTAATCAATTTATATGCAATAGGTGACACTTTATATATACAAAGTTTTCCTTTAAATTCTCCAAAGTTATTTGAAAATGTTAGTATTCTTTTATCTAATGCTTTTAGCTTAACCAAAAATTTTAAATCTAGTCTTAGGGTATTAATTGTAGTTTCTTTTTTGTTTTCTTTATGAATATTTGAGTTTAGTACTCGAAGTATATCTCCTTGATGATGAACTCGAAGTTCTTTTATTCTTTCAGAAGTAAAGTGTTCTTTATTAATTGAGGTATTATATTTTTTTTTAAATTCTTTATTTAAGTAATTGATTACTGAAATAATTTTTTTCAGTCTGCAGACTTTACCAAGTAGTTTATTTTTATTGGTTTGGTGGTTATGTTTAGATATGGCTGGCTTCATATTTAATCTCCATGTTCAGTTTATTTTTATCAATAATTGCTTTAATTATATTCAAAATATTTGATTAATTTCAATACCCAGCTAAATAAATATTTTATTATTTTTGGTTAATCACAGTTTTAAGTCAAAGATTATAGAAACAGTGGTTTAAAATAAAATAAAATAAAAAGACTATCGGAAAAAGCCAAAGCATTCATGGTAAGTTAGCAAACCTATAATCTCAAATAATAAAACAAAGTTCCTCAAATAAAAATAGATTTAATGAACCACATCGATGTTGCTCAAATAAATCTAAAACCAGCTCAGAGTTTAGGAAATTCTTTACACTATATGCTAAGTACAAAATATAATAAAATAATAAGATACATGGATGCTAATAAAGCTTACAAGTATAGAATATATCCTAACACTACTCAAAAAAAGAATACTTTTGAAAAGTATTTGGATGTGTAAGATTTTTGTATAACAAAATGTTAAGTGATAAGAAAGATTATTATGAAATAAATAAACAAAGTTTAATTACTTATCCAAGTAAATATAAAGAAGAATTTCTATCCTTAAAGGAAGTTGATAGTTTAGCTCTTTCTAATGCCCAACTTGACTTAAACTCTGCGTATAATAATTTTTTTAGAGAAATTAAAAAAGAAAATAAAACACAAGGATTTCCTAAATATAAAAGTAAGAAAAATAGGCAAACTTTTAGAACTAATAATCAAAAAAAACTCAATAAGAATAGAGAATGATTATATAAGACTACTTAAAATAGGGTTTGTAAAATTATGTCTACATAGGTGCATTAAAGGTAATGAATTTATTAAAAATGTAGTGGTGGAAAAAGATAATGATGATAAATATTATATTTCAATGGCAGTTGAGTGGTCTAAATACTAAAAATAAAAATGAAACTAAAGGTGATAAAAAAGAGGTAGTTGGTATTGATGTGAGTATGAGACATTTTTTAGTAAGTAGTGAAGGTAAGAAAATCAATCATCCTAAATATTTACTAAAAAAAATGAGAGTAAACTTAAGAAATACCAAAGAAAATTATCAAAAAAGCAAAAAGGTTCTGTTAATAGAACTAAATCTAGATTAAAAGTTGCTAAGCTACATAAAAAAAATCTCAAATAAAAGAAAAGACTTTTTGCATAAATTATTTTATTATTTCGTATCCAATTATAAAAACATAGTAATAGAAATTTAGCACAAAGTTGGCGATGGACTCTCAAAATTATTTGACAATAACTTTAGATCTATTATTAAGAGAATGATCTATGCAGCAATTTTATCTGGAAAAAGTTATTTTTACATAGTAATCCCAGATTCTGAAGATCCAAATAAGCCGCTCACAAGCAAGGATTTCCCTGCCTTTGTTATAACTTTGGCGAAGTTATTGATAACAATAATTATTCTCTAAAAAATATACATGAAAGTCGAATCATTAGCATGAAATCGTCTTTTCTAAATTTTGAATCTTTAAAAAAGAGTATTGATATTATGAATACGTTTATTAGTAAAACAATAGGTTTTTTGAAAGTTAACAACTTCACCTTTCCACAATCGGCAACTTTGCCATCGGTCAAGGACATGACTACATATGATCTAGCCGAAGTAAAAAAAAATCGAGGGAGTTCTTGACAGTAACCACAAAATGATGATTTTGGGCAGAGAAGACAACATTGTTAATATTTCAAGATCTGTAAGTCCA
>NZ_JAJNFB010000027.1 GCF_021043605.1 Borreliella americana
TCAATATCCAATATCTAAATTTGTAGATGGTCAAAAGGAGCATGTTATTAGGACTACATTTTACAGCACAAGTACTGGATATGAATTTTCTTTTGATACACCAATGCTTACAGAAAACTTACAATGGAACAATGAAAACGGGTCTAAAAATGTTGTAAATACAGTACCATAAATGGTTGGATCAGCTATTACTTATTTCAAAAGGTATGCTTTAGTTGCATGTCTTCATATAAAAAGCGAAGTGGATACTGATGCAGCACCTATTTACAATAATTTATGAAAACGCAAATTCTATGCCTAACAAACAAGTTAGTGTTAATCAAAATCAAGAACAAAAAAAGATATTAATCAAAACCAAAATCAATTAAAAGACTTTGATAAAAAATTGAAAACCGACAAGTTTTATTGCTATGAAATTTTTAGAAACGCATTGTTTAATATTAAAATTGGGTAAATGAAGGTGAAGAAAAAAATAATATAAATGCTCTTATTCGGGCATTATGTACTGATAATGATGATGCTTTAATCAATCTTTTTGACAAGAATCCTAAGCGTAAGAGTATAGAATATTGGGCAAGTCTTATGAAAGATTATTTCAATAAAACTAATAGATTTGACGATCTAAATAAGCTTAAAGTATTTATATCTGATAATCAGGATGTTTATAAAACAAAAATATTAAAGTTTTTGGACCAATTGCACTAAGTATATAAAAATGATGTTTGTCAAAGTGAATATTGTCATTTTTATCAAAAATATTAATACTTGATTGAAGTAATAAGACGGTGTCGCCTTCTGATAGTTCAAAACCAATATTAGATATATTTTTTGTGTGAATTTCTAAATCTTCAAATTCGGGTATTGTAACTATAGCTTCTTGAGTTTGTTGTGTAAACTCTTTTACAGTGCCAATACGCATTATGAAAATGTTTGAGTAAATCCAATTTTTTATGTCTTCTTGAGCCAATGCCTGGCCATAAAGGCGTTGATTCATTCTGTAAATTTCATAGTCTTCGCTCATTTTAACCCCTTATTTTTTACGTATTTTGTTAGAATCATCCTCTAACTTAAGTATCAATGAACACTCTCCTGTGTTGCTAAGCGTTGTGCTTGTTTCTTTTATGGTGGTTTTTATAATTTCCCCTAGTCCATCAATAAAGGAAACTTTATCGCCAACATTTAAAATAGCTAGCTCCCCATTAGTAAAGCTACTTTTTTGTATAAGCTCGTTATATTTGTTGTAAAGCTCAATTAGCTTAATATCTCTTTCTACTTTTTGATCTTCACTTAACATAACTAGTGAATTAACCCTCATATCAAGACCAAAACATTTAGTTAGCTTTAAGTTGCAAGAATTCTCAACTTGCTCCTGCGCGCCTTTTAAAAAATCATAATAATTACTCCTATCGCCTTTACCATCATTTCCAAGCCCTTTGGCCTGCTCGTTAAAACTTCTAGTTAATGGCTCTTTTGTATCAGCGCCAATTTTTGCTTTAATTAAAGCTAAAGCCTCCTTTAAGTAGGTCAGGGCATACTTAACAACCTCCAAACTAGCGTTCGGAGTAGCAGTGTAAAACATTCCCTCATTATTAAGATTGCTTTTAAGCCTAGCAAGCTCATGTGCTAATGAGTCATTAAGATTGCGTAAATTAGAAATATCTTTATTATGATTATTTGAGTTTTGTTTTCTCAAAAAAGAAGATAAAATTCCGCTTCCTTTATCATTATTACTACTCTTAGTAAGAGCACTTAAAGAAGTTGTTGCGCTAGAGAGTGCATCTTGCAGTTGAACTAAAGATTCGTCTTTGTAAAACAAAAAATTGTGGTTTTCAATACGCTTGTCTATTTCAACGTATATTTTTTCAAATAAATAAATATCTAACAAAAAACTTTCTGTATAACACGGAACATATCTTTTTAAGATAAAATCAAAGTTTTCATATATTATGAGACGATTTTTATGTATTTTAATGGCATCGAAAGAATTGACCTTATTATTGGTTTTTACTTTGTAAGTTATATGGTCAAAATCAATTCCTAAATCCCTAATAGATTCATAATCAAGATATTCAAATCCAATAGGTAGCTCTATATTAACCGGTTCTTCAAGATCTAATAGCGTATCTTTAGTTTTTACTAAAATATATCCAATTCCATGGAAACGGTAGCTTATAATACAATTAAGCAAAGCATTTTTAAGTTTCGCCTTTAACCTAGCAAGTTCAAACTCACTAACATTGCGGTCAGCGCTCTCAAGAACAAGTCCGTTCTTGAGACAGTCTTCTGCTACATTTTCAATGTAATTTCTAAAAAATATTGAATATTTGTAAAGTTCTAATGAACTTATTTTGTCTATTGGTTTTGCTTTTCTTAAATCACACAACTTTTCAATTCTCTTTATTAAATTATATATATAATATCAAAAACTAATATTTTTGTCAACAAAATTTACAAAAATCTTTGATTGCCAAAATGAACACTTCTTTCCTTATATCCTAAAGATAATATCAAATATGCAGTGGATATTGCGGCAAGAGCATCATCATGGATTTTGTTATCCCCTTTATAAGCATAAATATCATTAAATACAGAAGAACTACTGTACTTTGTAATGTAAAGTTTTTTGTAAGTAAAAGGCGTAATTAAAGTTGTTATTCTACTAAACTTATTAGACTTTGGTTTAACCGGAGCAATTCTAAAATATTGACTCATATTGCTCCTAAGCCTCATATATTCACGAGTCAATCCACCAGAACCTTTTGTATCGTCTCTATCCTCTAAATACAGTGTATGTATATTGAAATTTTCTAAAACAGTCTTTACCATATTTATAATATAAGGGTCATTGGCTGGTCGTTGATCTTGAAATACAAAAGCATAATACTTATCATTAACCCTCTCCATAACACATAAAGCAGTGTTGTCCCCTCCAATACTAAATGCTGGATCTAAATATGCTATTGGGCTAGTAAACACATAATCCTCAGTAATATTTATTTGTGTAAAAATTGAATCCGCTCTTGCTATCCATTCACCTAGCAAAACTCTTGCTTTATATGCTGGTATATCTTCATATAGCTTTTCTTGAGTTTCGATAAATCCTTTACTAAGAAAAACATTATCATAGGTTGTAAAATTATATGTCTTAAAAGTCGCTATATTGTCAATATAATCGGTTTTGAAATAGTGTTCTGGATGATCGGGATTAGTATCAAAAACAATAGTTTTTTGCCCACATCTTAGTCTTTTTAAGACTTCCTCTAAAGTTTGCTTGTGTAAAGTTGTAGCCTCATTAACAAAAATAAGTGCTGAATTACTTCCCCCAAATCTTTCAAAATCACTTGCCTTATCTCTTCCATATAGATTAATACGAAGTGAATCAATCAGAATATATGAATTATTTGTATGTCTTGGGATATAAGGAATTTTAAGAAGTTTACATAGCTTTTCAAATTGTCCCAAAACATTAACTTCAACTGAGCGTTGTGAATTTCCAATAATGAAATTATTAGTATCACTAGAGTATGCCTTTTTATGTTCAATTAAACTTTTTAGAAAAAGATAACACGCAAGATACGTTTTGCCACTAGCTATGCCACCACTAAGTATAATCTTCTTTTCATTATTCTTTTGAATACTTCTTATCACATTTTTTTGTTTTAAAGTTAACTGTTTTTCTTCAAACTTATCGAAATCAATTAAAGAGTTTGTTAGCTTTACAAATTGTGATATATCAACTCCATATTTATTTTTGTATTCTTTTTGAAGCGTTGTAAAAAGTTTTGTTTGATATAAATTCACTTGTATCCTTTACTATTTTTGTAGTTGTTTTTGCTTTCAGCCTCATTAGCAGTTGCAAGTTTTTTCATACATCCATAGTAAAGCTCCATTTCTCTTATTGAACACTCCTTTATAAGGTCATTAAGTTCACTTTTCAAAGATTCAATATTTTCATCAACAACTTCATTGCTTTTTTTACTATTTGCTTTATTTAAAGCGTCAATTCTAGTTCTTAAATTTTCTATTTTAGTATGCATGCTAGCAAGTTCAACACTAGAATATTGCTTAAATGCATTTATAAACCCTAATTCTAAATTATCCCGCTCTAAATCCAATTCGCTTCTAACTTTCCTAGCGTTAACTTCTGATCTAAAGGTTTGCGACAAAAGGTGTTCAAAAGTATCCTCACTAATTGATACTCTAGAGTCCTTGTTAAAAGAAGTTTCTCCACTTTCCCATTTTTGTCTCATTCTCCACACATTTACTTTGGAAACTCCTAATTTACCCGCTATTTCTTTATCACTTAAAGACCCTTCTCTAAAGAATGCGACATAATCATCAAAAGACCTTTTGGCTCTTTTCAAAGAAATTCTCCTAAAATAACAAAATTAACAAATTGTTACTCTAAATAGTAACGCAAATTAGTAAGTTATTAACAAAAAATAATGACTTACTAATGTCCATTAACTCTTGAACTATATTTATAATGTTTATAAACGCAAAACATATGAAAATACTATTTATGTATATTAAATACTTTTAAATAAATAAATTGTATTTTTAAAAGGAGTGTAACATTATGTCAGAAGCTTTGAATAGAAAAATTTGTAATTTCTGCAAAAAACCCATTAAAAAAGAATCTGAAATTTGTTTTGATTGTGAAGTTAAGAACCAAAATAAAATATCTAATAAAAATAAGATATTATCATTATCACTATTATTATGTATGTTTTTTGGTTTTTTAGGAATTTATAGATTTTATCTATTTAGCCCTAAATCAGGTTTGACATTTCTATTTATATCTATTCTTTTCTTTTTAATTAGTACGTTAATACAAATAAAATAAAAAATAAGACTAATTGTTAGTCTTATTTTTTATAATTTACATTTATGTTTTTAAAAACTCATTTTACTCTTTACTCTATAGTGATTTTAAGTTCTTCTTCAATCTTTGTAAGCGCATCCTCTATAACTCCATTTGCCATATCGCCAGTATTAATACCATTATTACCAGAATAATTTAAACTTAAACCAAATTCTTTGGCCTCCATCCAAGCTTGTCGTCCAATCTGTCCCTGATTTCCAGCTCTATGCCCATAAGTATCTCCAGTTGTAGCACTAACTTCTTTTTTAAATTCTTCAAATTTTTGCCTAGCCTCTCGTAACGCTTTTTTTCTATCCTCTTTTTTCTTTTTTAAAATTTCTTCAAGGGCCTTCAATTTATCTTCAAGTCCTTTTACCTTTAATTTTTCTTTTATTTTTTTTATTTGTTCTTCATACTTACAATATTTTTCAAGAGAAGTTTTTTTAGAATCTAATTTTTCTACTTTTTCCTTTAATTTTTGGATTTGTTTTTCAATATCTTTTGTATCCAATGTATTTAAATCTTTTGTATCTAAAATATCTAAAAATCCTTTAACTTGTTTTTTAAGATCTTGTTCGACTTCAGAAAGTTTAGAATTTGAACTTTCTGAGGCTTCTTTAAAACTTTCTAAGTCTTTATTGCTTACATCATTTTTACAAGAAACTATCAAAGCAAAAACTAACCAAACAATAAACATTATCTTAATTATCTTATTCATATTTGCTTACCCCTTTACTTTGTACTTTTATTTTAAATTCTTCTTGAGCTCTTCTAGAGGTATTGCATATTCAGCGGTTTTATTTCCTGTAGTCTTATCTCCTAGAAATGTTATATGTTGAGAACCATTAATATTTTCTATTTTTGTTATTATCTCTTTATTTTTGGTACCGTTTGCAACATTTTGTTCATCCTTATATCCATAATACAAACTAGCTTTAAATGACCCGCCCGCAGTCATTGCTTTTACAAAGTTATCAACTTCTGATTCTTCTAATGAAAAGAATGTAGCCGTGTGTCCCCCAGCATTTAACCCAGTTTCAATACCATTTCTTTCTTTTCTTACAACTACAGTTCCTAGGTCTGCCCAACTACCACTAGTATCTTTATTTTTAATTTTTACAGTAAATTCAGAAAATTCTATATTTTTAACTTCTGATTCATCACTACTTTTTTGACCATCATATGAAGTATGATTCTTGCAAGAACTTATCAAAGCAAAAATAGCACAACAAATAATAAACATTTTTTTATTTATATTTTTATTCATAAGTTACTCCGTAAGTCTCAATAATAACGCAATACCCCAATAAATACAATTTTTTAAAGCTTTAAATATCTAATTTAATTACATTCAACTGTTACATATTAACAAAACGCAAATGTAATTTTAACCAACTCCCCAAAATTTCTCCATTGCAAATGCGATGCTCATTACAAAAGACTACAAAACACATACAACTTAAATTTCAAAGTCTTTGCTATAAGTCAGCTAAAGTATGTAGTCTTTCTTAGCCGACACACTCAGAAGCTGCACATTCTGTTTATCACACCCATCTTACAACCCAAATTTCTCTTGCAATGAATACACCCTAAATTTGACTAAAATTTTTTGTTTTTGGTACAATATAAATTACTATTTTTATCTATTTTTATTACTTTTACTTAATTTGAAAGCAACACTTATAAGGAGAGGATTTTATGGACATGAATAATTATTTTAATTTAAATAATTTCGATACAGATTTTATGCTCAAATTCTTCCAAGACTATCTAAATGTATTAAATGAAAACAAAATTCTTAAAAATTCACTAAAAATTTCTTCCAAACCTACTAAAAAAGCTTCAAAACCAACTCCTAAATTTTATTTGACCCCAAAAACTATAAAAATAATTGAAAAATGCGTCAAAACATTGAAAAAAATTGACCCTATTTCTGGTTGGTTTTTACATCTACTGGCAATAAGTGGGTGCAGGGGCTCAGAAATTCAAAAAGTAAAAATACAAGATATTACTTCCCTACTAAGCAAAACTGGAGAGCATTTTTACAATATAAAAGTAAATATAGCTAAAAAAAGAAATGTCACTTGTATTAGAGAAATTATCATTAATTCTGAAGAGTTCCGGGCTATTCAAAAAGCTCACGAAAATTATTTTAATGAAAAAAATCTTGACTCGCGGCGGACTTATCTTTTCCAAAAAACCAAACACAAGTTTAAAGATAACCAAATTGATATTATCAATATTTCTAGAAAATTTAATCTTAACTCTTTAAGAGGAATAAATTCTCTTGAAAATTTATGTAAACTCAAATAACTAGGTATTAGATCTATATTGTCTTTAACATTTACAATTGCATTATTTATATCTAATTTTTCTTTTAACACTCTGTATATATTTTTACTTACAACATTAATCTTTTGATTTGCAATTTCTTTATAAAAATAACTAGTGGTAGATGCTTGAGTGTCTATATCTATTAATAATACCCTATATTTTTGAGATAACAAGGTAGAAAATATTATTGCACTTGTGCTTTTACCAACGCCGCCCTTAATTGACGCAATTGTTATTATTTTATGTTTTTTAATATCCATTTTATTAACGGTCCTTGTTCGGGGTATTTCTTCCCATAAAATTTATATACTTGTTGTTCTAAATCTGTAAACATGTTAAATAAAGCTTTATTGTAGTGATTGTCTGTTCTTTTTTTATCTAATAATCGATATAATCCCTTGAAATAGCAAAAAACACTTCCGGCTTTAAAT
>NZ_JAJNFB010000028.1 GCF_021043605.1 Borreliella americana
TCAAAATGAAAACCCACAATATTAAGAATATATGTCCACTAATTGAGCATGTAAATTATAGGTTTAGAGAATTTGTGTTCACTTTTGATTCTAAGAAAAGAGCAATATCAGATAGATTAAGTGGACTACTACCAACAAGTGGTAAAGTCTTTTTCCCTGGCAATATAGCATTGACAAATAGTGTCAGTGTCCCCATGTGAATGGGTTAGCTAAAAAATTAAAAAAAATAATTTAATATTGGAGGAATAATCAATGCTTATTAATAAAATAAAACAAGACAATAGAACTTTACGACCAGAGATACAAAGGTGGGGCTGTTACTTTTTGTGTCTACATTATTATACAAGTCTATTTAAGAAACGTGAATTTAGTGCGTATGAGATAAATGCAGCGTATTATAGATTTATAGGACTTGGATACATTAAGAGTAATTGTTTTATTATAAATCCATGTATGATACTTAATTATTACGGAATTAGAAGTAGCGTGAGATATGAATCTTTAAATTATTTAGGTGCAGCCAATGAATTTGAAATAAGTGAAGTTAAAATCGATAAGGTTAATGGATATCACTTTATAGCAACAAAAAATAAAGAAATATTATATGATTCACTTGACTTGAAGCCTCGTGGGAAAATATTTAAAGTAACTTCAAAGCGTATATTTAGACTAAAGTAGTTTTTTTAAAGTTTAAGGTTATTTTTCATGCATTTATAAGCTTGAATTTTATTAGCAGCAGAGAGTCCATAGATATTATCAATTTCGGAAGTTGAATAATACTTCATAAGTTCTTTAATTTGAAAAGAATTATAACCATTAGATTTTAAATATGAAATAAACAAATTTCTAAATAAATGAAGTGATTTATTAGCACGAAATCCTGACTTTTTGAGAAGATTTTTGAATTTATTAGAAATATGGATAATGCTAATTTGATTATCTTTAAATTTATGTTTAGTTTTTTGGAAAAGATAAGTACGCCGAGGGTCAAGATTTTTTTCATTAAAGTAATTTTTGTGAGCTTTTTGAATAGCATCAAATTCTACAGATTTTATGACAATTTCTCTAATGCAAGTGACATTTCTTTTTTTAGCTACATTTACTTTTATATTGTAAAAAGTTTCTCCAGTTTTGCTTAAAAAGGGAGTAATATCTTGCATTTTTACTTTTTGCAGTTCGGCACCTCTGCAGCCACTTATTGCCAGTAGATGTAAAAACCAACCAGAAATTGGGTCAATTTGTTTTAATGTTTTAACGCATTTTTCAATTATTTTGATAATTTTTTGATTCAAATAAAACTTTGGAGTTGGTTTTGAAGCTTTTTTAGTAGGCTTAGAAGAAATTTTTAGTGAATTTTTAAGAATTTTGTTTTCATTTAATACATTTTGATAGTCTTGGAAGAATTTGAGCATAAAGTCTATATTGAAATTATTTAAATTAAAATAATTATTAGTTTCCATAAAATCCTCTCCTTTGAAGTGTTACTTTTAAATTAAGTAAAAGTAATAAAAATTTAATAAAAATGTAATTTATATTTTATCAAAAACCCAAAATTTTAGTCAAATTTATGGTGTTCTCATTGCATGCGAAATTTGGGTTGTGGAGTGGCTGTGATAAACAGAAGAGGCAATTTTTAAGGTGTGGACTTAAGAAAGACTAGATACTTTAAGTGATATATAGCAAAGACTTTGAAATTTAATTTGTATGTGTTTTCTAGTCTTTTGTAATGATTAGGGCATTTGCAATGGAGAGATTTTTGAGAGTTGATTAAAATTACATTTGAAGTTTGTAACAATGTAATTTGAAATGTAACAAAATTAGATATTTAAAGCTTTAAAGAATTGTAATCATTAGGGTATTGCGTTATTATTAAGACTTACGGAGTAACTTATGAATAAAAATATAAATATAAAAATGTTTATTATTTGTGCTATTTTTGTTGCTTTGATAAGTTCTTGTAAGAATCATACTTCATATGATGGTCAAAGTAGTGATGAATCAGAAGTTAAAAATATAAAATTTTCTGAATTTACTGTAAAAATTAAAAATAAAGATACTAGTGGTAGTAACTGGACAGACCTAGGAACTGTAGTTGTAAGAAAAGAAAGAAATGGTATTGAAACTGGGTTAAATGTTAATCCAGGGTACACCGCTACATTCTTTACATTAGAAGAGGCAGAAGTTGCTAACTTTATAAAAGCAATGACTGAGGGCGGGTCATTTAAAGCTAGTTTGTATTATGGATATAAGGATGAACAAAATGTTGCAAACAGTACCAAAAATAAAGAGATAAAAACAAAGATAGAAAATATTGATGGTTCTCAATATATTACATTTTTGGGAGATAATAAGACTACAGGAGGTAAAATTGCTCAATATGCAATACCACTAGAAGAGCTTAAGAAAAATTTAAAATAAAGATACAAAGTAAAGGAGTAAGCAAATATGAATAAGATAATTAAGATAATGTTTATTGTTTGGTTAGTTTTTGCTTTGATAATTTCTTGCAAGAATGATGTAAGTAATAAAGACTTAAAAAGTTTTAAACAAGCTTTAGAAAGTTCAAATTCTAAAATATCTGAAGCCGAACAAGATCTGAAAAAACAAGTTGAAGGATTTTTAGAAATTCTAGAGGCAAAAGATTTATCTAAATTAGATGAAAAAGATACAAAAGAAATTGAAAAACAAATTCAAGAATTAAAGAATAAAATAGAAAAATTAGATTCTAGAAAAACTTCTCTTGAAACATATTCTAATTATGAAGGACAAACAAAAAAAATAAGAGAAAAATTAAAGGGGAAAGAACTTGAAGGCAAATTTAAGACGCTTGAAGAGAGTTTGGTAAAGAAAAAAGGAGAGAGAAAACAAGCTTTACAAGAGGCCAAACAGAAATTTGAAGAGCTTAAAGGTCAAGCGGAATCTACAACTGGACAAACTCAAGGGAATAGAGTTGGTAACCAGAGGAAGTTTGGACAGCAAGCTTGGATTTATGCTCGAGAATTGGGCTTCAAAAATATAACTAATGGTAATAATACTAGCGATATGATTAATGAAGTTATAACTAATTCGCTTAATAAGATTGAAGAAGAACTTAAAGAGGCGGGGGAAGATAAAAAATAATAAAAGAAATGGTTTTAAAAACATATTAATATATAAAAAAACAAGACTAGTTACTGTCTTGTTTTTTTATATATTAATATGTTGAGTAAAAAGAAAAGAATAGATATAAGTATAAATGTAAAACCCGATTTAGGACTAAACAAAAAAAATCCACAAATACCTAAACAACCAAAAAACAAACATAATGATAATGCTAATATTCTATTAAATTTTATATTTTGGTTTTTGATTTCACAATCAAAACAAATTTCAGATTCTGTTTTGAGAGTTTTTTTGCAGAAATAACAATTTTTTTCATCAAAAGTTTTTGACATTTAATGTTGCACCCCTTTATATTTTTATGTGTTTTATGTTTATAAACATTGTAAATATAGATCAGTAATTAATAGGCATAAGTAAGTTAATATTTTTTTGTTAATAATTTGTTAACTTGCGTTACTATTTAGAGTAACAATTTGTTAATTTTGTTATTTTGGGAGAATTTCTTTGAAGAGAACCAAAAGGTCTTTTGATGATTATGTTGCATACTTTAGAGAAGGGTCATTAAGTGATTCAGAAATAGCGGATAGACTGGGAGTTTCTAAAGTAAATGTGTGGAGAATGAGACAAAAATGGGAAAGTGGAGGGGATTCTGATAATGAGGATTCTAGAGTAACAATTAGTGAAGATACTTTTGAACACCTTTTAGCACAAACCTTTAGATCAGAAGTTAGCGCTAGGAAAGTTAGAAGCGAATTGGATTTAGAGCGGGCTAATTTAGAATTAGGGTTTATAAATGCATTTAAGCAATATTCTAGTGTGGAGCTTGCTAGCATGCTTTTTAAAATAGAAAATTTAAAAACTCAAATTGACTCTTTAAATAAAGGAAATAGTAAAAAAAGCAATGAAGTTGTTGATGGAGAAATTGGTTCTTTGAAAAGTGAGCTTAATGACCTTATAAAGGAGTGTTCAATAAGAGAAATGGAGCTTTACTACGAATGTATGAAAAGACTTGCTACTGCTCATGAAGTTGAGAGTAAAAGTAATTATAAAAATAGCAAGGGATACAAGTGAACCTATATCAAACAAAACTTTTTACAACATTTCAAAAACAATACAAAAATAAATATGGAGTTGATATATCACAATTTGTAAAGCTAACAAATTCTTTAATTAATTTTGATAAGTTTGAAGAAAAACAGTTAACTTTAAAGCAAAAAAATGTGATAAAAAGCATTAAAAAGAATAATGAAAAAAAGATTATACTCAGCGGCGGCATAGCTAGCGGCAAAACGTATCTTGCATGTTATCTTTTTCTAAAAAGTTTAATTGAAAATAAAAAGTTATACTCTAGCGATACTAATAATTTTATTATTGGGAATTCACAACGCTCAGTTGAAGTTAATGTTTTGGGACAATTTGAAAAGCTATGCAATCTTCTTAAAATTCCTTATATTCCAAGATATACAAATAATTCATATATTCTGATTGATTCACTACGTATTAATCTATATGGTGGAGATAAGGCAAGTGATTTTGAAAGATTTAGGGGAAGCAATTCAGCACTTATTTTTGTTAATGAGGCTACAACTTTACACAAGCAAACTTTAGAGGAAGTCTTAAAAAGACTAAGATGCGGGCAAGAAACTATTATTTTTGATACCAATCCTGATCATCCAGAACACTATTTTAAAACCGATTATATTGATAATATAGCGACTTTTAAGACATATAAGTTTACAACTTATGATAATGTGCTACTTAGTAAAGGATTTGTCGAAACACAAGAAAAGCTATATAAAGATATACCATCATATAAAGCAAGAGTTTTGCTAGGTGAATGGATAGCAAGCACGGATTCAATTTTTACACAAATAAATATTACTGAGGATTATGTGTTTACTAGCCCAATAGCATATTTAGACCCAGCATTTAGTGTTGGAGGAGATAACACTGCATTATGTGTTATGGAGCGAGTTGATGATAAGTATTATGCTTTTGTATTTCAAGACCAACGACCAGTCAATGATCCTTATATTATGAATATGGTGAAGACTGTTTTAGAAAATTTCAATGTACGCACGCTGTACTTAGAAGATAGAGATAATACTAAAGGTGCCGGTGCGTTGACTCGTGAATATATAATGCTTAGGAGTAATATGAGTCAATATTTTAGAATTGTTCCAGTTAACCCAAAATTTAATAAGCTCAGTAGAATAACATCATTAATTACACCGTTTACTTACAAGAAACTTTACATTGCAAAATACAGTAGTTCTTCTGTATTTGATGATATTTACACTTATAAAGGTGATAACAAAACCCATGATGATGCACTTGATGCACTATCTGCTGCATATTTGATTTTGTCTTTAGGATATAAAGAGTGTCGCCGTAACTTCGGCAATCAAAAATTTTTGTAATTTTTTTTGACAAAAATATTAGTTTTTGCTATTATATATAAAATTTAATAAAAAGAAGTAAAAAGTTGTGTAATTTAAGAAAAGCAAGATTAGTAGATAAAATAAGTTCATTAGAACTGTATAGATATTCAATATTTTTTAGAAATTACATAGAAAATGTAGCAGAAGACTGCCTTAAGAACGGACTTGTTCTTGAGAGTATTAGTCGGAATGTTAGTGAGTTTGAACTAGCTAGGTTAAAGGTACAGCTTAAGAATGCTCTGCTTAATTGTATTATAAGCTACCGTTTTCATGGGATTGGCTATGTTTTAGTAAAAACCAAAGACACTCTAATAGATCTCGAACAACCCGTTAATATAGAATTACCTATTGGTTTTGAATATCTTGATTATGAATCTGTAAGAGATTTAGGAATTGACTTTGATCATATAACCTATAAAGTAAAATCCAACAATAAGAATAATTCTTTAGACGCAGTTAAAATACATAAAAGTCGACTTATCATATATGAAAACTTTGATTATATCTTAAAAAGATATGTTCCGTGTTATACTGAAAGCTTTTTGCTAGATATTTATTTATTTGAAAAGATATACGTAGAAATAGAAAGACGTATTGAAAACCACAATTTTTTGTTTTACAAAGATGAATCTTTAGTACAACTACAAGATGCACTTTCTAGTGCTACAACTTCGTTGAGTGCACTTACTCAGAGCAGCAATAATGATAGGGGAAGTGGCATTTTATCTTCTTTTTTGAGAAAACAAAATTCAAACAATCATAATAAAGATATTTCTAATTTACGCAGTCTTAATGATTCATTAGCACACGAGATTGCTAGGCTTAAAAGCAATCTTAATAATGAGGGAATGTTTTATACGGCTACTCCTAATGCTAGTTTAGAAGTTGTAAAATATGACCTCAGTTATTTGAAGGAGGCGTTAGCACTAATTAAAGCAAAAATTGGTGCAGATACTAAGGAGCCTTTAACTAGAAGTTTTAACGAGCAGGCCAAAGGGCTTGGAAATGATGGTAAGGGCGATAGGAGCAATTATTATGATTTTCTAAAAGGTGTACAAGAACAAGTTGAAAATTCTTGTAATTTAAAGCTTGCAAAGTATTTTGGCCTTGATATGAAGTTCAACTCATTAGTTATGCTAAGTGAAGATCAAAAAGTAGAAAGAGATATAAAGCTAATTGAGCTTTATAGTAAATATAACCAACTTATACAAGGCAGTTCCTTTAATAGTGAGGAACTAGCTATTTTGAAAGAAAAATTATTCTCATTTTGAGAAAGGAGCTAAAAAGTGATTGAAAATGAAGAAAAAGAAGTAATTCAGGCACAAGAAAAAGAGGAATCGCAAATTCAATCTGATACTAAAGTTATAAGTGCTTTAGAATTTGAAGAATATATTCGTCTAAAAGAGCAGGCAAATGCAAAGTCTAAAGAGATAAATCGTGATTTAACTATAAATGAAAGAATAACAAAAGAACTTGCAGAAGTTGAAGAAAGAGAGCGTGTTGAAAAGCAATTGTTACTAGAGGCAGATCGTATAAATGAAATTGATACGCTTGCAAAAGCTCACCTTAGTAATCATTTTAATAAGGAGGTGCTGCTTGCAAAAGGATATACTC
>NZ_JAJNFB010000029.1 GCF_021043605.1 Borreliella americana
GCATTAAGTATTATTAATAATATTTCAATAATTGACAGCAACTACAAATAAAATATAATTCAATTATGATTTTAATAAAATTTAATTAGTTGTTGGTTAAGTTGCTTTTATAAAGGTTTTATATCTTTGTTTAAAGAAATCCAAAAAATTAGAAATCAATGATTAATTAAATAACTTTTTTTGTCAAATGACATAAATTTTTTTAAAAATTTAAAAAGTTAAAGTAAATGAAAAAATTGTTATAACCTCATTTATCTTTATTCATGCTTATAAATTTTATTAGTTAGAAGGCAGCATTAAGTAATTGACGAATTTTAATAAAAACCACTTACCATTTAATTTTTTACAAGAAACAAAAAAATAAGTTGAGATTAATTTTGATATTCAACTAAAATTGTTAAGTAATTTTCTTAAAATATAACAACATGAAAGTTATATTCTTTCAAAGTTCTTTTCTTAAGATATGAATTTTGCCTATCTTGCAGATATTTTGGATTATCTTTCATTTTTTTAAAAAATTCTCTTCAATATTTTCTTTAGTTTTTTATTCATTATATTTCTTTATATTTTCAATGTTTGGTATTGGAAAAAAAATTTGAAATAATTTATGAAAGGCCGAATACTGCTTCTTAGCAATATAGAACTGGTTTTCTTAATATAGATTAAAAAATATTCAAAAGAAACTCACCACATTAAGTTCGTAACATTATAACAAAGTCTACTCTAAATAAGGATAAGAAAAATTGTCATATTGCTATTAATCATATAGATGTAACAAAATAAAAATTATATTTCATAACTATTATTAACATCTATTTAAAAGTGCAATTATTTAAATAATTGTTATTTTTATTGAAATTATAAAAAATTAAATTGTTTGTTATATTTATTACTTCAAAAGTCTATTTTTAAATTCACCATTATTTTGCTAATGAATATTTTTTATATTTTTTGAACTCAAAATATACTATTGATATTATGTTATAATAACAGTATAATATTAAGTATAACATTGTATTAATGCCATATTGTATTAAAATCAAATGAAATAAATATTTTATTATATTTAAAATCAAATCGTATAAATATTGCATTATATTTAGTATTAGATATTAGATTTTAAATAAGGAGAATATTTATGAAATATAATATATTTGTGAGCATCTTTGTATTTTTACTTTTAAGTGCTTGCAATCCAGATTTTAGCACCAAACAAAAAGATACAAAACATCAATCTAACATTAAAGGATCAAAGTCTAAAACGGAAGTAGTCCCTAAGCAAGACGTGGGCCCCAGGCAAAAAGTAGGCCCTAGTAAGCAAGAAGAAGACATTAATAGAGAAATAAAAAACAAACTAATTGATGACTTAAGAAATTTAATAGAAGTAGCTAATATGGATAAAGAAAAAGACATAAAAAAATTAGATGAAGAACCTCAAGACCAATATGGAATCTCGATTTTCAAAATAATAGGTTGGCTTTCATCACCAGGTGAACGTATATCCGATAATACTGAGAGATCTAAAACATATAGAAGAAGGGTTTATGGTTTTTTAAATGCTATTGATACCAATGAATTTAAAAAATTTTCAGAAATTATAAGATTGTCGGCACTAACAGAAAGCATATTAAACAGCTCTAATACTCTTGGAGGCTTTTACGACCGGGCTATTTCTAGATTGTATTCCAAAAAAGTTGCTCTAGATAAACTAGATATTTCAGATTTAAAGAAGCTTAAAAATTCGCTTGAAAAATTATTTCCTACAAAACTAACCGTAGCAAACATGTTTAAGCAACTTTTATCAGATTATCAAAATGATAAAAATCTTATAAAGACGGATGCAACTAAGCTTTCATCCCATGTAGAAGAAATTCACAATCAATTTCAAAAAATAGTAGACACATCAGAAAAACTATTAGATACTATAAACTCAATACACAGTAATATTTAAGTTTTATACTAAAATTGTTCATAAATATCAGGTCCATCTTTAAATAAAGATGGACCTGATATTTTAATCAAAATTCTTAATAAACTAAAAAGGCATTGAGATTAAATTTTAGTACTAAATAAATTATTTTATATTTTAATCTTATATCTTATTAAAATTTTTATTTAACAATGTCATCTGGATTTCTGTAAACTTTAAAGAGTATCAAGAAAGTAAGCTAGTAAGAGAATATAAAATTCCATCAAACCATCTAATTAAACCAAAGAAATACTCAAACAACTCAATTACCTATGTTATTAATGATAACAAAACTTAAATACTTAAATAGGCAAGTTCAATATCGAGCTAACTTATTTTATAATCAATGAAAGATAGCAAAATAAAAATTATATTTTTGTAAATATCTATTTTAGATCTATTTTGGTTTTAGGAATATTGATAACTTATAAGAATAAAAACATGACTTGTAACAGAATTAAAAGTTTTATAATCCAGGCAATAAAATCATTTTATTTTTAAAACAAATCTAGTAAGTTAATTAATAAAAAACTTTTATAAAAAAAATAATTACTTCTATATTTTAATTGCTTACAAATAGCACAATATACCAGATAAAATATAATCTCTTATAATTGAACAAAAAATTGTTTAAATTTTACAAGTAACTACTTACATTATTTTAATTTGTTTTTTTTAAATTCAAATCATGATATTCTTTTAATACTTTTTCTAAATAATCTTTATCATTAGAAAAAATTTTATCTAGTAAATATTCTATAAAATTTGAATTTCTTTTATAAAAAGCATAACTATCTTGTCTTTTAAAACTAATACGTAACGGTTTTATTGAATTTTTATTATTAGATTCTTTTGATTTTATATTCCTATAAATTCCTATCATGCCCTTATCTCTGATTTCTTTTACACTTATATCTCCTTTTAATACCTTTTCATATATTTTTAAATATAAATAAGCTTGAGTTTTAGAAATTAAAAATTTCTTGATAAACATATCAAAACTTACATACCCATCGATACGATAAAGTTTCTTGGTTTTTATATTGTGCAATATCTCCATAATTTTAATTTTATTTTCTATATCGTTAAGCATGCTTTTTCTCAAAGAATGCTTATAGTTTTCATACTCTTCCTCTTCAGAAACACCAATCAAGCCCTCTTCTCTATTATTCAAAATAATTAAATCTTTAGGCATACCTTAAACCCTCCTTATGAAAACATAAAATACATTAAACAATAATGTTCGCAAGCGAACATTTACATTAAATCAATTTAAATGGTAAAAATCAAATACCCAATATATTCTTTAAAGCTTCCAAACATTCCTGATAATAAGGTTCTTTAATATTAGGCTCTTGTAAATTATTTATAAATACCTTTACTTTATTATAAAAATGAATTTTTCCTTTAATATATTTACCATATTTATCCTTAATTGAATTTTCTATGCTTTTGAAAGTATTTCTGTTTTTCATAAATTGATTTTCAATCATGTATATATCAATATCTCTATCCATATACATTGAAACTTTTTCAATATATTTCATCAAGATAGATAAGCTTTCAACAGAAAATCTTTCAACTTGAATGGGTACAATAAGCTTGTTTGTAATATTGAGTGCATTATCTAAAAGAGAATCCAAATTGGGAGGAGTATCAATCATGACATAATCAAAGTTATAATTAGACAATGTCCTTTCTAGCCTATGCTTTAAAAAGAGCTCTTTATAAGAAGTATTTTCCTTATTAAAAAGATGTAAACTAGGATGAGAAGGAATAAGATATACGTTATCATGTATTTTAGTTAAATATTTATCTAAATCAACATAATAATCTTCTTTCAAAAGAGAATAAACATTATTTTTGCTTAAGCTTTTTATATATTTTAAAAAATAACTAGTCAAACTATTTTGAGGATCAAGATCTACAAGTAAAACTTTTTTATCCATGTTTCTTAAAATAAAACTAAATATAATAGTTAAAACACTTTTACCAACACCGCCTTTAATATTTGAAATACTAATTATTTCTGATTTTTTGCTATCCATTTATTTATAAAACCTCCATTTGGCAAATTTTTATTGTAAAATTTGTAAATTTTGTATTATAGATTAACTATTCTCTCTAGTAGACCTCAAGCATATTTCTTTTCAAATTTTTCTTTTTTTGTTAAAGTATGAATAGCTTTTATATAACAAAAAACACTACCTCTTTTAAACCTAAATTCTATATAATAAATTTTACATATGGATATAGTTTCGACAACCTTGGTACTAATATTTCCATATCTAAAAAAAGCAATTTTGTTAATCTTCAAATCCGTAAAACATTCTCAAAAATTCATCTTGAATACTTTCTTCAATTCCAAATAAATGGAAAATACTTTTCTTATTTTTATCAAACAAATTTCTTATTATAATAAGAAATTTGTTTTCTTTTTTTTGATTTATACCAAATGTAAAAAAACACCACATATTTTTGTATGATATATTGTTTTGTTATTTATTTTTTCTGTTTTAATAAAAATATTGTTTTTCATTTTTAACGATTCAATTTCCATTTTTTGGCTTTTAGATTTCCTAATAATTGATTCATGTTTTAACCTCAAGCTTTATCATTTATTCAATTTCTGGTTTTTGTAGCCATTCCTTTGTCTTAGCTCTTTTATCCAAATAATCATTTTTTATTAGAAATTTCTCTCATTTTATCTAAAAAATTTATATTTTTCCATTTTAGCAATGTTTTTGTTTTTAAATTTACAAGATTTAAATTTTCCTTTTTTGTTTTATATATTATTGTTTATAACACAATTGACATTTTTAGTTGTAATTTTTAAATTAGAGCTTTTAATTCTATTATTTTTAAAATATTTTTTTGTATTTCTTTTTCAAATTTATATATTGTGTTGACATCATGTCCATATATAAAACATTCAATAAATAAATGCAATAATAATTTAAATTATATGCTTAAAGATAACCAAAATATATAATAAACCATTGTCTTCTTCCAATCTTAATAAGTTTTTTAAACGATATTTCTGCAACATAGCCAAGTTAAATTTTTTCCAAGTGTTCTCAGTTTGATTGCTTTTAGCTCATTTTGAGCTAAAAAATTATTTAGTGTATTTAAAATTGCTTTTTGATTGCATTTAATAGTTATATTTTTGGAAATACTTAAGTATTGATAAAATTTTGTAATATTTGATTTGATATTTTCTTAATGAACTTATGTTGACTTGAATTTTTAAATTTGTTTTCATACTAAACCTCAAACGTTTTTATAATTAAACTCATAATATATATATTTACTTGAAAAGTATATAGTATTATACTGTAGTATAAAATACTTATAATACTAATAAGGATCAATCAGCATTCGTGTAAAAAGACAAAAATAAGTAAGAATAAATACAAATAAAAGCTCTACGCATAATGCTTTTAGCGTTCAAATTAATATTTTTAGTTTTTATACTTTGTTACTATAGTCTGTTATTATTTATGCAATAGTATTAGCTTTACTGGATTGATATTATATCATCCAGATATTAAATATTTTGATAAAAAAAAGAAAGGTATTTGTATGTTGTTTTTAGATGTGAAATTATATAATAATTGCATTTACTATTTTTATAAAAAAGTTTAAAAGAATCTGTTAAGGAGTTATCAAAAATTCCAAAATTATATGAATTTAATGTATTTGCTTTTGAAGGCATCTTTTAAGCTGATTTTATCAAGGGAGTTCTATATAAAAATAGAAATTAAATTCGTTGATTTAAATAAGATAAAATTTCTTCATTATATGTGGGGTATGAAGTACTAATAGATAAAATATTAATAAAGGAAATAATTTAAACTTGTCTAGGATTATAAGCATTTTCTTAAGACATGGATTTAGTGAAGATCATATAAAAATGGGATTTATGAAATTTAATGAAGGGAATTATAAAGAGTCTATATATAAATATAATAAGGCATATATATCTCTCTTTAAATGTTTATGCAAAAAGTATCGATAAAATGGGATTGATAAAAAAAAATATTCCTGAGGTTTTTATAATCAGGCCATATTGATTAGTATTAGTAGATGGCTAAGATATTATTTTGACAATATTAATGATATAAAACCCGAAATTTTAGTAGATTAGATTAGAAAGCTAAATTGGTAGGGCAGCTTTGAAATTTTTCAAAATTAAAAGTCGTTACAACTGTTTCTTATTATTTGGATTGATATTCAAAACTGTTATTTTCTAAACGAATTATAGAAAAAATTATAAAAATGGGTTCTAATTTTAGTATTTCTAAATCTTATTTCTTTTTTAAATTCAACTACAATAATACTCCTAATTTTTTTTGTTCTACTTTTATAGGCTTTTTCTCCATGTTTAAAATGGAATTTGAAAAAGTTTTATTCAAATAATTTCTAATTTACTATTTTCAAATTTTATGGATTCTTTATTACTACTATAATCGTTTAATAATTGTTTCATGCATTTCCTAAAGGTTGTTCTAAAATCTAGAAAATTTTTAAGGCGAATTTTTATTCTTTTAAGATTAGGAATATTTAATAAAATCAAGTTGTTTTTTAGCAAGCAATAATGAGATTATTGCTTGCAGATCTAAATTTAAATATAATTTCCGATACTATTAAAATCAAAGCAAACAATACAATTGAAATAGTCAATGAAACAACTAGCTTAAAAGCAATTCTAAATAATATTGTTGAT
>NZ_JAJNFB010000003.1 GCF_021043605.1 Borreliella americana
CAGGAAGGAAGTCTTAATTATGCTTTAAATAACAATTTTTTTGCTGGTGGTAAGGGAATAAATGTAAGCACTGTTCTTAAAAATTTGGGAAAACCCAGTACGGCTTTAGGATTTTTGGGAGGTTTTACAGGTGATTATATAAGATTTTCTCTTGATTCTAGGGGCATAAAAAACGATTTTATTAAAATAAAGCATGATACAAGATTAAATATTAAAATGATAGCAAATGGCAGAGAAACAGAAATTAATGCCAATTCTCCAGATATTTCTGAGAATGAATTTGAACTTTTGAAAGATAAACTTAAAAGTTTAACAAGTAATAGTATATTGGTGATGTCAGGAAGCGTTCCTTTAGCTCTTGGTGAGAATGCATACAATGAAATAGCTAATAGCATTTCTAATGATGTTAGACTTATCATTGATACTAGTGGCAAGCCTTTGCAAAAAATTCTTAGATTAAATCCCTTTTTGATAAAGCCCAATATTTATGAACTTGAGGATCTTTTTAATGCTAAATTTAACTCTATAAAAGAATTGGTTAAAATCGGAAAAAATCTTGTAGAAAGCGGGGTTCAAAACATTATAATTTCCATGGGAAGTGACGGAGCTATTTTTATTGGCGTTAAAAATGTTGCTTTTAGGGCTTTTGTTCCAAAGATTAATTCTGTTAGTACCATTGGAGCAGGAGATTCTGTGATTGCAGGATTTGTATATGCTTTTGATAATGGAAGTACTTTAGAAGATTCATTTAAATTTGGTGTTGCAGCTGGTACGGCTACGGCATTAAAAGGTAATCTTTGCGAATTTCAAGATGTTAAAAAGATGCTTTGTGAGATTAGGATTGAGGATATTTGCACTTCTTAATCTTTTAAAAATAAGCTTAAGAAGTGTTTTAAAACTTTACTGTAGCTTTTCAAAAGCTACAGTAAAGTTTAGTTTGCTTAAATTTTTGATTTATATAATTTCTTTTTTACTAAGGCTAATAATCCTGTAGCTACTATTAGCAATGCAACTATAGCCATGCTTGCAAATAGGCTGGTGGTTGTATTTGATTGAGAAATTTTTGCAGCGATTTCTGTAGTTTTCTCATCGCAAATACAGTTAACATACCCGCATATTGGACAGATTTCTTCTATTCCAAATTGGCTTAAGTTCCCATTTGGAATTACATTTTCTTTTATTATTGTTTTGGTTTGTGCAAAAACAGATGTTGAAATCAAAAGTAAAGCAGTGAAAAATAGATATTTTTTTAGATTCATTTTACATTCTCCTTATATATTTTTTCTTTTTTAATCGCTTAAATTACAACTTTTAAATTAAATGTTTATAAATTTTTCTTAAAACCTGCCAGAATATCAATAGATTCTAAAAGAAAAGCTTCTGACACGATAAAATGTAAAATTCATCATCGGGAGCGACGGGTCTCGAACCCGCGACCTCCTGCGTGACAGGCAGGCGTTCTAACCATCTGAACTACGCCCCCAAAGCCATTCTTTTAAAAGATTATAGTAGTTTTTAATTTATTTGTCAATTTCTTTAAATGAGTTTATGTGTTCTAGTATTTTTGAATCTCTTTTGCTAGATTTTTTGCTTAGCTTAATTATAGTTTCTTTGTTAGAAATTATTTCTAAGCTATATTTAGCTCTTGTTATTGCAGTATACATAAGTTCTTTTGTCAAAAAAGGGTTATTTTCTAATATTACTTTTATATGTTTATATTCAGAGCCTTGGCTTTTGTGTATTGTTGTGGCAAAGCTGAATTCATAATTTGTTAATAAATCTAAATTTATTTTTTTATATTTTTCCTCTTTTCTTTGGAATAAAGCATAAAATTTAGAATTTTCATTAAAAATAACACCTCGTTCTCCATTAAATAATTTATTTTTATAGTCAGTTTTAGTTATCATTATTATTTGGCCAATAAAGTTTCCATAGGTCTTTTTTAGGTAAGTTTTTATTATTTCATTTAGGTTTTTAGTTCCAAATTTGCCAAAATTTTTTGAACTTAAAATTATATTTTCAAGTAAAGTTTCAAGTATTGTTTCAATTTTTGATTCTTTTAGCAATTTAAGATTAAAAGTGGGTATTTTTTTATATAAATTGTTTGTATATTCTATTAGATCTTTTTTTAAGTTTATTTTTTCTATTTCTTTCAGTTGAATATTTTTATTGTTATTAATATATTTGCAAATCAAAGAACTATCTTCTTTGTATATTGCTTTTGAGAGCAAATTTATTTCTTTGTTGCTTCTAAAATTTTCTTTAAGATCTTCTACATTATCGTTATTTATTTTTTTTAATCCTAAAAGACTTGAATATACATTTCCTTCGTTTACTGATGGGAGTTGATTTTTATCTCCTACCATTATTAACTTAGTGGTTATTGGAGTTGCTTTTAGCAGTTTTAAAAAAGTATATGCATCTACCATTGAAGCTTCGTCAATTATTATTACGTCAAAATTTAATTGATTTTCTTCATCGTATAGATTTTTTTTGTTTATGAATTTGATTCCCAATAATTTTTGGATTGTGTTGCATTCTATTTCTAAATTTTTGAATGAATAGTCGATACTTGCTTGCAGCCTTAGGCTAGCTTTTCCTGTAGGGGCTGCAATTGCTACTAATCCTTTTTTTTTCTTGTCTAATGTTTTGTTAATTGCTTTTAAGATATAGTTAATAGTTGTAGTTTTGCCTGTTCCCGGGCCCCCGCTTAATAGAAAAAAATTGCTTTTTAATGCCTTTCTTACTGATGTAATTTGCTCTTTATTTAAATTATTGGTATTTAAATTTGATATTATATTTTGTATTTTATTTTCATTTAATTTGCTGTTATGGTTTTCTAATCTTTTTATGATTTGTTTTATTAACTCTTCTTCTTCTCTGTAGTTTTTTTGAGTATAAATGTAGATATTGTTTTCCAAGATTAGGGGAGTTGTAATTTTAAGCTTATTATTATTAAATTCCATTATTATATTGTTTTTCTTTAAAAGAAAAACAATGTACGTAATAGTTTCTGGATTTCCAAATGTTTCTAGTCCTTTTAGCATTTTTATTAATTTGTTGTAACTTTTATTGGTTTTTTCTAGGTTTTCTTTTGTGAATATTATTGTATTTTGAATATCTTTTGCTAATAGATTTATGTCGGCCCTTAGGTGGCCTTTATCAAAGTAGTTAAATAAAAATATTAAAAATATTACAATATTTTCATTGTTTATGGACTTTGCAAGTGTTTGTGCTTTATAACAATTTTTTTTATTGATATTTAAAAGTTCAATTATTTCATAAAGTTTAAGCTCAGGGGTTAAAAATTTTTTGGTTTTATTTTTTAAAAATTCTCTTAATACTAAAAAATCTCTCATAAGTATCTTTTAATGCTTAACTCCAATATGATTTTGTCTAAATCTACGTCGTTAAATTTTGGAAGATTAAAATAAATACCATTTTCAAATTTTGATTTTAAACATTCAACATTGTTTTTAAATGCTCTTGTAAAAAGATATATTATTCCACCAAATTTTTGATTATATTCTTTTTTGTTTTTAAATAATATTTTTTTTATCCCAAGAGCATATATTTTATATTGCAAATCATAATATTCCTTTTTTATTGTATTTTCTAAATTTGTTATATTATAATCATCCCTATCTTTTCCAAGATAGTTTGTTTTATAATCTAGGATATATATTTTATTATTAGCTTTAAATATGAGGTCTACTATTCCTTTTAAATATCCATCGTTTAATTTTATGTGAAGATCTTCAAAGTGTTTGTCAAAAAGATATTTTTGTTTTTGAAATTCAGGATTTATTTTTATTAAAAATTCCATTTCTTTTTGTAATTCTTCAATATCACACAGTCGAGCATTAATTGCTCTTATATTATAAGTTAATATGTTGTAAATCATTTTAGTTAATGAATTTTGTACTTCTATTGTATTGAGATTTGGATTAATTTTTTGTATTTGTTTTTCAATAATTTTAATGTTATTTTTTTTAAAATTATCAAATGTATCTTTTGCTGTGCTAAAGATTATTTCCTCCATAGCAGCATGTAAAATGTTTCCACTGTCTTTTCCTTTGGGCAAGGTCTCTTCTAATCCAGGCTCATAATCAAGTTCTGTATCTTTTTCATAGTTAATATTTTTAAAATCATAGTTTTCATAAAATGCTTTATGATGAGCTTGTGCTGTTAAACTTGAAAAACTAGATGTATATTCTTTTTTAAACATGTTTTTAATTATTGGTTTTGGCGGAATTAATTTTATATTTACATTTGTATTGTCTTTTTTTTTATTGAATATTTTTTGTTCAATAAATTCATATATGTTAAAGTCATGTTTAATATCATCAACAGTAAAAATTTTTGCTATTTCTAATAATTTGCTAGTTATGCTATTTGTTTTTGTAATAAAAAGAGCAAATTTAGCTCTTGTTGCTCCCACATAAAATATATTTTTTTCTTCGCTTAGTATTTTTAGTCTTGCATGTTTTTTATTTTCTTCCAATTTAAAAAAATCATATTCAATTTTTCCGTCTTGATAAAATTTGTAAAATTGATTTTTTTTTGAAAAAAAAATGCTATTTTCTATTGGAGTTGTATTTATTAAGAACACAATATTTATGCTAAGCCCTTTTGATTTGTGTATTGTCATGAGCTCTATAGATTCATTATCATTATTTATATTATTTGTTTTTTCTTCTATTTCTTCAGGCTCTTCATTTATTATTAGGCTTTCTAAAGTAGAGATTAGAGATTGTATGTTTTGTTCTTTATAATATATTTTAGAGATGATCTCAAGTATTGTTTCATGAGTTTTTAAATTTTCAAGCTTACCTTCTTTAATAAGAAGACCTTTGTAATTTATTTTATTTTTTGCCCATTCAATAATTTTTTGATCTTTGGTAATATTTGCAATTTTGATCCACAAATTTTTTTCGAATGTGATTTTGTTAATTGCATTTACTAATGTTATTTCATTTTTTTCAAGCGAAACTGTTATATTTTCAATAAATTCTTCTATAAGGTGAATTTTGTCTTGTTTGATTAAAATTCTTTGTAAATTCCACGGCACATTTAATATTTTGCTGCTTAGAATATAATTTAAGGTTTTAAAGTTTTGCTTTCGGTCTAAGCACTTAATAATATAAAAAATTTCGCTAAATTCTTTGGTTTTTAAAAAATTTTCTTGAGTTTTGTTTGTTTGAATTTGCTCTTTTTTTAATGCTTTGTCTATTAAATTGATTTCATTTTTTCCTCTGCAAAGTACTTTAATGTCTTGCATTTTAATATTTCTAATTGTATTGTTTTGAACAATTTTCCCATATGTAAGCAAATATTTTATTGTTAGTGCTGTTTTTTGGTAAATGTCTTCTTCGTTTTCTGTATTTGTGGTTATTATATTGATTCCTTCTATTTCTTTTCCGCCGATGACAATTTTATTATTGTCGTTTTTTTTATTTGGAAGTGAATTGGTAAATTCAATTTTTTCCATTTCATCGGCTATTGCATTATTGTATATATTATTAAAAATTTTATTTAAAGGCCCGATGAGTTTTTTACTTGATCTGTGATTTATTTTTAGTACAACTCTGGCGTCTGTATTGATTTTATTTTTTATTTCTTTGTTATAAAATGAAATGTCTGCTTTTCTAAAGGAATATATTATCTGTTTTGGATCGGCTATGAATATTAATTTTATTCCTGCTTTTTTTAATATTTTAAATATTTCAATTTGTATTAAGCTTAAATCTTGTGCCTCATCAATTAAAATGATTTTGTATCGATTTTTAATTGCATTTAGAAGTTTTTTGTCTTCTGATTTTAAGTGATTTTTTAAATTTGAAATTATGTAATTTTGATCTATTGTGTTTGTTGATTTAATAATTTTTTCTAATTCTTTTTCTATATACTTTAGTATTTTGTATTCAACTTTTAAAATAACATATTGCTTTAAATTGTTTCTATTTTTATTTCTATTGTCCTCTGATTTATATTTTTCATGTTTAATATTAATTCCCAAACAGATTAAATCATTTTTAATTTTAAGTTCTTTAGGCGATAATTTAGAATTTTTTTTAGTTTCTTTTTCTATTAGAGTTGAAAAAAATTTATTTTTTAATAATGTTTCTGCTATTTTGAATATGTCGTTTTCTTTAGAGTATTCTATTTCAAGTTTACCAGTTTGAATATGTTTATTATAAAAACTTAATATTTCATCTTTTGTCATTTTATCTAAATTTTCTATTATTTTGTTGTAATCTTTGATCAGCTCTTCCTTTTTAAGAAGAATGTTTTCAAATGCCTTTTGGGTTTTAAGCCAATCCCCAAGCTCTTGAGTTGTGTCTCTTTCGTAAGCTTTTTTTATTTTTAAAACAATCTCTTCTGTTTTCTTGGCATCAGATTTAAATACTTTAAGTTCGTAGTCTTTAATATCAAGAGTTTGAATTAGTCTGTCTGATTTTCTTAAAAAGTCATAAACTATTTCATCTATTTCTTTTGAAAATTTTTCTTTAGGTTTATATTTGGAGTAATTTTCTGTTTCAATTTGAAAATTATTTAAGGCATGTAATGCAAATTTATTGATTGTTGATATAAAGAGTTTTTTTGATTGCTCATAAGCTTCTTTTAAAATTTCATTTGCTTTTGAGTTCGAGTAAGCATTTTCTATTACTTTTAGTATTCTTGTATGCATTTCTTCTGTGGCTTTTTTTGTAAAAGTTAATACCAAAATTTCATTTATAGAGTACATCTTGGTTTTTATTAAATTTATAACCACGTTTTCAAGTATGTGAGTTTTGCCGGTGCCCGCCGATGCTTCTATTAATATTGTTGTGTTATTTTGAATTTTTTCTAGGATTTTGTTCATAAATTTTAATTTTTTGTCCTTACGAATTTAATGTAAAATTTTTCTATTAATATTAATAAATTTTCGTCTAACTTGAAATCATGAGTGTCTTTAAATCTGTTATAGTAATCGCAGAGTGTTATTTCGCTAGGTTTTAAAAATCTCTCGTGTGCTTTGCTTATGAAATAAGCTTTGGAAGGATTTTTTATCTGCATTTTTATGAAATTCTTAAAACAATTTGAAAAATTATTTTGATTTGTTTTTGTTAAAATTTTAATTATCAAGCTTTGATAAATTGGAGTTGGATAGCTTGATATGTATGCAAATTGCATAAGCATATTTTCAATGTCGTCAATTATTATTTCTTTGTTATGATAACAAATAGTCGTTTTTGCAGTTAAGTTTTCAAGATCAATTTTTACTTCTGTTAATGAATTAAAGTTTTGTATTTCTTTTTTTATTAATAGTCCTGTTATATATAAATCTATTTCATTTTTTATTTTATCTGAGATACTGCAATAGTCTTTTTTTACAAAATTTAAATAAAAATAATCGTTTTCGACTTTATACACATTCTCAATATCTTTTTTTAATTCAAATTCTATATTTTTTTTTTGAAAATTTAGTTTTATTGTTTTACAGAATTTAATTTTACTTTTTGTCATTACTGAAAGCTTTTTAAAGCTTTCAGTAGCATTGTATTTTAATTTGTTTATTTTTTTAAAGATTTTATTTACAATCGTTTTTTGATCTATATTGAAGGGAATGTTTCCTTGTTGTATTTCATATTTAATGTGGTTTTTAATAATTTCTATTGCTTTTCTTGCATCATCTTTTTTCCCTATTATGTATTCATGCAGTAATGTTGAATTTATTATAAGTCTGTAAATAATTTCAATAATACTGAAAATTTGTTCTTCTTGTTTTTCTTTGATTTCATTTTCCAATCTTATGTCTTGTATTTTAACGTTTAAAATTTTTTCATAAAAGTGTTTGTAAGGGTTAGAAAGGGCGCTTTTTAATTCGTATAAATTTAGTTTAATTGGGCTTTCTAGTTTAATTTTATTTTGCTTAAACCTAATTGGTTTAGAATTTTGTAGTATTTTTGCGATATTAAATGCTTCTGGATCATAGTTTATTAAATAATTTTCTTTTACATCTTTAAAATATGCTAGGTCGTGGTTTTCATTTGGATGTTTTTCTATTTGAAAATTTTTTTCATACTTTTGTATGTGTTCACATATTTTGTTTATTGTTTTTGATGTATTAATTTCTGGGCTTAAGTTGTCTTGAAATGAATAGTAAAGGTAAAATTTTTCTGATGTTGCAAAAATCAAATTAAAAAGAGCCACGATTGCCTCTTTTTCGGTATTCTCATGCTCATAGTATTCATTTAATAAATTCATATTATCATAATTTATATTAGAGTTGAATTTTTGAAATCCCAAAAAATGAATTTCTTTTTTTTGAAGATATTCTATTTCTTTATAATTGGCGATCAATATTCCATTTTTTTTATACATTACTCCGTATTTTTCTTTTTCAAGACTTTCCTCAAACATAATCTTAAAAAGATAAAATTCAATTTTTATTTCATTGATTTCTTTTAAATAGTTTTTGTAAAGATTGTCATTTAAATCTTTAGGAAAATTTTTAAAGGATTTTATCTTATTTTGTAAATATTCATCGGTTGTATTAAAGTCTTCAAGGTCAATATATTTTTGAATAAAAATTTCTATGATTTCTGCCCATTCATGTACTTTATATGCTTTATTTTTAAAATAGTTTATATCTTCGTACAAGCTTTTTACTATTGTTATAAGCTTTATTATTGATTCTTGATCTTGGAATCTTATGCTTTCTTTTTGAGTTTCTTCTTCGTATTTTTCTTCAAATATTTCAGACATTAAAAATCGATTAAATCCATCTTCCCATGAGTTTAAAAAGGTTTGATCATAGTTTAGATTTTCTTTGTGAATGTTGTTTGCACCAAAACTAATGTTCATTGCATCGCTAAATTCTATTAAATAGTTTAATTCAGATGTTGATATATTAAATTTTTTCATTACTTTGTTGTTACTTAGTAGGTCAAATATTTCTTTTCTACTAAAATTGCTAATTGTTCCGTTTTTTGATATGAAAAGATCCATTAGCCTTTTTAAGGCTATTATGCTTTCTCCTTTTGACAAATTGTTATAACATAGAGCGCTATATTCGATTTCATATTTATTTAGGCACTCTTCTATATATGGCAAATATTCATTAAATTTTTCTTGCAAACAAGTTATTGCTATGTCGCTTAATTTTAGGTTATTTTTTTGCATCGAGTGTACTATTTGATTTGTTAAAATTTCTACTTCACGTTTTTGATTTTTAGCTTCTATTATTTTAAAACTATCGTCCAATTTTGAAATTGGAGTTTTTGCTATGATATTATTTTTAATGCTTGTTAAAAAATTTTTACTTTTAAATAATTCAATATCTACTTTTTCTAAAGCTTGATATTGAATTGGGCTGATTTTTGTTTTTGTTAACAACAATTCTTTAACAAGAGTGGATTCATAGTTGAGTAAATCTTCAAAAATTAATACATGCACGTCAAAGTTAAAAATTTTTTCTAAAGAGTTGAGAATTTTTTTTTCAACCTCTCTGTTATTGCCAATAAATATTATTTTTTTAATTTCAATTTCTATATTTTTTGTTGGTTTTTCTTGAATTATTTTTTTATGCAAGTTTAAAAGATTTTTTTGATTTTCAAAGAGCTTTTTAAATAGTTCTCTTTGCATATTCTCGTAGGGTTTTAAATTTTCTTCTTGGAATAAAAATCCATTGTCTTCCCAAGTTTCAATTAATTTTGAAAATTTTGAGTAATAATGGTGGAATAAATCTATTATTTTTGATGCAAAAAAGTATCTATTCTTTGTTGATTTGAAATCTTTTATGTATTTTAGCTTTTCAGTTTTTAATATGTTATATAAAATGAATTTTTCTGTTTCCAAGTAAAATGAAAAAGTGTTTTCTTCTATGTATTTTTTTATATTGGGATTTTTAAAAGAAATTTCATATATGCTTTTTACGGCATTTTTTTTAATATTTAGATTATAAGAAATCCCATTTAGTTTTGCTATAGTTTTTTTAATTTCTTCTCTTAAGAGATCATTTTTTACTATGATGAGTGTTTCTTTTTTAAAAATATTGTCGTTTTGAGTTAGTTCTTTAATTTTATTATAAATTTTATTTACTTTGTTAGTTTTATATATATGCATATATTAATTACTTTTGTTATCTTTTATGAGCTTGTTTTTTAACTTTCTTAAGTTTTTACTGATACTTACTTTATATATGTGAGGATTAATTATTCTCCTATATGTATGTTCAAGTTTGCTTAAGTCAAGCTTGGTTTTATTTCTAATATTGGTTAAGCTAGACTCGTAGCCTTTGCTAAGTTTCTCATTTTCTAAGACAGTATGAATTAGAAATTCAAAATCGTCATATTGTTTGATGGTTTTGAAAATGTTATCTTGTATTGGATGAAAAACGGTAAATTCTTTTCTTGAATCTAAATGGTTTTTGATTTTATCTTTTTCTTCTTTTAAAAATATAAAATCAAGGATCATTTGTCCATTTAAATAGATTCTTACAATTTCTTTTTCATCAGGCAATGTGGATTTTTCTGCGTTATTTGATATTTTTATTTTTGGTATAAATTTTCCATTTTTTTCTATAGAGATCATTTTATATACTCCCGAAAGGTTTGGATCTCCTTTTGCTGTAACTAAATTTGTTCCAACGCCCCAAATATCAATTGGCGCATTTATTGAATTTAAGTACATGATAATATTTTCGTCAAGCTCATTAGATGCAATAATTTTTACATGATTTAATCCATTTTTGTCTAATTCTTTTCTTGCTGCTTTGCTTAAATATTCAAGATCTCCGCTATCAATTCTTATTGAAAAGTTATTTTTCTCTTCCTGTTTTAGTTCTTTGAATATTTTAATGGCATTTTTTAATCCGCTGTTAAGCGTGTCGTAAGTATCTATTAGCAAGCTTACTTTTTTTGGATATGTTTTTGCATATTCTCTGAATGCTTGCTCTTCGTTTTCAAAACTCATTACCCAACTATGAGCCATTGTTCCTGTAACTGGTATATTGTATTTATATCCAGCTAGCATATTGCTTGTAAAATCTGCTCCTCCTATGTAGGCAGCTTTGCTGGCAGAGAGCGCTCCATTTATTCCTTGCGCTCTTCTTAGCCCAAGTTCTGCTAAAATTTTTGCACCAGATTCTTTTATTCTAGCGGTTTTTGTTGCTATCAAACTTTCAAAGTTTATTATATTTAAGACCAATCCTTCTATTAATAATAATTCTATTAAGTGTCCTTCGATCACGACTACTGGAGTATAGGGAAAAACCAGGCGACCTTCTTCTATTGAGCTTATTTTTATGTTTAGTTTAAATTCTCTTAGAAAGTTTAAAAATTGTTCATCTAATATATTAAAGCTTTTTAAATATTTAAGTTCATTTCCTCCAAAACGAATATTTTTTAATTCATTAATTAATGTGTGCATTCCAGCTAAAACAATATAGCCATTTTTAAACGGTGTTTTTCTAAAAAATACTTCAAATTTTGCTTTAGGATTAATGCCTTTTGTAAAATAAGCATTCATCATTGAAATTTCATAAAAATCTGTAAATAGTGATAGATTTTTCATTCTCCTTATTATATACTAGTTTTGTTTGTAAAAAAATGATATTTAATTAAATGATATTTAATTTTTGCTTGCTAATCTTTATGAATATGTTTTTTGTGATATATAATAAATTGACCAGATTGGACTAAATTCTATGAAAGAAAAAAGTGTTTCTAATTTTGATATTGTAATTTTTGGAGTTACTGGGAATTTGTCTAGAAAAAAACTTATTCCTTCACTTTTTAATTTATTTAAAAATAAATGTATTAGTAATTTTAGAGTTATTGGTTTTTCTCGTAAAATTTTTACAGATAAAGAATTTAGATTGTATATTAAAGATTCTTTATGGCAGGAAGAGACCGATTCTTTGATTGAGATTTTTTTAAATTTTTTTGTTTATGTATTTGGCGATTTTAATGAAAAGGAGCCTTATAAAAATTTATTTAAATTTTTAGATAAAAGTCGAGAAACGATATATTATCTTTCGACGTCTCCTGCATTTTATGGACCTATAATCAATCATTTGAAAAAGTATTTTTTAAGTGAAAGATTGGCTTTGTCAAAAATAGTTCTTGAGAAGCCTTTTGGCTCTAGCCTTGAGACAGCAAAAAAATTAAATACTTTGCTTTATTCTGCTTTTAAAGAAGATCAAATTTATAGAATAGATCACTATTTAGGTAAAGAAACGGTTCAAAATATTTTTACATTTAGATTTGGCAATTCTATTTTTGAAAATATTTGGAATAATCGTTATGTAGATTTTGTTCAGATTACGGTAGCAGAAGAATTGGGTCTTGATGGAAGGGTAGAGTATTATGATTCTGTTGGGGCTTTGAAGGATATGGTTCAAAATCATATTTTACAATTGTTAAGCCTTGTTGCAATGGAGTCTCCCATTAAATTTGATTCTGAGTTTATTCATGCTGAAAAAGTAAAAGTTTTAAAAAGTTTGAGAAAAATTAGCAAAGAAGACATTAAGCATTACATTGTTAAAGGTCAATATATAGGCTCACAAGTTCAAGGGGTTTTTAAAAAAGGCTATAAAGATGAAACAGAATTTTTAGGAAATTCAAATACTGAAACTTATTTAGCTATGAAGGTGTTTATTAATAATTGGCGTTGGTCTGGTGTTCCTTTTTATCTAAGAACTGGCAAAGGTCTTGCTAGGAAATTTTCAGAAATATATATTCAATTTAAAAAACCAAGCTTTACTCTTTTTAACAATAGTTCTGTTGATTTTTCCAATGCTTTAATATTTAGGATTCAACCAAGGGATGGAATTGAAATTAAATTCAATACTAAAAAACCCGGATATAATTATGAAATTCAAACTGCTAATATGGAATTTTCATATCACGGGACATTTAAAAGATTGTTTGATGAGGCTTATGAGCGTTTATTGTTAGACGCTTTTTTAGGGGATGGTACTTTGTATGCGACAAGCGATGAGATTGAAAGTTCTTGGGAATTTGTTTCAGACATTGCAAATAAATGGGCAGATATCGAAATTTGTAATTATTTTTATGGCTCTGAAGGACCAAAAGAGATAGATTCTATTTTAGAAAAAGACCATTTTTGGCGTAAAATTTAATCTTCTAGTTTTTTAAAAAATATTTTTTAAATAGATAAATAGATAAATGAGATAGAATTTTTTATGTAATTTATCCCTATCCCTTTTTAACGCTTGTTTTATTTATAATGAGTGCCTTCAGATTTTTATTTCTTGTGACTTAGTAGTAAAGTTTTTGATAAATTTTATTTTTCTTTTTATATATTTTAGGATAGTTTATGATTATTGTTCTTGATTTGATTGCAAATTTATGCATCAATCAATAATTTGCGGTATCATTAAAAAATATAAGTAATCTTTTTTATAAAAACAATGCTTATATTGAAAGGATGTATATGGAAAATATTGAAGTAAGAGGGCAGCCAAATTTTTTTGGACTTATTCCTTTTTTTGTTTTTATTATTATCTATTTAGTCACGGGAATTTATTTAGGGGTTATTGGTGTAGAAATGGCCTTTTATCAACTACCGGCTAGTGTTGCAATGTTTTTAGCTTCCATTGTTTGTTTTTTGGTGTTTAAAGGAAAATTTTCTGATAAAATTCACATATTTATTAAAGGAGCTTCTCAGTACGATATTATACTAATGTGTCTTATTTTTATGCTTTCAGGCGCTTTTTCTTCTCTTTGCAAAGAATTGGGCTGTGTTGAAGCTGTAGCAAATTTAGGAATTAAATATATTAATCCTAATTGGATTGCTTCTGGTATATTTTTTGTAACTTGCTTTCTCTCTTTTTCTGCTGGTACTTCTGTTGGATCTATTGTTGCAATTGCTCCTATTGCTTTTAATATTGCTGTTAAAAGTGGTATTAATCCCAATTTAATAGCGGCATCTGTAATGTGTGGGGCAATGTTTGGGGATAATCTTTCTTTAATATCAGATACAACTATTGTTTCTAGTCGAACTCAAGGTAGCAGCATTTTAGATGTTTTTATTAGTAGTAGTTTTTATGCTTTTCCATCTGCTATACTAACTTTTTTTTCTTTTTTCTTTCTTTCTGAAAATTTGTCTAATACCACAAGCTTTTTACATGAAGGTTCAATAGATTTGGTAAAAACCGTTCCTTATTTAATAATTATAATTTTTTCTTTGGCTGGAATGAATGTTTTTATAGTTCTTTTTTTAGGCATTTTTTCCATATGTCTTATTAGCGTTTTGTATGGTAATTTATACTTTCTAGATGTAATGAAAAACATTAATAAAGGGTTTTTAAATATGGCAGATTTAATTTTTCTCTCAATTTTAACAGGAGGAGTTTCTTTTGCCGTGATTCATAATGGAGGTTTTAAATGGCTACTTGTTAAATTAAAATCTTTAATTAGAGGGAAAAGTTCAGCGGAATTTTCTATTGGGGCTTTTGTTTCAATAGTTGGTGTTTTTCTTGCTAATAACACAATTGCCATACTTATTTGCGGAAAAGTAGCAAAAAATATAGCTTTTGAAAATAACATCAGTGTTCAAAGAAGTGCTTCTATTTTAGATATGTTCTCTTGTATTTTTCAAGGCATTATTCCTTATGGTGCTCAAATGATTATTTTAGTTAACTTTTCAAATGGACTTGTGTCACCAATTAGTGTTTTGCCATTTTTAGTTTATTTTGGGTTTTTATTTTTTTTTGTTATTTTATCTATTGTGGGCCTTGATATAAAAAAACTTTTTTTATTTTTTTTAAAAAAATAAAATTTTGAAAATTTTAAGATTTGCATTGTTTAATTTTGTTTGATTTTATTTAGAATAAATTGTTCTTAATTATGTTATATGATTTAGGAGGTTTAAATTGGAAAGAGATTTGAGGTTGGGAAGAGAAACTAATGTAGTTCCAAATTTTTGGGGACTTATGCCTTTTTTTCTTTTTATAGGGATTTATATTGGTACTGGAATTATTCTTTATTTTAATGGTATAGAAAGAGCATTTTATCAAATGCCTCCCTTAGTTGCTATGTTTATTGCTATTGTTTTGACATTTATTATTTTTAGGGGATCTTTTTTAGCAAAAATGAATAAATTCATTGAGGGATGTGCTCAGCAAGATGTTATTTTTATATCTTTAATATTTATGTTATCCGGTGCCTTTTCTGCTGTTTGTAAAGAAATAGGAAGTGTTGAGGCTGTAGTAAATATTGGCCTTAAATATGTTCCATTGAATTTGATAGTATGTGGCATTTTTTTAATTACTCTTTTTTTGTCTTTTTCTACTGGGAGTTTTATGGGTACTGTTGTTGCTGTTGCTCCTATTGCTTTGGAACTTGCAGATAAGGTAAATATCCCTCTTCCATTGATTGCTGGTACTATTCTTAGTGCTGGTGCATTTGGAGATAACATGTCTTTAATATCAGATACTCCTATTATTTCAAGTCATACCCAAAAGGTTAATATTGTTGATGTTTTTAAAAATGGAGCTTTTTATACGTTTCCAGCAGCAATTTTAGCAAGCATAGTTTTTGCATTTTTAGGTTCTTATTATTGCAAGACCGACAGTTTTATTATTGAGCCTGGTGAGATAAATTTTTTTAAAATTATTCCATATGTTTTTGTTATGGTTGTTGCAATCTCAGGTTTTGATGTATTTTTAGCCTTGTTTTTAGGTATTGTTGTTGCCGGCATTATTGGAATTTATTACGCAGATATTACTTTTTTATTGCTGGCTAAAAAAATCAATGAAGGATTTTTAGGCCTAGGGGAAATGTTTATTCTTGTTATTTCTACAGGTGGAATTTCTTATATGACAATTAAGTATGGGGGGTTTGATTGGTTGCTTTTAAAATTGCAAAAATTATCAAAGTCCAAAAGAACTTCTGAATTTGTCATTGTTGTTTTAGTTGGTATTTTGACCATGTTTCTTGCAAATAATGGGCTTGCTATTTTAATGAGTGGTTCTGTTGTAAGATCAATAGCTAAGGAGAATAATTTAAATTCAAAGCGTATTGCGGCCTTACTTTGTATGTCTTCATGCTTTTTTTTAAGCATTTTGCCTTATAGTATGCATGTTATAGCTCTTGTAGATTTTACAAAAGGCAAGCTTTCTCCTTTTGCCATTTTTCCATTTTTAATTTATCAAGGATTTTTGTTCTTATTGATTGCTTTATCTCTGATTGGACTTGATATAAAATTAGTATTTAAATCTTTTTTAAAAAATAGTTGCAAAACTTAAAAGCTTTAAATTTTAAAAGCTTTTAAGTTTTCTTAAATTTAAATATTCAAGAAGATAGATTTAAATATATTTTAAGGATTTCTTCTTTTATTTTTTTAGGTATTTTTTTAAAAATTTCAAATTTTGAAAAATCTTTTGGTAAAAATTTTTCTTCTAAATATAACTTCATTTCGGGGTTGTTTTTTGCCTCTTCTTTTATTCTTTTTATTACGTTTTTGTTTGGAGAATTATATCTAGTTTCTTTAAAATTTTTATAAGATGGCTCATTCTCGTATAAAAAGTTTATAAATTTGTAAGCCAAGTTTTTATTTGGAGCATCAATAGGAATTACAAATGCATCTATCCATAGATTTGTGTTTTCTGGCGCATAAAAATCTAAGTTTTTGTCTTTTAGCATAGCGTTTTGTGCTTCGCCGCTCCATGTGAGTTGAATAGATGCTTCTCCATTTAGCATTAATGATTTTGCAGGCACATCTGAAAAATATCCGATTAATAGTGGATTTTGGATTTTTAAAAGCTCCCCCGCTTCTTTAATTTTATCTTTATCATGTTCATTTATTGAGTATCCAAGTTTTTTTAAAGCAACTCCAATATTGTCTTTAGGGGAATCTAGCATTGTAATCTCTTTTTTGTATTTTTTATTAAATAATATGTCAAAACCTTGCATATCATTTAAATCTATTTTAGTTTTATTGTAAAGTATTCCCATTAATCCCCAGTAGGCTGGCACTGAATAAAGATTGCCAGGATCATGTTCCAAGTTTGTAAGATTTTGGGTAATATTTTTTGTTACATTTGGCAATTTTGAGTAATCTAATTTTTCAATTTTACCTTCATCAATTAATTCTTGGATTAAATATTCTGATGGGACTATTATATCGTAGTAATTCTTTGTGTTGTTAAATTTAGCCATCATTTCTTCATTGTTGTGAAAGATTTCGTAATTAATTTTTATATTGTTTTCCTTCTCAAATTGATCTAGCAAAGTCTCGTCAATATATTCTGCCCAATTAAATACGTTTAAAGTTATTGTGTCTTTGTTAGTGCAAGCAAAAGTTGTAAGAATTGCTATTAATATAAAAATTTTTTTCATAAGTACTCCTTTTTTCATTTTAAAGTTCAGCACCTGTTGTTAATTTTTTAATTCCTATAAATTTATTAATAATAAACAAAAGGCTTAATATTGTGAAAAACAATATTGCAGAAATAGCATTTATTACGGGCTTGATGCCCCTTTTTGTTAGTGAGTTTATTAGGATAGATAAATTATTGAATCCCTGCCCAGTGGTGAAAAATGATATCAAAAAATCATCTATTGATAATGTGAAAGCAATAAGAGCTCCAGTTGCTATGCTTCCGACGATTTCTGGATAAATTATATTGAAGAATATTTGAATTTCTGAGGCCCCCAGATCTTTGGCAGCATCAATAATATTGTTAGGAAGAGAATATAATTTGGGTAAAATTATTATTACTACGTATGGTGTTGAAAAAATTATATGTGATATTAGCATTGTGGAAAATCCCAATTGCATTTTTATTGTAGAATAAAATGTCATTAAGCTTATCCCTGTTACAATGTCAGGATTAATTATTGTTATTTTATTTGCAGATAATAGTGTTGTTTTTAATTTTTTGTTTTCTGATTTATAAATTGCATAAGCACCAATAATTCCAATAACAACAGAAGTCAAAGATGAGATTGTAGCTATTAAAATGGTGTTAAATATTGCTGATTTGATTTGACTTGAGGCAAAAATTTCTTTATACCATTTTAAACTAAATCCTTGCCATATGAATCCACTGTCACCAGAGTTAAAAGAATAAATTATTAAGATTATTATTGGAAGGTAAATAAAGCTAAGTATTAGAAATAAGAAAATGTTTTTAAAGGCTCTAAACATATTTTACTCTCCATTATTTTTTCGCATTAATTTTATTATTATTAAATTAAAAATTAATATCACTAACATTAAAATAAATGAGATTGCAGCTCCAGTATTCCAGTCTTCTATAAAGAGAAACTGTTTGCTTATTAGATTTCCTATTAAAATTTGTTTAGAGCCCCCTAGTAAATCTGAAATGATAAATACCGTAATTGAAGGAATAAATACCATAATTATTCCTGTTGCCAGGTAAGAGAGTGTTAGGGGTATTTTTATATAAAGTAATATTTGCCACATTCTTGCTCCAAGATCTTGTGCTGCTTCAATGTATTCTGGCTTAATTTTTAAAAGTCCTGTGTATATTGGCAAGATCATAAAAGGCAAAAAATTGTATACCATGCCTATTGTAACAGCCTGTTCATTATAAAGAAGATCTAAAGTTCCAATTCCTATCTTTTCAAATAAGTTATTGATGAATCCGTTTTTTCCAAGTATTCTCATCCAGGCATAAGTTCTAAGCAATGTATTTATCCACATAGGAAGTATTATCATGATTATTAATTTGTTTTGAGCACTTTTTTTTGATAAGGAAATTAGCCAGGCGGCAGGATAGCCTATTAAAATGCAAAAAGTCGTTGCTATTGTTGCGAGTTTTAGACTTCTTGAAAAGATACTAAGATAATTTGGATTTAAAAGTTCAATAAAATTATAGATAGTAAATTCATTTTTTTCATTTAAAAATCCAAGCAATATTATTATTAGTAAGGGAAAAATACTAAATGTCAATAGGAATATGGAATATATGATTAATATCAACTTTTTCACAACCATTATTCCTTGTGCATAACATGAATATCATCAGGTTCTAAGAATATGTCAACCTCTTCTCCAACTTTTGTAAGTCTTGTGCTTTGAACTATCCAATTTGTTTTTTGAATTTCTAGAGTCATTTCGTAATGAACTCCTTGAAAAATTGCCGATGTTATAGTTCCACTTAAATGTCCTTTTCCTTTTGGAAGCAGTTTTACATCTTCTGGGCGTATTACAAGGTCAACTGCTTCTTCAGATTCAAATCCCCTGTCAAGGCATTCAAATTCATGGCCAAGCAAACTTACAACCAGCTCCTTTTTATATGTTCCATCAAAAATATTACTTTCTCCAATAAAATCGGCTACAAATTTTGTTTTAGGTTCATTATAAATTTCTTCAGGAGTTCCTACCTGTAAAATTATTCCTTCATTCATTACAACAATTCTATCACTCATTGTTAGTGCTTCTTCTTGATCATGAGTAACATATATGAATGTGATTCCAAGTTGTCGCTGTATTTTTTTTAATTCTTTTTGCATTTCTTGCCGCATTTTTAAATCAAGCGCAGAAAGTGGCTCATCTAGCAATAAAAGCTTAGGTTCCATTACTATTGCTCTTGCTATTGCAACTCTTTGTTTTTGCCCTCCCGATAGTTCGTTAATATTTCTGTATGCATATTTTGGCATGCCTATCAGTGAAAGAGATGTTTTTACTTTTTCTTTGATAATATCTTTTGGCGTTTTTTTCATTCTAAGTCCAAATGAAATATTGTCAAAAACATTCATATGCGGGAAAAGCGCATAATTTTGAAATACAGTATTAATTTCTCTTTTGTTTGGGCTGGTTTTAGATATTTCTTTAGAAAAGAAATAAATTTCTCCATTTTTTTGATTTAAAAAACCACCCAATATTTTTATTAATGTTGTTTTTCCACATCCGGATGGGCCTAGTAATGTAATAAACTCATTTTTTTTAATTTTTAAATTTATGCTATCTAGAATTTTGTTTTCGCTGTTTTCATAATAATGACTTAGATTTTTAATCTCTAGGATACAATTATCCAACTAATTCCAACCTCCTTATGGCTGTATTAATACAAATCAAGATTATACTTAATATTATTATTTATGTAAATGCCTTTTTAAAGGGCATTATAATTCTTGTCAAGAATTATTTTGCCAAATTTACCTTCTCTGAATTCTTTAATTAATATTTTTGATGCTTTCTCAAGGTTGAGTTCATTTTTTTTACCGATTAATTTTCTTGCTTTTGCAAAATTTTGTAGAATATCAAGTGAATTTTTATGAAATATTTCGTATTTTTTTAGTAAAATATTTTTATTATTTTGATCCATTATTTCAAGCAAATACAGTGCAAGATCTATATTATCTACTATTTCATTTTTAATCATACCCAATATTGCAAGTTTTTTTGCAATCGATTGGTCTACTAGATTATGCCATAAAACTCCCGGCATATCAAAAAGATTGATTTCTTCATTTATTTTTACTATTTGTATATTTTTAGTATATCCAGGTTTATTAGCAACTTTTGCACTTTTTTTACCGGACAATAGGTTTATTATTGAAGATTTTCCAACATTTGGGGCTCCAATAATCAAAACCTTTATTTTTTCTTTATAATTTTTTATCTTTTTAACAATGGTTAATTTTTTAATAATATCTATTATTTGCTTACGCATTCCTTTTTTGTAAATATTGCTTATTATTACAGTATTGTCAAGATTTTCAAAATATTTTTTCCATTTTATAATTTCATTTATTTGAGCAATATCAGATTTGTGTAAAAGAATTATTTTAGCTTGATTTTTAATAATTTTTTCAGTTAATGGATTTTTACTGCTAAATGGAGCTCTAGCATCAAGTATTTCTAGCACAATATTAGCTTTTTGCAAATTATTCTTTATCAGATCCAAGGCTCTTTTCATGTGTCCAGGAAACCAGTTGATTTTATTTATCATGCCTAAATTATAGCTTAATGTGTATTGAATGATAAATTATTTTTATGTTTCGAATTTATGCTAGTTTTCTTTAAAAGAATTGTTTTTTTTAAAGAAAAAATATAATCTGTATTTAAGTTTTTATATTTCTTTTAAAAAAATAAATTTTATAGGAGGTTTGAATTATTATTGCAAAAATCAAAAGAGGGTTAATAGTATCTTGTCAAGCCCTTGAGAACGAGCCTTTACATAGTAGTTTTATTATGTCTAAGATGGCTTTAGCAGCTAAAATAGGTGGAGCTATTGGAATAAGAGCCAACGGAGTTAATGATATTAGCCAGATTAAGTTGGAAGTTGATTTGCCAATAATAGGTATTATTAAAAAAAATTATAATAATTGTGATGTGTTTATTACTCCTACCATGAAAGAGATCGATGAGCTTTGTAATGAAGGGGTAGATATAATTGCCCTTGATGCTACTTTTAGAAATAGACCTGATGGTGTGTTACTTGATGATTTTTTTAAAAATATTAAAAAAAAATATCCAAAGCAGTGTTTGATGGCAGATATTTCTTCTTTAGATGAAGCTATTAATGCCGATAAATTGGGATTTGATTTTATTGGAACAACTTTGTATGGCTATACAAAAAATACCAATGGCTTAAATATCGCGGACAATGATTTTAATTTTTTAAAGACCTTGCTTAATTCTAATTTGAAATCTACTTTAATAGTGGAAGGAAAAATAGACACCCCTTTAAAAGCTCAGAAATGTTTTGAAATGGGGGTTGATTTAGTGGTTGTAGGGGGCGCTATTACAAGGCCTGCTGAGATTACTAAAAAATTTGTAGAAAAAATAAATCAAATTAAAAAATAATTTTAAACTTAAGGGTTAATTTATTTTTTATTTTAGGAGGGTTTTATGTTAAAGGGTTTTGAACAAGCCCAGAAATTTGGACGTTCTTTTATGCTTCCCATTGCTATTTTGCCAGCAGCAGGATTGCTTTTAGGAATTGGAGGTTCTCTTTCTAATCTAGAAACTATTAAGACATATTCTTTTTTGAATATATTCTTCTTACAATCAATTTTCAAAATAATGAGTGCATCAGGTTCTATTATTTTTTCAAATTTAGCACCAATATTTTCTATTGGAATTGCTGTTGGACTTGCAAAATCAGATAAGGGTACATCTGGAATTGCAGCATTTATTGGCTACCTTGTCATGAATGCTACTATTGGAATTTTAATAGATGTATCAGGCAGGGCAGAGTCTTTCTCTAGCGGTGCTGTGGGTTTTGTTCTTGGAATTAAGACTTTAGAAACGGGAGTTTTTGGTGGTATTGTAGTTGGTATTTTGACTTATTATCTTCATAATAGGTTTAACAAAATAGATTTGCCCAAGATTCTTGGATTTTTTTCCGGATCTAGATTTGTGCCGATTGTTGTTTCTTTTTCTAGTATTTTTCTTGCTGTTATTATGTTTCTTTTTTGGCCATTTGTGCAAAGTGGAATTAATAAAGTAGGAGGCTTAGTAGATTCAACCGGCTATATTGGAACGCTTATTTATGGGGTTTTTTTAAGAATGCTTGGACCTTTTGGTCTTCATCATATATTTTATTTGCCATTTTGGACAACAGGTCTTGGGGGATCTGTTATTATTGATGGAAAGTTGGTTGAAGGGACTCAGAATATCTTTTTTGCAGAACTTGCTGCTCAAGGTACAAATAGATTTTTTATTGGAACTAGCCGTTTCATGAGTGGGCGATTTATTACTATGATGTTTGGTTTGCCCGGAGCCGCACTTGCTCTATATTACACTGCAAAGCGCGAGGAGAGAACAAAAGTTTTTGGTCTTTTGATGTCTTCAGCGTTAACATCATTTTTAACAGGTATAACAGAACCCCTTGAATTTTCTTTTCTTTTTGTAGCCCCTATTCTTTATGTTGTTCACGCCACATTTGATGGATTTGCTTTCATGCTAGCTCATATTCTTCAAATTACAATAGGGCAAACGTTTTCTGGAGGGTTTATTGATTTTGTTCTTTTTGGTATTTTGCAGGGAAATTCAAGAACTAATTGGCTTTTGGTGCCAGCTGTAGGCATCATTTGGTTTTTTCTTTACTACTTTACTTTTATATTTTTAATAAATAAGTTTGATTTTAAAACTCCAGGTAGAACTAAAGATTTAAATTCTGAAGATTCTCCAAGTTCTAAGAGTAGTGAATTTGAAGAAAATTATGCTACTAAGGTTATCATCGGGCTTGGTGGCGCTTCAAATATTGTTGAGCTTGATTGTTGTGCAACTAGGCTAAGAATTACAGTAAGGGATGTTCTTAAAATTTCTGAAAAAATTTTAAAAAAAACTGGTTCTAAAGGGGTAATTATTAAAGGTAATGGGGTTCAGGTAGTTTACGGACCAGGTGTTAGTGTTCTTAAGAATGAAATAGAAGAATTACTATAAGATTGATTTTTTAAATAAGTAATAGCCTTACGGCTATTGCTTATTAATTTTGTTTATGAAATCAACTGCATATTTTGTAAAGTATGATGTGTTTTGGGCACTTTTGTAGCTTTGGTTTCCAATAGGCACGTGCGCATGTGAATTTTCAAGAAGTATAATGGGAATATCCTTTTTTTTACCCCCATAATTTTTTATAAATTCGTTTATTTTTATTGGGTCTACTGTGTGATCATTGGGCGTGTGGGCTATTATTAAAGGTATTTTGATTTCGTCAAAATTATATGAATTTAATAATGTAACAAGGCCCATCATTGCAATAATTGCGTCTATATGCTGCACTTTTGAAGAGGGGCTTTTTATGCTCATGTGTTCTTTTCGTTTATATTCTTTTGTTTCAAATTTATTGTAGCCACCTGTTATAAGATGTGCAATTTGTCGCCCCCAAGGATAGTAAACGATATTTGTTCTCTTGTCATAAGGGAATATATTGGGAGAAATTAATGCTACCGAGTTTATTTGATCTGGATAGTTTGCTAAGGCCCATATGCTGGCAGCTCCCCCATTAGAGGTGCCAATTAATATTAATTTATCACCTATTAATTTACCAATATTAACGGCTTCATCAATGTCTCTCAGCCAATCTTGGGTAGTTATTCCCCGAAATGCATTTTTATTGTTAATCCCGTGTCCTTTAAGTCTTGTAAAAAAAATATTTGCATTAAGAGCTTTTGCAATATTATTTGGAACCGGATAAATTTCATTTTTTGATGCCCCAAATCCATGAATATAAACCACAGAATATTTTGTTTTTTGTGCTTTTTCTTTATACCAGATTATTTCTTTTTTTGTATTGTTTTCTAAATTAAATTGTAATTCTTCTTTTAATAAGTAATTGTCAATTTCTTCTATGTTTTTAGGAATTGGTTTTTTTGAAAATTCATTTTTAAATTTTATCCTAGGACTAACTAGTATTAAGAGTAATAAGAATATAAGTATAAAAATTATATTTTTTATATTCATAAAGTGATTCCCTTGTTTTCTGTTGGGACATTGTTGTTATTATGGGTATCTTTTTTATAGCAATTATTGCAATGTCCTGAGTAAATTATTTCAATAGATTTTGTTTCCCAGTCTTCTCCAAGTTTGTCTTTCAAAATATCTTTAATATCGTCAAGTTGAATAGGGTGGACTTGATTGCATTTATTGCATTTAAAGTGAGCTATTGTGGAAGCCAAGCTTAGATAAAATTTTGTTTCTTTTTGATCAGTAGTTTTTATATCTTTTAGTATATTTCTTTCTTTTAGAATATTTAATGTGTTGTATACTGTTGCTTTTGATAGGCTTGGGATTTCTTTTATAAGTTTGTTATAAACTTCTTTAGCTGTAAAGTATTCTTTTGGATTTGATGCTATGTACAGAATGATTCTGTTTCTCGAGTGAGACGCTTTCATTCCTAATTCTGATGTTAAGTTTTTCAATAATACAGGATCGTTTGTAATGCCGACTTTTTCCAATGCGGAATGCACGTCTGTTATGTTATCGTTCATATTATTATACCTTTTTTATTTAAATTTAATATTAAATACTTTTTATGTTCTTCTTAGGATAATTTTATACCCAGTTATTAATATTTTACTACTTATTATTTATTTATTTTCATATTTTTTTATATTAGTATAAAAAATTAAATTTTTTATTTTTGAATTCAGTTTTATTTTGTTATCAAAATTATTATTTAATGGTAGTATCATTAAATTTATTGTTTGAGAGTAATTTATTACATCTTGGATCTTAACTGTGTTATAAGAACCCCCTATATTTAAAATTAACCATTTTTTAGAATTTATTTTTTCAATTTTATAATTAATTGTATGAATAATATGTTTTTCAACATTTAAAAAGCTTATAAAAAAGTTACTGTTTTTATCATTTCCTTTAGATATCAAAAATTCTGTGCCATTAATGTAGCCTTTGGAATTGTTTTTAGTTATTATTATTTTTTCATAAGTATCAAGATCGCTATATTTTGCTGTTATTTTTAAATTGGTGCCTTTTGCAATTTCAAAAACAGGTATTTCAAGAGCTGAATATTCAAGAAGATAATCAGGATTGCATTTTTTTAATGTTTTTTTATCTAGATCTATTTTAGAAGGCCATTTTATTTTAATTGATATAAAGAAGCTAGAGATGTTCTCATCTATAAAAAAATCAATTGTTGATTTTTTAGCAGAGTTAAAAGCCAAATATTGTTTTATGCCTAAAATTTTTTCGTTTGAGAATGAAAATGAACTTTCAATAGCTGCTTCTTTTATTAATTCTTTTTTTGATGAAACTTTAAAATAGGTTCTAGATGTGTTTAGAAATTCAATTTTTTTGTCTTTAAATTTTATTTTATTTAATTTTCCATTTTCGAATTTGATATTATATTTATCGTGAGATAGTGTGAAATTTCCTTCCATATTGTATTCTAAGTTCTTAGGCACAATTGATTCTGAATTTTTGACAATTTCATCTTGGTGTTTATTTATTAAAAATTCTCTTAAGCTTTTTTCGTTGATTTGATAATCTTTGAGCCTTTTGTTTTGAAAATTTATTATTGGCTCTTGCTCTTTAAGGGAGTTAAATTTTGGAATCTCTAGTAGTTCAGTAGTAAGCTTGGATCCTTCTAGATTTTGTATCTTAATGCTGTGTAAGTTGTTTTCTAGGGCTTTTAAATAAAGTAAAAAATTTTTTAATTCTTGATTATCATAAGTTTCTTTGATTTCATAAAAGTAAATAAGAGTTTCTACGTTGCTTTTTGGAGAATCTATTTTTTGTACTTCATATAAATATTGGCAGTTATTTTTATAAAAAATTAAGTAATTTTTATTATTTTTACTTTGCCTTATTCCTTCTGTATAATTGAAATTAAGCTTTCTATAAAGCTCAGTCGCCTTTTTCCTAAACTTTTCTATGTTGTATATATAAAACATAATAGGCGTATTTTGAAATATGTCTTTATAACCACTTTTAAATGGATTTTTTAATGCCCAATACAAATCTAAATGTATCTCATCGTGCAGCATGTATTCATGAGGGCTTCCACTGTAAGTTCCAGGCATATATATATCTGTATTAGTTTTGAATCTTTCAAATAGCCATTTATTTAATTCCTCATGTTCTCTTAGAATTTCAAAAAAGTATATTGGAAATGTCCAATGTATTTTGTAAGCTAACTGTTTGTGCTCAATCAAATATTTTATATTTGATATTATTAATAACAGATTATCTTCTGAAAATTTAGTTATGGAAATAATAATAATATAAGTTTTCAATTTTTTTAGTTTTCTAAACATAAATTCTTTGTCTTTATAACATAAAGATTAGTCAATATTTACATTATATAATAAAAATTTGTGCTGGTTTTCTATATTTTGTATTTTTTGATGTATAGAAGCAATACGCTATAGCGAATGTATTAAGTTTATGTTAATCTTATATTGTTATATAAATTATTTTTATTTATAGAAAGGGGTAAAATTTTTATGGCTAAAGACATATATTTTAATGAAGATGCTAGAAAAAGCTTACTTAGTGGCGTTGAAAAATTATCCAATGCTGTAAAAGTAACTCTTGGGCCAAAAGGGAGAAATGTTCTTATTGATAAAAAGTTCGGTTCTCCAACGGTTACAAAGGATGGGGTTAGCGTTGCTCGTGAGATTGAGCTTGAAAATCCGTTTGAAAACATGGGGGCACAGCTTTTAAAGGAAGTTGCTATTAAAACAAATGATGTTGCTGGTGATGGAACAACAACCGCTACTGTTCTTGCTTATGCTATTGCAAGAGAGGGCCTTAAGAATGTGTCTTCAGGAATTAATCCTATTGGAATAAAAAAGGGAATAGATCACGCTGTAAATTTGGCTGCTGAGAAAATTCGTCAGTCTGCAAAAAAGATTACAACAAAAGAAGAGATTGCGCAAGTAGCTTCAATTTCTGCTAATAATGACAGTTATATAGGTGAAAAAATTGCTGAGGCAATGGATAAAGTTGGAAAAGATGGTGTTATAACAGTTGAAGAGTCAAAAACTTTTGATACTACGATTTCTTATGTTGAGGGTATGCAATTTGATAGAGGATATCTTTCTCCTTATTTTTCTACCAATAAAGAGAATATGAGTGTTAATTTTGATGATGCTTTCATATTGATATATGAAAAAAAGATTAGTTCTATTAAAGAGCTTTTACCAGTTCTTGAGAAAGTTTTAGGGACAAACAAACCTTTATTAATTATTGCTGAGGATATTGAAGGGGATGCTCTTGCTGCGCTTGTTTTAAACAGTGTTAGGGGAGCTTTAAAGGTATGTGCAATTAAATCTCCTGGTTTTGGCGATAGACGAAAAGCAATGCTTGAAGATATTGCGGTGCTTACTGGTGGTGTTTTAATCAGTGAGGAACTAGGCCTTACTCTTGAGACAGTTGAGATTGAGCAACTTGGACAGGCTAAAACTATTAAGGTTGATAAAGACAATACCACTATTATTAATACTGGCAATAAAGAACAAATAAAAGAGCGCTCAGAGCTCATTAAAAAGCAAATTGAAGATTCAACATCTGAATATGATAAAGAAAAACTTCAAGAACGTCTTGCAAAGCTTGTTGGCGGAGTTGCTGTTATTAATGTTGGAGCTGTTACCGAGGTAGAGCTTAAGGAGAAAAAACATAGAGTTGAGGACGCTCTTTCTGCAACTCGTGCTGCTGTTGAAGAAGGCGTTGTGCCTGGTGGTGGATCAACTCTTATTGAAGTTGCCATGTATTTAGATACAATAGATACAAGTAAATTAAGCTATGAGGAAAAGCAAGGTTTTGAGATTGTAAAAAGAAGTCTTGAAGAACCAATGAGACAGATTATTTCAAATGCTGGTTTTGAAGGATCTATTTATATTCATCAAATTAAAACCGAGAAAAAAGGGTTAGGGTTTGATGCTTCTAGCTTTAAGTGGGTAAATATGATTGATAGTGGAATAATTGATCCTGCTAAGGTTACAAGAAGTGCACTTCAAAATGCTGCTTCAATTGCTGGGCTTTTATTAACAACAGAATGCGCAATAACAGATATTAAAGAAGAGAAAAATACTTCTGGTGGTGGTGGTTATCCTATGGACCCAGGAATGGGAATGATGTAAATTAAAGCTTCACCGGTAAACTTGTGTTTTTGCCGGTGAATATTTTATTATTCAAAGGAATTATTTTGAGTGAGAATGAATTTGTTTTTTGTGTAGGCTATGATTGTTCAAAAGCAATAGTAGATAGGCAGCTTTTAAGAGAAAATAAAGGTAAAAGCGCTAAAGAACTTTTCGATCTTGGCCTTTACAGAAATGCTTTTAGCAAAGCTCTTTATAGAAATGACGATGATCTTATTAATTATTTAATTGAAGAGTATAATAAAATAAGTAACTCTAATTATACTAAAAAAGATGATTTTAAGCTTTTATTTGGAGTAGTTTATCCTGATGATATTAATAAGATAAAAGTGACATATGTATAGGAGGTTTTGTGTTTTTATTGCAAGAATTTAGCGGCAATAGTAGCTTCTTGCGAAGTTTATTAGTTTTTGTGCCTGTTATTGCTATATTTTGGTTTTTAGTGATATCTCCTCAGCGTAAGGAAGAGAAGAATAAAAAAGAAATGATAAAAAATCTAAAAAAAGGCGATAAGGTATTAACAATAGGTGGAATTTTTGGAGTTGTGAAAAAATTAGGCGATACGGATGTTATTTTAGAATTAAGTCCAAATAACGAGGCGGTATTTATAAAAAACTCTATTGATAAAGTTTTGTCTGAAAAAAATGAAATTAAAAAAAGTATTATTTAAAGGTAAAATTAGAACTGTTAGCTAATAATGGTATTTTTTAAAAATTTTAAGGATTTGTATAATGAAAAAAGGATCTAAGCTTATATTGATATTGTTGGTGACGTTTTTTGCATGTCTTTTAATATTCCCGACTTTAAAGTGGTATTTTTTAATGAGCGTTGAGGATAAAAAAATAAGCTCGTATTCACAAGAAGCTTTAAGAAATTATTCAAAGAAAAAAGCTTTGGATGATCTTGTTAAGCTTAAGGATCTGTATAATAAAGATCCTAATAGTAGTATTCCGGTTAGTCTTTCTTATTTAATTCCAATAGCAAAAAATAATTATAGGTCTTCAATGAAAATTCCACCCAATACTTTTACTGCTAAAACCTTACGTGAAGGATTTTTGACTGATTCGGATATGGGAGAAGTAAGCTTAGAGATATATAGATATTATGAGAACATAAAGAGGGGTAAAAGTAGAATAATACATCTTGGGCTTGATTTGTCCGGAGGGATGAGTGTTACTATTTCTCTTGATTATTCAAGTATTGAAAAAAAATTGGGGCGTTTTTTGACTTTTGCTGAGAGAGAGGATGCTATTTATCGGATAATGCAAATTCTTAAGGATAGGGTAGATAGGTTTGGGCTTACAGAGCCTAAAATTGTAAGAGAGGCTGGGGGAAATAAAATTTTCTTAGATATTCCTGGAGAAAAAGATGAGAGTAGAGTAGGCACTCTTTTGAGCGGAAAAGGTAATTTGACTTTTTATGTGGTTGATGATGAGTCTACATCTCTTTTACATAGAAAAATATTAGAAGCGGGTTCTCTTTTTTCTGTTTCTGAAATTCAGGCAAGTATGAACCTTCCAGATAGTAAACAAATTTTTCCTTGGTATGTTAAAGATTCTTATGGTGTGGATGATGAGTCATCGGTTCGTTATTATGTAGTTAATGTAAGTCCTGAAGATTCGTTTGATGGTGCTCATATTAAAGATGCTGGGGTTTCTAACGATCCTAGAACAGGCCGAGATACCGTTGCTTTTAGTCTTGATGTTGATGGAAGCGAAAAATTTTTTAAATTTACTCAAAAAAATGTTGGAAGGTCTTTGGCTGTTGTTATGGAAGGTAAAATTAAGTCTGTGGCAGGAATTGGGTATGCTATTACTGGGGGCAATGTTTCAATTCAAGGTGATTCTTTTGATAAAAAGGAGGCCTTATATCTTGCCTTGGTGTTTAAAACCGCGGCTTTTCCAGTTGATATTAAAATTGATGATTTGAGAATAATAGGGCCTACTCTTGGTGCTAGGACTATTGATCTTGGTATTAAAGCTTCTGCGTTTGCTCTTTGTTTAGTTTTTTTGTTCATGTGCTTTTATTATGGTTTGAGTGGCGTTGTCGCTGGATTTTCACTTGTTATTTATAATGTATTTTTAATTTTAGCAATATTGTCGGCCTTTAATTTTACTTTAACTTTAACAAGTATTGCAGGTCTTATTTTGACAATGGGTATGGCTGTTGATATAAATATAGTTATTTATGAGAGAATTAAAGAAGGAATTAGGGAGGGCAGAAGATTTGAAAATGCTTTTGAAGATGGTTTTAAAAAAGCATTTTTATCAATTATGGATGCAAATATAACGACATTTATTGCGGTGCTTTTTTTAACTCTTCTTGGGACAGGAGTTATTCAAGGTTTTGCGTGGTCTCTTTCTGTTGGAATTGTGGCATCCCTTTTTAGTAGTTTGATTTTTTCAAGATTTATTTTGGAATTTATCATATCTGTTAGAAAAAGCAAATTTATAAGTATATCTTGGAGTTCGAAATATGCAAAGAGTAATTAATTTTTCAAAATATGGAAGCAATGTTTTAATTGTTAGTTCCGTTTTGATTTTGTTTGGACTTATTTATACTTTTTTTTATCATGGCGGATACAATTGGGGGATAGATTTTTCTTCTAGGGTTAATATTAATATTTCAATAGAAAAATCAAATATTAAAGAAAATGAAATTAAAGAAATATTCTCTCCGATTTATAAAACTTTAGATGTAAATAGCATTTTTTCACCAAATCAGAATAAAAGTGAATTTTCTATTATGGTAAAGTCCGATGTCATTGATTATGCTTTTAAAACAGAAGTTCAAAAAACAATATTAGATAAACTTAAAAAAACATTTGATGCTAATATTGAAGTTTTAGATTCTTATTTTATTGATTCAAGTTTTTCTTCTACTTTGAGAATTAGGTCAATATTTTTGGTATTAGGAACATTTATCCTAATTTTGATTTATATAACTTTAAGATTTAAACTAAGTTATGCTATTGCTTCCATACTTTCGATATTTCATGATATATTTTTTATAGTTGCTTTTTTAGGAGTATTTAGAATAGAGATTAATAGCTATATTATTGTGGCAATACTGACCATTATTGGATATTCTTTAAACGATACAATAATTATTTTTGATAGGATTAGAGATAATGTTAAGCGATTAACCGATAACACATTTTTAAATGTATTAAATATAAGTATTAGTCAAACTTTATCAAGAACTGTTTTGACGTCAGTTACAACATTTGTTGCGGTATTTTCTATTTATGTGTTTACTGAAGGATCTATAAAGGATTTTTCTTTGATATTTATGGTAGGGGTAATTGTTGGAACTTATTCTTCTGTATTCATAGCGTCTCCAATACTTTTAAACTTGTATAAAAAGATAAAGTAGATCTTAAATAAGATGATATTGTGGCATGAAATTTTTTGATTTTGGTTCATTAGGATTTTATAGATTTTTTGATTTTCAAAAATATCTTAATTTTAGTATTTTTAGGTATAGTTTAATAAATTATTATTCTTATCGAGAGCAGTCAAGCCTTATTAACGATGCTAATTTACTAAAAGATAAGCTTGTGTTTTTGGATAAGATTTATAGAGATTTTAATCCCAGTATTAATAAATCTTGGGGTGCCAATAAAGCTGTTTTTTTAGATACTTTACTTATTATTAAAAATTTGATTAGAAAATATCATCCCAATTCCCAATTTTTAGACATTCATGAAGATGAATTGTTAGAAGATGTTTCATATTTTAATAAATTTTTAGACAAGCTTAAATATTTAAATTTTAGAGTAGATCTTAAACAAAAAATTGAAAATTTTGAAAAAAAGAGCAAAGCTCCATTTTCTTGCATAAGAATCGCTACATTCTTTATTCAAGAAGAATTTTTAGATCGACTTAGTAATTCATTAGATTTTTTCTCCAATGAGGCCAATAGTAATAATTTAGATGTAATTAATAAAGAAATTAATGATTATTATGAAAAAGTAGAGCAAATTAAAAAAAGTAGCAATATTAAAGAAACCCATAAAAAATTTATTATAGATTACACAAAAGAGAGAATTGATAAAATCATGAAAGATCATAGTCTTGACATTTCTAAGTTGCTTATAAAAATTGCTTTGCTTGAAATTACAATTCAATGTTTTGATAGCTATTATTTAAATTTATTAGAAATTTTACAAATTCTTTTATCTATTAATAATATAATTGAGATTGGTTTAAACGAATTACCAGACGCTATTTTTAATGAGTGGAATGAGCTTATTTATTTGCGAAGAAAAGAGTTTCAAAAATTTGTTTTAATCTCTGATTATGTTTTCCAAAAAAGGATTGTATCTACGATAAATTCTGGAAATTGGAAATTTTCCTTTTTTACTCTTGCTCCCAGACAAGGGGATGTTTTTCAGTTTTCAGTGGATATTGCTAAGAATTTTGATAATATTGAGGATGGAATCAAAGAATATGAATCTAAAATAAATAAATTTAATGAATATAGGTCGGGTTGGGAAGCAAATTTAAAAAATTTTGGTCATTTATTTTCAGAAACACTTTAGCTGTATATCTTTTTTAATCTTTCGTAAATAGTTTTTACCTCATTATTTATTATTTTTGGAATTTTTACTATCAAAGTGACTTTAAGATCCCTTTTTGAGTTGCTTCCAATTATGGGCATTCCTAATCCTTTTAAGTTTAAAATTTCTCCATTTTTTGCATCTGAAGGAATTTTAAGTTTTATTTTTTTTCCTTCAATTGTTTCAAATAACTTTTCGCAACCCAAAGCTATTTCCCACGGGTAAACCTCTATTGCTGTTTCTAGGATTTTTCCATTCAGCTTAAAATTTTTATAGCCTGATATATTAAATTTAACTATTAAACTTCCTTTTGTTCCAGAAATTGGATTAATAGGACCTTTATTGTTTATTTTTATTTTAGTTGTTTCTAATGTTCCTTTTGGGATTATTATCTCGATTTTTTTGTTGTTTATAAGTATTATTTTTTTACTTCCCATATAAGCATCATAAAGTGAAATATTTACAGTTATTTCTCTGTCTGTTGTTTTTCTTGAAGATCCTCCAAAGATTTTGGAAAAAAAATCTAAATCTTCAAAATTGTCAAATCTTGTGCTACTAAATTCTCTTTCAAAATGGTCGCTGTTGTTATTAAAATTGGTGCTACCCAAAGAGTCGTAATTTCTTTTTTTTCCAGGAGAAGATAAAATTTCATAAGCCTCGTTTATTTCTTTAAATTTTTCTTCAGCTATTTTATTTCCCTTGTTTTTGTCTGGATGATATTTTATTGCCAATTTTTTGTAAGCTTTTTTTATTTCTTCATTGCTAGCATTTTTTTGTATTCCAAGTATATTGTAATAGTCTTTGGTCATTGAAAAATCTCCTTCAAATCTCCCTTATTTATTATATTTTTTAAATATGTTTTAATATTTGTACTTTATATATGTTATAATTAAACCTAAATTTTTAAAAGACCAATTATGAGAGTAGATCTTTTACCTCTTGTTGAGTTAAGTCTTTATATTGATTTTTCATTTTGTTGTAAAGATTTTAACGTTTTAAATAGAATTTTAGAGGAATTAAAATATAATTTAACCTTGTTAGGTCGTCCAATTGTAAAAACACTTTACATTAAGCATGTGGATTTTTGTTTATGTAGGCAAGATAATTTAAAATTTATTTTCAATTCTTTGTTTCAATGTATTAATTTGGCTTTATTAGAAGAATTTACTTTAGAAATTATTCCGGGTTATGTTAATTTTGAAAAATTCAAACTTTTGAATGAATTTTGTGTTACTAGAATTAATCTTAGTGTTCAAAGTTTTTCTTTAGAGTTTAGAAAGATTATGGGGATGCCCGAAATTTCTTATGAAAAATTAAATATTTTGATTAACAATATTAGAAAATTTTCTTTTGATTTAAATATTGACATGACTATCAATATGCCTTTGCAAAAAAAATTGCATCTTAAGCGAGATTTGAAAGAATTGCTTTCATATATGCCTGAGCATATTTGTTTTAGCGATTTTATATGTGAAGAGGAAGGCTTTATCTTGAGAGATTTTTATAACGGTATTGATTCTGAAAAGCTGTGGTTTTATGCCCTAGATTGCTTAGAATCTAGTGGTTACATTAATTATGAAATTACTAATTTTGCATTAAAGGGGCATGAAAGCAAGCACAATAAACTAAATTGGGAGTTGAAACCGTATTTAGGATTAGGATCACATGCTGTAAGCCTACTTTTTTGCAATGACAAGAATAATAATGTAAGAGCTTTGATTAGAAAAGCTGGCAGTTTTGTTAAAGCAAATAATCATTTAGTAGCGTTTGAATTGTTAGAGGATTTGGAGTTTTTTGTTTATCATTTTATTCAAGGGCTTGGAACCATTCAAGGTGTCAGCTTGAGGGCTCTTAGACTTAGATTTGAGTATAATGAAAAACAATTTTTGCAGTTTATTAATTACTGCTCAACTTTAAGTAGAAAATTTGTTTTTGATGATAATATTATCCTATTAAGAGGAAGGGAAAGGTTTAAGTTAGATTTTTATTTAGTAAAAATTATAAACTATTTTAATGATAACTTTTTTAAAGTTAAGTTTAGGCTTCCTTAATTTGTTTGTCTTGATAATAAACTATTTTTGTGTTTTTATGGTTGAATATTCCAATCTCAAGTATACCTGGAAATAGTTTGAAGTATTTTTCTGTTCCTTCAGGATTTTCCACATGCATTTTTATATCTAAGATATAATTATTGTTATCAGTTATGGTGGGTCCTTTTTTCTCTTTACAAATTCTTAAGGTTGTCTCTAAATTCATTTCTTCAAGTCTAGTCATAATAAATCCAACAGCATTTTGGGCAACTTCTATGGGAATAGGCATTTTTGTTCCTAATTTTTTAACAATTTTTGTTTCATCTGCTATTATTAGTAATGTTTCTGAATTGTAGGCTATTACTTTTTCCATTAGATGGGCACCTCCCATTCCTTTTATTAAGCTTTTTTTTCCTAATAAAATTTCATCAGCTCCATCAATTGCAATGTCTAGATTTTTGTTAAGTTTTGAAAAATTTGATTCATAAGGAATTTGTTCTTTTGAGAGTAAATATTTTGTATCATTACTGGTTGTATAGAATTTTAAATTTTTTAAGCTACCCGATTTGATCTTTTCGCTTAAATATTTTATTGCATAATAAATGGTTGTACCTGTTCCGATTCCAAGGTTCATATTGCTTTTGATGTAGTGATCAATTGCATATTTAGCTACCAAAATTTTTTGATTTTCCATAAATTCTTTTCCTTGCTTGATAAAATTAAAGCTTAATTTATTTTAAAGTATATCATTATTTAATTAAGGTTGTAATCTTGACTAGATTTTATGCTAATTTATAATTATTAGTATTGGTAAATAAAATAATATGCTAGGAGATTTTATGTATAAATTAGTTTTAGTAAGACATGGAGAGAGTGAGTGGAATAGAGAAAATCTTTTTACTGGTTGGACAGATGTTAAACTTTCTGACAAGGGTATCGATGAGGCTGTAGAGGCGGGCTTGCTTCTCAAACAAGAAGGCTATTCTTTTGATATTGCTTTTAGTTCTTTGTTGTCAAGGGCTAATGACACTTTAAATATTATTTTGCGAGAATTGAGACAGTCTTATATTAGTGTAAAAAAAACCTGGAGATTAAATGAAAGACACTATGGGGCTTTGCAAGGTTTAAATAAGTCAGAAACAGCTGCAAAATATGGGGAAGATAAGGTTTTAATTTGGAGACGTAGTTATGATGTGCCTCCAATGTCTTTAGATGAGTCTGATGACCGGCATCCAATAAAAGATCCAAGATATAAAAATATCCCCAAAAGGGAACTTCCTTCAACAGAGTGTCTTAAAGATACTGTTGCAAGAGTTATTCCTTATTGGACTGATGAGATTGCAAAAGAAGTTCTTGAAGGTAAAAAAGTTATTGTTGCTGCTCACGGCAATTCTTTAAGAGCGCTTGTTAAATATCTTGACAATTTAAGTGAAGAAGATGTTTTAAAGCTTAACATTCCTACGGGCATTCCTTTAGTTTATGAATTAGATAAAAATTTAAACCCTATTAAACATTACTATTTAGGAGATGAAAGCAAAATTAAAAAGGCAATGGAATCTGTTGCTAGTCAAGGAAAGTTAAAGTAACGATTTATTTGTATTAAAGTGTTAATAAGTCATATAATTATGACTTATTTTTTTATTAATTTTAAGTCTTAAATGTATTACTTGTAATCTTTTCAAAGCGATCAATGCCAATTATTTTGATAAATCCAGCTAATTTGGGCCCTTTTTCTTTGTCGATTAAAATTTTGTAAATTTGTTTAAAAAACAAAGCGGGTTCTATATTATTTTCTCTTGAAATTTTATATATTTCGTTTTGAATATCTTGTTCTGTAGTAATTTCAAAATTTTTCTTTAAAAAATCCAAAAGTTCATTAATTGCTTTTTTGCTATTTTCTTCTAGTATTTCTATATTGTCAAATTTAGATCTTAATGAAAATTTGAAATCTTCAGGTGCAAAATCTCTTATCCAATTAATTGCACAGTTTATTTTATTTATTAGCTTATCTTTTTGATCTTCTTGAACGTTTTTCAAGTAATTTAAAATTTTATTTACGTTATTTTCAAATATTTGGCAGATTACACTTAAATGTCTAAATCCGATTTGATAAGGGATTTTTTTGCTTGGCATGTATGGCTGAGATAGTTCGTAAATTCTTTTAAATGCTCTTTTTTTTTCTTCTTTTATATCTTCTACTCCATAGTAGATTCTTTCAAACTTGTCGTAATCTTCGTATATTTTAATCACGTCAAGATCAAATGAGATTGAAAATTCAGTATTTGGTTTTGTAGCGACAAATAAAAATCTTGTGACTTCGGGTGTGTAGACTTCAAGAACATCTTTAAGTGATATGACATCTCCTGATGAGGAGGATATTTTTCCACCACGTCCTTTTATTGAAATAAAGTCATATTGAAATGTTACAGGAGGGCTGCCTTGAAAAATTTTTACAATATTTTTAGATGTATCAAAGCTGCCGCCACTGCTGTGGTGGTCTTTCCCTGCAGGCTCAAAGTCAACTTTTTCATATTTCCATCTCATAGGCCAATCTATTCTCCAGGGAAGTTTAATAGCCCATGTAGTTTTTATATCTAGAGATTCTTGATTTCCACACTCACAGGAGTATTCAACAGAGTAATAATTGTCATAATTATTTACAGTTGTTGTGTCTCTATTGCACTTTGTGCAAAATATACTGATTGGATACCAATTTTCTTCAAGCTTGGAAGTTCTATATTCGTTTAATGCTTCAGACAGTTCTTTTTTATGATCAAGTGCAAATTTTATTTGGTTTGCATAAGCTTTGCTAGTATATTGTTTACTTTGGTCAATGAATTCAGGATTGATCCCCACTATAGGCAGATATTTTTCAAATTCAATTTCGTTAGCCCTTGCATAACTTGTTTTGTGGCTTCTTGTGTCAGGAACCCTTGTTATTGCTTGCCTTAAATAAGTTTTAAGAAGTTCTTGCTCTGGCATATTTTGGGGAACTTTTCGAAATACGTCGTAATTATCCCAAGAATAAATAAATCTTACTTTTGATCCAGAGTCCCTTAGAGCTCTTGCTACAAGGTCTACCGAGATAACTTCTCTAAAATTGCCAATGTGCACAGTTCCAGATGGAGTAATTCCTGATGCTACTGTGTATAAGTTTTTTGGACCTTTTTCTTTTTTTATTTTTTCTGCGTAAAAATCTGCCCAGTGTGCTGTTTTCACATTTTATTCCTAATTTAAATTTAAGTAAATTTTAGCATTTTGTTTTTCAAGTTTCAAGAATTTAAGAAGTTGTAGTTAAATCTTAATTTATAAGTCTTTTTATTAGCTTATCTTCTTTATTCCAATTTTTTTTAAGCTTTACCTGTAAGAATAGGTTACATTTTGTTTCAAAAATTTTTGCAATTGTTTTTCTTGCTCTTTCTCCTATTGATTTTATTTCTTTACCGTTTTTTCCTACAATTATTCCTTTTTGACTTTCATTTGCTACAAAAATATTTGCCCTGATAAAAAGACTTCCTTTTTTATTTTCTAAGGTATCAATATTCACATACAAAGAATAGGGAAGCTCTTCTTTTAGGTTTTCAATAGCTTTTTCCCTTATTATTTCACTAATTCTAAAATTTATTTTTTGATCGGTGTAGTATTCTTGTGGATAATAAAGTGGGCCTTCTGAAAAATTTTCATAAATTTTATTTTTTAGTTCTTCTGTGTTAATTTTTTTTTCAGCAGATATTTTAATTATATTGTTATATTCTATTTCTTTTTCTTTTAGAAATTGCATTATTGCATTTATTTTTGTATTTTTAAGGTCGATTTTATTAAGTATTACTAAAAATTTGATTTTAGAGTTTTTAATTATTTCTAACATTTTATTTTCTTCCTCACCAGGTTTGTCTTGAGTGTCTATTATGTATAAAATGAGTTCAACTTCTCCTATTGAAGAGTGGATGTTTTTCATCATTGCAATGTTAAACTTTTTTTTACTCAGATGAAATCCTGGTGTGTCTATAAAAATAATTTGTCCTCTGTCGTCCGTAAAGATCCCTTTTATTTTATTTCTAGTTGTTTGCGGAATAGGGGATATTATTGATATTTTATGTCCACATATTGAATTTAAAAGGGTAGATTTTCCAGTTGATGGTCTACCAAGTATTGCTGCAAATCCCGATTTCATGCTTTAGTATTCCTTAAATATGTAATATTCATACATTTTTTATTATAATTAATTATATAGTATTTTAAATACTTATTTTTAAGTAAAATTTGAGGAATTTTCGTTTGGCAAAGGTAAATTTTGAAGTTTTTTGCGAGCAATGTGGTGAAAAAGTTGGACTTAATAGATCTATTTGTCCTAACTGTGCTGCTAAGCTTGGTGATATCGAATGTCCAAATTGTAGGCATGTAGGTCCAGTTTCTGCTTTTGGAGAAGGTTGTCCTAATTGTCATTACAGTCCTTTTCAAGAACTTAAAGAAAAACCTTTTAAAAGAAAAGAAAGAGTAAGAATGGTAAGTGATAGATCAGCCTCCAAGGTCTTTGTAAGGCTTTTCTATTTTGGGATTAATGTTAATATTTTGCTTTATTTATTTTCAAGTTTTTTATTTATTATACTTTTTCTTTATATTGTTTATGGCTAAAGGCTTTGTATGGGTATTACAGTTTTTTATTTATTTTCTATTTTTACATCTTTTGTTATGGGTTCTAGCATGGAGTCTGTTAAAGAGAATATTCTCAAGAGCACGATTTTTTATTATGATGTTGAAGAAGTTGAATTCCCTTATGCTAAGAAGCAAACTTTACAATTTATTGCTAAAACCCATTTAAAATATGCTGTTTTTAATTTTGACAAAAATAAAATGTTTTCGTATACTTTTGTTTTTGATAAAAAATTAATATCTCAGTATGCAATTTTTATTGAGGTAAAGAAAAAGTTTGGCGAGGCTACACTGGTAACACCTTTGAATTATTTATGGGATCTTGGTGATTGTATTATTGTTTTAAATAAAAATATTTTAAGAATGACTTTAAAATCTTATGTTTCAAATTATAATAAATGATTTTTAATAAGGCTTATAATTGGAAAAAAATTTTAAAACGGTTTTTATTTTTAGTTTTATCGATGTCTTTTTTATCTTTTACTGATCATTTTTACGATAAAGAAGTTGTGATAAATGGGGCCAGGTTTTTTGTAAAAATAGCATTTAATGAGTTTGATAGGGCAAAGGGCTACATGGGTACCCAAAAAGTTGAATATGGTAATGGAATGCTTTTTGTTTTTAAACAAGAGCAAAATTTATCTTTTTGGATGGAAAATACATCCTTGCTGCTTGAAATAGCTTATATTGATTCAAATGGAATTATTAAAGAGATTTATGATTTAGAACCGTACTCTAGGGTAAATGTTAATTCTCTTTATAAGGCAAAGTATGCTCTTGAGCTTCCAAGAGGCTCATTTTCTAAATTTCAAATAAAAATAGGTGACAAGGTACATTTTTGCTTTGATATTAATTCTTTATTGGTAGAATGATTTTGAAATTATTGGGCTTTAATTTCTTGAAGCTCTTCTTCGATTTGATCTTCTTTAAGTTCATTTTTATTAGATTCTTTTGTTAAATTTGTTTTTTCTTGCTTTAAGGGGGACTGTTCATTTGATTCATTTGTCTTGTTATTTTCTTTATTATTATCAGTGTTTTCGTTGTTGGTTGTTATTATTTTTTTAAAAATAGTTATTGTTGAGGCAATCTCATCAATTGCATCAAGCAAAAATGTATCACTTGCAAATTCTTCTGCTTTTACAATATATACCAAAGAGTTTATTCCTCTTTCTGTATTATGAATAATCTCCCATGATCCGAATACTCTGTTATTATAACTGTCGCTCATAAGTGAGTCAGATATTTCTTTTATTTTTTGTGTATTTATATCAAATACTTTTACAATTCCAAATATTTCTCTTATCTTTGAATTTTTATATGAGTTTAGTCTTGATCTGATGATTATCTCTTCTTTTTCGTTATTGTTTATATCTTTAAATGCTATAAAGTCATTTTCTGAGTCTATTTTATATTCAATTTTGTTTTTATCTAAAAATTTTTTAATTCTCTTGTCGTACTGTATATTCTTATGATTACAAGAAATGAGTGTAAAAATGATAATAACCATGCTATAGGATAATGTATTAATATTCATTGTTCTTGCAATTAACATTGTATTATGTAACATATGATTATTATAATTTAATTGTAAGGATTTTAAAAGTAATTTATGCGTCTTCCAGGTAGTAGCTATTCATATACTGTTATTCAATCTAAAAATAATTATTCACAAAAATCTTCTTTTGGAATTTCTTTCGTAATATTAAGCAGAGGAACAAAAATTTTTAGAGAAGATTTGTTTGAATTTTTATCAAATTTTGACTTTATAAGAGAAATAATTTCAATTGAAAAACAGAGTAATAGAAGTTCTTTGCAGTTTATCTCAGAAAGTTATGGCAAGTTAAAATTTATTTTACTTTCTGATGATTTAAATTCTGGAGAAAAGGTTAATTTAGCAATGAAAGAATCCAACTGTGATTTTGTTTTTGTTTTGCAAAGTGATATGTACTTGTTAAATCCTTTTTGGATTTCAAATATATTCGATGAAATAGTTAAAAAAAATATTCTTCTTGTTGGGGGTGAGTTTTTTGATAAAGAAGAGGAAATGATTCCTTCAATTTTTCTTCCCAGTATAGATAAAAAACAAAAGTTTAAGGTAATTTTAGTAAATTCTGAGAAAGACTATGAAAAAACTTTGATTACCATGGATTATTGCGGACTTTATTCTAAAGAGAAATTTTTTCAGCTTGGAGGTTTTGACGCAAGGATTCAAAATGAATACTTTCAGAGAATAGATTTTGGACTAAGAGCTGTTTATTTTGGAGAACGTGTTTATATTTATAGAAAGCTGAGAATCCAGTATACTGCATTAAATTCGCCAGAAAATTTGACCAAAAATAAAAGTTTTGTGATTTTTTTGCTTAAGAATTATGTTCCAATTTTTGTTGGTAATGGTGTTATTTTTTCTTTTTTAAGGTTTTGTAAAATTTGTTTAAAATACAAAATTAATCCTTTTCTCTTTCAAAGAGAATTTAAGGAGATAAAAGGTGAGATTATTAAAAATAGCTTAAGATTCAAAGGAGACTTAAAGAGTGCCATTGAGCTTTGGGAAAATGATATTATTTATTGATTTGATTTTGTTTTCATATTTAAGCTTGTATTCTAAGACCCTCGATTATTTAAATGTTCTTGATTTTTTTGATACTAATGTTTTTAGGTTTGATTTTAACATTGAAAATGATGTTTTTACAATTGAAAATGATAAGGGGTATTTGAAGTTTAGGGTAGGCTTTGAATATGCGCTTACATCTTCTGGTTATTATATGTTTATAGACCCAATTATTGACATTTGTGGAGAAATTTTAATAAGTCAAAAGGTATTAAAACAAATTGAAAATTATTTCAGCTCTCTTAAAGATTATAATAAACCCAGAATTACTTCAATAATCATTGATCCTGGACATGGTGGACATGATACTGGTGCGGTTGTAACTTTAAAGATAAATGGTTATGATGTTGTGCTTCAAGAAAAAGATTTTGCATTAACCTATTCTATATATTTGTCTAAAATTTTAAGTAATTATTTTGTAAATAAAAATATTTTGTTAACTCGTATAAATGACGTTTATTTGACTTTAAAGGAACGTTCGGAATTTGCAAATGCAATAAAGCCAAATTTCCCAAATAATGTTATATTTTTATCCATGCATGCTAACGATGCTCCAAACAGTGAAGCTAGAGGAGTTGAGTTTTGGTATCTTCCTAAGGATTCCAAAAGAGAAGTTATTAAAGATTTTAAAGGATATGATATTAAGGGTAATAGATACTTAAGCGAGCTTAATGATATACTAGATATTAAATATAAATATGAATCAAAAAGATTGGCTGAAATTTTGTATAAAGTGTTTAAGAATGAGCTAAGCGAAACTAATGTTAGACCAATCAGAGAAGAGCAATGGTTTGTAATAAAAAACAGCAGCATGCCTTCTGTGTTGATTGAAATGGGGTTTTTGTCCAATGTTTTAGATGCTAAATTAATTTTGGATTATAATTACATGAGCAAGTTTAATATTCTAATACTTAAAGCTTTAATGGAATTTATAAGTTTTTATGAAAAATAATATTTCGGATGTATTTTTTAAATATAATGCAATGATTTATAAATTTTTTAATTCGAAAAAAGAATATATGGTTAGAGTGCTTTTGGGGCTTTTAGCAGCGAGCTTTTTGTTTTCTATTTGCATGATTTTTTTAAATTATGATAATCTTTTTTCAAAAAAGATTTTTTATTTTCATTCTAGCAAGGGGTTTGTTTCTAATTTAAGATATTTAAGAGATGAAAAAAATTTGAAAGATAATTTAGATCTTTTAGTAAAAGATTTTCTTTTGGGAAGCAATGAAGGTTTTTCTTTTGGATTTTTATTAAGTGATACAAGATTTTTATATTCTTTTTTAAAGTATGGAGTTTATTATATAAATCTTTCAAGAGAATTTTATGATTCTTTTAATAATGGTGATTATAATGAATCTTATGAATCTTTTGATGTTAAGATTAATCTTTTTGCTGTGTCTTTGATAAAAACAATTCGCTTTAACTATCCTGGTAAGATAAAAAAGCTTGTTATTCTTGTTGAAGGGTGTATCTTGAAGGAGCAAAGTTGATAAGTTTAATTTTACTAATAACAACAATTAAAAAACGAAAATTTTATAAAAGATTTATATATATAAGGAGTTGGTTTACATGAAAAGGAAAGCTAAAAGTATTTTATTTTTTTTATTATCCACTGTTCTTTTTGCTCAAGAGGCTGATGGATTAGCAGAGGGTTCCAAAAGGCCAGAGCCTGGAGAATTAGTTTTAGATTTTGCCGAGCTTGCAAGAGATCCAAGTTCAACTAGACTCGATCTTACAAATTATGTTGATTATGTATATTCGGGCGCTTCTAGTATTGTTAAGCCGGAAGATATGGTTGTGGATCTTGGGATAAATAATTGGAGCGTTTTGCTTACTCCTTCTGCAAGGTTGCAGGCCTACGTTAAAAATTCAGTTGTTGCGCCTGCTGTTGTTAAGGGTGAGTCAAAAAGGTACGCAGGCGATACTATTTTAGGAGTAAGAGTTTTATTTCCAAGTTATTCTCAATCATCTGCTATGATTATGCCACCATTTAAAATTCCTTTTTATTCGGGAGAAAGTGGAAATCAATTTTTAGGCAAAGGTCTTATTGACAACATTAAGACCATGAAAGAAATTAAGGTATCTGTTTATAGTTTGGGATATGAGATAGATCTTGAAGTTTTATTTGAAGATATGAATGGCATGGAATATGCTTATTCTATGGGTACTTTAAAGTTTAAAGGGTGGGCAGATTTAATTTGGTCAAATCCCAACTATATTCCTAATATATCATCTAGAATAATTAAAGACGATGTTCCAAATTATCCTCTTGCTTCAAGTAAAATGAGATTTAAGGCTTTTAGAGTTTCAAAGGCACATAGTTCAAAAGAGCAAAATTTTATCTTTTATGTTAAAGACTTAAGAGTTCTTTATGATAAGTTGAGTGTTTCAATAGATTCTGATATTGACAGTGAGTCTGTATTTAAAGTTTATGAGACCAGTGGAACTGAATCTCTTCGTAAATTAAAGGCACACGAAACTTTTAAAAGAGTTTTAAAGCTTAGAGAAAAAATTTCTATGCCTGAAGGCTCTTTTCAAAACTTTGTAGAAAAGGTTGAGAGTGAAAAACCTAAAGAATAATCTCCGAAAAATTAGGTTTAAATTAATATGTAAAGCTACCTAAAGGTTGGCTTTACATATATAAGATAATAGGAAATAGTATGGAAATATTAGATTTGGAAAATGAAGAGCTTTTAGGAGTTTTTTTTGAAGAGGCTCAAAATCTTGTAGATATCCTTGAAGAGAATATTATGTCATTAGAGGATGATCCTAATAATTCTGATACTATTGATGAAATATTCAGGGCAGCTCATACTTTAAAAGGAAGCTCTGCTTCTCTTGATATGATGGAGCTATCTGATTTTACTCATATTGTTGAAGATGTTTTTGATGCTATTAGAGATGATAGGGTAAATATAAATAATGATCTTGTTGATCTGCTTTTAAGCTCATTAGATGTTATTAAAGAAATGCTTGCGTTTCGTCTTGATGGTAAGGTTTATTTGAATGACATAAGTGATCTTAAAAGCAAATTAAAGCAATTTTTAGTAATTGATGATCAGACTTTTATTAAGAGATTTGACGAAAATTCAACTAAAAACAATTTTTGTCTTTCAGAATCAGATCTTGAGGAGATAAGAGAAGGACTAGGAATTGGACAAAAGGTTTTAAGGATCAGCGTTGTTTTTAATGCAAATAGCGATTTTGAAGTTGAAAATGGTGGACTAAAAATATTTAATATTTTAAAAAAATTAGGATCTGTACTTCATACAATTCCTAAATATGAGCAAATCATAGAGGATAAATTTTTAAAAAGAGTTGATTATTATCTGATATATTCAGATATAGAGAGCGTAAAAAAAAGTTTAGATTCTTCAATTTTAATTGAAAGTTATTTGATTGATGAATTTAACGTAAAAGAAGAATTAAAAAAGTTTGCAGATGAAGAGATTAAAGATATTGGTTCAGATTCCAATTTTGTTTTAAATGATGATTTTGATTTTACAGAGGATGAGATTTCTGATTTATTTCTTGAGGTTGAAAATCAAAAATTATTTAAAGTTAGACTGGATTTTGTAAAAGACAATCCAATGGCTACTATTAGTGGGCTTCAAATGCTTCAAGCATTAAAAAGTCTTGGTAAAATTTTTAAATCTCTCCCAGATTCTAGCGAATTGTTGGCAGATAAGTTTTTTGATTTTGTAATATATTACTTAATATCAAATACCAGTGAAGAGAGTATTGCTAAAAAGATTAATTTACCAGATGTTGTTAGTCATTTTGAAATCAAAAATGTTAATTTAGAATCTTTAAAGAATGTAAAGCTAAAAGAAAACCATGAAGAACCTCTTAAGGAAAATAAAAATATTAAGAAAAATAGTCCAATTAATGTTAATTTAATTAGAATAGATAGTAAAAAAATAGATTACATATTAAATCTTGTTAGTGAGGCCGTAATAAGTAAATCATCTTATAATCAAATAAATTCAGAAATGATTACGTTATTTTATAATTTTAATTATTTTTATGATTATCAAGAAAGTTTTCAGAGAAATTTTTTAATTGATTTAAAGATAGTTTTCAAAGATGCAGGTTTAGCATTAGAAGATGAGATCGAATCACATATTAATTCTTTGATGAGTTTTAAAATGGAAAAGACCCTTAATGATATATCTGAATTGAGAAATTCTTTTTTCAGACTCCTTCAAAATTTTAAAATGACCTCTGGCAGACTGTCAAGAATAATTACAGATTTGCATGAAAGTGTTTTAAAAACTAGAATGTTGCCAATATCTAATATATTTTCAAGGTTTACAAGAGTTGTCAGAGATCTTTCAAAGAAATTAAATAAGATTGTAAATCTTAAAATGGAAGGAGAAGAAACTGAGCTTGATAAGTCTGTTATAGATGACCTTGTAGATCCTTTGATGCATTGTGTTAGAAATTCAATGGATCATGGCCTTGAAACAGCTGAAGAGAGAGTTAAAAAGGGAAAGAGCAAAGCGGGTACTATAATTTTGCGTGCTAAGAATGAGGGTAATGTAATATCAATTGAGATTGAAGATGATGGGATTGGTATAGATCCAAAGGTCATTAGGCGCAAATTAATTGAAAAGGGAACAATAAAAGAAGATGCAATTTACTCTGATTTTGAACTTATTAACTTAATTTTTTCTCCTGGGTTTTCAACAGCAGTTCAAGTTACAGACCTTTCAGGTAGGGGAGTTGGTCTTGATGTTGTGAAAAAAAGCATTGAAAAGCTTAATGGAACTATTTTGGTGGAATCAAAAATTGGCCTTGGAACAATTTTTAAAATTAAATTACCATTGACGTTAGTGATTATACAAGGTCTTTTAGTAAAGTCGGGGCCTGAAACTTATGTGATTCCTTTAAACAATGTTCTTGAAACTCATAGAATAACTGAGCATGATATAAAATTGCTTGAAAATTATCATGAAGTTTATAATTTAAGAGATGAAGTCATTTCTGTTCTCAGGCTTGATAAACTTTTTAACATAACAAGAGATGATTCATTAATAGAAAAATTTTTAATAGTTGTTAATACTAGCAACATAAAGACAGCAATTGTTGTAGACTTTATTCTTGGTGAGGAAGATTTTGTAGTAAAGCCTATTAAGGATAAATTTTCATCAAGTGCGGGTATAGTTGGGGCTACTACGCTTGGCAATGGTAAGGTTGTATTGATAATTGATGTTTTTAAACTTTTTGATTTACAAAAGGATACTAAGGAGTGAATCTCTTGTGCAGATAAAAGAAATTTATTTTGGACCCAAAATTTTAGATGATAAAAATTGTAATTCTAAATTGACCAATTTTGATTTTAAAGTTGTTTCTTTTGAGCTTGGTTCGGATCATTATTTAGTAGATATTATGCAGGTTAAAGAAATTAGAAAATCTAGTAATTTTACTTATGTTCCAAATGCTAAAAAGTATGTAGCTGGGCTTGATAATTTACGGGGCGAAATAATTCCCATTATAGATCTTAGAATAATGTTTAATTTAGAATTTAATAAAAAAGATCTTGAAGATATTATGGTTTTAAAAAACGAAGATCTTCTTATAGGGGTAATTGTTGATAAAATTAATAATGTTTTTTCAATAGATTCTAGCCTTATTCAAGATCCGCACCCAGTTTTATCTCAGGATTCTTTAATAAACTATATAAAGGGTATTGTAGATTATAACGAAAAGCTTTATATACTTCTTAATGTTTTTAAAATTTTTAATTATGGCGAAGAAGAAAAGTTGTTAAAACCCGGTCAAAATTTTGTTGAAAAAAGCGACTTTTTAAGCGATTGTGATAATTTAGATATGCTGGAAAATTATAAGAGTGATTTTCCCAATAAGGTTTCTTCAAAAAATGATGACAACAATGAAAATTCAACTCTAAGTAATACTGCGACTTTTAATTTGGAAAATATTAAAAAAAATCTTTTGAAATATTCGTTTAATGCTTCTTTAGTAAATGATGTGTTTTTGGAAAAAGTTGGAGTAAAATTTAGTATGGTTGATGCTGATTACTTGCCTTACGATAGTTTTTTAAATGAATTTTATTCAAAATCATCAGGAAATTTGTGGGGAGCTGATTGTTTGGAAGAATTTAAAAATGAAATTGTTAAGAATCGCTTAAGTTTTATTAATAACTTAAATTCTATTTTCAATGTATTGGAAATTGGTTGTGGTAGCGGGAAGGAGACTATGGCTTTAGCCAATGCTTTGTCTGAATATTATGTAAAACCTTTTAAGTTAACAGCCATTGATAATGATTTATCAAAAGTTGTTGAAACTTCTAAGTTGATGTTTTCAGAACCAGAAATTAGCATTAGCGAAATTTACCGTAGGAACTCTTTTGAACAAAGTCCCGGAGTTTATAAATTTAAGTCAGAAATTCTAAGCAATGTTTTGTTTGAATATTCCGATGCTCTTTTTTCAGATTTGCCTGATAATTTGGGAATGATTTTTTTAAAAGATGTTTTATGTTTCTTGAATAGTAAAGATCAAATTTTAATTTTAAATATCATTGCTTCTAAAGCTATTAAAGGGGCTCTTTTGGTTTTGGGAGATAACGAAGAGCTTAAAAATAATGATGTTTTTATAAAAGAAAAATCCACAAAATATTTTAACTTGTACAGGAAAGTCTAAAGGAGAAATTAATGAGAATAGATTATATAGAGCCATTTTTGGATGCTGCTTCTTCGGTTTTAAGAGATATGTTGCTTGTTGAGAATATAGAAATGGGTAAACCCGGTCTTAAGTCAATAAATCAAAAGATAAAAGGTGTTTCTGTAATAGTAGGACTTGCTGGGTCTGTTGAGGGTAGTATAATTATTGATATGGATATAGAAACAGCTCTTTTTGTTGCTTCTAAATTAAATTTTGAAGAGTATGATGATTTTGATGATGAAGAAACAAAAGAGATGGTTGCTGCAACTTTAACTGAGGTTGGCAATATTATTGCTGGAAATTTTGTTACTACTTTGCATGCCAAAGGTTTCGTATTTGATATAACCCCCCCAGCTTTTATTTATGGAGAAAATATGAAAATAAGTAATAAAGGTTCTGAGGCTTTAATTGTTCCTTTTTCTTTGCCTGATGGTAAAATTATAGAAGTTAATATTGCAATAAGAGAGAGGGTTTGATATGAAAAAAATTCTTTTTATTAGAAAAGAGAGGTTAATATGATCCAAAAGACTACAATTGCTGCAGATTCTTCATCTAAGCCTAGGGGAATCAATTATGATACAGGCATTCCTTTTAATGTTTTAATTGTTGATGACTCTGTTTTTACTGTAAAGCAGCTTACTCAAATTTTTACATCAGAAGGCTTTAATATTATTGATACGGCAGCTGATGGAGAGGAGGCTGTGATAAAATACAAGAATCATTATCCTAATATTGATATTGTCACTCTTGATATTACCATGCCTAAAATGGACGGAATAACTTGTCTTTCTAATATTATGGAATTTGATAAAAATGCTAGAGTGATAATGATATCTGCTTTAGGAAAAGAACAATTAGTTAAGGATTGCTTAATAAAAGGAGCAAAAACATTTATTGTTAAACCATTGGATAGGGCAAAGGTTCTGCAAAGAGTAATGTCTGTATTTGTTAAATAAATTATTTATAAAAAAAGTTCATACTTTAATTTTATTATTTTCATTCCCTTGGGAAAAAAATCATTTCATTACTTATTTTATCTAAATTCTTTAAAAAATAAGTAATGTTAAGGTTGAATATTTTTAGAGGTTCTGCATTATTCTCTATGTAAAGCTCTAATTTATAAAATCCTTTTTTTGTGTATATTAGTGAATAGCTTTTAAAAATCCCATTTATATTTTTAATTTTAAATATTTTATATTTTAAAAATTTTTTATCAATAAGTTCGCTTTGAATTAGATATTTATTTGCTTCTTTGTAGTTTGAATTTAATAGGCTGTAATTAGTTTTATTGAGCATTATGCTTTTTACAAAATGTTCTGTTAGTTTGTAAATATTTTTTTCTATTTCGCTTGTTGGGAAATTGGTATAGTATTCTTTTTCTAAAATTAAATTGTAAGACGAATATTTTTTTATTTCTTCATATGCTCTTTTGTCAATTGAGATGTCCAAAAGTCTGGCGTTAAGTTGAAAATTCAACAATGTAAGCAGTACTATAATTATTTGAATTTTCATTTTATTTCCTGGTTTTTATTAATTATTTTTTTTACTTTTTCAATTTCTAAAGGTATTTTGCTTTTTCGCTTTGCGCTTAATTTTTCTTTTAGTAAAAGATTGTTAAATGATTTTACAAGTTCATATACTTTTTCTTCGCTTAAAGTAAAAGGAATTTGAATTTTTCGATATTCTAATGGGTCTTGTAAAATTTTTGTCATTAAAATAATGGGATTTAAAAAACTTGCTTTAAAAAATTTATAAAAATTCATTAAAAAAATAGTAAATGATGCAAACAATGTAAATAGAAAAATTCCAAGAATAGAATCGCTTTTTCTTTGCAAATATTTATCTATATAAAATTTTGTTTTCTCTATTTCTATTACTCTGTATTCACTAGGGCTGTAGTAAACAAATATTTCGTCTGATTTTGAGTATATTATGTCATCTTTTTCCTTGATTATTAAGATGAAGGGATATTTTTCTTTAATGTAAGCTTTTTCATTTATTATTGATATATTTTTAATAATATTAAATTCTTGTTTTTCTGGTATTGAATTTACAATTTTTGAGCTTGATATTATTATAAAAAATGTAAATGGTAATAATAAACTCATTGAAAATGTTCTAGCAAATGCTATTAGTATTAGGTTTTTTTCTTTTGAATTATAATATATTTCTATTATTAGATCGTTAAATCTAAGGAGTCTTAAAAATCTTAACTTGAAAAGTGATAGCATTATTGGGTTTAATATTGTTTCATGAGCGACAATTATGTTTTTAAGCTGATATGAGCTATAAAATGCTAAAGGGATAAGGCAGTGAATTATATCGAAGAATAGATTGTTTCTGACATAGATTTCTAATCTTTGAGAAAGGTAAGCCTTGGTTATTTTGTATAAAAAAATGAAAATAAAAATTGTGTCAAATAGGAAACCAAGAAATATTAGTGCAAATCGTATTTTGTATGGTAAAAAAAGAATTATTGAGAGCTCTTCGATTAAAAGTTCAAATATTGAAAAAATTATTATTGCTTTTAAGAAAATTGAAAATTTTTTTACCATTTATTTCCCTTGGCTATTTCTGATAATTCTTTTATGATTCTTGAATCGTATTCTTTAGAGCCCGATTGTTTTATTGAAAACCAACTTTCATCATATCCAATAAAACCTTTAATCGGATTATTTTTATATTTTGGAGTTCTTGCTCTGGCTGAAAAAATGGCAATTAATGTTGAAATTGGGGACATTGTTTGTAAAGTCTCATATTTGAAAAAGCTTTCAATTATAAGCTTGGCTGTTTTTTCGTCTAGAAAATCAGTATCATTGCTTATTGCTTTTGAAGTTGATTCAATGTTTTTAGTAGTAAGCTCTATTCCTTTTTCAAAGCAGTATTTAATTACCAATACTTTTAAGAGCAGTAGTATCTTTATATAATTTTTTATGATGTCTGATGAATAAAGTGCTTTATTTTCCTTTTGTATTAAATATATTGTATAAGAATTTTTTCCTTCAAATAGCTTGTTTATATAAAAGGTAATGTATCCATTGCTTATAGCATTAAAATTATAAAAGAATTCTTTTCTTAAAGACGAGTTGACTTTGACAAAGTTAAATATTAAATTTAAGTCGTTTTTTGTCAATTCTTTGCTAAAAAGAGGCTTTACAATGTTAAAATCAATAGCTTCAATACCAGATAAAATAAATGGTGTGATCATTATATCTGTTTTATCTTTGACGTATTGAATTAGGTCTTTTATTTCTGATTCAAAATCATTTTTAATGAATGTAGCAATAGTTTTTTTGTTTTCTTTTAAATAGTTAAGCATTTCAATTTCTTTTTCTATGGCAGATAAACTTTTTATGCTTTCATGATTGAATAGATAATGATATAAATAAGGAAAATATGCTTTTGTATTCATTTTATTAGGTCCAATAGTTCAAGTGGGTTGTGTATTATATGTTTTGCTCCACTTTCTTTTAATTCTTGAACACTTCTAAATCCCCAAGAAACCCCTATTGGCATAAATCCAGCGTTTAGTGCGGTTAGCATATCCACATCGCTGTCCCCAATATATGCAATTTCTTCTTTTTGGACATTTAATTCTAATATCATATCAAGGGCATTTTCAGGATCTGGCTTTGGTGGAAATTTTTTTGAATAACCCCTGATTTCAAAAAAAGATATATTTCCAAAAATATTTTTTACCAAATTTATTAATTCTTCATGATTCTTATTGCTTAAAATTCCAATTGGAATGTTAAGTTTATTCATAGTTTCTAAAAGGGGTTTTATATTTTTATATGGTTTTGTTTGGAATGAAAGGTTTTTATTGTATTCTTTAACAAATTCTTTGTAAAGTTTTTCTTGTAAATTAGGATTATTATGTTCAAGAGATAATAGCTTTAGAGTGTCTATTACAAACTTGTTAAATCCTTTGCCAACAAGGGCATTGAATTTGCTTAGTTCTATTTTACTGTATCCTAAGTTTGAAAGAGCAGAATTCATTGAGAATGCAATATCCATTATGCTATTTACTAGTGTTCCATCCATATCAAAAATGCAGGCTTTGATTTTCATAATACTCTCTTTTGTAATAATTTATTTATTCTTTCATTTTAACATTAATTTGCTCTCTTTATTAAGGTTTTTATATTTTAAGCATTTTTTATTTATTAGCAATTAATTTTTATAAATAATTAATTTTTATAGATAATTAATTATTATAGATAATTTATTTTGTTTATTAAAATTTAAAATGCTATTGAAAATATAAATTTTAAGCTTTACAATATTTCATTAGAATAAAATATTGTAAAGCACTTGTGTTTGAGATTTATTAGAGTTAAAGCTTGATGAAAGAAGATGTACTAGTATTAGAAAATATTACAAAAAGGTATGGTGATTTTATTGCCAATGATAATATTTCTATTGAATTTAAGTCGGGCGAGGTTCATGCTATTCTTGGAGAAAATGGTGCCGGAAAGACTACCCTAATGAAAACTATTTATGGGATTCATCAAATAAATAGTGGCCGAATTATTTTAAAAGGGCAAGAAATAAGCTTTAAAGATTCAAGCGAAGCTATTCGAAATGGTATTGGAATGGTTTTCCAGCATTTTATGTTAATTCCGCAATTTACTGCTGTTCAAAACATTATTTTAGGATATGAAAATTCCAAATTTGGTTTTCTTGATTACAAACAAGCTAGAAAAAAGATAAGTTCTCTCTCGGAAAGGTATGGTTTAAAGGTAAATTTAGAAAAAAAGGTTGAGGACTTAAGTGTTGGTATGGGACAAAAAATAGAGATATTGAAAGTTCTTTATCGAAATGCAGATATTATTATTTTCGATGAACCTACAGCAGTGCTTGCTCCAAGTGAAGTTGATGATTTTATGAATATTTTAAAGGTGCTCACGCAAGAGGGGCATACTGTAATACTTATTACTCATAAAATAAAAGAAATTAGATCTATTGCAAAGAAATGTACAATTATGCGTCTTGGTAAGGTTGTAAAAACTGTTAATATTGCTGAGATTGATGACAAAGATCTTACAACATTAATGGTAGGAAAAGAAGTTGCACTTCGCTCATCTAAAATTAAATTTGAAAATCATTTTAATGTCCTTGAAATAAAAAATTTAAGTGTTAAAGATGAGAGAGGAGTTTTGAAAGTTAAAGACGTTAATCTTGATCTGAGAAATGGAGAAATTCTTGGGATATCAGGCATTGAGGGAAGTGGTCAGGAGGATTTAGTTGATGCAATTTTGGGTTTGAAAAGCATATTTAAGGGCGATATTTTGAAAAAAAATTCTTCGGGGAGTTTAGAATCTTTAAAGGGTTTAACTATTAAACAAAGAATAGATAAAAAAATTGGAAATATTCCTTCGGACAGGCAAAAACACGGCCTTATTTTAGAATTTAATGTTATGCAAAATATTGGACTTAAGAGTTTTGATGATCCTGATTATTTGAGATTAAAAAAAATTAATTCAAAGAATAATTTTGATTTAAAATTCAATTTTTTCAATTTTATTAAAAGACAATTTGATAAGGTTAAAAGACAATTTGTGGGGTTTGATCTTAATATTTTAAGGAAATTGAGCAATCAACTTGTAAGTTATTTTGATATTAGACCAAGAGATATTTTAAACAAGGTAAAGTATTTATCTGGGGGCAATCAGCAAAAAGTTATTGTTGCTCGTGAGATTAGTTTAGAGCCAGATATTCTTTTGGCTATTCAGCCCACAAGAGGCCTTGATGTTGGAGCTGTTGAGAATATTTACAAAAGAATAATAGAGCAAAGAGATGCAGGCAGATCTGTTTTATTGGTTTCTCTTGAGCTTGATGAGCTTGTTAATGTTTGTGATAGGATAGCTGTAATGCATGACGGAAAGATAGTAGGTATCTTAGAGGACAATTTTGATATTGATGTTATTGGTAAAATGATGATAGGTTTAAACTAAATGAAAATTAGTAAAAACGTATTTAGTAAATTTATGTTGAAGTTTTTAAATTCTTCAGCAGTTGTTAGTGTATTTGCTCTATTTGTTGGATTTTTAATTGTTGGCCTAGTGGTGATGGCACTTGGTCATTCTCCTTTTAGAATGTATTTTATAATATTAGAGATTATATTTTCTTCTCCCAAACATTTAGGCTATGTTTTAAGTTATTCAGCTCCTTTAATTTTTACAGGCCTTTCTATTGCTATTTCTTTAAAAGCGGGTCTTTTTAATATTGGGGTTGAGGGGCAGTTTATACTAGGATCCATTGTTGCTTTAATGGCATCAGTTTTGCTTGATTTGTCTCCAATTTTACATGTAATTGCTATTTTTATTATTACTTTTTTAGGGTCAGGTAGTTTGGGAATTTTAATTGGATATTTAAAAGCTAAATTCAATATTAGCGAAGTAATTTCAGGAATAATGTTCAATTGGATATTATTTTATTTGAATAATATAATTTTAGATTTTAGTTTTATTAAAAAAGATAATAGTGATTTTTCAAAACCCATTAAAGAAAGTGCATATATTGATTTTTTAGGTTCTTGGAAGCTCTCCCCAGAAGGGCTTGCTTATAGGTCTTCTCATCCGTTTGTTAATGAGCTTTTAAAGGCGCCTCTTCATTTTGGGATAATTTTAGGTATAATTTTTGCTATTTTAATATGGGTTTTGCTTAATAAAACTATTATTGGATTTAAAATAAATGCCACAGGAAGCAATATTGAAGCTTCAAGATGTATGGGGATTAATGTAAAAACCGTACTAATTTTTTCAATGTTTCTCTCAGCGGCTATTGCAGGCCTTGCTGGTGCTATTCAGCTCATGGGTGTTAATAGAGCTATATTTAAGCTATCTTATATGGAGGGAATTGGTTTTAATGGGATAGCCGCTTCTCTTATGGGAAACAATTCACCAATTGGCATAATATTTTCAAGCATTCTTTTTTCTATGTTGCTTTATGGAAGCAGTAGGGTTCAAAGTTTAATGGGCCTTCCATCTTCAATTGTATCTTTGATGATGGGAATAATTGTTCTTATAATTTCTGCTAGCTATTTTTTAAATAAAATTGTTTTAAAAGGTGTTAAGCGTGTCAAATATAATAATATTCTTGATTAGTGAAACTCTAATAAATTCTCAAACCTTGATTTTAGCTGGTCTTGGGGGTCTTATAAGCGAAAAATGTGGAATTATTAATATTGGGCTTGAAGGAATAATGACAATAGGAGCATTTTCTGGAGCTGCAGTTGCATATTTTACAAATGATCCGTTGTTTTCAATTTTTGCTGGAGGACTAGCGGGGCTTGTGCTTGCTATTTTGCACGCTGTTTTTACAATTTTTTTAAAATCAGATCAAATTATAACTGGAATGGCGCTTAATTTTTTAGGACCTGCTATTGCTGTTTTTATAAGTACTTTGATTTTTTCTTCTATTTCAACTCCACCTATAGAAATAAAGTTGCCGATACTTTTTGATGGAATTTTAAGCAAAAAATCTTTTATTTTTCAAATTTTTGGTAAAAGATATTCCGTATACATAGCAATCATAAGTGTGGTTTTATTTCATATTGTTTTCAAATACACTAAAATTGGGCTTCGAATTAATGCTAGCGGGGAAAATCCAGAGGTATTAGAATCTGTGGGAGTTAGTATAAATAAAATTAGATTTTTTTGTGTTCTTTTGAGTGGTTTTTTAGCGGGGGTTTCAGGTGCTGTTCTTACAACAGTGGTTGCATCAAGCTATGTGCAAGGGGTTACAGGGGGACAGGGTTTTATTGCTATTGTAATGTTAATTTTTGGAAAATGGACGCCTTTGGGAGTTTTAATGGGCAGTTTTTTGTTTTCATTTATGAAAACTTTGTCAATTGTTTTGGCTCAATTGCCCTTTTTGTCTTTAATAATGCCTCCCAAAATGTTAGTTATTACTCCATATTTAATTATTATTTTAAGTCTTATCTTTTTTTCAAAAAGAAATTATGCGCCTAAGTTTTTAGGAGTGCCCTATAAAAAGCATTAGCAGTTAATAATATTTTATAATTTGTTTTTCATATTATAAAAATTCTTTTAATTTTTTAAGAGTTTTTGATTTTTTGCTGTAAGTTTTTTTTTGATACCCTTTAGTTTTGAGTTTGTTTGATTAAATAAGTAGATGATTTGTGAGGTAGTTTATTATGTTGTTGAAGCTTAAATACGGTTTTGTTGGATTTTTATTATTGTTTTTAATTTTTATACTATTGCTTTTTTCTATGATTTTTAACTTTGTTTTATGTGGTTATTTGGAAGATTATTATAAGCAGCTTACAAGGGCACAAGTAAGAAGGGCAGCTTTTTCTACGCAATCTTTTTTAGATACTTTGTATGTCATAATTAATGGTGCGGCTTCTAATTTGGCACTCGAAACCATATCAGAATTTGCAATTTCTGAGAATAGAGGAAAAGATTTCTCTGAGTCTGAATTGATAGATTTAAGAAAAAATTCAAAATTTGTTATTGATTCTGTAAAGGTGAGTAAAAAATATCGACAACATTTATATAATTTTATGTCCAATCTTAAAAATGATACCTTTTTTGAAGAATTCGCTTTTTTTGATTTTGAGGGAAGAATAATTGTTAGCACAAGGCATGAGAATAATATGGATTTTGGCCATTCTGAGGCCAATACTAATTATTTTAAAAAAGCTGTTGAGGATTATAGACAAAGCCAATTAAAATTTATAGGCTGGTATTCAAATCTTTCTGAAGGAATAGCCGCAGAAGTTGCTATCAGGTCTAGACAAAGCGAAAAAAAGGCTTTTGCAATCATTGTGCCTGTATACTCTCCAGAAGATAAGCTTGTTTGTGGGTATTTAGCTGGATATCTACTTAATGATGTTTTAGCAGATAGTTTTGATAGATTTAGATTCGGTTTTTATAAAAGAGGTAATTTTATTTATGTGGATCCTAATAATATAGCAGTTAATCCTTTTGAAGAATATAATGAAACCAGCAGGGTTAGTTCTAAATTTTTAAATGTTCTTAAAGATGTTTTTTCTAAGCCGCCTCTTTTATCAAATATTCCCACCGAAGTGTCGGTTTATACCATTGATAGAATATTTATGTCCGAAATGGGAGAAGAGTGTTACTATGCGCTGTTGCCCATAGGTAGTAAGTTGGGAGAGAAGAGCGGAGTACTTATTGCTCGACTTCCCTATAAAGATATTTATGGAGTAATATCTAGTTTAAGACTTCATTATATCTTATATTCTGTCTTAGGCATTATTGTGTTAAGCTTTGTTCTTTTAACAAGAATAGATAAGATTATTAGTTTTCGTTTAAATACAATTAGAGTTTTAGTTCAAGATATGGTTAAAGGGAATTTAAATAAAGATTATGCTTTTGATGACGATAATGTTTTTGATGAGCTTGGAATGTTGAGTCTTCAGGTTGTGAAAATGAAAAAAGCTATTTCTGTAGCGATTGCAAGTGTTTTGAGAAATATTAGTTATGTAAATAAGGCGAGTTTAGAAGTTGCCAGCTCAAGTCAAAATTTAAGCTCTAGTGCGCTACAGCAGGCATCTGCTCTTGAAGAAATGTCAGCTAATGTTGAGCAAATAGCTTCAGGTGTTAATATGAGCGCTAATAATTCTTATGAAACAGAACAAATAGCTTTAAAAACGAATGAAAATTCTCAGATAGGTGGTAAGGCTGTAGAAGAATCTGTTATTGCTATGCAAGATATTGTAGAGAAAGTTAGTGTTATTGAAGAAATAGCTAGAAAGACCAATTTACTTGCTTTGAATGCAGCTATTGAAGCTGCAAGGGCAGGTGATGAGGGCAAAGGATTTGCTGTTGTGGCTAGTGAGATTAGAAAGTTGGCTGATCTTAGTAAAATTTCAGCTCTTGAGATTGGAGAACTAGTTGAAGATAACTCTAGGGTAGCAACCGAGGCGGGGGTAATATTTAAAGAAATGTTACCCGAAATTGAAGAAACGGCCAATCTTGTTAAGAAGATTTCAGAAGGTAGCTCTAAGCAAAGCGATCAGATTGCTCAATTTAAAATGGCTTTAGACCAGGTTGGAGAAGTTGTTCAGTCTTCAGCTTCAAACAGTGAGCAACTTTCTAGCATGTCCGATAAAATGCTAGAAAAATCTAAAGAGCTCAGAAAATCTGTAATATTTTTCAAAATTAAAGATTCTACGATTGAGAATCTAGAAGAAGACGATTATGACTTTAGGTTAATGGATTGTCCTGAAAATTCTTTTAATAAAGATGAAAATCAAAATTTGAAGAGTAATGAAATTTCTATTTCAAATGGCAGTGGTGGGCATAATAATTATTCTTTAGATATTGAGAACGAGCCTTCTGTAAGAAGTATTAATAAGCGAGTTGATCCTAAAAAAGCTATTGATATTGCTGATAAGGATTTAAATTTTGATGATGATTTTTCAGAGTTTTAGAATTTATTTTTTGTGAAAGAGGTGGTTAGTATGAAGCTGAAAGCTAGGATGTTGCTACTTGTTCTTGTTCTTATAGCATTCTTTATATCAATTTTGTTTTTTATTTTTGGAATGATGATTAATAGTAAATTAGTAGATCAGCAATTTGATCTTATGATGAATCTTATTGGAAACATTAAAAATTCTTTTAACCTTTATATTTCTTCAATGGAAGAGAAAGTTAGGGTTAGTTCTATGTATTTCAACTCTGTTGAAAAGTTTAATGAGGCTAGTAAAATCAAATCCAAAAGATTGAGTTTTATCTCAGATCAATCTGAAATTCTTGTTCAAACCGGCAGCAATATGATGGTCACAAACAAAGAAGGTAAAATAGTTTTTACTACGGCTGTTAAGGACAATAGCGATTTTGGCAAATCTATTGGGGATAGAGAATATTTTACAAAGCTTAAAGAGTCTCAAAGTATTGTTTACAATTCCTTTGTCATGTTGGCAGATCCTGGGTCTATTGAGGAGTCTTTAGTTAAAGATATCTCCAAGATAAAAAATAAAAAAGGCCAGATTCCTTATATATTAATAGGTATTCCATTAAGAGATTTTGAAACAGATGACATTTTTGGTTATTTTATGTTTTTTTATTCAATGGATTATATACATAGGTCTTTTAGGGGAATTAATTTTGGAATACTTTCTAGCGGTCGTGCGCTAGCTTATGATACTACGGGTAGATTATTGGTTCATCATACAGTATTGCCAGGTGACGTTTTGACTGATATTAGTGCTTCTTATTCCAATATTATTAAGAAAACATCTGAGGATTTGTTGCAAAAGAATAAAGAAATTTCAACTGTATATTATTATGATCCTAATAGCAGTAAGAAATATGTGGGAATTAGTCAAAAGGTGTTATTAAAATTGTCTAACAATAGATTTATTCTTTTAATGAGAACTTCAGAGGATGATTTTAATTACATGTCTCGAGCTACAACTATAATCTTAGCAATTAGTTTTGTATTTACATTGTTTATGCTTGCTATTGCAACTCTTTATCTTGTGAAAAAGTTAAGCTCTTCTTTGAATAAGATACTTGAATATTCTGAGCGACTTGCTTCTGGTAATTTTACTGCTGATATTAATTTTGGTAAATGGGATACTGTAGAGCTTTATAGTTTGTACGAAGGTCTTGAGCAATTGAGAACCAATTTTTCTTCAGTTGCAAAAGGAGTCATTGAAAATCTAGATTACCTTTATGAAAATGCGATTCAAATAGCAAATGCAAGCCAGAATTTGAGTTCTGGTGCTGTTGAGCAGGCTTCTACTTTAGAGCAAATGACAGCAAATATTGAGCAAATATCACAAGGTGTTTCTGAGAATACTGAAAATGCATCTACCACTGAAAAAATTGCTGTTAATACTAATGAAAGGACTAAAGAGGGGCATAAATCTGTTGTTAAAGCTATTGAGGCAATGACTGTAATTACTGAAAAAATTGGAATTATTGATGAAATAACAAGACAAACCAATTTACTTGCTTTAAATGCCTCAATTGAAGCTGCACGAGTTGGAGAAAAAGGTAAGGGGTTTGAAGTTGTGGCTGCTGAGGTTAGAAAGCTTGCAGATCAAAGCAAAGAATCAGCAAAAGAGATTATTGATATTGCAAACAGAAGCTTAACTGTTGCAAGTCGTGCTGGGGAAAATTTTGAACAAATAGTTCCTGGTATGGAACAAACGGCCAGACTTGTGAAAAATATTTCTAATGAAAGTTATAAGCAAAGTGTTCAAATAGAGCAGTTTAAGAATGCAATAGAGCAAGTTAGCCAGTTAGTTCAGACCACAGCTTCAAGTAGTGAAGAACTTTCTGCAATGTCTGAAAAGATGTTAGAGAGCGTAAAAGATTTAAAAGAATCCGTTGATTACTTTAAGATCGAAAAGTAAGTTGAAGGTTTTAAATTTTTTATAACTTTTTGGTAGAATTATTATTCTATGATTTTTAAAATTTTAGCACCTCCCAGGCATTCTGTATTTTTATAAAAAATTGCAAATTGTCCTGGAGAGATCCCATGGTTTTTTTTGCTTAAAGAAATTTCCATTAAGTTGTTTGTAATAAGTTTTAATTTGCATGAGTATTTCTTTTCACCATGCCTTATTTTAATTTTTAAATTTTCAAAGTTTGAAGGTGTGTCGTTTATCCAATGTATTTCGTGAACTAAAAATTTGCGTTTTGCTTGTTTTAAATAATTTTCGTTATGGGATATGTATATAATATTTTTTTCTAAGTCTTTTTCTATAACGAACCATGGTCCGTTGCTAAGCTTTATTCCCCTTCTTTGTCCAACCGTAAAAAACCAATATCCGTTGTGAATTCCTATTATTTTTCCTGTTTCTTTTTCAATTATATTTCCTTTTTTCTCTCCAAGATGGTATTTGATAAATTCGTTATATTTAATTTTTCCTAAAAAGCAAATACCTTGACTATCTTTTCTATCTTTGTTGGGTAAATTTATGCTTTTAGCCATTTGCCTTACTTCGCTTTTAAGTAATGTGCCCAAGGGGAAGTATAGTCTTGACATTTGTTTTTGAGAGAGATGAGATAAAAAGTAGCTTTGGTCTTTAATTTTATCTTTTGCCTGTTTTAAAAAAAATTTATTATCTTTTCTTTGTATTTTAGCGTAATGTCCTGTTACAACCAAATCATATTGACCACTGATTTTCTCAAAAAATATTCCAAACTTTATCCTTTGATTACAAAAAATATCTGGACTTGGGGTATTGCCATTTTTAAGTTCTTCAATGGTATAGCTTACTACTTTGTTATAATATTCTTTTTGAAAGTTTATTATTTCATATTGTACATTAAATTTGTTGCATATAGCTTCAACATAATTTAAGTCTTCTTGCCAAGGGCAGTTTCCAATATAAGACAGTTCATCTTCAACCCAAATTTTTAAATAGTAGCATTTTATATTTGAATATCCTTTGTTTATAATTCTATAAAGGGCAACAGAGCTGTCAACTCCTCCAGATAAAAGTACGGCTATTTTCATAAACTTCCATTTTTAGGTTTTATTATATAAGATTTTGCTAATTTTTGTAAATTGTAATATAATATTTATGTCCATTAATTCATTGAGGCATATATGAAAATAGGTATTAGTGATATTAGAATTTTTCTACCTTTAAATTATTTAGATTTTTCTGTTCTTTTGAAAAATCCTTTATATTCTTCTAATGAAGTTTTTTTAAAAAAAATCAATAGAGCAATAGATGCAACTTTGCAAAAAGGTTTTAGGTTTACCAGTCCTAATGAGGATAGTGTAACTATGGCAAGTTCTGCTGTTAAGCTTATTTTTGACAACAATAATCTTGATTTAAACAAGATTAGAATGCTTTTAGGTGGAACTGAGACAGGAGTTGATCATTCAAAGGCCATTTCTTCTTATGTTTTTGGAGCTTTAAAGCAGTCTGGTATTTGTCTAGGAAATAATTTTCTAACTTTTCAGATTCAGCATGCATGCGCCGGTGCTGCTATGTCTTTGCACACTGTGGCAAGCGTTTTAAGCCATTCTAATAATTCTGAATATGGGATAGTTTTTTCTTCAGATATTGCGCATTATAGCAATCTTACTACGGCTGAGATTACTCAAGGAGCTGGTGCAACTGCGATTTTGATTGAAAAAAATCCCAAACTACTTTCAATCAATTTATCTGAATTTGGGGTTTATACCGATGATGTTGACGATTTTTTTAGGCCTTTTGGAAGCGTTGAAGCTAAGGTGCGAGGTCAATATTCAGTTGAATGCTATAATAATGCAAACGAACATGCTTTAAGGGATTTCGCTTTTAAAAAGCAACTTAGCATGAAAGATTTATTTTCTAATTATAGGTTTGTTTTGCATGTTCCTTTTGCTAAAATGCCAATAGACTCAATGCATTATATTTTGAAAAAATATTATAGCGATGATGAATCTGTTAGAAATGCTTATTTAGAATCAATAAATTTTTACGATGGAGTTGAAGCTGCTATAGAAGTGGGGAATTTGTATACAGGTTCAATTTTTCTATCTTTAGCATTTTATTTAAAAAGAGTATTTTCTAAAAAAGATATTACAGGGGAAAAGATATTGTTTTGTTCTTATGGATCTGGCAATATTATGATTATTTATGAACTTACCATTGAAAAGAGCGCTTTTGATGTTATTAAATTGTGGGATCTTGATGGGCTTATAAAAAATAGAAATAATGCAAATTTTGAAGAATATAAAGATTTTTTTCAAAATAAAATAGTTCCTGGTGAATCCAGAGGATTTTATTTAAAAGAACTAAGGAATGATGGATACCGAGTTTATGGGTATCGAGCCTAATATATTAGAAAATAAAAAAAGGCATATTGAGATTTGTTTAAATAAAAACGATGTTAAAAGTAGCTGCAATTTCTTAAAGTTTATTAAGTTAAAACACAATGCTCTTAGCGATTTTAATTTTTCCGAGATAAACATAAAAGAAGAGATATTTGGATACAATATTAGTATGCCTGTTTTTATTTCTTCCATGACAGGGGGCAGTAAAGAAGGGAATAATTTTAATAAATCTTTAGTTAGAATTGCAAATTATTTAAAAATTCCTATGGGCTTAGGTTCTTTTAAGCTTTTGTTTAAGTATCCCGAGTGTATAAAAGATTTTGCTCTTAAAAGGTATGCTCATAATATTCCCTTGTTTGCCAATGTTGGCGCTGTTCAGATTGTTGAGTTTGGTATTTTTAAAATAGCTGAAATGATCAAAAGATTAGAAGTTGATGCAATTATTGTTCATCTTAATGCAGGACAAGAATTGATGAAGATTGATGGAGATAGAAATTTTAAAGGAATAAGAGAGTCAATAGCCAAATTGTCTGACTTTTTAAGTGTTCCATTAATTGTCAAAGAGACGGGTTTTGGAATTTCACCGAAAGATGTTAAGGAATTATTTAGTCTTGGCGTTTCTTATATTGATCTTGCGGGAAGTGGTGGAACTAATTGGGTTTTAGTAGAAGGCATGAAGGATAATAATCTAAACATTGCATCTTGTTTTTCTGATTGGGGCATTCCTTCTATTTTTACTTTACTTGGTGTTGATGATTCTTTAAAGGCTAATATTTTTGCATCTGGTGGATATGAGACGGGTATGGATATTGCCAAAGGTATTGCTCTTGGGGCTAGACTTATAGGTGTTGCAGCAGTTGTTCTTAGGGCTTTTTATGATTCAGGAGAAGATGCTGTATTTAATCTTTTTTCTGATTATGAACATGTTTTAAAAATGTCTATGTTTTTAAGTGGAAGCAAAAGTTTATCAGAACTTAGAAATAATAAGTATTTTTTGAGTAGTTATTTGCTTGATGAATTTGGAGTCTTTAAGCAGTTTTATGGAACTTAGTAAAAATTTTAGACATAAAAGTGTTTTAGAAAAAAGGAAAGAGATAAAAAGTTTTTTGGAATTATCCTTTAAAGATTTTTTTTATAATAATGCCAATGAAGATTTTCTTTTCAATATGATAGAAAATTATATTGGATATTTATCTTTTCCTATTGGAATTGTAAAAAATTTGAAAATAAATGGCAAATACTATTCTTTGCCAATTGCAACAGAAGAATCTTCTGTTGTTGCTGCCCTAAATTTTGCAGCAAAGATTTTTGAAAATGCTGATTTAAGGTATTCTTTGGGTGAAGTATTGGGAATTTCTCAAATTTATATAAAATCGGAGAAAGATTTAAGTAAAATTTTTGTTGACCTTGATGATAGAATTAAGACTTGGATTGAACCTCTTTTAACCAATATGAATCAAAGGGGGGGGGGATTTAGAAGGTTGTCAACTAGGCACATTAAAGAGCTTGGTATTCAAAAATTAAATATTTATGTGGATACTTGTGATGCTATGGGTGCTAATTTGTTAAATTCAATTGCAGAGCGTGTAGCCGAATTGATTTTTTTAGAATTCGGATATGAATGTGTTTTAAAAGTTTTAAGCAATGATATTAGTGAATTTACAACCAAAGCTCGCTTTGTTTTAGATTTAAATCATCTTTTACCGGGCAAAGAGGATTCTTGGAATTTGGCTAAAAAAATTGAACTTATTTCTAGTATAGGTTTTTACGAAGAGGAGCGAGCTGTTACTAACAACAAAGGCATTATGAATGGAATTACAGGGGTGTGTCTTGCAACTTTTAATGACACAAGAGCTATTGAGGCCTCTGTCCATAGATTTGCTTCAAAGAGCGGCAAATATCTTCCCCTTAGTAAATTTTATGTGACTGACAATGCTTTAGTTGGAGAAATTGAAATTCCTTTGCAAGTTGGAATTAAGGGTGGAGTTATGTCTTTTAGTGAAGCGTCGCTTTTAAGTTTTAGAATTATGAATGTAAATAGCAAGAGTGAATTTATTGGTATTCTTTCTTGTGTTGGACTTGCTAGTAATTTTGCAGCATTAAAGGCTCTTGCATTTAATGGGATTCAAAAGGGCCACATGAGATTACATGTTAATAAAATACTCCATCTTTTAAAGACAAAATATAATATTTCTGATTTCGAGAAAGATAAATTATTATTGGAAATGGAAAGAATGAATGTTTATTCTTTTAATTTTGCTTTTAAAATTTTGAATAAAATAAGGTTAAAGAATGAAAATAAGGTGTAAAGTTCATGCAAGTTTGGCTTTAATTAAATATTGGGGCAAGAAGGATATTTTTTTAAACATTCCAGCGACTTCTAGTCTTGCTGTTAGTGTTGGTAAGTTTTATTCAATAAGCGAACTGGAACTTTCAAGTCGAGATGAAATAATTTTAAATTCAAAGCCAGTTATATTAAAAAATAGAGAAAAGGTGTTTTTTGATTATGCAAGAAAAATTCTTAATGAACCAAATGTTAGATTTAAAATTGAAAGTAAAAACAATTTTCCAACAGCAGCAGGCCTTGCAAGTTCAAGTTCAGGTTTTGCTTCTATTGCTGCTTGTATTTTGAAATATTTTAATAAATATTCTTGTAATAGCGCATCTAACCTTGCAAGAGTAGGATCAGCTTCTGCGGCAAGGGCTATTTACGGGGGGTTTTCTATTTTAAAAGAGGGTTCAAAAGAATCTTTTCAATTAAGAGATCAATCTTATTTTAATGATTTGCGAATAATATTTGCCATAATCGATAGTAATGAAAAAGAATTGTCTTCAAGAGCTGCAATGAATATTTGCAAACGACATGAATTTTATTATGATGCTTGGATTACTTCTAGTAAAAAGATTTTTAAAGATGCTTTATATTTTTTTTTAAAAAAAGATTTTATACATTTTGGAGCAAACGTTGTAAAAAGTTATCAGAATATGTTTGCCTTAATGTTTGCATCTTCTATTTTTTATTTTAAAAATAGTACAATAGATTTAATTAGGTATGCCGCTGATTTGAGAAATGAGGGGATTTTTGTATTTGAGACAATGGATGCGGGCCCCCAAGTAAAGTTTCTTTGTTTGGAGGAAAATTTAAATACTATTTTAAAAAGACTTAAGCAAAATTTTACTGACATTGATTTTATTGTTTCAAAGGTTGGGCGTGACTTAGAATGGATTTGATTAGGTTTTCTGTACCCGGAAATTTACTTTTAATGGGGGAGTATACTATTTTAGAGGAAAAGGGATTGGGGTTGGCAATTGCTATCAACAAGAGAGCATTTTTTTCTTTTAAAAAGAGCCATTCTTGGCGCTTTTTAAGCAAAAAGAAAGAGATAGACGATTTTTCTTTAATAGAAAATAGGAACGATTTTGTTTTTAAAATGTTTGTCTACTTGAGTCAAAATTGTTTTTTAAATCTAGAGAACTTTGCATATGATGTATATATTGATACGAGTAATTTTTTCTTTAATGATGGAACTAAAAAGGGATTTGGCTCAAGCGCTGTTGTTGCTATTGGCATAGCGTGTGGGCTTTTTTTAATTTATAACGATACTAATGTTATTGATAAGGATAAAATTTTTAAATATTGTTTGGAAGCTTACAGACATTCTCAGGGAGGGATAGGTAGTGGATATGATATTGTTACTAGTATTTTTGGGGGTGTTATTGAGTTTGAAGGCGGTTTTAATCCTAAATCCAGACAGCTAAAAGCTTTAGAGTTTAATGATTTTTATTTGATGCAGGGCTTGCAAGCAATTAAAACCACTGAGTCTATTTTTAAGTACAATAAACACAGAGATTCTATTTTAGATTTTATATTGAAATGTAATTTAAAGATGAAAAAGCTTGTTTTAAATGTTAGCAATTCTAAATCCGAATTAATTACTAGTTTAAGAAGGGCTAAAGAATTAGGATTGGCAATTGGGGAAGTAATAGGAGTTTCTGCGGCTTTGCCCGCAAGTTTTGATCACCTTGTAAATCAATGTGATTTGATTAAAGCTTTGGGAGCTGGAAATGAAACTTTTTTAGTTTACAGACCCAATATTAAAGCTTTTGATTTGTCAAAAATTGTTCCAATTGTTTTAGAGCATGAAGGTATTAAGTTTGAAAGCGATAAATTCTAAGATAAGAAAGCCTGCTAAAATATTGTTCTTAGGCGAACATAGCGCTGTTTACGGGTTCCCAGTTATTGGAGCTACAGTTCCAATTTATATGGATCTGGTTTATAGTGTTTCTAAAAATTGGAAATATTTGGGAAAACCTAGCACAAGATTAAATAGCCTTATAAATTTTATTGTTTCAAATTATAGCAAAGTTAATCCGATTGAGTTTGCTATAATTTCTGAAATTCCTATTGGAGTCGGACTTGGTTCTTCTGCCAGTCTTAGTTTATGCTTTGCAGAATATATTACAAGTCATTTTGAATATAAGAATTGTAATAAAATTGTGTTGGCAAATCAAATTGAAAACATTTTTCATGGCAAATCTTCTGGAATGGATATTAGACTAATTGATCTTGGTGGAACTTTTTATTTAGAGAAACAAGAAGATGTTTTACATCCAAAAAAAATAAAAGATTCTGGTTTTTATTTTTTAATAGGAGCGATAAAAAGAGATTTAACAACTAAAGAAATAGTTGTTAAATTAAAAAAACGTCTATTATCCAATGCCGATTTATTTGTTTTTATTGAAAAGCTTGGTTTTACTGTAAGCAAATCTTATGTTTCTTTTCAGAATAAAGATGTGTATTCTTTAGCTAATGAAATGAATGTTGCACAATATTGTTTAAAGCGTTTGGGGTTGTCTAATGATACTCTTGATTGGCTCATAAGTAGGGGGATCAAATTGGGAGCTCTTTCTGGAAAGTTAAGTGGCGCTGGTAAAGGAGGAGCGTTTATTTTTCTTTTTGAAAGTCTAAAAAAAGCTAATACAGTGCAAAAAGAATTAAATAACATGCTTAAGAATTCTAAAATAAAATTACTTTTAGAACTAAAGGTAATTGAAGCTTAAATTATTTTTGGGCCCAGAGAGATTCGAACTCCCGACATCCTGCTTGTAAGGCAGGCGCTCTGACCAACTGAGCTATGAGCCCTTTTACTGCTAATAAGTAGTATACAGCATAAGCTTTAATGGTGTCAATTCTTATATGTTCTTTTTCCAAAAAGAACTACAAATATATTTATATTGTCAGGCGTTTTTAATCTATAGCCACCCATTTTATTTGTATCTGTATTAATAAGAGCTTCTTTGTGGCTTGGACTATTAAGCCATGCATTAACTACTCTGTTAAGTTCAATTCCTGATGCCAGTATTTCTCTTGTTAAAGTAAAGGATTGGTCGTATTTATGTATTCTTTGCATTGGGGTTGTGCCAAAAAGGGTATGAGTTAGCGTTCTATTTTCACCCAGTTTAATAGCATATTCTTTTGCAACTTTTTCAAGGGTATCATCTATTTCTAAATGGTTTAGATTTAAAGTTTTTCTCAATTCAGCAATTTCTGTATATAAAATTTTTATATCTTCTTTTGTATCTATTGGGTGAATTGTATTTAAATTGCATGCTTGAGATAAAAGCAGTGTAAAAATTATAATCAATTTTTTCATTAAATATCCTTTTTGCTTATTATGGTATTAAAACCATAATTATATCTCATTATGTATTATAATAATTATATAAAGGAGATACCTATGGAAAAGTATTTAAGCTATATAAAAAAGGATGATTTAGACGCAATACAATTAAAATTACAAGAATTGTTAGCAAGTTTGCATATTTTTTATTCTAATTTAAGAGGTATTCATTGGAATATAAAAGATATCAATTTCTTTGTTATTCACAAAAAAACTCAAAAACTTTATGAATATATTGAAAAAATTATTGATATTGTTGCAGAGCGCTCAAGAATGCTTGGATATGATTCTGAATTTAGATATTCTGAGTTTATGAAAAAATCCTTTATTAAAGAGCTTGATATTGAATCAACTTCTAATTTTTTACCTTCAATGCAAAGCATTGTTTGCAGTCTTGCTGAGATTTTGAAAAATATTTTTGGGATGAGAAAATTGATTGATACTGCCGGTGATTATGGTACTGCTAATATTATGGATGATATCATGAGTGATCTTGAGAAACATTTATGGATGCATAAGGCATTGCTTGAAAATTGCGATTGTTTTTGTCACGATGAGAATGAAAGTAAATGTTGTGAGTGTGATGCAAAATAGCAATTTTATTAAAAGGTTTAACTTGTGTTAATGAGTTTATCTGTATTGAGGCTGTGGTAGTTGTTGGGGATTTATGAGTATTAGAAATATTGGAATTATGGCTCATATTGATGCTGGAAAAACTACTACTACAGAAAGAATTATTTATTATACTGGCAAAAGTCATAAAATGGGGGATGTAGATTCAGGAAATACTATTACTGACTGGATGCCTCAAGAGCAAGAAAGAGGAATTACTATTAGTTCAGCTGCCATTACTTGCCATTGGAAGGATTGCCAAATAAACATTATTGATACTCCTGGGCATGTTGATTTTACAGCAGAAGTTGAAAGATCTCTTCGAGTTCTTGATGGGGGTGTTATTATTTTTAGTGCTGTTGATGGAATTCAAGCTCAAACAGAAACTGTATGGAAACAGGCAGAAAAATATGAAATCCCACGACTTGCTTATATTAATAAGATGGATAGAATAGGTGCTGATTTTTTTAAAGTTGTGGGAGATATTGAAAATAAGTTTAAAACCACTCCTTTGATTTTGCAAATTCCAATTGGAAATGAAAGCAATTTTGCAGGAGTAGTTGATATTATTTTAAATAAAGAACTCCATTTTTCAATGGAAAATGGAGTTCCAAAATTAACTTATAGTCAAATTAGAGAAGAATTTGTTGAAAAAGTGATTTTTTTTAAAAAAAAAATAATAGACATTCTTAGCCAATTTAGTGAAGAAATTACTCAATTGTTTCTTGAAGACAAAGATATTGGTTTAGATATTCTTAAAAAAGAAATTAGAAGAGGCACTATTTTTAGATTTATTGTTCCTGTTTTAATGGGAACTAGTTTGAAAAATATTGGAATAGAACCTTTGATTGATTCGATTGTAGATTACTTGCCAAGTCCTTTTGAGAAAAGTTTTAGTGCTTTTTCTTTAGATACAAATAAAAAAATTTTAGTTGATCCTAATGAAAATAAGAAATTGTCAGCTCTTGTTTTTAAAGTTCAATATTCAAGCGTAATTGCTTCTCACCTGTATTTTGTTAGAGTTTATTCTGGTGAGATTAATTCTAATAAAAAAATTATCAATGCTTCAAATGGTAAGCGTGAAAAGTTTACAAAAATTTTTAGAGTTTTTTCAAATAAAAATGAACAAATAGATTTTGTAAAAACAGGCGATATTGGTGCTGTCTTGGGATTAAAGTTTTCTGTTACAGGAGATACCCTTGTTGAAGAGGACAATAATGTTTTACTTGAATCTGTTATGTTCCCAGAGCCGGTTGTTTTAATGTCTGTTGAGCCTGAAAGATCATCAGATGAGGTTAGACTAAAGGAAATTTTTGAAATAATAGCTAAAGAAGATCCTACCTTTAGTTATTCTGAGAGCAAAGAAACAGGGCAATTGATTATATCTGGAATGGGTGAATTGCATCTTGAGATTATTTTGACAAGAATTAAAAATGAATTTAATCTTAATGTATATACAGGAAAACCCCAAGTAAGTTACAGAGAAAGTGCTGGTAAAATTGTAAAAGAAGTTTTTGAGTTTAACAATATTTTTGCTGGCAAAAATATTGATTTTAAAATTGAAATGATCATTAAACCTTTGTCACGAGGCGAAGGAAATAAAATTGATTTTGAATGTAGTGTTGAACCTGTAATTAAGTCTGCAATATTGAGGGGAATTACATCCGCATTTGTAAGTGGAATTTTTGGATATCCTATTATTGATATTAATGTTAGTATTTTTTCTATTGTTTGCGGGGCTAATAAGATTAGCGAGAATGCTTTTGAGTCAATTTCAGGATTTGCCTTTCACAGTATTTTTCAAAAATCAGAGCCTATTAAACTTGAGCCAATAATGTTATTAGAAATTAGAACACCCATTGAGCATACAGGAGAAATTATTTCTACATTAAATGTTATAGGGGGCGTCATTCATTCGGTTAGCAATATTGGAGAGTATGATTTAATAAAATCAGAGGCGTCGTTTGAGAAACTTTTTGGGTATGCTTCTATTTTAAGAAGTTCTACTAAAGGAAGGGGCAGCTTTACTATGGAATTTTCTTATTTTAAAGAAAAAGTAAGTTAAAGTTATTAGTTTTTAAGGCAAAATGGCTTTTCTTGTGTTTATTATTTTTAAACCCAATTAATTTTATTGATGAGTTTTTATGTAAAAATGATTTTATTCCCTTTTTTGTTAAGCTTTAAGTTTTTGATATTTTATGAATGTTATATTATGATGTAAAATATTTTTTAGCCTTATAAAGGCATGTTTGTCTTTATAAGAATAGATAGAATATTGTATTGGTTTTTTTGATATGATATTTTATAATATTTTTTTATTTTAAAAATAAAGGAGGTGTATTATGCAGGGTGAAAATATGGTTTCAATTAGAGGCGGAAATAGAAGAAAAATTCTTCTTAGTTTGAAAAATATGCAATATTCAAGAACAGACTTGGCTCGTAAGTTAAGCTTAACAAATGCTGCAGTTACTATTTTGACTAATCAAATGATAAAAGAAAATCTTTTGATTGAAGTTGGTTCTAGGGTGTCTGATGTTAAAAAACATGGACGAAAAGAAATACTTCTTGATATTAATAAAGATTATGCGTATTCAATGGGAGTTATTATTTCTAGCAATTATTTTCAAATAGGTATTGCTAATCTTAAATGCGAGGTTTTAATAAGCGAAACTCATTCTTTTGAGCCTCCAGTTAGCGCTTATGATATTTTAGAAAAAATAAAAGATCATATGATAGAAATTATTTGGAAACACAATTTCTCAAGAGATAAGTTTATTGGCTTAGGTTTTAGTATTACAGGGTTAATAAAAGACAAAGAATTGGGCATTGTTAATGACAGTTATGGAGCGTGGATTGAAAAAGATGTTCCTGTTAAGAGAATACTTGAGGAATATTTTTCACTTACAGTTTATATTGAAAGTTATGTTAAAAATTTATCTCTTGCCGAATTTATGGGTAAGAATATAGATAATATTATGTTTTTTGACTACACAGATACTGCTGAACTTTCAATTTGGTCAGGCGGCAATGTTTATCCTGGTTTTAATAATAAATCAGGTATGGTTAGTCACATGATAATTGATTATGAAGGAGAAAAAAATTGTCCAACTTGTGGTAATAAGGGTTGTGTCAATATGCTAATATCTAATTTTGCTTTGCAGAGATTGATTTCAAAAGAGTTTATGAATGGTGAGATTCCCGAGCTTTATGAAAAGTATGAGGGTAGATTGAAAAAAGTTACAATATATGACATTTTTTCTCTTTATGAAAAATATGATTTTATAAATAAAATTATGCAAGATACTGTTAAGTATTTGGCAATAATTATTATTAATATTCAAAGAATGCTTGATTTTAATTATTTAGTACTCTATGGCCAAAGTTTTAAATTAAAAGCTTTTTTTGATTTGTTAAAAGAAGAGATTAAAAAACTCAATAAAGAGAATATAGTATTAAAGCTTAGTTTATTAGATACTGAAGTTTCTGTTGTTGGACCTGCGTCTAGTGTTATTTTTAATAAATTTTATTTGACTGGAGGAGATATTGATTAATATTGACTTTTTTTGTATCTTATATTTGACAAGATTATTTTTGAGAATAGGGGTTATTTTTAATGCTTGAAAGTTTGGGGTCGAATTTTAGAAATTTTATAAACTACCTTTCTGGAAAATCTACGATAAATGATAAAAACATTTCAGAGGCTATTGAAATTATTAAAAATTCTTTAGTTGATGCTGATGTTAATTTAAGAGTTATAAGGCGTTTTTTAAATTCTATAATTGAAGAATCCAAAGGAGTTAAAGTTTTAAGGGGTATTGATCCTAAGTCTCAGTTTATTAAAATTGTCAATGATAATCTTGTTAGATTTTTGGGAGGCAAAAGTTATGAGCTTAGTTTACATCCTGCCAATAAACAATCTTATATTCTTATGCTGGGGCTTCAAGGTTCTGGTAAGACTACAACATGTGCCAAGCTTTCTTTAAAGCTTAAAAAGGAAAATAGAAAAGTTCTTATTGTAGCTGCTGATACTTTTAGAGCAGCGGCGGTAGAGCAGTTAAAAATATTGGGAGGCCAGGTGGGTGTTCCAGTCTTTTCAATTGAAGGGGAAAAAGATCCTATTAAAATTGTTAAAGCGTCTATGAAGTTTGCCGAATCTAATTTTTTTGATTCTATAATAGTTGATACTAGAGGGCGACTTGAGATTGAATCTTTGTTAGTTGAAGAAATAAAAAAAATCAAGGGGATTTTGCAACCCACAGAAACCATTTTAGTGGTAGACTCTATGATGGGTCAAATTGCTGTAAATATTGCTAAGGAATTTAATGAGAACGTTGGACTTACTGGTGCAATATTTTCTAAGTTTGATTCAGATACTAGGGGAGGAGCCGTATTATCTTTTAAAAGTATTTGTGCAGTTCCTATTAAATTTATTGGTGTTGGAGAGAAAGTCGAAGATCTTGATTCCTTTTATCCAGAAAGAATTGCTTCTAGAATTCTTGGCATGGGGGATGTTGTTAGTCTTGTAGAGAAGGTTCAAAGTGTTGTTGACAAAGAAGAGGCTATTAAGCTTGAAGAAAAAATTAAAAAAGCCAATTTTAATTTTGAAGACTATCTGAGTCAATTCAGGCGCATTAGACAAGTAGGAGGGTTTTCTAATTTTATAAGTTTTTTACCAGGTGTTTCAAAGTCGATGCTAAATAGTAATAATTTAAATGAAGAAAATTTTAATAAAGAAGAAGCCATTATTCTTTCTATGACCAAAAAAGAAAGAATAAATCCAGTGATTTTGAATAATCCCTCAAGAAAAAAAAGAATAGCCTTGGGAAGTGGAACGACTGTTTTTGATGTTAATAAGCTCATAAAAAAGTTTAATCAAACAACTTTGATTATGAAAAAGATGAAAAATAAAGATTTTCAAAGCAAGATTGCATCCCTTTGGGGAAAATAAGGAGGAATAAATTTGAGCGTTAAGATAAGATTGAAGAGAATGGGAGCTAAAAAAAGGCCTTATTATAGGATTGTAGTTATGAATTCTACTTCTCCTAGAGATGGTAGAGCAATTGAAGAACTTGGATATTATCATCCTGTTGAGAAGCAAAATCAAATAAAAATTAAGGAAGATAGAATTAAGGATTGGATAAGCAAGGGAGCAATTTTAAGTGATACAGTAAAAACGCTTTTAAATAAAAACAACTTGAATGCGAAAAGTCAGGAGGTTTAGATGAAAGAGTATGGGAATGAAATTGAGCTTATAGAGTTTATAGTAAAGTCTCTTGTAGATAAAGAAGATGAAGTAAAACTAAATGTAATTGAAGGGGAAAAATCAACTATTTTAGAATTAAGGGTTTCTCAAAGCGATGTGGGCAAGATAATCGGAAGACGGGGTCGTATTGCGCGGGCTATTAGAACTTTGCTTGGAGCTTGTGCTGCTAAAACCAACAGGCGAGTACAATTGGAAATTTTAGATTAATTTATGTTTATTAAAGGCGTTATATTATCGTCTTATGGAGTTAATGGGTATGCTAAGGTTAAAAGCATATCCAATAATTTTTGTGATTTTATTAATCTAAAAAACAATAAGGTTCTTTTAAAAAAAAGCAATAGTCCTGCTATTGAAATTAAGGTTATAGATGTTAATATAAAGGGTAATTCCTTATTTTTGAAGTTCGAAAGAATTAATACCCCAGAGGCAGTTAAGCCGTTGATTGGTTTTGAATTGTGGGTTGATGATTCGCTTGCATCGAGTTTAAAAGAAGGCGAATATTATTTGGGGAAACTGGTTGGCTATGCCGTTGTTAATAACAATAAAAAACTAGGGGAAGTTGTAGCTTTCTTTGAATATTTAAATAGTGTATTTCTTGAGGTCAAAGTGGGTATTAAATTTTTCTTTATTCCCTTTTTGAATATATATATTGGAGATATAAATGCTCAAGAAAAAACAATTGAGCTTAAGGTTTTAGATCTTTTAAAATGAAATTTACGGTTTTATCTCTTTTTCCAGCAATAATTAAACCATTTTTTGAAAATTCAATAATGAAAAAAGCTATTAACAAGAGGATAGTAAGTTTTGAGCTTGTTGATGTTAGAGATTTTTCAAAAGATAAGCATAAAAGATGTGATGATTTGCCTTATGGAGGCGGTGCTGGGATGGTATTGAAGGCCGAACCGATTTCTTTTGCTCTTGAGCATGTAGAATCTGCCAAAAAAACAACAATATTCTTAAGTCCTTCTGGAATAAAGTATAACCAAGAATTGGCGTATTCCTTGTCAAAAAAAGAAGAAATTGTTATAATTTGTGGAAGATATGAAGGAATTGATCAGCGTATTATAGATTTATATGTTGATTTTGAGATTTCTATTGGAGATTATGTTTTATCTTCAGGAGAAATTGCAGCTCTTGTTTTAATAGATAGTGTATATAGGTTGCTAGATGGAGTAATAAATCCTAATTCTTTATTAGAAGAATCATTCGGTGTAAAAAATGGATTACTTGAATATCCTCATTATACCAGGCCCTATAATTTTATGGGAATAAGGGTTCCAGAAGTTCTTGTTTCAGGGCATCATGAAAATATAAAGAATTGGAGACTTGTTAAAGCTAGAGAAAAAACTAGGAAAAATAGATATGATTTATACCTTAAATATTTAGAGATAATAGGAGAAGATAATGGATTTGATAAGAAAAATTGAAGCTCAAAATAAAAAAAATGAGGCTTTTGTCTTTAATGTGGGAGATACTGTAAGGGTTGTTTATAAAATTATTGAAGGTAGTAATGAAAGGTTGCAGAGTTTTGAAGGGATTGTTATTTCTTTCCAAAACAAGGGAATTGGCAAAACATTTTTGATTAGAAAAATTTCTTCAGGAATAGGTGTTGAAAAAATTTTCCCAGTATATTCTCCTATTATAGAAAAGGTTGAAGTTTTAAGAAGGGGAAAGGTTAGAAGGGCAAAGCTTTATTATATGAGGAATAGAATCGGTAAAGCTGCTATGAAGATAAAGGAGCGCCTTAATATTAAAAAAGTTAAGCATTAGTTTTTAATTATTTTAAATATTTTAGCAAATTAGTTCATAAGATAAATCAAATTAGATTGAGATTAAAAATTATTTTGATTGATCTTTTGTTTTGTAAATTTTTATTCAAGTTTTAGTAAGGTTTTACTGTTGTGAGAAATAATTTTGGCAAACTGGGTCGTGCGTTTATTATGATTAAGAGCATTAATTACCTATTCTTATTAAATTTCAATGTAGGCTTAATTGTACTTTTGTCTTTAAAAAGCTAAAGGTTTAAAGTTTTGATTTTTTGAAAAACTTTCGGGCTATGTGAGTGATTTTGTTCTTAAATATTTGTTTTTATTTTTTTGAGAGTAAATATTTATTTTTTGTAGTTAAGGAGATTTGATTTTGAAATATACTCAAAGTAAGTTTAAGGGTAGCAATTTTCAGAAACACAATAAACGTTTTTATGGCTTTAAGAATAAAAGATTAAATTCTGATAGCAAAAGTCAAAATGTTTCCCCACCAAATAGTTTTAATAATAAATCGACGGTTTTGAATACAGATAAACAAAATCTTTTTAAAGGTAAATTTAGAAGAAAAAGTATAAGATTTAAAACAAGAATAAATCTTGATGTTTCTTGTGCTATTTGTGAAAAAAAAATAAATGATATTGTTTTTAGCATGTCTTTAAAGGTTGAAAATGAAGATAAACCTGTTCATTTTGATTGTGCTATCAATAAATTAACAGCTGAAAATAATCTTTCAAGTAATGAAAAATTGGTTTATAAAGGTGCTGGTAAATTTTTTATTGTAGATACATCTTCTAGAGGAGAATATTTATATTTTAAAATTATTAAAGAAATTGGATTTGAAAATTTAGAAGAACAACCAATATGGCGTAAAAAAATTCTTAAAGATATTAATAGAGGGTTTAGACTTTCTTGATATGAAGGTGGCAGTTTTTCCAGGATCTTTTGATCCAATTACTTGGGGCCATATTGATTTAATTAAAAGGTCGTTGGCTATTTTTGATAAAGTTGTTGTTTTAGTAGCTAAAAACAAATCAAAAAAATATTTGCTAAGTGATATCGAGAGGTTTAGCCTTACAAAAGATGTCATTTTGTCTTTAAATTTTTCAAATGTACTTGTAGATAGGTATAGTGGGTTTATTGTTGATTATGCATTAATTAATTCTATTAAATTTATTGTTAGAGGAATTAGGGCTTTTAATGATTTTGATATAGAGTTTGAAAGATATCTTGTTAATAATAAGTTAAATTTTAAAATTGATACTATATTTTTACCAAGTAGTGCAGAACATTTATATGTAAGGTCGGATTTTGTAAAGGAATTAATGAGCAAAAAGGATGTTGATCTTTCTAATTTTGTTCCAGAATTGGTGTTCAATAGATTAAAATCTAAGTTTATTGACAAATGACTTAATTAATATATATATTATTAAGATAATTTAATGTAGTTTAAAAGTAGTTAGGAGAAAGTAATGGCTGTTCCAAAATTTAAGCCTTCAAAATCTAGGAGTAGAACAAGGCGTAGTATAAATATGAGGAAAAAAATTCCACAATTTCAAGAATGTTCTAATTGTGGTAACCTTGGAGTGAGACATAGGGTTTGTTTAAAATGTGGATATTATAGGAATAACCAATATCTAGAAATAGGTTTGTAGCTTGTAGTAAGGAAGGTATATTCATGGATAATGATGAAATTTTTAGCAAGGTTAGATCTATTATATCTGAGCAACTTGATAAAAAAGAAGATGAAATTACTATAGACTCTAGATTTGTTGAGGATCTTAATGCAGATAGTCTGGATATTTATGAGCTTTTGTATTTGCTTGAAGAGGCCTTTGATGATAAAATCCCAGAGAACGAAGCCAATGAATTTGAGACAGTAGGCGATGTTGTTAATTTTATTAAAAAGAGAAAAGGTTGATGAAGAAAAATTCTTCCGATTTTTGCCTGAGTAGTGAAAGAAAAGCTCAATTGAGTGAATTTTTAGAAAATTTGAGCATTGATTTTAGTAATTTTGATTTGTTAAATACAGCATTGAGCCATTCGTCGTATTCTAATGAGTTGGATCAAAAGTCTAGCAATAATGAGAGATTAGAGTTTTTGGGAGATTCTGTGCTTAATTTGATTATTACAGATCATCTTTATAAAACTTATCCAAATAAAAGTGAAGGAGAGCTCAGTAAGGCCAGATCTTATATTGTTAGCGAAGATTCTCTATCTAATATTGCTAGAGAGATTAATCTTGGTTCTTATATTTTGCTAGGTAGAGGAGAGGAGAGTAATGATGGTCGAAACAAAAAAGGTATTCTTGCAGATGCTATTGAAGCTTTTGTAGGTGCTATTTATCTTGATAGTGGGTTTTTAAGAGCAACAGAATTTGTGGTTGGGCTTTTTGATATGTATATAAGATTGATGTTTAATAGGGGTGATTTTAAGGATTATAAGAGTTTGTTGCAAGAATATGTTCAAAAGAAATATAAAATCTCACCAAGTTATAAGTTAGACAAGGAAATAGGCCCAGACCATGATAAGGTTTTTTGTGTAGAACTTTATGTTGGAGAAAATTTTATATCAAACGGAAAGGGCAAATCTAAAAAAGAAGCCGAAATGAGAGCGGCTGAAGTAGCTTTAAAAGCCATGGAAAATATTAACCTTTAAGGATTTAATTTTTTTTATAAGATAATTTTTAGTATTAAGCTTAGGATTTTCAATTACATAGCTTAGTAATATGTTTAAAATTTTACCTATATTTTTATTTTCTATTTGTTCTAAATTTTGAATATCTTTTCCGTTTATTTTTAAATCTTTTAAAGAGAGAGGATTTTTCAGCAATTTTTTTCTTTTTATGTTTTTTATTATAAATAAATATTTTTTCTTTTTTCCTTTGAGCGCTTTGTATATATCAATGATTTCTTTATAATGTTCTCTTGTGCTCTTGCTAAGCAAATACCTAATATCACTTAATTTTTTGACATTAAAAATATTATTATTATCGATTATGCTTCTATAAAATAAAATTAGCTTAATTTCTTTATTTGAGAATTTAAGTAAAGTCAGTTTTTCTTTTAGTTCTTTTATAGGTTTTTTAATTGTCAATATTGTGATTGCCTTTAGATAAAATTTGTTTTTATCAAGTAGAGTAATTTTTTTGATTACTTTTGTTTTTATTTCTAGATTAAAAAAATTTTTAAAAAAATCAACTTTTTTAAGATAATAAATTCCTTTTTGTATATTTGTGCCTTCTAACAATTTGTGAAATTCATTTTTTATTCTTTCTTTTGAAATCATTAAAATATTTTCTTTTTTATATTTCATTGAAATTAAAGTATTTTTTTCAATGTTAAAATTAAGTGTGGATGAAAATCTTGCTGCTCTAAGTATTCTAAGGGCATCTTCCTCAAGTCTTTTATTTGGATTTCCTATGCATCTTATTATTTTCTTATTAAGATCTTTTTTTCCATTATAGCAATCTATTATTTTGAAGTTGAAAATATCCATTGCAATTGCATTGATTGTAAAATCTCTTCTTTCAAGATCTTTAGTTAAATTTTTAGTGTATTCTACTTGTTTGGGAGCTCTGTTGTTTTCATATTCTTTTTCTATTCTGTATGTGGTGATTTCAAAGATTTTTTTATTAAAAATAATGCCAATTGTGCCATGTTTTATTCCTGTTTTAATATTATTATTTGGGAATAATGTTATTATTTCTTCAGGAGTTGCATTTGTTGCAAAATCAAAATCGTAAGGTTGTTTATTAAGCAGTAAGTCTCTTAAAGCGCCTCCAACTAAATAAAATTCGTAGTTGTTTTTTTTAAAAATTCTACCAATTTTAATTATATTTTGATTGTTTTTGCCTAGATTCATATAAAATTATATTATAGTGTAAATATTTTTTTTCTAAAATTGATTTACAATTTTAATTTATTTGAAGTATGTTGTAAGTAGTACTTTATTTTTTTAATGGTTTTATTGGGGGTTTATGAGTGGTAATAACAATAGCGTATACAACTCTATAGGTCAACTTTCGAAAGAAACTAAAAATAGATTGATGAATGATATAAGAAAAAACTTAGGTTTGAATTCTTCCGATTTTGTTTTACCCAATAGTTGCAATGAGCCTTATGTTGATTCTCAGCTTGAAAAGTTTCTTTCAGGGCGCTTAATGGAAGAATCATTTCTTATGAGAATGTGGTTGACTATTTTGAATTTTTTTCAGAAAGATAAAAGTAAAGAAGATATATATAAAGCTTATGTTATAAAAAACCTGGAAAATCAAATTAATGAAATGTGTAAAAATCCGGTAATAGATTTTAAGAGAGAATGTTTGCATGTTGGTTTTGTAGAAATGTTTTTTAGTGTTTACCGATATTCAATGGAATTGAAAGAATTTTTTAGGAAATTAGAAAAAGGTGGCATTGTTGTTGAGCAAACTATTTTAGAAATTATTCAAAGCAAAATTCTTAATTCTAAGAGCAATTTGGAAGATTTTTTAGATGAGGGCGAATATGAGCTATTCTTAAAAAAAGAAAAAACCCAAAACGATTTAGAAGAATCTCTTAAGGTCAAGATAAATGAGTATATTAATTCTATTCCATCTAATACTTATAAAATTGTCTCTGATATGTTTGAGTTTTATTATGTTTTTAATAGTTTGGCGTTTTTCCCTTACAAATCTTTTTTTTCATTTTTCAATGTAGATCTTTTGGATAATGCTGAAAATATTAGCATTGTTGATCTTGAGGTTGGATTTGGAACCAGCTTTTCAAGTATTAGTAAGTATTTAAATTCTTTTTTTGACATTTTGTATACATTAAAAGATATTGAGATAGATGAGAATATCGTTAAAAGTATTATATCAAATTATTTTTCAATATCTGATGATATTAGTAATTCAGAGATAATTTCAAGAGAAGATCACATATCTCGAGTAGAATATGTATTGAAAAATGTTTTATCGATTGTATCTAAGATTATTGGCTTATCGCGGACTTTACCTTATTTAGATATTTTTAGAGTATATTGCAAAAATCCTGTTGCATCTCCTAAAAAATATGTACCTTTTTTTGATTTAAAAAATTTTTATGAAAACATTTTATTTTTAAATGTTATGGGTCAGGCTATTAAAAATCGTGATAGCTCTTTAAAAGTTCTTGTGATTAAAGAAATAAAAAGTCTTGTTAGAGATCCTAGTGTAATTTTGAATTTAAAAGGTGAGATTTTTAATGAATTAAATCTTGGTCGTTATAGTTTTAAAAAGTTGTATTTTCTTAATGATTTTTTTAAAAACATATATGATGTTAGAATGATGGAAGTTTTAAGAACTATAAATAATGTCGTATTAATTAATAATCATGACTTAAGAAATATATATGTTGACATTGAAAATAATATTACTGCTTTGAAAAAAGAAATTTATAATATTTACTTTGAGATTGATTATAAAAATGAAGAGTTTGAAAGGCATAAAAGAGATGGTAAAGTTGATGATCCTTATAGAGAAAGGGTTTTTAAATGGTGCTTAAATGAATCTGTTTCTATTGATAAGGTTTCAAATAGATTTGTAGATTATTTTATTGAGCTTAAAAAGAGGTGTTTATCTTTATTGGAAAATCAGAATGTTTTTATTCGAAAATCTTTAACGGTTTCTTACAAATCAATGGTAACTGAAAATAAAACAATAACATTAGCCGATGTTATTGGCAATCTTTTGGAAATCATAAATCAGGCACTTTTTATAATAAAAAATTTATAAATTTCATGAAAGCTTTTAAAGTAAAAAATCTAAGACATTTTTCAAATTTTATTAGAATTTTGGTTATTGTATTGTTTTTAAATTCTTTGTTAAGTTTATTTGTGTTTTTGGCTGGTTCTTACAATGTTTTTGTTTACAATTTTCAGAAATTTTATCTTGATCTTACTATTATTTTAAGTTCTGTTTCTTTTGGTCTTGAATCTACCAGGCTGATATTTTTTTATTTTTTGAAAAAGAAAAAAATTAATTATTATTTAATTTTAATTTTTAGTTTTATAATTTTTTTTTGTGCTCTTGTTTTTAAAATTTTTCTTTCTGGTAATAAATAGATTGGTAGGAAGATTATATTAATTATTAATCAATATTCTATTGACTAATGAATTTTATTTTTATAAACTAACTATTAGTTTTTGTTTGCCGACTTAGCTCAGTTGGCCAGAGCAGCGGTCTTGTAAACCGCAGGTCGTCGGTTCGACTCCGACAGTCGGCTTTTATGATGGGGCGGTACCGAAGTGGTTAACCGGGGCAGACTGTAAATCTGTTGGCTTTGCCTACGTGGGTTCGAATCCCACCCTCCCCAATTTTTAGTGGAATTATAAGTGATTGCCTTTTTATAATTTTTGATTGTGATCTTTTAAATGTGTTATGTCGTTTCATTTTGGTGCTTGTGATTTTGTCTATTTAGAAAAGTTATTATTGGTTATAAAATATGATGTTGGCTATCAATTAAAAATTTTAATTGATAGCCAAAGTGTAATTAGCAAAGACTTTTGTTTAGCTAGGAGATTTTTGTGCTTATTAAAATTGGAAAAGTGTTTATTCTTTTTTTATTTTTAGGATCTATTTTGTCAATTTTTATATATTTTTTAAATTTATCTTCTTTAGCAAATGGCTTAGTTTATGAATTTAATGTTGAAAAGGGTTGGGGAGTCAAAAAAATAGCTAAAGAATTGAAAAAACAAAAATTAATTAAGTCCGAACTATTTCTTGTTTTTATTTCGTATATTTTAGGCAGTGATAAACAATTTAAAGAGGGGAGATATTTAATAAATGGTAATCTTTCTACATTTGAAATATATAAAGAGTTTTTAAAGGGATCTTCTAACGTAAATATTGATGTTACAATACCCGAAGGGTATACTAGCAGAAGAATTGCTTTAAAGCTTAAAGAATTTTCCGTTATTGATGATATTCAAGATTTTATTTTTTTAATTAACGAAAAATCATTTATTTATGAGCTTGGGTTTGATTACGACTCTCTTGAAGGATTTTTATTTCCAGATACTTATAAATTTTATAAGGGTATAAAAATAAAGAACGTAGTTCGCATATTTGTTGATAATTTTTTAAGTAAACTTAAATCTATAGGTGTTGTTCTTGGTGATTATTCAAGTAAAGAGCTTTACAATAGGATAATAATAGCATCTATTGTTGAACGTGAATATAGGGTTAAAAGTGAGGCTCCAATAATGTCTTCGGTGTTTTATAATAGAATAAAATCTGGTATGGCATTACAATCTTGCGCTACTATTGAATATGTTATTACAGAGGAGCTAGGACGAAGCCATCCTAAGAGAATTTATTTTGTAGATTTAGAGATAGATTCTCCCTATAACACATATATTCATAAAGGATATCCTCCTGCTCCAATTTCAAATGCCGGTATTATTGCGCTGCAAGCGGCTTTTTTCCCCAAAAATACGCAATATTTATTTTTTGTGGTAAAAGACTCTAAGTTGGGCACACATCAATTTTCATCAGAATATTCTTCACATCTTTTAGGCGCAAAAGATTATATTAAAAATTTTATAACTAAGGATTAAGCAGTATGAAGTATTTACAAACTGCAGCCTCAATTAAAAGCAAATTTGATATTGTAGCTATTGTGGAGCAGTATATTAAGCTTGTTAAATCAGGATCTGCTTATAAAGGTCTTTGCCCTTTTCATGCTGAGAAAACTCCTTCTTTTTTTGTAAACCCTTTGCAAGGATATTTTTATTGTTTTGGATGCAAAAAGGGTGGAGATGTTATTGGATTTTTAATGGATATGGAAAAAATCAATTATAATGATGCTCTTAAAATTTTATGTGAAAAATCCGGCATTCATTATGATGATTTGAAAATAAGTCGAGAAAGTGAAAATAAAAATGAAAATAAAGACATGATTTCAAAAATTTACTCTTTGAATTCTAGGTTAATTAATACCATTAAATTTTTTTTTCATCAAAACAAAAAAGCTTTAGATTATGTTTTAAAAAGTAGAGGAATATCTAAGGAAATCGTTAATTTATTTGATCTTGGATATTTACCATTTAACGTTAAAAGTGGTTTGGAGCTTTATGATTTTTTAGTTTCAAAAGGATACTCTTCTGAAGTACTTAGAAAAAGTGGTTTGTTTTCGAAAATGAATCTCAAAGCTTCTATTTTGTCTCAAAGATTAATTTTTCCAATTAAAGACTTTAAAGGAAATGTTGTTGGTTTTGGGGGTCGAGATTTAGATGGGAAAGGTTCTAAGTATATTAATTTAAGTGAAACTGAAGTTTTTAAGAAAAGGGAACTTCTTTATGGATTTTATGAGGGGTTTGAGGAGATTAAATCTACAAAATCAGTTATATTGGTAGAAGGATATATAGATGTTCTTGCTTTTTTTACATCTGGAATTAAAAGGGCTGTATCTACTCTTGGTACTGCTTTTTCAAAAGAACACTTAGCTTTGATCCAAAGATATGCTAATGAGATAATATTTTCTTTTGACGGTGATGATGCTGGACTTTCTGCAACTTTAAAAGCTTATCAAATTTGTTTGCCATTTAATATTAATGTTAGTGTTCTTAGAATGGATTTTGGTCTTGATCCTGCGGATATTCTTAAAAGTGAAGGTGCAGACTCCTTACAAAAAAAATTAAATGATAGGTGTGATGCTTTTGAATATCTTTTGGATGTTTATTCTAATAAATATGATTTAAATAAAACTGTAGATTTAAATGCCATGATTAATTTATTTTTAAATTTGATAAATTTATCAAAAGTAGATACTCAGAAAAAAATTTTTTTAGACAAGCTAAGCAATAAACTTGGTGTTGGTGTGGCAACTTTATTAAAAGATTATTATAGAATAAAAGAAAGATTTGTAGTTGACAATAATAAAAGAAATTTGTATGCTCATAATGATGATTCTTATGAGAGGTATCTAATAGTAGCTTTGTTGAAAAATTTTAGTTATTTTAGCATAGTAAGGCGCAATATCATTGATAGTGATTTAATTAATATCGATGCCAGAAAAATTTTTATGTGCTTTGAAAATTTATTTGAAAATAATAAAGATTTTTCATTAATGGATTTAAAAAAAAAATTAAAGGATACCTATAAAGTTAGTGAATTTTTTTTTGAAGAAATTTTAAATTCTGAATTTGAAGTGGATGATGAGATGCTCATTCATATTTTACTTGCAATCAAGAGAAGAAAATTAGATTCTCGTGTTTTGCTTTGCAAAAAAAGATATGATGGGGACTTTTTGGTAAATGCTAAAATTCAAATAAATGAGTTAATGTTTTTAAATATGCAGAGAAAAAATTTAAAAATCTACATAGATGATGTTCCAGGGAGTTAGGTTTTGTCGGATTTGGAAAATAAATATTCGAAGCTGATAGAGGGTATTATTACTCATTTGGGGGATAAAAAATCTCTTAGTTTTAGTGAATTATCAAATTTACTTCCCGATGACGTATTAGAACCAGAGATTCTTGATTGTATTTGCTCGGTACTTGAGGATAGGGGAATAAGATTAGTTAATAAAATTTCGGAATTAGATCCGGTTGTCAGCGAGGATGGAAATGATGAAGAGGAAGAAGTTGAAATTGAATCTGATAGAAATTTTATGATCTTAGATGATGGTTTTCAAAGTGATGAGGAAGATATTGATATTGATGTTAAGCTGGATGATTGTGACGAAGAAGATATTTCTTTTAAGGATGATTTAGGTTCAGGTTATATTAAAAGCAATGTTTTAAAGGATAGTCATTCAGAAGATCCAATCAAACTTTATTTAAAGGAAATAGGAAAAGAGTTTTTATTAACAGGAAATCAAGAAGTTGAACTTGCAAAGCAAATGGATTCTGGAGAGAGTATAATTGAAAATATTCTTAAGAATGAGGGACTTGTTATAGAAAATTATTATAATCTTGTGAATACTATTTACTCAAGAATGGAAAGGGAAGAGTTTTTTAAAAGAGAAAAAGATAAGGATAAAGAGAGTAGCCCGGATTATTATAATAAAAAAAAAAGAATTGCCTCTTTTTACAAAATTCCTTTAAAGCCAATTCAAGATCGTTTAATAAGTTATGTAGATAATAAGCATAGGGTGTATGATCTTGGGGGAGATATTTTTGAAAAGAATTTAAAAAAGGAAAGATTGGCCCTAAAGGAGCTTTTAAGAGACATTCCTTTGTATCAAGAGGAGCTAAGGATTTTTTCGGATGATTATATTGACTCTGCTAACAAAATAAAAGATTTACAAAGACAGCAAAGAATAATTTTAAGCAGATTAAAAATTGAAAAAATAAGAGATTTAAGGGTACTTGGAAGAGATTTAACTATTACTGAAAAAAAAATAGAGATAGAAAAATCTCTCAAGCTTAAAGAAGATGCTATTAAAGAGCAGATTACAGAGGCTCAGCTTGCTCAAAAAGAACTTGAGAGAATTGAGATGTATTATGAATATCCAACGGATAAAATAATAAGCATGTCAGAAGAGATTGCTAAAGGTAAACAAATGATGCAGCATGCTAAAGATCAGCTGATTAAGGCTAATTTAAGACTTGTTGTAAGCATTGCTAAAAAATATGCAAATAGGGGTCTTCATTTTTTTGATCTTGTTCAGGAAGGCAATATTGGATTGATTAAAGCTGTTGAAAAGTTCGAATATAAGAGGGGTTTTAAGTTTTCAACTTATGCTACTTGGTGGATTAGGCAAGCCATAACAAGGTCTATTTCTGATCAAGCTCGCACAATTAGAGTTCCTGTGCATATGATTGAACAAATAAATAGGCTTAACAGAGAAACTAGATATTTAATTCAAGTTTTAGGCAAAGATCCTACAGACGAAGAACTTTCAGATAGACTTGGGTGGGAGCTTAAAAAGGTCAAAACTGTAAAGAGTGTTTCAAGAGAGCCTGTGTCTCTTGAAACACCAATTGGAGAAGAGGAAGATTCTGTTCTTAGCGATTTTATTGAGGATAAGGCAATAAAAAATCCTGCAAGTCACACATCCTTTGTAGTTTTGCAAGATCAAATAAGAGCAATTCTTGGAACTCTTCCTGAAAGAGAACAAGAAGTTGTAAAAATGAGATTTGGACTTGAAGATGGCTATTCTTTAACTCTTGAAGAGGTTGGACTTCATTTTAATGTTACAAGAGAAAGAATTAGGCAGATTGAATCTAAAGCATTAAGGCGGCTTAAAAATCCCAAAAAGACTCAAAAATTAAAAGATTATCTTGAAGATTTAAATTGAACAGGAGGATTGATGGAAAATAATATTGATACATTAAAAAAACTTGAAGTTATATATAAATCTAAGTTTGAACTTGAAGAAAGGCGAAAAAGTATTCCCAAGTATTTGGAGGCTAAAAAAAATCAGATTGAAGAATTGTCTAAAGTTCTTGTTGATTTGCAACAAAAGTTTAAGGAGTATCAAAAAGAAGACTCTGCTTTAAAGTTAGATATTCAAGATATTAATTCAAGGAAAAGCAAAGCTGAAGAAAAAATTGATAGCATTAAAACGCAAAGAGAATATGAAGCTCTTGAAAAAGAACTTCAGGTTATTATTGACGATGAAGTTACAATTAGAAAAAAAATGACACATGTTAATGGACTTAAAACTAAAATAGAAAAGGAAATATTAGATATCAACGAGAGGCACAGCAAAGAAGAAGAATGTTTTAAAGCCGAGAGTAGTAGTTTTGAGCTTGAGCTTTTAGAAATTGAAAAGAAACTTTTAGAAATAGAGGATGAAGAGTTAAATTGTGCTTCTAAAATGAATGAAGATTTTTTATTTAAATTTCAAAGAATAATAAGAAATAAATCAAATGGAGTTGTGCCTTTGGTTAACAATGTTTGTAAAGGTTGTCATATGATACTTCCTATTGAATTTGCAAACAAAGTAAGGCGTGAGCCCAACGATATTAAATTTTGTCCTTATTGCAGTAGAATACTTTATTATCAGGATAAAATTCGAATAAGTGATGAAATAATTCCTGGTAGTTTGGCAGATCTTGTTGAATAAAATTTATTAATTTGATACTTTTTATTTAAGCTGGCAGTCAGCCATCGCTTAGTTTTATATTAATTAAAGCTTAAGAGGAAAGTCCGAGCTCCAATAAGAACATAATGCTAGGTAATGCCTAGGGGTTTTAAACCTAAGAAAGTGTCGCAGAAAATTACCGCCTTTAAAAGGTAAGGGTGAAAAGGTGAGGTAAGAGCTCACCGCTTATTTAGCAATAAATACAGGCAAGATAAACCTCATTAGGAGCAAGATCAAGTATGTAAGCACCCTTTGTTCTTGAGGATATGCTTACGGGTAGATCGCACGATTTTTTTAGTGATAAAAAAACAAGAGAGATGATGGCATAGTACAGAACTCGGCTTATGGGTGTCAGCTTAATTTTATTAGCCTAAAAGAGAGTTTTAAATGGAAATAAGATATTTAAGATATATTTTTTACGCATTTATGATTTTCATTTTCATTTTTTTAATTTATTACATTTTATCATATTTTAAATCTTTTTCTAGTTCTTATTTAAAAGCGGGGCCAACAGAAGTTGATTTACTTTCACTCTGGGATAAAAAGGAGTATAAAGAAATAATAGATTATGCTGAGAATGATATTAAAAATCATAGATTTGATTTTAATTTAAATTTACTTTTGGGATTTTCATATTTTTATTATTCTTTAATAGTTAATGAAGGATATCTAAAAGGAGAGTTTTTAAACAAATCCATAGAAAGATTAAGATTTTTAATTTCTATAAATGATGGAGTCTCCATAAGTCCTTTGTATTACATATTGGGAAAGGCATATTCTCATAAAGGAGAGTTTTATAGTGATCTTGCTGTAAAATTTTTAAAGAAGGCCTTAAGTGCTGATAACTTTGATTTTGTAAACATTAAAGAAGATGTTTTTGAATATTTGGGATATTCGTATCAGCTTTTAAGAGATTATAAGTCTAGTTTGAAGTTTTTTGAAAAAGCTTTTAATGAAAATAAATCTGATTTAGTTCTTTGGAGTTTGGCTTATGTTAATTATAAGTTGAACGATATAAACAAAAGTATTGAGTATATAGAAAAAATAATAGAAGAAGAGAAAAGGAAATTTTCAAAGGGTGAGAAAACAGATGAAAATTTAATTCAAAAGGTATATTTACTTTATGGAGACATTCTATTAGATAAAGGTGATTATGACAATGCTTTTAATTACTATAATAAAGTTCTAGAAATTAATAGTTCAAATTCTAGCGTTTATGTTAAAATAGGAGATATATATAGAAAGAAAGATAAAGATTATCCTAAAGCTAGAAAATACTGGAGAGAAGCTCTCAATCTTAATCCTTATTTAGAAGCAGCAAGAGAGAGACTTGGAATTACTTTGGAAGACTTTTAGGGAGGTTGATTTGAATTTGTTTAAGTCTTTTTTGATAGATATTGGCATCGATCTTGGGACATGTAATACATTGGTTTATATCAAAGATTATGGTGTGGTTATGAGTGAGCCTTCTGTTGTTGCAATAGATATTACCAAAGGTAATAAAGTTGTTGCGGTTGGTAGGAATGCTAAAAAAATGCTTTGGAAAACTCCAGAAAATATTAAAGCTGTACGCCCACTTAGAGATGGAGTTATTGCTGACATTGAGAATACAGAGAAGATGATCAAATATTTTATTAATCAAATTTTTTCTCGTAAAAAATTATTTTTTAAGCCAAGAATGGTAATAGGTGTACCCACTTGTATTACAGAGGTTGAGCGAAGAGCTGTAAAAGAGAGCGCAATGAATGCTGGTGCAAGAGAAGTTAAAGTAATAGAAGAATCTCTTGCAGCTGCTATTGGATCTGATATTCCTATTTTTGAACCTACAGGTCACATGGTGTGTGATATTGGAGGTGGAACTACAGAAATATCTGTTATTTCTCTTGGTGGCATGGTTGTAAGTAGAGCAATTAGGACTGGTGGTGACGAATTTGATGAGAGCATAATAAAGTATATGAGAAATTCTCATAATATTATAATTGGTCAACAAACAGCAGAAAAATTGAAAATTAAGATAGGAAATGTATATCCTGATATTCAAAATTTAAGGGTGGAAAAAATAGACATTAAGGGTACAGATGCTGTAACTGGTCTTCCTAGAAAGCAACTTGTTGATTCTATGGAAGTAAGAGAATCTTTGCAAGAACCTATAAATGTTGTTGTAGATGAAGTTAAGCGCACTCTTGGTGCAACGCCCCCAGAGCTTGCTACAGACATTGTTGAGCGTGGCATCATTTTGACAGGAGGAGGGGCTCTTCTTAAGGGTTTAAATAGGCTTCTTTCAAAAGAAACCGGAGTTCCTGTTTATGTTGCAGACAACCCACTTCTTTCTGTAGCTGTTGGTGCTGGATTATTCTATGATTATGCCAATAGAATAGACATTAGTAAGAATATTTACAGTTTTATCAATGAATAAATTATGAATTTTCTTGTCAAATTCAAGAATTTTATCAAAGTACTTTTAGTATTGATAGTTTCTCTTGTTTTTATGATTTATGATTCAAGCAGTATTCAAAAGAGAAGATCTGATAATTTTTTATTTTTTACTCTTAATTCTTATATTCAAAGCAGAATGCATGGAATTTTTAGTTTTATTTCAAATGTTTTTAAAACTGTAAATGAATACAAAAATTACAAGGACAAGATAGAATTTTATAAGAAAAGAATACAGCAGCTTGAAATAGTAACTCAAAATATACAGTCACTAAGGCAAGAGAATGTTCGTCTTAAAGAGCAATTAAATTTTTATTCATCAAGCTCTAGTGATTTTATTTCGGCAGAGATTATATATCTAAACTATTCAAATATATCGACTTTAATGGCTATTAATAAAGGCTTTAATGATGGGATAGAAAAGGATATGATAGCGGTTGCATATCAGGATGGATTTAGTGGTCTTGTAGGTAAAGTTGTAAAGGTTTATTCCAATACTGCTAAAATTTTGCCTTTGACTAATTATGAAAATTTTGTGTCCGCAAGGATTCAAAGTAGTAGGTTTATAGGTCTTATAGAAGGCAATGGTTATGGGAAAAAACTTGAAATGAATTACGTTAGCAGACTTGCTGAAAAAGATTTAAAAATAGGCGATTCTATTGTTACTGCCGGATTTAGTGAATATCCGGTTGGTATTTATATTGGAAAGATTACAAATTTTCATATTCTTGATTACAATTCTCTTTTAAAAATAGAAGTAGAGCCAGCTATAGCTTTAGATAAGCTTGAATATGTTTTTCTTCTTAAAAACAACAAAGAGATGGGTGAATAATGGCAGCATTTTTTACATATTTTATTTCTAGTGCATTTTTAGGTAAAATTTTTCAACACTACTTTGCAACTTATTTTTATTTTTCAATAGATATTTTTTTAATTTTTCTAGTTTTTAATTCTTTGAATTTTATTTTTAATGTGGGATTATTATCTAGTATTTTATATGGTCTTCTTATGGATTATTTTACAGGATTACCACTTGGATTTTTTGTTTTTGGGTATACGATAATACTTTATTTTAACAATAAAATAAAGTTGTTCATGCCTAAAAATATGCTTAGCATGACAATATTTTTTATTCTTTCAAAAGTTATATTATGGTTTTTAGCTATTGTATTTTATGATTTTGTAGATTTAAAATCTTTTAATTATTCAATTTTTAACCTTGATCTTGTTGTAAATATAATGTCTATTAACTTTTTATATCCAATTCAAAATTATTTTACTAGAAATTTTTATTCATTTAAAGAGGATTATTAGTGGGGGGTGTTATAAAAAATTTTAGGTACAAGTTCGCCATATTTTTTTTAATAGTAATTATGGTGCTTTATTTGGCAATTTTATTTCAAATGCAGATCGGTAAGCATTTATTTTATGACAGAGAAGCCAATGTTTTTTTATCAAGATTGGAAAAAATCAATGCCTCAAGGGGCGAGATTTTAGATTCTAATTCCAATATTTTGGCAAATAATTTAACTATGTTTATCTTAAAGATAAGTTTGCAACAGTATTACAATATGCCTGCTGCCACTAGAATTGAGATGATAGATTTTTTATCAAACACGCTAGATATTGATAAATCAATTATTTTGTCTAAACTTCAAGAGCCTGGTGGATATCTTAAAGATGTTGAAATAATTGAACTTACTCCCAAGATGTTATTTAAAATTTCTGAAAAAAAGTTTTATTATCCTGCTCTTTTATGGACTTATTCTTTTAAGCGTAACTATTTAGTTGACGATTCATATTCGCATTCAATCGGTTATGTTGGGCAAATAAATCAAAGGGAGCTTAGAACGTTTTACAATGTTAGTGGATATGATAATACTTCTACGATTGGAAAGTTAGGCATTGAGCAAGTTTATGATAATTATATTAGAGGGCAAGAGGGGTTAATAAAATACAAAGTAGACTCTAAAGAGAGAAGAATAGACGATGGTTCTATTATAAGAAATATGGTACCGGGTAATGATGTTGTGCTTAATATTAATAAAGATATTCAAGATCTTACCAAGAATGCTTTAGGCAAAAGGTATGGTTCTATTGTGGTATTAAAACCATCAACAGGTGCTGTTCTTGCTCTTCACAATTATCCTTATTATTCTATGAAAGATGTTTACAATAAAGATAATAAGGAGGACTACTCTTTTTTAAATAAAGCAATTCAATCTGTTTATCCGCCAGCGTCTATTTTTAAATTAGTTGTTGCTGCTGCTATTCTTGAAGAGAGAGTTATAGATAAAGATCGTAAAATTTATTGTCCTGGATATTTTAAAGTTGGAAATAGAATTTTTCATTGTTGGAAGCCCGGTGGTCATGGATATGTTAATTTAGAAGAGGCAATTGCACATTCTTCTAATGTTTATTTTTATACACTTGGTCTTAAGTATCTTGGTGTTGATAGAATTCGAAAATATGCAAAAGAATTTGGTTTTGGAGAAAAAACAGGAATTGATTTGCCAAATGAAGTAGCTGGCCTTCTTCCTAGTCCTGAGTGGAAAGAAAAAACTTTCAATCAACCTTGGGTAGGAGGAGATACTGTAAATTTTTCAATAGGCCAAGGATTTTTAAATGCTACTCCTATGCAGATTGTTAATATGGTTGCTATGATTGCAAATGAAGGTGTTGTATATAAACCTAGAATTGTAAATAAAATTTTAAAAGGTGGTACTAATAAAGTTATTCTTGAGAATAAACCAGAAATATTAAGAAAGACAAATCTTATTAGTAAAAACACATTTAAACTTCTTAAAAAATATATGAGAAGTGTTGTAACTTATGGTACAGCAAAATATGCAGTCCTTACAAAAGCTGTTGAGGTTGGAGGAAAAACAGGGACTGGTCAAACTGGAATAGATGGTTTTGAAAATAGTTCTTTTATTGGACTTGCGCCTTATAACGGTTCAGCCGATAATCAAATTATTGTTTTTAGTTTGGTTGAGGCAAAAAGTAATGTGGATTGGTGGCCTGCAAAATCTACGGATTTAATAATGCAAGGCATTTTTGCAAATCAAAGCTATGAAGATCTTATCAAAGGTTATAGACCATGGTATATTAGGTAGATTAATGGTTTTTAGAAAAAATTATGATTATTTGGCTTTGATAAGCTTACTTATAGTTTCTTTTGTTGGTATATTGTTGATTTATTCTAGCGATTACAATATTAGTGGATCTTTAACTAAGAATGAATATATAAAACAAACCTTTTGGGTAATTATTGGATTTTTTT
>NZ_JAJNFB010000030.1 GCF_021043605.1 Borreliella americana
GCAATATCCAATATCTAAATTTGTAGATGGTCAAAAGGAGCATGTTATTAGGACCACATTTTACAGCACAAGTACTGGATATGAATTTTCTTTTGATACACCAATGCTTACAGAAAACTTACAATGGAACAATGAAAATGGGTCTAAAAATGTAAATACAGTGCCACAACTGGTTGGATCAGCTATCACTTATTTCAAAAGGTATGCTTTAGTAGCGTGTCTCCATATAAAAAGTGAAGTGGATACTGATGCAGCGCCTATTTACAATAATTATGAAAACAGAAATTCTATGTCTAGCAAGCAATTTATTATTAATCAAAAACAAGAACAAAAAAAAGACATAAATCAAAATCAAATAAAAGAGAATAGTCAAGCTCAAAAAGAAGTTGAAAAAATTGATAGGTATTATTACTATGGCATTTTTAAAGAAGCGTTGTCTAACATGAAGAATTGGATCAATGACTCTAAAATAAAAGATAATATAAATACAATTATTCAAAAAATAGGGTTTATTCAAAAAATAGACCCCAATAATATTGAGTATATCAAGAAAATTGAAACTGATTTAATCAAGTATTTTGATAAGAATAAAGAGTTTAAGAACATAAACTATTGGGCAAATATTATAAAAGACTATTTTAAGAAAAATAATAAATTGCAGGATTTAAAGAATTTTGAAAGGTTTATGTCGTTTAAGAAGGCTATTTATGGTGCTAGCCCACTAATATTCTTTAGTGTCTTAAAAGAAGATAAACAATTTGATTACATATTTGCAGCATAGCAAATTCTTATATGGTATAGCCCCCACAATAGGGGGTTTATGTTACCATATTGCTAATTATGGTTGTGGCTGGTTACATGTACTAGTTGCAGTAAGAAGATCATTTATACCCCTGCTTTCAAAAGCCGCTTTAACTAATGCTTTAAAAGTGTTTTTTTGATCATTTGCGTGTTGTCCAGTACATTTATCAAGTTCTTTTTTAATATGATCAAGTGCTGATTTTATTTTGCTTTCATCATTTTCTAAGAATTTATCAAATTCTCCAGCATTAGTTAAGGCGGTTTTTAGCCAGTCAAGGTTTGTTTTTTGATCATCGGACAGTTTTTCTTTAAGAATTTCTTCTTTAGATTTGGGTGTTTCTTGAGATGTTTCTTGTTGGCTTAAATCACGTTTTCCTCTATTTTTTGGTTGTTGAACGTGTGTATCATTAGCAGTGCAGCTATTTAGTATAAGTAAAAATAAACAAAATAATATGTTGATAATTTTCATTTTTATTCCTTTTTCTTATTTCTAGTACAATATGTTGAGTAAAAATAAAATTTATTCTTGTAATTATAGATCCTATTTTTAAAAATTTTTAAAGATTTTGATTGAGAGATTTATCTCTTTTGAATGTTGTGCTAGCTTTTATTTCATTATTAATAAATATAGGAGTAATTAATGAAAACTAAAAATTTAGTTAAATTATTTTTTATATTAATGTTATTTTTTATGACTTGTAAAGCATATTTAAAAGAAAAGAAACAAATAAATTTATTGATTTCAGGTGTTTCAGCTCTTAAAAATGATTCTGCCGGCAACGAATTTAAAGATTATAAAGATAAAATAAATAAATTAAAAGAAAGTTTAAAGGATGTAAATGATAGAGAGCTTAAAGAAAAATTATTAAACTTACAGAGTTTGTTTCAAGATAAATTAGCAGCCAAACTAGAAACTTTGAAAGCAGCTAGACAAACAGGTGAAAAGGACAGTGAGATAATTAGGATATTGAAAGAAATACAATTGGTTGAGGAGCTAATTGATTAGTAAATATTCATATGTTGTAAAAACCAATCTGATTAATATAAAGTATAATTTCTTGCAAGAAAAACCTTTTTGAAATTTACATTTTTAACTGAGAATACGCATTATAAACTTTTTCCGCTATTGGTTTTGTTTTCTTAATGTACTCTAAATATATCTTGATATTATGTTTTACTGAAGTTATGGAGTGTTCGTCTTTTAGTGCTGATAAGTCTGGATAAGTATATTCTGGATAATTGGAATCATTAACCTTAACTTTTGTTTTGGATAAAAATGTTATAAGGTACATAACATATTCTGAAAGTTGTGCTTCATATTTAGCTAAAGATTTTAGTGTTTGAATAATTGGAGGCTTTGGTTCTTCTGGTAGACTAGCAATAGTAGTACAGCATAATAATAAAGTAATTAATAGATAGGGCAATTTTTTAAGCATTTTCACCCCTTTTAAGGATGTTTACATATTCCTTCATGATTTTGTTGCGTTTTGCTTTAAGCGAATTGATAATTTTTTTACTTTTATTACTAGAGATAGCCTCGATTATTTCAATATTATATGTTAAGATTTCTTTTATTTCTTCTAATATTTTCATTGACTGGGCCGTTTCCATAGATTTTAGTGTGCTCATATATGTTTTGTAGAAAAAATCTATTACTTTACTAAAAGTATTGATGTAATTATGATCTATGTTTGTATCGGTTTTAGCTATGTTGGTTAAGCTTGATAGTAAATTTAATCCTAATTCAATAGTATTATTTTGCATTATTTATTCCTTCTTGATAGATAGGTTTTCCTTCCTCATTGAATTTTAGATTATTAGATATTTTTAGATTTTTTTCATTAGAATTAACCAGATCAATAAATGTATTAATTTTATTATTTATTGGAGTTAGTGTTTTAGTTATTGATGGACTTAATGCATTATTAAGCCTTTCCATATTCTCTTTATAGATTAATGTATAATGAACATATAGTTCATGAACTAAAGAAAATCCTTTATGTGCAATAGGATCAAATTCATTTTCAAATTTAGAAAATATTTCAATAAGTTTTGATATTGATGTAAGTCCAATTTCAAGATTATCTTTAGATAATTTCATAGTTAATCTCTTTTTTTTATGTGATTATTACCATTTCCATTTCTAAAAAGCTTGCCTATTACTATAGACAATATATCCTTTAGTAAAGGCTTTAGAAGAATTAACCCTCCTAGAACTAGTACTGTTACAAAAATCATTACTGCTATAAGCTTAATTTCGTTTAGATTTATAAGAAGCTCGGTTATTTTTATATCCATTTTTGAATCCTTAATTTTAATTTTTTATTTGTACATATATATTATATATCAAAACTATAATTTTTGATAAAAAAAATTATAGTTTTAAAAGAACTGGAACCGAATTTCCTGATCGGTAGGCTCTTTTTTGGATGTACCATCCTTTGTACATGGGAAATCTAAGAGATACTCCCCTAGAGTCCATATGCATATAAACCAGACTTTTTTCAGTTTCATCGCTATATCTTAGATATAATGACTTGCCTAGCGTATTATTGTATTCTACGTCAATATCAATATCAAGATAAATGGGATCATTATCATTATATTTGTAAAAAATGAGGGATACATCGCCATAGTTGTCCATATCGATAGTTATTGCTTTATTCTTGTATTCATAAGAATAAAGCGTAGTGCCGGAAGTAAAACTTCTACCATGTGTAAAATCGGATGGTACTCCTAGTAATTGTTTAGGAACGCTAGTTTTTTGAATAGTGCTTGAATTAGGCATTATCAAAAGATCATCATATCTAGATAGAGTAGCTGATGATATGCTATCTGTAAGACGCGATTTTATTTTACTAAAAAGGTTAGAAATATTCTCATAATCATTGTTAATTAGTTTATCTATTATTTGAGTGTAAATTTTTTCTATAAAACTTTTATCATTTGCAAGCTCTTCTGCAATTGTAGACTTGATTATCCCTTTAAAGTAGCTTAGTCCTTCACCTTTAAAAGTTTTGTCTTTAGTGGTTTTCAAAAAGTTTTCGTATGTAATAGCGTTGCTACTTGCTACCCCATCGTCAAGCAGTAAAAGATCAGTATTTTTAACATCGCTCACCCTGTTTAAATCTTTTATTTGAACCGTTTCTTCTTCATCAATTAGTAATTTTTCTTGTTCTTCAGCCATCAAGCCCCCTTAGTTGTTAAAAGTTATAATATTTTGACCATCTTTATCATTAATTTTTAGCACTCTACCTATGGGAATAATTTTTTTTATAAAAGCATAAATTGAATGATCATAGCCCTTGGGGAGTGAGTTGAATATCAAAGCTTTTTTAGATGCAGCATACCCAGCTTTCTTTTCTCTAATTAGTATTTTTTTGAGCCTTTTACCTTTTGCAGTGCTGGGTGAAATAAATGTGGTAAAGTTTGTTTTTATTGCTCCTTTTAGTGATATATCAATAACACCAGCTTGTGGTGTAGTAACTTCAATATCCACATTCAAAAAGGCCTTAAAAATTAGCCTAAATGATTCATCAGTACCAATATGACGTAAAGCAAAAATAACACTATTGATATTGCTTGTAATGCTTTGTAAAGTTTGAGTTTGTGCATAAAAAATAGATAAAACTTGAGATAGCCATATAGCAATATATCTTGATTTTATATTTTCTTTTGCATCAATAGATATGAAGTTAGAATTAAGAGACCTAAGCTCATTAAGCAGTTTTCGTGCGTATTCATTTTCTGTAAGTATAAATTTGTGAACTTGAGTGTCTTTTAAAAAATTGGGTATTTTCATAATTTTTATTTCTCAATGTCAATAAGCAAGCGATCCGTTATATTAAAAAGTAGTAGTGTATCATCAGAAATAGCAAGGTCTTGATTTTTTTTAAAATCGCTACTAGTAATGCTTGAAATATTCTCAGTGTCTGAATCTTTTATACAGGCTTCAATTTCAATAGATTTAATTCCTTTTACTTCATTAACAGGAGCAAAAAAGTCTTGATATTCAAAACTAATTCCCATATCAGAATAGTTATTTGAAATAATCCTAGAGTATATATTTCTAATTTGAGAATCTATATTTAAATAAAGATAATTTTTAAGATCCGGTTTGTATTTTACTTTCATGTAAACATATTTTCTTTTTCCGAGTGATATTTTGTAGGATTTTTTTTGTCCAGTTGGGTTGAGTCCGTCAATTTCTATATTTCCTTCAAGTAATGTGCCACTAGGAGTTGTTAGATATAATATCTCCCAAAGTTCGGCCTTGAATTTTGAGTTTTCAATATTAGTTTTACCACTATCTAGTAAATCTTCTTTTAGAATTAGATATACATTAGCTTTTCCAGCCGAACTTTTAATGTTAGCGTATTCTACTCCATCAAGATTGAGTAAAGCAGAACGCACTGCACTGTAAGTTGTGCTTTTAGAAGAAATATGTTCTTCAATAGCAGTCCAATAGGTTCCACCCGGTTTCATTTTAGAAAAAAAGAGATTAAGCTCATTAATTATTTCTTCTTCAATTAATGCTAAAGAAGATGCAATAATGTTATAAATTGAACTGTTATTATCATCAATATTAATACTATAATTTACACGCAAATATTCTCTTTTCGATCTTACAATATCTTTAATTGTCCGTTTTAGAACACCAAAATCAGAATCAAAAACAATACTCATAAATCAAGCTCCATATTTAAAACATCACCAGTAAAAAAAAAGGATATATTTACTTTTCGTTCTTGTATCGTAGTCGAAATATTAATCAAATCTAAATTAAGTTCTCTAGATATTTCATTGAAATAGTTTTTTACAGCTTGAAGATTATTAATTTTGAGTAGTTTCAAAAGTAAAGTGTAGTCTAGTCCCCAATTAGGAGCATAACTTAGACTTCCCTTCAGAGTTTTACAAAATATGAACAATTTTTGTTTTTGCTCGTT
>NZ_JAJNFB010000031.1 GCF_021043605.1 Borreliella americana
TCATCTCCACCTAAATTTCATAGAAATTATAGGTGGAGAATTCTTTGTTATTTTAGTTAAAGTTAATAAAGATAATGCTAACTTTAAGATATTGAATTTAAATGTTAATAACTATGAACAACAAATTGAAACTTTAGAAAAAGATAATGGAAATGGAGAACCACAGTTTGGAAAAGAAAAAACATTGCTAAAAACCGCAATGTCTGATTTTTTCAATTCAAGTGAGAAATCATTAAAATCGGCTGTTCTTTTCATTTATAAGGATAAGCCCGAAGAACTAAAAAAATATCTTAAAGTACACAGGCACTCTTTTGTTGTGCTGATTAATACTCAAGGTGATAATGGAAATTCAGACGATGGACTTAAAGTTTACAAGGACGACTACAGTAAGTTCAAAATGTCCTCAACGTTTTTCGTATTCTCAACCAAAGAGCAAGAAATAAAAGAACTATTTAAGGATAAAAGCAATGCTGAAAAAGCTAGAAACATTGTTGTTTATAGTAATAATCAGGACAATCTTCACCTCAAATTTATAAGTCAATATTTGCATCAAGCTAGTATATTCCATTCTGTTAATCCTTATGGAATGCAATTGGCTGCAGAACCACTTGTTGATGATACTGCAATTACTAAACTAAGGACTGCAAAAATCAATTTTTATTCACTTCTTAATGAAACTGGTCTTGATGGTATACCTGCTTTTAAAGAGGGCGTTGATCTTGCCGGTAATCCAATAGACGAGCTTTTTACTTATCATTACATAAAAAATGAGGCCATTATTGAACTTATTAGAATTTGGAACAAAAACAATAGGCAAAACAGTAAATTATCTGCGCTGCAGCTTAGTGGGTCTAGGGACAACGCATATACTTCTGCAATTGAGTGTATGCTAAAAAGGTTCGTTGATAGGGGATTAATTATAGGGTACAAAGACTTAAAGCTCATTCTATCGCCTTCTGCTCAGCTCAAATTGGAACTTAGTGTAAATATTACTTATAACTTTAGTGTTAATTCTGTTGCTCTAGTAATTACTTCTCAAGATATAGTTGATTATCAAAATAGTTTAAGAGTATAAAAGGAGTTAAAAATTATGCAATTTTATGATTTAAGGGAAGTCTACTTTTCAATCGGCGGTAGACAACTACATAGCGGGAAACTGGAGCTTACAAGCGAGCCTACAACAAGGGCAGTGGTTAGTTCTGAAGATAAGGGAATGCCCGTAATAAGTTTGAGAGATCCTAAAACCATAACTTATATTTTCAATATTGAAGTTACACTGGGTAGTCATGACTATATTTTGTTAACTGAAATTTCAGATGAACAGTTTTATAACATGGATGTTAGCAAATATGAAAAGATGCTTGATTTAGTATTCAATGATAGGATTGCTACTAAAATTATTACTAATTCTGCAATTTTCACTGAAGAACCTTCAAGAAGTTATTCAGCAGAGGCTGAAAAAGTTACTTTTGAAATTAGGGCTATCAATTGCCAAAAAACCAATCCAAACAGAAACTAAAAGGGAAATTTTATTATGATAATGAGATATAAAATGAAAATTTTAACTAAAAGTAAAACTTATGAATATCCTCTTAGAGTATTGCCAGTCTATGAATGGGATAAAATATTAGGATTTAATCAAAGCGACGCTGTTTATAAACTTAACGAAGTTAAATACCTAAGAGAAATCACAAGTTTAATGATAAGTCCAAAATTTTTAGACGAATTCTATGTGATTTTAGATTCAAATAGAGAATTTATTTCTTATTACAAAGACTATCTTGTTGCAATTATTTACACTGCGCAATTCAATACTTTTCATTTAGATAATGATCTAAAAAAACCTGCATTAGTATATTTGAGTGAATATGAAAATAATATTGGTGATTTTGTTACCTTTGAATATATTGATAATAATTTTGATTATGCAAAAGTAACTGCCTCACTTACATCAAATTCTAATGAACTAGTTGTAGGTCAATGAAGTATAGAAATAGAGATATTGACAAAACTATTGCAAGTATTAATGGGGCTAGAAAAAAGTATTTTGACTTGCTTGAAGATATAAAGAATGATAAATACTACTTTCCAGTAATTATGAATATTTGCTCGTACGACTCGGTTAAAAAATTGCCTTACGACGAGCTTTTAGAGGTCAATCGACTTGCCGATATTAAATTAGAAAAAGAATTGTATGAATTAATTCTAAGCAAGTGAGGGCTCCATCATGAGCGACAAATTTACCATCAAATTTAAGGGCATTCTTGATCATGCTGCAACAAAAAAGGCTATTGAACAAGATATAACCAAAATGGAAAAATATCTAAAACCTAAAAAATCCAGTTTAGAGAGTACTAAAGATATTGTAAAAAATAATTTGTCGAACAAAAAAAAAGAACTTAGTAAACAAACTAAATTTGAAAGCTTACGGGAGCGTGTTGAAAAATATAGACTTACTCAAACTAAAAAACTTATAAAACAAGGTATGGGTTTTGAAAAAGCTAGAAAAGAAGCTTTCAAAAGATCTTTAATGGCCGATAGAGACAAAAGACGCCTGGAATATAAAGAACTTGCAAAAGAGTCAAAAATAAAAAATAAAATGCTAACAAACAAAGGGCAAGGACTGGTTGCCAAAATTGCAATAGGTAGCGCCCTAGGAAATATTATTAGCAACGCTATGAGTAAAATCGGGGGCGGACTTTTAGGATTTGCTAAAAAAGCGGTTGAAGAAGACACCAAAACTAAAAGAACACAACTTCTCAATAAAGCGTTTTATGATGATCCAAAAGAAAAAAAGAGTCTTTTGAAGGTTCTTGACGGCATGAAGGGATTTGAGCGTGACCTAGAAAAAGAAGAATTCTTACATCAAGCCAGTGCCTTTAAAGGTATTTTACGGGACCTGGAACTTAATGACAAGGAGGGAGCTAACTTAAAAAAAGCAGTAGAATTTGCAGCTATGCTTAAATCTAGTGGTGCTATGGACAGTGAAAATGCTGTAAAAGCTGTTGTTAATTTGCTTAGGGGAGAAGGAAATGAGCTTTTTGATTTTCTAAAAAATTCAAAGGTTGGCGATAAATATATAGAAGATACTAAAAACGCCTGGCAAAGCGGGGCTCAAATAGATATAGGGTCCAGAATTACTAAGATGGTTGAAATGTTTAATGACTTTAAATCTTTCGGCCTTATAAAAGAAGCCAATACTACTGAAGGTATTCAGAGTAATTTGGCCTCAGCTGAGCAAACTCTTTCAAATATGACCACAACTGTTTTGGAGCCATTACTTGAACTCGTTAAACAGATCACTAATTACTTTAAAGACTTTAAATTTGAAACACACATTGTCCAGCCGATAATTAAAGGAATTAAAAGTATTTTTAGTCTTAATTATTTTTTTGCAAAATTAAAATCGATTTTACCTAAACTATTTGGCGGAGATGAAGGCGAATCTCTAAGGAAACTTCAAGAAGAGTCTCAAAATAAAGACAATGCTAACAACACCCCATAATTTTAATAAAAGGTAATTACTTATGGATATTAACAATAAAAAAATGTCGTCAGCAGAAATTATACAAATAATTAGAGCTGTAATAACCCAAATATTTGCTCTTTTTGGAGCAGACAACTTTTTGGTTCTATTTCCAAGAATGGATCTAAAAGGTTTTGGATATGTTCCCCAATTGTTTTTTATAAAGCCAAAAGATGAGCTTTTAACAAGAACTTACAATACTAGTTGTTCTAAAAGACCGGTAATTAACTATTATAATAGAAAAGCAGAATATGTAAGCTACAATCCCGTAATGACTGGTGAAAATATATCATTAAACGGTGGAGTGCTAACATCCTTATATAAGGAAATGATTTCTCCACTAAAAATGACTGCTTTTGGTAATTCTATGCTCCGCTTTGACGCTCATCTTGTAAAAGAACAACTAGCCAATAGACTTCAAGCTCAAGTTCCTTTTAGCATTTACAGCCCAACTTTTGGCCTAAAAGAATTAGCTATAATTACAAGTCTTACGCTTAAAGACACTCCCTTCATTGATGAAGTTGAAGTAAGTCTATCAATGGAAATAGTAAAAACATTTTCTTTAGAAAAATATAAAGGATAATTAATGCTACTAAGTTACGATTTCAAAATTGAATTCTACAATGTAGATAAATCAAAAAAATCAATTGATGGAATTCCTTTCCCAGAAGAAATCCCTAAAATTATAATAAATACGCAAGATGGAATTCATGTTGATATTTCCATATCTAATGTGTATTCAAATATTCATACCATAAGTTCCAAACAAGCAAAAATTGTACTTTGGAACTTGCCTTTAGACTTTACCGACCATATTAAATTTGGAGATATAGTAAAAATACATTATAAAAAATTTGCTCATGAAAAAAATTTTGATTTCATAATGGCAGGAACTTTGGGGCCCCCCATGAGCACTGATTATCCCGGCGGAGATTTTAGTGTCGAGCTTGATGTTCGTTTATTAACTAAAAGCAACTTTTTCAATCGCAAATTGGAGGGTAAAAAAGGTAAAAACTTTAAAGGCAAAACGGTGCAAGAAGCAATAGAATCTGTATTTCCTAATCGCAATATCATTAATATGGATGAAAAGGATCGACTTAAAATCATTGACAAAGATATTTATGCCTCAACACCAAAAGAGTTTATTGACAAAATAAAAGGGGTATATGTTCATAACGTAATAGCTGATATTGGTACAGGCTTAAGGGGATATGAATGCCATATGATATTTACTAATTATAAAAAAGAAGGAAAAAATGTACATTACGAGGCCTTAGAAGATTATGGACTTGAGTTTATCCCACAACAAGAAATTACTTTAGGCACTACACTCAAAATAAATCTTATATTTTGGAACGCCAAAACATTTTACACACACAAGTTAAATGTTGGCGATAAAGTTTCATTTATTGATGGACTAGGAAAAATGATAAAAACCACCATAAAAGAAACAAGCGCGCAACTTAGCAACACAGGAGAATGCTCATTGATACTTAAGTTGGAGGATGATTCTAATAAAATACGTAAAAATAAAGGGGGTTAGAATGGATGAAGACTATGAAATTTATAGAATGAATCAAAGCCTTTATGGCCAGGCATTGGCACAAGAAGACATAAAAAATTGGATTTACTCAAACATTTTTATAATGCGTATTGGCACTATAAAGAAGTTTAAACAGCAAACACAAGAAGCTATAGTTACAATACCCGAGTTTGAAGATTTAGAAATTCATACAAAAAATATATCTAATATCGGTTTAGAACTATCAAAAGGTGATACTGTTTTACTACTACAATCAAGCATTAATATTTTTGATAAAAATAACGATATTCACTTCGACAAACATCATTTTTATATACTTAGTGTAATTAGTCCAAAAACTTTAAGTCTAATTTCCGATACTGTTAAAATCAAAGCAAACAATACAATTGAAATAGCTAATGAAATAACTAGTTTAAAAGAAATTCTAAATAATATTGTTGAC
>NZ_JAJNFB010000032.1 GCF_021043605.1 Borreliella americana
TTGGAATGACAGTAAATGGAGCAAGGTCCTGGATTGGTATATGGAAACTTGGAGGACAGCCTTCTGAATTTGGTAAAGTTATTATTATTTTGACCCTTTCAAAATTTTATACTGAAAAAAAGGGGTATAATGAATTTTTTACCTTTATCGCCGCATTTTTATTAATTTTTCCATCGGTGATTCTTATATTGTTGCAACCCGATTTTGGTACAGCAATAGTATATTTAACCATTTTTATATTTATTTCTTTTTTTGCAGGAATAGATTTGCATTATGTTTTGGCATTTGCGTTGATAGGGTTTTTTTCTTTTGTTTTTGCAATTTTACCAGTTTGGTATGAATATAAGGTGAATATGGGCAATGTATTTTATCTTATTTTCTCTAATCCTTTTTATTTTAGAGTAATAATGGGAGTGCTGCTTTTAATACTTTTGATTTCTGTTTTAGGATTTTTTATTTCTAAATATGGTTTGAGTATTAAAATAATTTATTTTTATATATTTTTTGCAAGTTCTATTTTATTGGTTTCAATATTGCTTTCAAAGGTCCTTTCAAAGTTAATGAAGACCTATCAGATTAAACGGTTTTTGGTATTCTTAGATCCAGCTATTGATGCTAAGGGAGCTGGTTGGAATTTGAATCAGGTTAAAATAGCAATTGGTTCTGGTGGTCTTTTGGGTAAAGGATTTTTAAAGGGGCCTTATACTCATGCTAATTATGTGCCATCTCAAAGCACAGATTTTATTTTTTCTATTCTTGCCGAGGAGTTTGGATTTTTGGGTGTTAGTACTATTTTAGTATTATTTTTTTTTCTTTTTTTAAAATTTTTGATAATAATGAATAAAAGTCAAGATAGGTATATGGCCTTAGTAATATCTGGAATTTTGGGACTTTTATTTTTTCATACCTCATTTAATGTTGGAATGTCTTTAGGAGTTCTTCCTATTACTGGGATTCCCTTTCCTTTTCTCTCTTATGGAGGTTCTTCTACTATTACATTTTTCTTAGCAATGTCTTTTTATTTTAATATTGAATCAATAGTTGCTATGGATTGAGAATTTATTTTTAGTTTTTTGTTTTCTTATCTCTATTTTTTTAGAAAATTTTTTTGTATATTTTAATTTAGTAATTATAAATATTTGAGGTGCGTGTTTTTGCGTAAAAGTTATGAGTGTAAATTTTAATTTTTTAATAAAAATCGAAAGGCTAAAGGTATTTTTGTGAGCAAAGATTTAGATAAAGAAGATGTTCTTTACAAAAAAAGACACTCAATAGCTCATGTTATGGCAGAGGCTGTTCGTGATTTATTTCCAAATACCAAGATTGCAATAGGTCCTCCCATTAAAGATGGTTTTTATTATGATTTTGAATTTAAAAAGCAGATAACAGAAGATTCTCTTTTAGACATAGAAAATAGAATGAGAGAAATTTTAAAGACGGGTAGTTCTTTTGAAAAAGAGATAATAAGCGTAGAACAGGCTCTTGAAATTTTTAAGGATGAGCCTTATAAGATTGATTTGATTAAAAATTTTGATTTACAAAATGAAGTTTCTATTTACAAGAGTCATAATTTTGTCGATCTTTGTAGGGGCCCTCATGTTGAGAACATGAATAAAATTGATCCAAAGGCATTTAAGCTTACTAGCATTGCTGGAGCTTATTGGCGGGGCAGTGAAAAAAACCCAATGCTTACAAGAATTTATGGAACCTTGTGGAATAATGAAAAAGAGCTAAGATCTTATCTTAATTTGAGAGAAGAAATAAAAAAAAGAGATCATAGAAAGCTTGGAAAAGAGCTTGATTTATTTTCTATTCATGAAGAGATTGGACCAGGACTTGTTTTTTTTCATCCCAATGGTGCTAAAATAAGAACTTTAATAGAAGATTTTTGGAGAGAAGAACACTCTAAAAATGGGTATGATATTCTTTTTACTCCTCATGTTGGCAAATCTTGGCTTTGGCAAACTTCTGGTCATTTAGACTTTTATAAGGATAGCATGTTTGAAAAAATAGAAATGGATAAAAGTGATTATTATCTTAAGCCCATGAATTGTCCTTTTCATATTGCAATTTACAATACAGGCAAGCATTCTTATAGAGATTTGCCATTTAGATGGGCCGAACTTGGCACTGTGTATCGTTATGAAAAGATAGGTGCTTTGCATGGCATGATGAGGGTCAGAGGGTTTACTCAGGATGATGCTCATATTATATGCACGCATTCTCAAGTTTTAGATGAGATTAAAGAAGTTCTTAGATTTGCTATTTATATGTGGAGTAAATTTGGCTTTAGTAACCTAAAGGCATATCTTTCTACAAAGCCTGACAAATCTGTGGGCAATGATTCTGATTGGGAAATGTCTTTAAAAGTTCTTGAAGAGACTTTAAGTGATTTTGAAGTTCCTTATGAAATTGATAAAGGGGGGGGTGCTTTTTATGGGCCTAAAATTGATCTTAAGATAGTTGATTCGCTTGAGAGAGAGTGGCAGATGAGTACAATTCAATTTGATTTTAATCTCCCTGAGAGATTTAATATGACTTATACTGCTGAGGATGGCAAAGAAAAAAGACCATTTATGATTCATCGAGCTTTGTTGGGATCTATTGAAAGATTTTTTGGAATTCTTGTAGAGCATTATGGTGGAGCGTTTCCTTTATGGTTATCTCCTATTCAAGTAGTAATCATTCCTGTTAACAATATTGTAGAAGGTTATGCTGTTAAAGTTTTTAATAAATTTAAAAATGAGGGGATTAGAATAAAACTTGATAATAGCTTCTCAAGAATGAATGCTAAAATTAGGGAATATCAAGCTAAAAAAATACCTTATATGTTTATAATTGGTGAGAGAGAAGCAACAGAAGAGAGAATATCTATTAGAACAAGAAAAAATGAGCAAATAAATGGAATGAAACTTGATGAAGCTCTTAAATTTATTTTATTTAAAATAAAAGACAAGGAGATTTGATAAATTGAATAATTTAATCAAGATCATTACCCCAAATAAAATAACATTAGCTAGAATTGTACTTTCCTTTATCATATTAATTTTATTTTTTTTGGAAAATGTATTTTTTTCGTATTTATTTTTTGGAATTATTTGGTTTTTAATTATTTTTAATGAATTTACTGATTTTATTGATGGGTGTCTTGCAAGAAAATATGGTCTTGTTAGCAATGTAGGTAAAATTTTAGATCCTTATGCGGATGTTTTGCAACATCTAACTTATTTTGTTTTTTTCTTTTACAAAGGTATAACCCCTTATTATTTTTTTGTAATATTTATTTATCGTGAAATTTCTATTGGGTTTGTTAGAAATTTAATTATTCAGTTTAATGTAGTTCAACAAGCAAATTTTTTGGGAAAATTAAAGTCACTTCTTTATGCTGTTTGTACTTTTGCAAGTCTTTTATTTTATACTTTAAATCAACTCAACTTTACAGAACCTGTTCAAAATTTTATTAGTTATATTTTAACTTTTGAATTTAAATTTTTATTTATTGTTCAAATGACATATGTTTGTGCTGCTTTTTTTGCAATTTTATCATTTTTAGAATATGTGTTAATATTTTTGAATGTAAAAAAAATATGAAAATAAATAAGACATTCATTTTGCTATTTTTATTTACAAAACTTTCTTTTATTCAAGCTCAAGTAAATCAAATTTTAACAGAAATTAGTCCTTTGAGTATTTTAAATAAAAATGGGAAAGGAAGTGTTTATTTAAAAGTTAGCAAATCTTCTGATTATATTTTAACCTTAGATAAAAGTTCAAATTCCGAGTTTGTTTTTAAAATTTATGATATTTCTAATAAAAAATATATAACTGATAAAGTAAAAAAAAGAGATTTTAAACTAAGATTAGATAAAAATTTTCTTTATGCAATAATATATGTTGGTACTAAAAATGAAAACATAAGGTTTTTGCTTACAGATTTAGATTTTTCAATTTTAAGTAGTGATTCCCTTAAAGCTAAAACATCTAAGATTGAAAAAGAAGATTTATTTTTTACTTTAAAAGATTTGCCTGTTTTAAATTTAGCTGCCAAGCTTAAAAAGTATATATTAAGGATTTATAAAAGCAATATTTATATTGCCTATCAGTTAGAAAATAGCAATGACATTAAAGTTGCTGAATTTATTGAGGGTGTTGGTTGGTTTAATCTTGATTCATCTGTTAATGGAAATATTACTAATATAGTTAATTTTGACTTTTCAATTAATTCGAAAGGAAATTTATATATTGCGTTTGTTACAAAATCAGGGGATGATTTTGCCAGTGAGCTTATAGTTAAAAAATTTAATAGTAGAAAATGGATTGATATTAGTCCTGGACACATAGAAAATTTTGGATCTTTATTAAATATTAGTATCGATTTAAAAGATAGGTTGTATTTAGCATATTTAAGGAAAATTGGGGGTGAATATAAAATCAATTTAATTTCGAATATGGGCTATGGAAGTATTTGGACCGATGTAATACATGCTTATTTAAGTAAAGGTGATTCTAATGTTAATTCATCAAACATTGGACTAATATCTGAACCTTTTTTAGGCATTTTTTATAATTATAAGTCAAACAATGAGATTAAATCTGAATTTATTGTAAACAATGAGAATGCTTGGGTAAATTCCAATATTTCTTCTGTTTATATGGCTAATTTTATTAAAGGCTTTTTTGATTCTAATTTTAATCAAATAATTATGAGTTTTGTTTCTGAAAATAGACCTATTATAAGTATTTGTCCTTTGAAAAGTAATAGATGGATTAACATAAGTCCTAATGTTGAAATGGAAGGTTCAAGTACTGACATTGGGCTTTATAATAATACTTTGTTTTTAGCTTTTGAGGATAATAATAATGTGAGATTAATTTATTTTAAGAATAAAAATTGGTATTTTTTAAATAAGTTGGAGAATTTTAAAAGCGATGTTAAAAATCCCCAGATTGGAATTTATGGTAATCAAGGGCTTATAATCTCTGCTTTAGGCTCTAATTCCAATGAATTATTTTTTACTTTGGTTTACCAATGAAAGTAATTCAGAGTAAGGTCTGGTTTCAAGGTTTTCTTTT
>NZ_JAJNFB010000033.1 GCF_021043605.1 Borreliella americana
AATATACAGATACACTTTGTATTTCTTTTAAAAAAGAAACAAAAAACATAGGTGATGATTTTCTTGGTTTTATTAAAACTAAAATTGGTTTTAATAAAACATCCTTAAATTAAAGATACAAATAAATTTTTGCCCCTACCAAACATCCATTGCTATCTACTTTTCTTATATTTCTTTTTAGTATATTTATTTATTTATAAATTACTAAAACCTCTATTAAAATCTTAAACCAATTTTAGTTTCTTTGGATCACTAAAAAATCTAATAAATTTAATTGCTCTAATTTATTAGAAAATCTTTTTTATATATTCTTGACCTCATAAAACAAGGAAATAAGTACTTTCACCGCTCCTTTTTAAGATTATATTTTTTATTCTTATGATAGATAATATTACATTCTTATATATAAAATCAGCATGAAACATTTCCTTTATAGTATTTTTATCATCTATTAAACTAATTTTTAATACTCTTATTAATACAAAATCCTATTCTTTTTAATTAAAACTTCTTTTTAATATTAGGTAATGTGTAGGCATAAAGCGTAGCGGTTAAAATATCTAAATGCCCTACGATTTACTGTACAAGATACGTGTTTTTGGTTTTTTGACAAATATCTATTAAAGAGATATGACAAAATAAATAAGAGTGTAATCTTTTTTAAAAAAATATTAATTTTTTGGTCATCGTACCAGTTAGTCAAGCTCTATAAAATAGATTGCTATTTATAATTTTAACAATATAGCTATTATTTTTTAAACTAAATTTAAAGCGCATTTCGCTTGCCTCTTTTATTGGTAAAAACCCAAAAAACTTTTAAAAAGTTAAAGAGAAAATGTTTATGTCTTTAAAAATACTACTCAATGTGAGAAGTTTTTGGAGCAAAAGATGCCAAAAACCAAGAAATAAAATAATTTTAACATTAATATAAGTGTCTTTAAATAATATATAAATTTAAAAAATGTCTATTATTATTTTCCCTAATAATGCCCGCGCTGATAGCGATAGTAATATAGGGAATTGTTTTAATCCTGCATATATAATAAAAATGGATGATTTGGTAAAAATTATTAGCAACTTATAAAAACCTTGGCAAATTACCAATAACTATTGGTATACAAAAAACTATCAAAAACCAATTAAAAATCCAATCTTTTTTTATTAAACAAAAATGTATTTAAAAGATATATATATTTTTTAAATAATTATATATCTTTTCCTTTTATAAAATAGACAATAAAAATCCTTGTTTAAGGGATATATAGATAATCCTTAAAACCCCTTAAAAATGCAAAACGCTAAACATGCTGAAACAATTTAGAAAATCTACTCAATAACTTTAATAAAATTAATCACAATTCAAGTATGCACGCTCAAAATAAAACAACCCGAAATAGAACGGAGTTTGGGCCACCTAATTACATAACCAAAACAAATAAAAGCATGCTGAGTTATATTTTAAGTTAAAAAAATTGAACAAAATCTATTTAAATCTGATCTTAAAAAGATCAAACTTGTTGTTAATAAATACCAAAACAAATAATGCTATAAGTACTCTTAGATTAAACAATTACAATAAAAGAATTCATAAAAGAAAGCTTAAAACCAATATATCATCTATAAACAATAAAAAATATTAAAAAAAAGAGGTTGAAATTTTTACATATTTTATACATAATAATACTTATTTACACGAACAAATAGGAGATTAAGATGGCATTAAATTTGCTTAACCATAACCACAAAATCAATACCAATAAACTACTTTCAAAAGATTCAAGGCTCAAAAAAATTATTTCAGTAATTAATTACTTAAATAAAAGTTTTGAAAAAAAATATGATATTTCAATATATAGAATTCATTTTAATTCTGAAAAACTAAAAGCGCTTTATCCTCATCATCAAATAGATATACTTAGAGTTTTAAACTCTAATATAAGTAAAGAGGGCTATAAACCAACTGTAATAAGAACCTTAAGAGAAGACCTAAGATTTTTAAGCCATATAAAAGCAATTGAAAAAAAAATATTAACATTCTCAAATAACTTGGGAAAATTTAAAGGGAAATTATGTATATATAAGGTGTCGCCTATTGCATATAAATTAATCAATGCTTATTTTGAGGCGCATAAAGCAGCCCTCTATAGAAAAATAAAAGAGGAGAAAGACACGCTTGATGCACAAAATGTAACTAAAAATGTTACTGTATATATAAATCATAATAATAATATAGATAATAAGAATTCTATTGAAAATATTTTTAAAAAATCCTGTACTAAAGAAAAAATACAAATTAAAAAAACCAAAAAAAAGTTAACAAAAAATAATTTGGAAAAAAGGTTAAAATTACCTGAAGAAATAACCAAAGAGATTAGAAGTATAACAAAAAACACTAAAAATCCAGAAAAAACCTACAAAAACACACTTTTTAATTACAAAGATTTCTCAAACTATTTGTCATATGACTATAAGAAGGAAGATATTTTATCTTTCTTCTTGAGTAAACTTAAAGAATATAGAAATAAAATTCACTTTATGAAAAAATATGCTCCCTATAAAACAGACTTTTACTTACTTGCAGGAGAATTCAAAGATTTGTACCATTCTAAATGGAAAACAAATAAAAAAACCAATTTCAGCGGAAATGTAAAAGAAATAGCCAACAACATTCTAAATAAAATTTTAGAAAAGGAGCTAAAGTTTGAGTGATTTACTAGAAAAACTAAAAGCAAGAAAAAAAGAAATGACAAGTAAGAAAGAGGCAGAATATAACAAGAATCTAAATAAAGAAACAAAAGAAAGAACTGCCTTTTTTAGAATTGAAGAAATAGATAATAAAAAAATATATTATACAAAAATCTTTAAATATTTAGTAAAATTTAGAATTGCCAATAAAGACAATAAGCTAAGTTTAACTTTCCAAAAACTTAATAATAAAAAAAATTATTATTTATTTAATCTTTTCCCTCTAAAAGAAGGCAATAAGTTTTTAGGAATAAAATATGGATGGGACAAATTAGAAAAGCCTTTTTTTTTAAGAAAAAATAATAAATCTTATGTAATAAAAAAACTTTATTATTTAGAATTTAAATTTAGCAAAGGATCTATTAAGTGTTATATTCAGTCTCTTAGAACGCTATTAAGAAAAAAAGATAAAGAAAGTACCAAATATTATAAGTTTAATTTAGAACATATAAAAAGAATGGAAAATACCGTATATAAATTTTACAGTAAAAAGCTAAAAAATAAAGGAGTAATATATAAATGGATAGAAAAAAATCAAATATCATAACAATAGCAAATCTTAAGGGAGGTGTAGGTAAGAGTACCCTATCAATACTGTTTTCTTATGTATTAAAGGATTTGGGCAAAAAAGTGTTACTTATTGATATGGATTCACAAAATGCTTTAACTTCATATTTTAGAAAATATGTTTTTAATTTTGATAAAAATAACATTTATAATTTATTAATAGGAAATGCTTATTTTGATCAATGTGTAAGCAAAATTAATGATCATATTTTTATAATTCCATCACATCCTTTTCTTGATGAATTTAATGATAAAAATTTAGATAATAAAGAAAATTTATTGAGGTTTTGTTTAGATAAAAATGTCTTAAACCATAATTTTGATTATATTTTCCTTGATACTCCCCCCAGCTTTAGTTTTATTTTAAAAAATGCATTAAATACCACAAATCACATTGTTATTCCAGTTCAACCTGAAACATGGTCAATAGAAAGTTTAGAAATATTAATGCAAAAAATTACAGATAAAAGCTACAATATTTCTATTGTTGTAAATCAATTTATTAAAAATAGGAATATACTTAAAGAGGTTGAAAATGCTCTATATAGACGATATAGTAATTATATAAAAGGTAAAATTCATTATTATAATAGCATAAAGGTTTTTATAATTAATCGTTTGGAACCAGATATAAAGAGCAAATATTATAAAGAAGCAAAAAATGTATTAAAAAATATCTTAGATTTATAACATTTTTTTATATTCCCCCGGGGGAATATAAAAAAATGGGGAGTTTAAAATGAAAATAAAAGCCGAAAAAGATAAAGAAGCATTGTTTAGTAATCGTTTTGGGAATTGCAACGAAGAAATAAGTTTAAATGATGATCAAGACAAAGAGTTAGCAAATTATAATAATCTAAAGGAACAACTTAAGTATAATTTAAAAGATGATATTAATAATAAAATTCAAAGAATGAAAATTTTATATGAAATTAAACAAAAAGAATTATATAAATACGATGGCTTTGCTCGTTTTAATGATTTCATAAAATCTTTTGAAGTTGCAAAAAGTCAAGCTTATAGGTATTTAAAAATTTATCAAAAAGTTCTAGAGGGTAAAGTGTCTATTGATAAAATAAAAGAAGTGGGCTTTAAGGCCGTGTTAAGAGATATAGAAGCTAAAAATTTTTTAAACGAAGATGGCCATAGTGAACCTGAAGGCGATAATGAAAGCATTCCTATTAGAATTTTAGTAAAGGATAAAGAGTTATATAATTTCTGTAAACAAGATACTAAAAGATTGTATTTTATTATTGAAAAAATTTATAAAGAAAAGAGAGATGTTTTATCTGAGCTTATAATTGAGTATGAAAAAAATAAAAAATAAAAAATAAAAAATAAAAAATAAACCTATTGATTTATAATGCACATTATGATAACATTTAACCCGGTTAGGATTTAATTTCCTATACTATTTGTTCGTTGTAAACGGAACTGCCCATATTGGGCTTTTTTGCTATGTATAATCTTAATCAAAAGTATTTATTAACTATTAACTATTAACTATTAACTATTAACTATTAACTATTAACTAT
>NZ_JAJNFB010000034.1 GCF_021043605.1 Borreliella americana
AAAAGTTGCTGAAATTCAAGCATTGATGAAAAATCCTCAGAAAAATGCTAGTTTACTTAGCAATTCTATCGAGTTTAGAGATAAAAATTTACTTTACTCCAATTTGGGTGGTGTTTGTACTAGTAGTAAAGACAAAATGGAAAATTATCCTGCCAAAGGATATCCCTATAAACGTGGAGTCAAGCTTAGTTTTAGCGCTGATGGAGCATCAGAACTTGAAGTTGAAGCTGGAGGAGAAGATGATTTATATGGAATATGCACCGATATAGATGAATATACTGGTATGGCAACTGTAATTCCAATTACAAATAACTTTACAGGGTATTTGACTTTTAAGAAAAATGGGCAAAACGGTGTAAAACCTGGTGATAAGCTGCATTTTAATAAGGATGGTGAGCTTGAAAAGACCACGGGAGGCCAAAAAACAATTAATGCTATTGCTCTTTCAAATGTGCATAAGTTGACAGAAGGATTGTGGATAATACTTGCTAGTGTATTTGGAAATAGAGCAATCAAGGGGTAGTAAATTATGGTTTCAAAAGGCAAAGTACAAGTTAAAGGTCTTGATACTGATGATAGTTTACAATTGGGTTTAGAATCAGAATCACCCGCTGCTCCTAGAGCTAAACGTCAAGCAAGACAAGCCGAAGAAGAACTTGCAAAAAATTCTTATTCGGATTCGATTAAAGAACTTGACGATATTCTTTTAAAATTCAAAAAATATTCAAAATCATTTAGTTCAATTGAAAATGAGGTTTTCGGCAGTTCAAATAGTTGTTTTCAATCTAAAAATGAACGAGTTGATACTTACTCATTTGCATGTTCAAGTGTTACAGACAAAATAGAAGAATATTTTTATGATCCAAAAAATAGTTTTCCATACAAGCGTGGTGTTAAACTTGTCCCAAAAGAGAACTCCATATATGTTGCGGCTAGTGCGGATACTGATATTTATGGAATATGTGTAGATGTGTGTGAGTTCAGTTGTATTGCGTATGTTTTACCAATTACAAATAACTTTGAAGGGTACCTAGTTACAAGAAATCCAAATATAAAATCGGGTGAAATATTAGACATTAATAATGATGGGGTTATTATCAAGGCTGGTGGTGGACGTCCAACTGTAATTAATGCTTATGCACTGTCTGATTCATTTACAATCAATTTTTTGTTAGAAGATGAGGATTTAAAGCAAGTTCAAGTCATAAAGCCCAAAAAAGAAGATTTTTCTATCAATTTGATAAAAGTTGCAATTTTTGGCAATAGAGGGCTTGAAAAAGAAGTAGTTGCCCATGCTGTTGCAAGTGTAGGTGGGTAAAAGGAGGTGAATGAATGGCAGATACAACGCAATTAGTAAAAGAGTATCAAGAAAAACGAAGTAATCTAGAAAAGTTAATGAAAAATCCACAGCATTATGCTGGTTTACTTAGTAATTCTTTAGAGTTTAGAGACAAAAACGTACAATTTTTTGCTTATGGCGGCACTAGAACTAGTAAATTTGATAAATTAGAAAATCATCCATTTTTAGGATATCCATACAAGCGCGGAGTCAAAAGAGTTATTCAAGAAGAAAAACCAAATGAAATTCATTATGAACCTCATGTTGAGGCTGGGGGTGAAGAAGATCTGTATGGAATATGCACTGATATAGATGAATATAGTAAAACAGCTACTATTGTCCCAATTACAAATAACTTTGAAGGATATTTAGTAGCAAAAGAAAATAGTATTAAAGTAAAGGATAAACTCTATTTTAATAAAGATGGAGAATTGGAAAAAATTAATGGTTCTGCACCCCCAAACAAGACAACTATTAATGCAATAGCATTGTCTGATGCAGTAAAAATTAGCAATGATATTTTTTTAGTCAAAGTGGCAGTATTTGGAAATAAGGCTTTACAAAAATAATTAGATTTAGGAGGTAAAAATGGAATTATTTGATGAAAATTATTATGCAAAAGCAGTAGCAAATATTATAGGGGAAGTAAAAGATCCTATAATGTATAAATGGTTTTTCCCCGAACAAATTGAAGATGTTGATCTACAAATGGGCTATCAAAGGACTATAAAATGGGATGCATTTCTTAATGCCAACCCCACAACTATTGCTAATGAAGTTAATACTATTTCAACTATTGGATTTAGTTCTGAAGTAGTAAGACTTAATTACTTAAAACTACAATATAAATTTAGACATTTAAAACAATCTTCTGAAAAATTTTATACTTCAGATTCGTATATTGGAGATATTAATAATAATTTATTGCCATTCGAACAAGCTTATAAACTTGCAAGTAGTGAAATTATAAAACTTATCAATCACTTTGTACTGACAGGTACTGTTTCAATTCAAAAAGATGGAAAAAATCAAAAACGTTTACTGCCTAATATGTATGGACTTCTTAACATGCCAGATCAAGTAAAAGAGCAGGTTGAAAATGGCAATAAGGATAAGATGGATAAAATTTTTGAAAAGATTGAATCAGGACTCTCAAAACTAGAGCTGGGCGATGAATTTTCTACTTCTATGATGGTAATAGTTGACCCTGCAACTTCATTGAAATTGGTAAAACCATACTCTTCAGATCAATTTCCTCCAATTAGTTGTGAAAAATGGGAAGATGTTTTAATTCAGACTATTAAAGCCATTAATAATAGAGAAGATGTTTACATTGAAACTTCAAACTTGCTAAAACATCAAATACTGATTTATCCATTAAATCCAGAACTTATAAAGTTCAAGCCTAGCAAATATATGTTGCCCACTCCTAATGAACAAGTTGATAAAGACTCAACTGACATTGCTCATTCATACATTGATTTTGTTTTAGGCGGGCTGCTTGCTACTAAAAATACCATTTTACAGGTTGAAATAAAACAAAGTTAGTTAACAAATATTTAAGGATTAGTTAAAAATGCGTGAACAAAAAGACTTGCAGGCTAAAATTAAAAGCGAAGAAGCGCTTTTAGTAACCAAACTTCATTCTGAGGTGTTATTGCTATTAGGAATAGATCAAGTTATGTTAAGTAGACAAAATTTTCTACTTCATTTATCACTGCTTCAAGCAATTCTAGTAACACGTGGTATTGATGCTAGTTCACTTACATATGAACAAATATTTTTGCTTACCTTCTACCACATGGGTTGTCAATTAAGAAAGCAGGGGATTGTTCGTGAATTTGAATTTGAAAGAATAAAAAAAGAAAAATTCAATGAGCTTGAGCTTGACTATTATCCGGGTGGTAAAGGAGTAGAAGAAGGCGGTGAAAGTTGTGCATCAAGTAAAAACTTCTGCTTACAGCTTGATTCATTATTAGAAAAGCTTAAAAGAGAAACTGCAACTCCATCTTGTATGGGAGTTGTCTAATGAGTGGTATTAGAAAAAGATTATCGGATATGTCTATTAGAATGATAAATGCTTTTAAAAATCCCGAAACTTTAAGGTTTTATAAAGGAGACACCTTAAAACTTGAGGAGGATGAATCTTATCAAACTGTATTTGATAAAAATAAATATGAAGAATTTATTGGTGTTATTATTGATATAAAACCTCAAGAGCTTGCAGTGTTACATGATTCTAATTTATCCGACATTCAAGGTTATTCTAAACTTTATACATATGCAAACTTTGATTTTGCACTTAAGGACAGAATATCAATTGCAGATTCAATTTACTTTGAAATATTTAGTATTGATTCTTCAATTGGATATTTTACTTTAATTTTAAAGGAGTTTGTATGGACAACTTAAAGATAAATATTGAATTAGAAATAGGATGGTTTGGGAGTAGAGCCAAAGTTGCTAGAATGCACGAAGAAGGAAGTGGTAATTTACCAGTAAGAAAACATTTAACCAAAATTGCTAGTAGTACTGAGTTTAGAGAATACATCAACAATAATCATATAAATTCTAAGTTTACCCTTAACCCTAAATTAGGAATGCAAGCTATTGGACAAGCTTTTATTAGATACTATGAGAACTATGTACTATCTGGTCAAGTAAGGCCCGATTTAAAGGCAAATACGATCAAAAGTAAATTAAGAAAAGGTAGTAGTACTGCATCAATTCCACTTGTTGATACATCTAAAATGTTATCAGAGCTTACTTATAAGGTAACAATTGAATGATTGTCACTTTAGATACTAGCTTAAACTATTTACTTAAAATATTTAAAGAATTTAAGACCTATGCAATTCAAAATGATTTTGAATGTGAAGTGATAAATACTTATAATCATCCGTATCTTTCAAAGATTAATACTACTAGTCCTAATATAATAGCATTAAAATTTGATGGTACACAAAATCTGTTTGATCATAATTCTAGAAATGGAGCATTTTATCAAAATGTTTTGGAGTTTAGTTTTACCTTTCAAATATATGTTATTGCAATAGTATTGAATGCTAGAGACTTTGATGCAAATTCACGTATGTTAGTGCTTTATGGACTGCTTAGCGAGTTTATGCATAATAAAACACACAATTATACGTTGTCTAATCCATATCAATCTGAATATGTTACTAAAATAAGCTTTTACATTTATCCAATATCAAATATGCAAACAGTTGGCATGATAACTTTAGGCACAAAGTATAGCAACCATGCATATAGCTCATCTGTAGCATGTAATGCTAGCGTAAAAGTAATTGAAATTTTAAAGGAGGAATACCAAATTGCCGCAAGATACAATTAGTGTAAGTTTAGTCGACTCTAGAATTGAAGTTAGTAAACCTAATTATTATAGTCCACTCTTAGTTTACAAAACAGCTAAAA
>NZ_JAJNFB010000035.1 GCF_021043605.1 Borreliella americana
AACTTTTTCAGAATATAAATCTATTCAATAAACATATCTTCTTAGTGAAGAACTTAATACTGATTTTAACAAAATAGAAAGTAAAAGGTAAAAACTAATATAATAGCCTCAAGTTTATTTTATCTTCTAATTAATCAAATTCATATGGTAACTTATAGAGCAATCCCCCGCAAAACAATAGCAGCAGCAATCTGATCATTTTTCTTACCTATTTTGCCTCCACCTTCACCAAACGCAGCAACAGCAGCCTCATTCTTCCCGATAGCAGCCTCAATAGCATTTGCAGCATCCTCAGCCTTTTTCCCAGTCGCAACACCTTTACCAACAGCATCAACAATCGCCTTCAGTATCTGCTCACCAGTAACCGCACCAACAGCAGCAGCTGCCTTATCAACACCAGCAGCATTATTACCATCATTACTACCAAACAACTTCCCAGCATACGCATTATTATTATCAGCATCCTTCAAATCAAACTTTCCACCCTTAGCAATCCCCCGCAAAACAATAGCAGCAGCAATCTGATCATTTTTCTTACCTATTTTGTCTGCATCATCACCAAACGCAGCAACATTAGCATCCTTCGCCCCGATAGCAGCCTCAATAGCATTTGTAGCCTCCGCAGCCTTTTTCCCCGTCTCAACACCTTTACCAGCAGCATCAACAATCGCCTTCAGTATCTGCTCACCAGTAACCGCACCAACAGCAGCAGCTGCCTTATCAACACCATCAGCATTATTACCATCATTACTACCAAACAACTTCCCAGCATCCTTATTATTAGCATCACCAGCATCAGCAACTTTAGCAGGCCCAAGCTTTACACCAGCAACTTCAGCAGCCTCAACGACACTCTTCAGCTGCGCCTTCTTATCATCAGCACCCTGCAAATCAAACTTTCCATCCTTAGCAATCCCCCGCAAAACAATAGCAGCAGCAATCTGATCATTTTTCTTACCTATTTTGCCTCCATCATCACCAAACGCAGCAACACCCGCCTCCTTCTTCCCGATAGCAGCCTCAATAGCATTTGTAGCATCCGCAGCCTTTTTCCCCGTCTTAACACCTTTACCAGCAGCATCAACAATCGCCTTCAGTATCTGCTCACCAGTAACCGCACCAACAGCAGCAGCTGCCTTATCAACACCAGCATTAGCATTACCATTAGTACTACCAAACAACTTCCCAGCATCCTTATTATCATCAGCATCAGCAACTTTAGCAGGCTCAAGCTTTACACCAGCCTCAACGCCAGCCTCAACGACACTCTTCAGCTGCTTCTTTTGCTCAGCACCACCATCCTGTAAATCAAACTTTCCACCCTTAGCAATCCCCCGCAAAACAATAGCAGCAGCAATCTGATCATTTTTCTTACCTATTTTGCCTTCACCAAACGCAGCAGCAACACCCGCATCCTCCTTCGCCCCGATAGCAGCCTCAATAGCATTTGTAGCCTCCGAAGCCTTTTTCCCCTTAACATCTTTACCAGCAGCATCAACAATCGCCTTCAGTATCTGCTCACCAGTAACCGCACCAACAGCAGCAGCTGCCTTATCAACACCAGCATCATTATTATTACCATTAGTACTACCAAACAACTTCCCAGCATCCTTATTATTAGCATTACCAGCACCAGCATCAAAGCAGCCTCAACGACACTCTTCAGCTGCTTCTTCTTATCACCACCATCCTGTAAATCAAACTTTCCACCCTTAGCAATCCCCCGCAAAACAATAGCAGCAGCAATCTGATCATTTTTCTTACCTATTTTGTCTGCACCAAACGCAGCAGCATCCGCATCCTTCGCCCCGATAGCAGCCTCAATAGCATTCTTAGCCTCCGCAGCCTTTTTCCCCGCCTTAACATCTTTACCAGCAGCATCAACAATCGCCTTCAGTATCTGCTCACCAGTAACCGCACCAACAGCAGCAGCTGCCTTATCAACACCAGCAGCATTACCACCATTAGTACTACCAAACAACTTCCCAGCATCCTTATTATTATTAGGATTATCACCAGCCTCAAAGCAGCCTCAACGACACTCTTCAGCTGCTTCTTTTGCCCAGCACCATCCTTCAAATCAAACTTTCCATCCTTAGCAATCCCCCGCAAAACAATAGCAGCAGCAATCTGATCATTTTTCTTACCTATTCCACCATCACCAAACGCAGCAGCACCCGCCTCCTTCGTCCCGATAGCAGCCTCAATAGCATTTGTAGCCTCCGAAGCCTTTTTCCTCTCTGCAACACCTTTACCAGCAGCATCAACAATCGCCTTCAGTATCTGCTCACCAGTAACCGCACCAACAGCAGCAGCTGCCTTATCAACACCAGCATTAGCATTATTACCACCATTACTACCAAACAACTTCCCAGCATCCTTATTATTATTATTACCATCACCAGCATCAGCAACTTCAGCAGGCTCAAGCTTTACACCAGCCTCAAAGCAGCCTCAACGACACTCTTCAGCTGCTTCTTTTGCTCATCAGCACCAGCATTCTGCAAATCAAACTTTCCACCCTTAGCAATCCCCCGCAAAACAATAGCAGCAGCAATCTGATCATTTTTCTTACCTATTTTGTCTTCACCATCACCAAACGCAGCAGCAACATTATCCTCATTCGCCCCGATAGCAGCCTCAATAGCATTCTCAGCATCCGCAGCCTTTTTCCCAGTCGCAACATCTTTACCAGCAGCATCAACAATCGCCTTCAGTATCTGCTCACCAGTAACCGCACCAACAGCAGCAGCTGCCTTATCAACACCATCACCAGCAGCATTACCATCAGTACTACCAAACAACTTCCCAGCATCCGCATTATTATTAGCATCACCAGCATCAGCAACTTTAGCAGGCTCAAACTTTACACCAGCCTCAACAGCAGCCTCAACGACACTCTTCAGCTGCTTCTTCTTATCAGCATTCTGCAAATCAAACTTTCCATCCTTAGCAATCCCCCGCAAAACAATAGCAGCAGCAATCTGATCATTTTTCTTACCTATTTCATCATCACCAAACGCAGCAGCAGCATCCGCCTCATTCGTCCCGATAGCAGCCTCAATAGCATTTGCAGCATCCGCAGCCTTTTTCCCCGCCTCAACATCTTTACCAGCAGCATCAACAATCGCCTTCAGTATCTGCTCACCAGTAACCGCACCAACAGCAGCAGCTGCCTTATCAACACCATCATTATCATTATTACCACCAGTACTACCAAACAACTTCCCAGCATCCTTATTATTATTAGCATTACCAGCATCAGCAACTTCAGCAGGCTCAAGCTTTACACCAGCCCCAACAGCAGCCTCAACGACACTCCTCAGCTGCGCCTTCTTATCAGCACCAGCAGCATTCTGCAAATCAAACTTTCCATCCTTAGCAATCCCCCGCAAAACAATAGCAGCAGCAATCTGATCATTTTTCTTACCTATTTTGTCTTCACCAAACGCAGCAGCATTATCCTCCTTTTCCCCGATAGCAGCCTCAATAGCATTCTCAGCATCCGAAGCCTTTTTTCCCGCCTCAACATTTTTACCAACAGCAGCCTCAACGACACTCTTCAGCTGCGCCTTCTTATCAGCACCAGCATTCTCCTTCAAATCAAACTTTCCATCCTTAGCAATCCCCCGCAAAACAATAGCAGCAGCAATCTGATCATTTTTCTTACCTATTTTGCCTCCACCATCACCAAACGCAGCAGCATTACCCTCCTCCTTCGCCCCGATAGCAGCCTCAATAGCATTTGCAGCATCCGCAGCCTTTTTCCCCGCCTTAACATCTTTACCAGCAGCATCAACAATCGCCTTCAGTATCTGCTCACCAGTAACCGCACCAACAGCAGCCTCAACGACACTCTTCAGCTGCTTCTTTTGCTCAGCAGCATTCTGCAAATCAAACTTTCCATCCTTAGCAATCCCCCGCAAAACAATAGCAGCAGCAATCTGATCATTTTTCTTACCTATTTTGCCTCCATCATCACCAAACGCAGCAACATTAGCATCCTCCTTTTTCCCGATAGCAGCCTCAATAGCATTCTCAGCATCCTCAGCCTTTTTCCCCGTCTTAACAC
>NZ_JAJNFB010000036.1 GCF_021043605.1 Borreliella americana
TTGAAATAAACAAATTTCTACATAAGTGAAGTGATTTGTTTGCACGAAAGCCCGCCTTTTTTAGAAGATTTTTGAATTTTTTAGAAATATGGATAATATCAATTTGATTGTCTTTAAACTTATGTTTAGTCTTTTGAAAAAGATAGGTACGCCTTGTATCAAGATTTTTTTCTTCGAAATGATTTTTGTGTGCTATTTGAATAGCCGTGTACTCCCTTGAATTAATGACAATTTCTCTAATACAAGTTACACTTCTTTTTTTAGCTACATTTACTTTTATGTTGTAAAAAGTTTCTCCAGTTTTGCTTAATAAAGGAGTAATATCTTGCATTTTTACTTTTTGTATTTCAGTTCCCCTGCACCCGCTTATTAAAAGTAAATATACGAACCATCCAGATATTGGGTCAATTTGTTGTAAACTTTTAATGCATTTTAAAATTAATTTGCTAGTTTTTGGAGTCAAATAAAACTTAGAAGTTGGTTTTGAATTTTCTTTTTTACTTTTAGTTGAATTTTCTATCTTATTTTTTAGGATTTTATTTTCATCTAGTACTTTTTGATAATCTTTTACTATTTTGAGTAGTATATCTGAAGTATCTTTATTTAAATTAAGGAAATTATTAATGCTCATAAAATCAGCCCCAATTAAGTGTTACTTTTGAGTTAAGTAAAAGTAATAAAAATATATAAAAATTACATTTTACATTTTACCAAAAACCAAAAAATTTAGTCAAATTGCAAGTCTTCTCATTGTATGCGAAATTTGGGTTTTATGGTAGCTATAATAAACATAAGTGGCAATTTTTAAGGTGGGCACACAAGAAAGATAGAATACTTTGTGTAATATATAGCAAAGACTTTAAAATTTAGCTTGTATGTGTTATGTAGTCTCTTGTAATGAGTAGGGCATTTGCAATGGAGAGATTTTTTGAGTTTGATTAAAATTACATTTTAGTTTTGTAACAATGTAATGGGAAATGTAACAAAATTAATTATTTAAACCTATAAAAAAATTGTATTTATTAAGTATTGAATTAACCTTAAGACTTAAGGAGTAGCATATGAATAGTATGAATAGAAATGTGTTTATTGCTTGTATTATTTTTATATCTATAATTTCATGCAAATATTATGCAAGCGATAAGGATTTAAAAGGTATAAAGCAAGATTTAGAAAAACGAGTTAGGGGATTTTTAGATACAAAAAAAGAAGAGTTGATTGGAGATTTTGAAAAACCAGGAGCAGAAGTTCAACCTAAGGATGAAGAATTAATGCAAGCGGATGAGTCACAAGGGCAATTTGAAAATCAAATAGCTCAAGGTATTGATGAAGATTTAAAATTAAAGAAAGAAAAGATTGAAAAAAAAATTCAAGAATTAAAGAATAAAATAGAAAAATCAGATAAAGATAAAAAAAATTCTCTTAAAACATATTGTGATTATGAAAAAGAAATAAAAAAAATAAGAGAAGAATTGGATGAACTAAAAGATAAATTAGAATTAGAAAATCAATTCAAAGAACTTGAAAATAGTTTGAAAAAGAAAAAAGAGGAGAGAAAAAAAGAATTAGAAGAGGCTAAAGAGAAATTTAAAGAATTTGAAGAACAAGTTAAAAATGCAGGTGGAGTAAGTGTAGCTGAACAAGTTAAAAAACAAGGTGGTATTGGGGGGAAAGCTTTACAATATGCTAAAAACTTAGGTTTAAGTGGAAATAATTTTGGTAATATCACTGATAGTGGTGAATTGGCAAAAAAAGTTATAGAGGAGACACTTAAAAATATTGAAGAAGAGCTTAAAAATACTATAGAAGATAATGGAGAAGTCAAAAAAGAATAAAGAAATGGTTTTTAAAAGCATAAATTATGAAGAACAAGACTAGTTATTAGTCTTGTTCTTTTATTTATATTAATGTATTTTCATGTATTTGAATTTAATAAATATTGTAAATGTAGATTAGTAGTTAATATATGAATAAGTAAATAGTTTATGTTAATAAGTTGTTAACTTATTGTATTATTTAGAGTAACAGTTTGTTAATTTTGTTGCTTTAGGGAAATTATTTTGAAAAAAAATAAAAGGTCTTTTGATGATTATGTTGCGTACTTTAGAGAAGGGTCCTTAAGTGATTCAGAAATAGCGGATAGACTAGGAGTTTCTAGAGTAAATGTGTGGAGAATGAGACAAAAATGGGAAAATGGAGTGGGTTCTGATAATAATGATTCTAGAGTAACAATTAGTGAAGATACTTTTGAACACCTTTTGTCGCAAACCTTTAGATCTGAAGTTAAAGCTAAAAAAGTTAAGGGAGAATTAGACTTAGAGCGATCTAATTTAGAATTAGGGTTTATACGTTCATTTAAACAATATTTTACTGTTGAGCTTGCGGACATACGGACTAAAATAGAAGATTTAAGGGCACAAATTGATTCTTTAAATAAAGAATGTAATAAAAAAAATGCAAAGTGTGTTAATGAAAATATTGAATCTTTAAAAAGTGAGCTTAATGACCTTATAAAAGAGTGTTCAATAAGAGAAATGGAGCTTTACTATAAATGTATGAAAAGACTTGCTACTGCTCATGAAGTTGAGAGTAAAAGTAATTATAAAAATAGTAAGGGATACAAGTGAATTTATATCAAACAAAACTTTTTACAACATTTCAAAAACAATACAAAAATAAATATGGAATTGATATATCTCAATTTGTAAAGTCAACAAACTCTTCAATTGATTTTGATCATTTTGAAGAAAAACAGTTAACTTCGAAACAAAAAAGTGTTATCAAAAGTATTCAAAAAAATAATGAAAAGAAAATTATATTTAGTGGTGGAATAGCTAGTGGTAAAACGTATCTTGCATGTTATCTTTTTCTCAAAAGTTTACTTACAAATAAAAAGTTATACTCTAGTGATACTAATAATTTTATTATAGGCAATTCTCAACGTTCAGTTGAAGTTAATGTTTTGGGACAATTTGAAAAGCTATGTAAACTTCTTAAAATTCCTTATGTTTCAAGACATACAAATAATTCATATATTCTGATTGATTCACTGCGTATTAATCTATATGGTGGAGATAAGGCAAGTGATTTTGAAAGATTTAGAGGTAGTAATTCGGCACTTATTTTTGTCAATGAGGCTACTACTTTACACAAGCAAACTTTAGAAGAAGTCTTAAAAAGACTTAGGTGTGGGCAAGAGACTATTATTTTTGATACTAATCCGGATCATCCAGAACATTATTTCAAAACTGATTATATTGATAATATAGAAACTTTCACGACATACAATTTTACAACTTATGATAATGTTCTTCTTAGTAAAGAATTTATAAAAACTCAAGAAACACTCTATAAAGATATACCAACATATAAAGCAAGGGTTTTACTAGGTGAATGGATAGCAAGTACTGATTCAATTTTTACACAAATAAATATTACTCAAGATTATGTGTTTACTAGTCCAATAGCATATTTAGATCCAGCATTTAGTATTGGGGGGGATAACACTGCATTATGTGTTATGGAGCGAGTTGATGATAAGTATTATGCTTTTGTATTTCAAGACCAGAAACCAGTCAATGACCCTTATATTATGAATATGGTGAAAACTGTTTTAGAA
>NZ_JAJNFB010000037.1 GCF_021043605.1 Borreliella americana
TTTATTAGATAAAAAAAGAACAAATAATCACTATAACAAAGTTTTATTTAGTATGTTTACGGATTTAGAACAACAAGTATATAAATTTTATGGGAAAAAATACCCCGAACAAGGACCGTTAATAAAATGGATAATAAAAAACCTAAAATAATAACAATCGCGTCAATCAAGGGCGGTGTTGGTAAAAGCACAAGTGCTATTATATTTGCAACCTTATTGGCTCAAAAATATAAGGTATTATTAATAGATATGGATACTCAAGCATCCACCACTAGTTATTATTATGATGATATACAAAAATCCAGTATAGATTTAAGAAAAAATAATATATATGAAGTTTTAACAGAAAAATTAGATATTAATCGATCAATCGTTAATGTAGCGAATAATTTAGATTTAATACCTAGTTATTTAACTTTACACAGTATAAATGCTTTTGGTTATAAGCACACTTTTGATGAATTTAGATTAAAAAAAGAGCTTAAACATATAGATATTATATATAATTTTATTATAATTGATACTCCTCCAAGTTTGGATTTTACTTTAACTAATGCTTTGGTTTGTTGTAACAATATAATTGTTCCCTTGACAGCAGAAAAATGGACAATTGAAAGTTTTGACCTTTTGAAATTTTTTATGAAAAAAATAGGTGTAGAATTGCCTACTTATTTTATAATAACTAGATTTAAGAAAAATAATACACATAAGCAATTGTTGGAAATGCTGAACTCCAAAGAAAATTTTTTAGGAATGATATCAGAAAGAGAAGATTTAAATAGAAGAATTGCTAGTAATTCTTCTTTTGATTTTCAAATGGATTATATAAAAGAGTATAAAAATTCATTAATAAATTTTTATGCAAAATTAAAATAATTTTAGTTATAAGTTCAACGCGTTGAACTTATAACTAAGGAGGCTTGTTATGAAAAATAATACAAAATTAATAATCAATAAAAGGGATATTGATTCTGAGGGGAATGCATTACTTGTAGATTCTTCTAATGTTAGTAAAAATGGTGTTGAAACAGATCGTTATAATACTTTGAAAAAGAAATTGTATGTAAACCTTAGAGAAGGAGTTTCTAATAGAGTAGAATGTATGAAAATCTTAAAAGAAATTAAAGATAATGAATACTATAAACTTGATGGATACAAAAATTTCGATGCTTTTATAAAGGATTATGATGTTGCAAAAACTCAAGCGTATAACTATTTAAAAATTGCCAATGCAATAGAAGCAGGAGTTATTGAGGAACAATATGTATTAGATAATGGATTTAGATTAATATTAAGTGTATTGAAAGATAAAGAAAGCCCAACATTAAAAAAATCTAGGCAAAATCCAATAAAACCTTTAAGATTTCAACTTAAAACTCAAGAAAGCTATGATTTTTACAAAAAAAATGCTAAATTTACCAGTTTTATGATGCAAGAGATTTTTGAAAATCAAAAAGATTTGATTAGTAAACTTTTAAAAATGTATAAACAATTAAAAGTATAACCTATGAACAATTTAGCATACAAAACATATAACATAGAAAGTATAAAAAATGAATTTTTAAAAATAGGGTTTAGTGAAGAAGCAATAGATTTTGTTTTTCTTCATAATGATAATTACAACCATGAGGTTTTAAAAGAGAAAATAATTGATTTAGAGAAGAATTTGCAAAAAGACATATCTAGTTTAGACACTAAGATAGATAATGTAGAAAAAACTTTGCAAAAAGATATATCTAGCTTGAATACTAAAATAGATAGTGTAGAAAAAACCTTACAAAAGGATATATTTAGCCTAGATAATAAAATAAATGTTTTAAGAAACGAACTTACTGCAAATAATAGAACAATACAAGTAATTTTAATAATGGGAATAACGCTTGCTCCAATTATTTATTCTATATTCAATAAGTATTTTTTAAATTAAAAATGATTAAAATTTTATAAAGTAATAAGTTAGTATATAGCTTTAAAGTAGAACTTATTTGAATTTTTTAACAAGATAATTTAAATAGGTTCTTTTATTTTAACAAATGCAAAATAATTTTAATTCAACAATTGAGAATTGTTCAATTGTTGAAAAGCTTTTAAAAAATAATTTTTAATAAGTTAATTCGGTTAACCCCCAGACTTTATTAAGCTCTTTAGCAAGAGAATTTAATAAAGCTTTTATTAATTATAATAATTTCTGTAAAAAGCCTGACAAAAATAGTTTTTGATATATATATGTATGCGTATAGCTAAAAAAGTATATTGCTATCAAAAAAATCCAGTTAAGTTGAGTTTAGCTAAGTTCTTTAACAAAAGAATTAAATACGCTCAACTATTTTTGTAAAAATTTTTGTAAAAAAAGTTGGCAAAAATTATTTTTGCTATATAATTATTTTTATATAACATAATAGGAGATAAAAAAATGACAAACATATCAAACAAAAATAATCCACAAGAAAATATTCAAGGAGAGCCCAAAATGATAAGTGTTAATCAACAAAGTTTTACTGGTTGTGAAATATTTGAGGAAAAATTTTATCATATTAAAGAAAAAAGCAAATTAAGTAAAATAGGCAAAAAATTACCAGGAATAAGTAGTAAAGAGTGTTTTAGATTTAATCGAAATATTGATTTTAGTGTGCAAAGAAACAAGTTAGATAAATACGGTGCTAGTGAAGTAGGTAATATTCTTGTTGGAGGTGCTGGGCTGAAAGACTTAATGATGAGTAGGGTACTTAAATATTGTGGTATAAGTATGCCTTATGAAGAGAATTTATATATGCTCAAGGGCAAAGAGCTGGAAAATTTAGGATTTAGAGAGTTTGTTAAAGCACACGGTGATAATATTGATGTTTTGTATAAAAATAAATATGCCAATGGTGTTGATAAGTATAATTATTTCAAAAAAATGGGTAGTTCACAAACTTTAGTGGGTTCAACAATTGATGGATGGTTTATTAATAATAATGGCGATTTAGAAATATTAGAAATTAAAAGTAGCGACTCTAATTATATGAGTAGTGCTATTGCTGAGTACAATAAAAATGGCAATTTTTTAAATAGTAAATATTTTTTCAAATATTATGTGCAGGCTCAAATGCAGTTAGCATGCACTGGGCTTGAGTATTGTAATTTGTTCTTTTTGATCGACGCTGCACCAATTAACTGTAAGATTAAAAGAGATGAGGCCTTAATATCAAAAGTGTTTGAATTTGTTAATAAATGTGAATTAGAAATTATAAATTTGAAAAAAGATATTTATAGTAACTATAGAGAGGAATACTTAATGGCACATAATTTTAACGAGGATACGTTTATAAAACTTGTTGAAGATTTAGTAGAAAGGAGTGATTTTTATAGTTCTGGAGTTGAGTTTGATTGGGCAAAAGAATTTGTAGAATATGTTGATTGTGTAGAGCTTGAAATTACAGATAGGCAAGTTGCTGAAAATCTTGCATGTGATCTAATGGAGGTTGATAGCGCAAAAAAAGAATTAAACAAAATGCAAAGCGAACACAAAAAAAGAGAAAAGTATCTTAAAG
>NZ_JAJNFB010000038.1 GCF_021043605.1 Borreliella americana
AATAATTTTTTGGTTTATGATCACTTGCTAATTCTATTTTTTTATATTTTTCAAGTTTCAATTTAGAAAAATTCATATTGTATTTTGATATTAATTCTAAATTTTGAGGATAAATTTTGATTATTGTTTTAGCAATTTCTTTAAGGTTTTTTTTATATGATTTACTAGTAGATTTATATTCTTTTTTAAGAATATAAATTTTTTTGTTTAAATTTTTTAATATGTTTTCATTTTCTTCTGATTTGCTTAAATTGCTTTTCATTTGGTACAATTCTTTTTCTGCTGATTTTAAATTGGGATAGTGGTTTAAATTTTTTAATTCTACTATATTATTATTTTTTAATATTTTTCCCAGTTCAATTAAATTTTTATCTTTTTCTATCTTTAATAATTTGATTTCTGATTTGATTTTTTTTATCATGGGAACTCTAGTTTTATTTTATGCTCTGTCAACTTTTTTTTCAAGCTCATATTTAGATATTTTGTAATAAATTTTTCGTCCATGAGGACAATGTTTGATTTCTAGTTTAAAAAATTCATTTATTAAAAATTTGCTAAATTCAACGCTTAATATGTCATTTGTTTTAACAGCTTTTCTACAAGCAATAGTTGCGTATAGGTCAGATTCAAGAGAATTTATTGTCCTGCTTCTTCTTGATTGAAAAAAGTTAATAAGAGTATTTTCATATTGACTACAAATATTAGGAATAGATTCAAGTTGATATTTTTTAGAGTCTATTTTAGAGATTATAATGTTTATTTGTTTGTATTCTTCAATTTCACTATCTATAATTTCTTCTATGTTTTTATCAACTACTGTGAATTCAATTGGTATTAGAAGTTTTTGAAAGGTTTTTTTTGAATTTCTAAGTTTTTCATATATTATTTTTTCGTGAACTGCGTGTTGGTCTATGAAGTAAATTTCATTTATTTTTTCAACGATTAAAAATTCAGAAAATATTTGTCCAACATAGTTAAATTTTATTTCTTCTTTTTCAGTTTTATTTTGAGGTTCTTCAAATTCTAAAAAGTTTTCAGAGAAAATGTTTTCAATGTTTTCTCTAAGCGATGGTCTATTTTGTATAATTGAATTGTATCTTCTAAGGTCAATATTGCTTTTTGTTATGTTTTTGTTTGGCTCGTTTATATTATCTTCTGTTTCTAAATTATTGTTTTGTGGTATATCATATGTGTTGGTTTTATTAAAGTTTTCTGGTTGGTTGATCATTTCTATTAAATGTTCATCTTCTGTTAATTGTCTTTTTATTATTATGTCTTGGTAGTTATTTATGTTTTTATCAAAAAAATTATTAATATTGTCAGATATTAGTTTAAATAAAAATGGAAGATTGTAAAATCTTACTTCTTTTTTTTGAGGGTGTACATTAAAATCGATATATTCGGGGTTTATTTCTAAAAATAAATAACATATCGGGAAATTGCCAGGAGAAAGTATTCTGCTGTATCCATTAGTTATTGCTTCTAAGAGGTCTTTTTGATCAATAGGTCTTCTGTTGACAAATGTTTTAATATATCTTTTATTTTTTTTAGAAAAGTTATCTGGTGCTAAAAATATTTCTATTTTTATATTTTCATGTTCTTTTTTTAAGACCCTAAATTTATTATTTTCTATTACATTTCCATATACATTTTGAACCCTGTCAATTAACGATTCTTTAAAGTAAATTTTTCTTAGCTTTTGATTTAAATTAATCTCAAAATTGATTTCGGGGTGGGTTATTATTTTTTCTTCTAAAACTTTTAGACACATTTTTGTTTCAATGGGTTCTTGTTTTAAGAATCTTTTTCTTGCTGGGAAGTTGTGAAATATTTTTGTGACATCTACTATTGTTCCGTTTATGGCGGGCTGTTTTTTAAAGCATTTTTCAATTCCATTTTCTACTTCTATTTGATAGCTTTCATTATCAGTTGTTGAGCTTGTTATTGAAATGTTGGAGCAAATTGCAATACTAGAGAGAGCCTCTCCTCTAAAGCCTAGGGTTTCTATTTTTCTTAAATCTTCTTCTGATGATATTTTTGAAGTAGTGTGTGGTAGATAGCAGATTTTTAAATCTTCTTTACTTATTCCGCTTCCATTATCTATTATTAAGATTTTGTGAATTCCCCCTTCTTCAAGAAAAACCTCAATTTTAGTAGCTCCAGAATCTATTGAATTGTCTAGCAATTCCCTTAATATTGAACATGGCCTGTCTATTGATTCTCCTGCTGCTATTTTTTGAACCAAGTATTTATCTAAAAATCTTATTTTGTTCATTGAAATTTATATTCCTATTATTTTTTTAATATTTTCATTTTTTTTGTAATTTGGAAATTTTTTTATAAGTTCTCTTAGCGTTTGATCATTGTTATTCTCATTATATTCTATTATCCCTAGAGCATGTAATGCTTCTGGATTGTTTGGCTTTAATTTTGTATATTCTTTTAGAAGGTCTTTAGCTCTTGTGGTATCATTAATTTCAATTAGAGTGGTTGCAAGATTATATTTTGCTTCAATATCAGAATTGATAATTGCTTTTTCAAAAATTTCAATTGCTTTTTGATAATTTTTTTCTTTTTTGTAAAGTATTCCAAGATTGTTTAAGGCCAATTTATTATTTTTGTTTATTATCTTTTCAAGAGTTGAGATTGCTTGACTTTTATTTCCTGATTTTTCGTATGCTTTTGCTAAGTTTATATGGGCTGAAGTATTTTCAGGGTTTTTTTCAATTACTAAGCTGTAAAGTGATATAGCGTTTTGATAATTTCCTTTTTTAAGATTTATAGATGCTTTTAAATACAAATATTCACTTTTTTCTGGATTTAAATCGATGGCTTTGTTTATCATTTCAAGAGATTCTTCAAGTTTGTTGTTTTCAAATTTTGCTATTGATAGGTTGTAAATAGCAATTTCGTTAGGGGTTTTTGCATTGGCATTAAAAAATTTTAAATACTCCTCACTTTGTTTGAAGTTACCCAGGTTGTTTGATACTATTCCGGCTTTTAATGCATAATTTGGCTTTTTGTCAAGATTGTAGGCATTTTTAAAGCTTTCAAATGCTTGTTGCATATCACCATTTTTTTCTTCTGCTATTCCTTTTTGGTAGTAGGCGGTGCTATAATTTTTATCAATTTGTATTGCTTTCTCAAAAGATTCTATTGCTTTTTTGTTTTTATTTAGTAGCATTAAAGCTATTCCTTTATTATTATGTGCTTTTTTATGTTTTGGATTGAGCTTGATTGTTTGATCAAATGATGCTATTGAGTGTTCATACTTTTTAATCTTGAATCTAATGATTCCAAGTTTGTAGTAATCTTCTTGAGTATTTGTGAGTTTGGTAATTTTTTCGTATACATTTTCTACTTTTAACAAATCTCCATTGTTTTCATAAGCTTGAGCCAAAGTTTTAGATGCCTGGGTGTCATTGGGATTGGTTTTCAAGAATTCGTGTAAA
>NZ_JAJNFB010000039.1 GCF_021043605.1 Borreliella americana
TCATCTCCACCTAAATTTCATAGAAATTATAGGTGGAGAATTCTTTGTTATTTTAGTTAAAATAAATAATAATAAAAAGAAAGATAAAGAAAATAAGGAAAAAATAACAAAAACAATAAACTTTTTTTATTCATGGGAGTTCTCCAAATTTTGGAGCTATAACAAAGTGAAATAATTTCAATTTTTGATAAATAATTTTGTTAGGCTTTTGAATTACATAGTGCTCAAGAATTTAATAAGGATTGTTGTTGATAAAGATTCTATTAGAAAACTAAAAATTGATTTTAATAAAGCTTATGTAAAGTTTAATGGTAAAGCACAAATGCTTTGTAAAAGATATACCTTATGGGGGTGGCATTGTTGGTAACTTCTTTTTTTGATTATAAAGATGTCCAGGGAGACGAATTTAATTTGATTTTTAGTTTTGAGTTTATTAATAAAGAGATTGTTATTGAAGGTAAATCAAAAAATTTGAGCACAATTCAAACCCCTAACGGAAAGAGTTTTGCAATTGGTATTGTTTTTGACGAAGATAAAATATCAATTGAATATACGATGTTAATCCATGATTATTTTAATGAGACATAAAAATTTATATCAACTGATTAAGGATTATCTCCCCAATCTTTTTATTTATTTTATTGCTTTTTGTTATATTTTTTTTGGTCCATATTACATATGGACATTCTTTTGTATAGGAGATATTATTTTAATGCTAAAAGATTTGTCAAAATATGGAAATACGTAGAAATGAAAAAATATAATACAAAAATTAATCAAAGAGATTTTGTATTATATTTGTTTTTATAACTACAAAAATTTTTAGGAGAGGCAATTCTTGAATAGAAAAATTACTATTGTGTTTGTATTTATTATATTTGTTCAAATATTGATAAGTTGTAGTTCTTTATATAGGGAGAATATCAAAGATTTAGAGAAGATATATACTGTTTCTACTAATACCAATAGCATAGACAAACCTAAAATAAATATACCATTTACAACCAAACCTAATATTTTAATAATGTTTTCTACAAATGTTGAAGCGTCAGAAATAAATAAGATTATTCGAAATAAAAAAAATATTTTAATAAAAGAACATATAAATAAAAAAACAATTACTCTTGGTACAATACATAACCATAATATTATTTCTATAGTTACAGGAGTTGGAAAAATAAATACGGCTTTTTGGACAAGTTATATTATATCAAAATATAAGATTAGTCATATAATTAATGCTGGAGTTGCTAGCGGCATTTATAGTAATAAAAATAAATTCTTAAAAATAGGAGATGTTGTTATATCCACACAAACAGTAAATTATGATTTTAATTTGTATAGATTTGGATATGAAATAGGACATGTTCCAGGACATCCTAAAAAATTTGAATCAAGCATTGTCCTTATGAGGAAAGTTTTTAAGATAAAAACAAATAATATAGTATTTCATACGGGTTTAATAATTACTGGAGATAAATTTATTAATCATCTAAATTTTTATGAGGAAATTCCGGAAGAATTCCAAGATGCAATTGCAGTAGATATGGAAAGTGCTGCAATGGCTCAGGTGGCTTATAATTTTAAAATTCCTTTTATAATTATACGAGGAATATCCAATATAGTTAATCATGAAAATGATAATGATTATAAAAAATTTATAAAAAAAGCATCTTCTAACTCATTAAAAATAGTAGAAAAATTGATTAAATTAATTTGATAAAAAGTTTATTAGAAGTATATGGTTAATTGTTATGGTTTTTTTAAAAAGTTACTTTTATATAATAGGATCGTAGGAATAGGTATTAAAAAAATGAGTAGCTGTGTGTATAACAAGTTATGTAGTGATTCTTTAGTTAGAAATAGAACACTTTGTTTTTCTGATTTAAAGTTAAGTTGGTTTGAACATTGTATTTTAAATGATATGAAAATGGTTATGGAGGAATTTAATAATTCTACGTGCTTTCCATTAGAAAATTATGATGAAAAAGATTTTGATGAATTTTTTCTTAAGTTGGGTTCTAAGAGATCTAAAGAATTAATTAATTTGTTTCGTAAGATTAAGAACAGGATAAGTGAGAAATCATTTGAAATTGAAGTTTTTATATTATATCTATGCATTGATGATCCTTGCACAACGGATATTTTTTATATTGATGAAGGGGATAATTTATTATTTGATGAAGATGATAATTCATTTGATGGAAATGATAATTCATTTGATGGAAATGATAATTCATTTGATGAAAATAAGAGTGTGTGGTGTGGTGCCATAATTACTTTTATTAATTGGATAATTGCTTTGATTAAGGGAAGGCATAATTTTTTTGATGAAGGGCATATTTGCTCTGATAAAAAAAAACATAATTCTTTGAGTAATAGGTTTGTATCTAGTATTGATCAACGTTTTAAAAAGATGAAAAAATCATTGGAATCTCGATTAGAATTAGAAATGCAAAGGGAAAAAATAGAATTAGAACTAGAAAAGAAATTAAAAGAGCAAGGGTATAAGAAATTAGAAGAAATTTTTTTCAATAAGTTTTTCAAGTAAAGAAACGATAAGAAGAATGAAGATTTGAAGATTTAATTAAAA
>NZ_JAJNFB010000004.1 GCF_021043605.1 Borreliella americana
CAAATTCTTACTATAATTATTTAATAAATAATTTGCGTAAAGTTGGATATAAAAATATTCCAATTTTAGTAGAATTAAAGGAAAAAATAAGAGATTTAAAGTGAGATATATATTTTTATTCTTAATATTTAAGAGTCTAAATCTTTTTGCTCTTGAAAGTTTTTTTTATGATTTTGATGTAAGGACTAAATATTCAAAATATTTTAATTCAAGTTATTTGCAAAAAAAAATAAATCCAATAAAACATTTTATTACAGAAGATTATTATATTGAAGTTTCAAGTGAAGTTTCTTCTGAGTATGTTTATTATTCTTTTTTTAATAAAAAAAAGAATGTAGGCTATATTTTTCCAGGATCTTATGTGATTAAAGTGGGTAAAGAGGGTATTGAGCAAATAAAAATATTTTTTATAAACAGAGGGGATACGTTTATTAGAATAAAGTCTGCAAAATTTTCTTCTAGTGCTGATTTTTATTTAATAAATACTTTAATTTATAAAGATATTAAATTGCCGTTTAAGATTGAAGAAATTGCAGCAATTTCTCTTGCCAATATAATAAATTATATTGGCAAGGTTATTGATTTTAGATATTTTATTCCCGAATATTTTGATATTTATAAAAATATTTCTAATATGGTAATTAGTTTAAGAAAATTTCTTACATCTTTTCCCATTGTCGAAGTTGTTGATGGTGCAATGGATGAGTATGGCAAAATGGTGCATATAGAAACTGGGTTGTTGCAAAAAGATCCTGTGGGTTTTAATTGTTCAGGATTTGTTAAATGGGTGGCCGATTCGATTTATAAATCAATTACAGGACGACTTTTAAAAATTGATGATCTTAAGCTTAGACATATTGGTGTTAGAGGTAGTGGTTTTACTAGAAGTCAAGAATTTAATAAGGATCCTTTTTTTGGTCTTGATTGGATTCGTAATATTGCTTATAGAATAAATAATATTAATTTAGATTTAAATTTATCTAAAATCAAGGAAAATGATGTCAATAATATTAAGTTTTTTGATTATATTGACAATCGTGGTTATAAAATTGAAAATTTAGAGTTTTTATTATATAGTTTGGCTTTAGATGAGCCTGGATATATTTATTTAGGATCTATTAGCACGGGTGTTAACAATTTATCAAGCATGGTGCTTCATAAGCATGTTGTTTTGTTTCTCCCATTTCTTGATGAAAATAGGATTTTTAGGGTTTCTGTTAATGAGGTTAATTCTGAAACTTCAATCAAGTCTCTCCAGAAAAGATATCCAAAATCTTATATTCATTTGGTTAGAGTTAAGGTTCCTGGAAATTTACCAATAGTGCCTATACCCATAAAGGCAAATAATCAATCATCATGATTAAAGCTGTAGTATTTGATTTAGATGGTACTTTGTATCCTGAGGCAGATAGAAATAAATTAATGTTTTTTGAATTTTTAACCAATGTTAAGTTTTTTTTAGCTTTTAAACAGATTAGGAAAAAAATACGAATTTTACAAAGCAATCAATTTTTACCCTCAAATAGGGATGAACTCTTTTCTCTCCAGGTTAAAATGCTTTCTGAGCATTTAAATCTTGATGAGAATCGGTGTGCTTTTTTATTAAATAAAATATATTATAGTCAGAGTTTTAGTGATAAGTTTAAAAAACTTAAGCCATATCTTGGAGTTCAAGATTTAATCTATTGGCTTAAATTTAAGGGAATAAAATTGGGTGTAATGTCAGATTTTCCTATTTTAGGTCGTGTCAAAAATCTATTAGGCATTAATGACAGTTTTTGGGATATTCTTTATTCCTCAGAAGATACTGGATATTTAAAGCCCCATAAAGCACCTTTTTTAAAGGTTATTGAGGATTTGAATTTAAGTAGCAATAATATTTTGTATGTAGGGAATTCTTATGAATATGACATTTTAGGTGCTAGAAATGTTTCAATGAAAGCGGCTTTTTTTTCAAAAAAGAATATAAATATAAATTACAAGGGGACGATTGATTTTATTTTTCATGATTATAAAGACTTAAGAGAATATATACGTTTGAATATATAGAATATGGGTAAAATATTTTATGATAGATTTTGCGACTATTTTAGTTAATCTTTTTTTGGTTTCAATAGTTTTATTTGTTTATAGACAATATGATAAGCGTTCTAGAGCATTAGATAAAATTAAAAAGTTCGTTGATCTTACAAAGGTTAATCTTGAAGATTTTATTGAAGATAAGACAAAAGAGATTAATGATCTTGCTGTTGATATGGAGGCTTATCAAAGATCTAGTATAGAAATAATAAAAAAGATTGAAGAAGTTCAGCAAAAGATTAAAAATAAAAGCAATGATTTTGCAGAGGTTGAAAAAAAGATAGCCTATCATGATTCTATGCTTAAGGATCTTGATGAAATGACTTTTAAAGTTCAAGAGAATATACAAAGATTGCAAGTTGATGGGAAAATAGTAGATAAACTTTCAAAAACTTTAAAAGGATTTAATACTCAAATTGATTCGGTTGAATCAAATTTGAATTCAGTGTTAGAAAAATTTGACAAGACTAATAAAGAAAATCTCGAGTCTATTAAAATTGCTAGTTGGGAAAAGTTTGATACTAATATTAAGGAACTTGTTTTTAAAATGGATAATTTGAATAAAGAGATTAGTCTTTATGAAAAAGATTTAGCAAACATTGAAGAGAGAAAAAATGACATTTTAGTTAAGGGTAATGAGAAATTAGATTTAGAATTCAACGATTTTCTTGAAAAGGTCGAATTTAATATTGGCAAATATAGCAAAGAAATTGAAAGTTCTTTTAATTTTTATGAAAACAAATATAAGTTAATAGAAAATTCTATAGAACTTATTATGGAGAGTGTAAAGAATAAAATTAATGAAAAAGAAGATTTTATTTTAAATAGGCTAAATGAAGAATTACAAAATAAATTTAAGGATATCTTTGCATATGTTGATGATCGTTCTAAGGAAATTAAAGATAAGCTTGAGAATAAATTGGTTTTGGTGGACAATGAAATTTCTTCTATGAGTTCTTCTTTCAAAGATGATGTTTATTCAAGAATTAATTCGCTTGAGGAGGCAATGCGAATAGAGATGGGAAAGTATGAGGAGCAAGTTGATGATGTTTTTGATAAATTTAGATCTCAAGTGGAGTTGAATCTTAAAAATATTTATGAGGATTATGAAGATAAAATAAGTCAAGTTGATAATAACATTAGGGAAAGGGTAGAGCTTAGTTTGTTAGATTTGAATTCTAAAATGGAAAGTGTTCGGGTAGGTGTTATTGATTTAATAAAGAGGCTTGAAGATGATTCTAATGGAATATATCTTGAATTTAAAGGCAAATTTGGGGCAGATATTGAAGTATTTAGTGAAAGTTTTAAGGGCGATATTAATCAGCTTAAAATGCAGTTAGAATCTCAACTCTTAGATGTTGATTCAAATATTCAAGACAAGCTTATTAAGCTTAATGATAATTTGATTTCTAATTTTGAAGAAATTAATGGTAGGTTTAATAATAATTATTCAAGTTTAATTGATAGTATAAATGCTAAGTATACAACTCTTTTTGAATCTTTGGATTCTAGTAGCTCTAAATTTGAAGATAAAATGGAATCTAAATACAAGAGCGTTACAGATAAATTAACGGCAGAAATGAATGAGTTTTCTTTAATTTATGGCGAGAAATTTAAGACACTCTCTCAAGAGGCGATCAACAGTTATCAAGAATTTCAAGATTTAAACAAAAAATTAGAAAATGAAATTGAATCTTTTAATAATATGTTTGAAAAAACCCAGGAGACTTTAAAGGAAGATTTTAATGCCAGTTTAATTAATATTAAAGATGAAATTAGCAAAAATATAGTGGAGTTTAAGGATCGTTATTACAATGAGGTCAATGTTTTTGTTACTCAACTAGAAGAAAGTAAGCTTCAATATTCAAAGTGGCAAGGTGAAATGGATTCTAATTTAAAAAATATTGAATCTCAAATAAATAAAACAAATGAAGAATTTTTAAGTTTGATTCAGATTCAAAAAGAAAAAGGAATAGAGCTTAGTGAGAGCGTTTTTAATGATCTTTCAGATCATATTCAAAAAAAAGCTATTGATATGCATGGCAGTTGGAAAGATGAACTTATTTCTTTAAATAAATCTTTGCTTGATATTAAGATTTCTAGTGAAGAGCTACTTTCATCTGCTACTTTAAAAATAGAAAATTTAGAAAAAGATGTTAATGACAGAATGGAATATGTTTTATTAAAAACAGGCGATATTGAGAGTTTAGTGATAGAAAAATACAAAGAATTAAAAGATATGTCATATTCACAAAGTGATGAGGCTATATTAGGAATTAAAGAGTTTATTAATAGGCAAACAGAAATAATTAAAGATAAAAGCGTATTTATGCTTGAAGATTTGAATAAAAAATTTGATGATAAAAATAATCTTGTCATAAGCAAGATTGAAGAATGTGATTATAAATTAAAAGATTTCAAGATTGAATCAGAAGATATTTTAAATAATTTTAAGTCTGATCTTAATGAATTTATTGAATCAAAACTACAAATTGTCTCTAATATAAAATCGGACAATCAAAAGCAAATTGATGATTTTTTAGATAGAATTTCTAAAGATATTTTAAACAGGAAGGATTCAATTAACAATGAAGTAGATAGTAAGCTTAGTGATTGGCAAAGTAAATTAAATGAAATAACCGTTAAAATTGAAAATTTATTGTCTTCAGGTAAAGTTGATCTGGATTTAATAGATTCTGAGGTTACTACAAAAATTAAAGAGCTTAAGTTTTCTATAGAAAGTCTTGAGAGTTATTACCTTGAGAAAATAGATGAGTTTAGAAATCAAGGCGCTATATATTCTGATGAGCTTTTGCAAGACATAATGAACCATTTTAATAAAGAGACTAGAGAACTTGAAGAAAATTTATCAAAGAAATTTGTTTCAGTTTTAAATAATTCAGAGGAATTTGTTAAAGAGGTTGATAGTTTGTTGCAAGATAAAAGAACCGACATTGCTTCTTTTCAAGCCAATATAGATATTACCCTTGATTCTCTTAGTGTAAAGTTTAACGATATAAACAAAGAAATTAATGGAAAATACAATGAAGTGATATCTAATTATAGGGGGTATTCAGAGAATATTTCTAGTAAACTTGAAAACGAAATAATGCATGAGATTGAAAATCTAAGTAGAAGATTGACAGATAGAATAGACAGTCTTAGTAAAGGTATGGATGAAAATCTTCAAAAACTTAAGGAATCTTTTGATGTGTCAAAATATCAAGTTGAAAAATTTGAATTGAAAGTTAAAGATTTAACAGATGATGGAGAAGCAAAAATTAACGAGCTTATTAAAGAGATCGAACAGTATTATAAATCTAGATTAGAAGAAGCAATTGATTATAGAAGAATGATTGATAGTGATATTATGCAAGCAAAAGAGAGATTTGGGGAGATAACAAATGAGCTTAAAAATAATATTGAAAATAAGTCTGAGTTTTTGAACGATCTTTATAAGGAGAGATTTAAACTTATTGAGAGTAATTTTGAAGAGAGATATTCTACATTTTTAATTGAAAGTGAGGGAGCTATTTCAAAAATTAGAGATGAAATCTATAAAACACTTACAAGCAATGATGAAAATTTGCAAATTAAGATTTCTGAAATGGATCATAATTTTGAGATAATAGAGCAAAGATCAAAAGATATTTTAGAATTTGAAAAAGAATTGCAAGATAAAATTAAAAATTGTTACGGCGTTATAAATTCTCAATTTGGAGAGATTAAAGCAAATGTTGAAGAGAATATAAAAAATCATTTTGAGGCTTGTATAAAAAAGGCAAACACCTTGATTGATGATGACATTTTAAAGTATGAAAATGAAATTCAAAAGAGAATTGATTCTTTAAAATCGATTGAGAGTGCTTTTGATAGCATAGAAAAAAATTTGAATGATAAAGTGAGTGGGTGTGTTGATAAAATAACCAATGATTTTAATCTTAAGTACATTGAACTTGAAGAGAGGTGTAATGAAGGTCAATTAAATTTAGAGAATAAAATTGACAACAAAATTAAAGCCATTGATAATTTAGCTTTAAGTCAATATGATGGGCTTGAGAAAAAGTATACCGATATGTACGATGAGTTTTCAGAGAGATTAGATTCTTATATTGCAACTTTAAGTGAAGAGTTTAAGAGTTCTAATAAAGAGATGATTTTTGAACTTGAATCTCAACTGAAAAATCTTAAAAATCTTGAATCTGATTTAAATAATATTGAAAAGGATGTTATTAGATTAAAAGAAGAGTCTTATCATAATGTTTCATCACATCTTAAACTATTAGAAGAAGACTTTTTTAAAGATTTAAAAATTAGAGGTGAAGAGCTTAAATATTCTTTGGAAAACTTTATTGCCTCATATAATGATAAAATTCAAAATTTAGAATATGATTTGTCTAAAAATTTGGAAGACAAATCAGAACTTATTCAAAGTTTTCGATTAGATATTGAACAGAAAATGAAAGATGATAAAGAGAATTTTTATTTGGATTTTACTAAAGAATTTTCTTCTAAAAAAAAAGATATGCAGAGTGAGATAGCTTTAATGGAAACCAATATTACAGGGAAAGTAGATGAGTTTGTTGATTTTGTAAATAATAAGCAAAGTATTATTGATTCTTGGTTTTTGAATATTAAAGATGATGTAAAAAATTGGCAAGAAAAATCTTATAGCACAATAGAGAAGAGAATAAATCTTGCTGAGCTTGGAATTAAATCATTTGAGGATGATATTTTTAATGTTAAGATTGGTTTAGAATCTTTTAAAGATGGTTTTGAGATTAAGGCTGAAGAGATTTTTAGCAATTTGCAAAACGAGGCTAAAAAAATTGAACAATCGGTTCATCTTGATTTTAAAAATATTGGTGAGTCATTAAATCTTAAGGTTTTAGATCTTGAAAAATTTGTTGATTTTAAAGTAGAAAAGATAGATGAAAAGGTTAATAAGAAAACCGAGGACATTTTAATTCAAGCAGAAGTTAAATTTTTAACTCAGCAAAAGGATCTTGAAGATAAGATTTTTGAGCTTAATCAGAAATTAGAGCATGAATTTACAACTTTGTCTTCTAATCTTGATAAAGTAAGGCGAGAAATAGTTGATGTAATTTCTAGTGATAAAGAAAGTTTTGAAGGGCAAATTGAATTAATGAATAAAAATATTTCAGAATTTTCTGAAAGAATTAATTTATACAGAAATAATATTGAGACATCAATTGAGAATGAATATAATTCGTTTTCTAAGTCTATAAAATCGGATTTTGATTTACTTGAGGATGAGCTTAAAAAAAGTTTAAAACATTCAACATCAGAGATTGAAACCATAAAGAGTGGCTTGCAAGAACAAATTGATAAATTTGAGGTTGAATTTAAGAAAAATCATAAAGAATTATTAAAAGAAGTTGATACCAATATTTTAGAACTTGAATCTAAAATATTAAATTGTGATATTCAATTTAATAAATTTATTAGTGAGATTAAAGAGAATTTAATTGAATATAAATCTGATTTGAGAGCAGAATTTGAATCCAGTTATGATAGAATAAATTTCCAAATTGAGAATCAAATTGAAAATTTTAAAAAATTGGATGCTGAGCTTGAAAAAAATAATTCAATATTTCTGGAGGCTTATTCTCTTAAGGACAAGTTGGAAAAATTATGGAAAACTTTAAAAAATGAAATAGATCTTGCTCAGGAATATAAAAATAATTTTGAAAACGTTAACGAAGAATTCTATAATATTCAAAAAGAAACAGTAGGCATTATTGAAACTTTTAATGAGTTAAAGTTAGAACAAGAATCAATTAAATCTATTAAGAATGATTTTAATAGATTTTTTGAATTTTACTCTTCATTTGATAGTAGATATAAGAGTTTAATTGAATCTTATGATGAAATGCAAATTTATAAAGCTAAAATAAAAGAGATAGCTGGCGAGCAGAGAACTATTCTTGATAATTATGAAAGAATTAGCAATAAAGAGAGTATATTAAAGAGTACTATAGAGTCTATTGATAAAAATTTTGATTTAATAAATGAAGTGGAGAAAAGATTTAATAATTTAAGCAAAGAGAGCGCTAAGTTTCAAGACAATCTCAAGGATATGGAAAATGTTGTTTCAAGCCTCTTATTAAACAAAGGGCTATCAGAAGAAGTGTTGATTAATGCTCAGAATTTAAAGGAAATGCTATTAGATATTGAAAATAAGTTGAAAAATACTTTGATTATGAGAGAGAAGGTGGTGAAATCTGAGACAAGGTTGGAGAATTTAAATATTGCAGCAGAAGAGAGAATAAAAACTCTTGGCATTCTTGTTAAAACTGATTCTAAATATCAAGATAATGTTGGTCTTAATAATGAAACTGTTAGGAATTCTGTAATAAAATTAATGAGGCAGGGATGGAGTGCTGAAGAAATTTCTAGAGCTACCAAATTGTCTATTGGGGAAGTTGAGCTTATTTTAGAGCTTGGTATAAGCAATAAGGATGATTAAAGGTTATATTTATGAAGTTAGATTTAAATTTAATAAAAACATTGCATCCTCTTGAGATTAAAGTAATTGTAAACAATAAAGAAGAGGATGATATTTCTGCTTCAATTATTATTGAAAAATTGGGGTTTAATGAGGGTCAAGCAAATAAAACAATTGAATGGTTAAATTCTAAAGGGATTATTGAAGAGATTTATAGAAAATTAAATGTATTTTATAAAGCAACAGAAAGGGGTCTTGGTGCTTTAAGAGATGGATTTATTGAAGAAAAAATAATAAATCTAGTATCTCAAAAGGCAGTGCTTGCTTCAAATTTAGCCTTAGAGCTTGGTATTGATGTTAAGGAAGTGAGAAAAGCCTTTGGTAATTTATTAAAAGAGGGCATTCTTTCTCTTGATTTAAATAAACAGATTATTGTAAATTGTTTAGACGGCATAGAGGCTAATTATAATAAAATACGTGTTTTGTTAAAAAGAGCAAAAAGTAGCGATCTTCTTAGAGAAAGTTTGACAACCGAAGAGCTTTTATTAATATCAAATTTTGCTAAGAAAAAAGGATCAGATTCTGTATTTTTTAAAATAATAGAAAAACTTAATTTAAAGTTTAGATTATCTAGTTTTGGATTAGAAGTTAAAGATTTTTTAATGAAAAGCAAATTAACTGGAGATGAGCTTACTAAGCTTACTTCCGAAATTTTAAAAAATAAAACATATGAGAATAAAAAATTTAGAGCTTACAATATTCATATTCCACCAGCTAGAACTTTTATTGGGCGTACCAATTCTTATTTAGATTATATTTTAAAAATCAAAGACAAATTAGTAGGTCTTGGTTTTCAAGAGTTTGATGGTCCTTTGGTAGAAACAGAATTTTTTAACAACGATGCTCTTTTTATGCCCCAATTTCATCCTTCTCGTGATATTAAGGATGTTTATTACATTTCAGATCCCAGTATGCAAGAATCTTTACCCGAACCTTATTTTTCTAATGTAAAATTAGCCCACGAAACAGGATATTCAACAGGTTCAAGGGGCTGGAGATATAGTTTTAGCGAAGATCTTTCTAAGAGATTGGTTTTAATAACCCATGGTACCGTTCTTTCTGCAAAACAATTAATTAATGCCAAGAGCCCCGGCAGATATTTTGGAGTTATTAGATGTTTTAGATATGATCAGGTAGATGCAACTCACGGAGTGGATTTTTATCAAACTGAAGGGATTGTTATTGAGGATAATGCTAGCATTAAAACTTTACTGGGCCTTCTTGAAATTTTTGCCAAAGAACTTGCGGGTGCTACAGAAGTTAAATATGTCCCTGCATATTTCCCCTTTACTGAACCTTCGATTGAAATACATGTAAAACATCCTGTTCTTGGCTGGTTTGAACTTGGAGGAAGTGGAATTTTTAGGCCGGAAGTTACAAAGCCTTTGGGTATTGATCTGCCCGTTATTGCTTGGGGGATTGGAATAGATAGAATGGCTTTAATGCACTTAGGTCTAAATGATTTGAGAGATCTATTTACTTATGATATTGGTGATGTTGTTTTAAGACGAGGAAAGATAGATGCCAAAGGTAGAAATTTATAAAAATCTTTTTTTAGATAAAATAGGAAAAAATTTTACAAATTTAGAGATTTCAGAATTACTTGAACCATTTAAGGCAGAATTTGATGGGTTTGATGAAAATTCAGGAAAAATTAAAATAGAATTTAATGATACAAATAGGCCAGATTTGTGGTCTTATTTAGGACTTGCTCGTCAGATAAAAACGTATTTTTTTGGAGAAATGCCTTATTATGATTTTTTTTCAAAAAAGGGAGATTTTAAAAGGTTTTACGGTGAAATTTTAGTGGATGGCAAAATGTCTCAAATCAGACCGTTTATTTTTGGATTTTTAGCAAAAGGATTAATTATTGATGATAGAATGCTTGAAACATTAATTCAATTTCAAGAAAAACTTTGTCAAAATTATGGACAAAAGAGAAGAAGAATTGCAATGGGGATGTATAATTCCAATTTTATTAAATTTCCAATAAGTTATGTTGCTGCATCTCCTAATCATAAGTTTGTTCCTTTGGGAATGGATTGTGAGCTTTCTCTTTTGGAAATAAATGAAAAACATCCCAAAGGATTGGAATATTCACATATTATTAAAAATTTTGATAAGTATCCGTTATTATTAGATGATAATGATAACGTAGTCTCTTATCCTCCAATAATTAATTCTAACAATATTGGATCTTTAAAAGTTGGCGATACTGATTTGTTTGTTGAGGTTACAGGTATTGATTTTGAAGCAACTTTGTTGGCGTTATCTATAGCAGCCTGTGATTTTTATGATATGGGTTTTGAAATTTTGCCCGTAAAAACTGTGTTTAGAGAGCCTTTTGGTTTAGATTTTAAAGAATTAGTATGTCCTTATTATTTTCAAGAAGAAGTGGAGTTTAATGTTAAAAATATTAATAGACTGTTGGGAAGCAATTTAACATTAGAGCGTATTTGCCTTAATTTAAAAAAAATGGGAGTAAATGTTTATTCTAGAGATTTAAAAAACTATATTATTCCACCTTTCTATAGAAACGACTTTCTTCATGAGGTTGATGTAATTGAAGATGTAATGATAGGTGAAGGTCTTTCAAGTTTTAATCCAGAACTTCCCAAGGCTTTTGCAGTGGGAAGGCTTAGTCCTTTAGAAGAGTTTTTAAGAAATGTTAGAAATTTAATGGTGGGTATGGGATTTCAAGAGATGATTTATAATTATATGGGCTCTAAGAAAGATTTTATTGACAGAATGAATATTGATGATCAAAATTTTTTAAAAGTATCTAATCCAATGACAGAGAATTATGAATATATTAGGGCGTCAATAATTCCTAATTTATTAAAATCAGAAAGCGTTAGTTCTAATTTTCCTTATCCACATAAAATTTTTGAAGTTGGCAAGGTGGCTTTAAAGAATCCAAACATTATTGAAGGAACAAGTACTTTTACTAATTTAGCTTTTTTAATGTCTGGCAAAGAAATTTCTTTTAATGAAATTAATTCAATTGTTGCAACGCTTTTTTATTATTTAAATATTGAGATTGATTTAATAGAATCAAAAACCACTTTTTATATTAATGGTAGGGGAGCGGATATTTTAATTGAGGGCTTTAATATAGGGAGTTTTGGCGAAATTTCACCATATGTTTTAAATAATTTTGGTATTTTTATTCCGTGCTCTGTTTTTGAGATTAATATAACCAAACTTATGAGTCGATCTTAAGCATTGAATATTAATTTTAGCAACGTTAAGATTAATATTCAAATTTTTAAGAGAGGCTTGAAGTTTAGATATGTTAGAATTTGAAACTATTGATATAAATCTAATCAAAAAGGAAAATCTATCTCAAAAAGAGGTAGATTTTATTGAAGATGTAATAATTGTAGGATCTGGCCCGGCTGGACTAACAGCTGGGATTTATTCTGTTATGAGTAATTATAAGGCTACTATTTTGGAAGGCCCTGAACCTGGGGGGCAACTTACTACAACCACAGAAGTTTACAATTATCCTGGCTTTAAAAATGGAATAAGCGGTAGAGATTTGATGTTAAATATGAGGGAACAAGTAGTAAATCTTGGGGCTAAAACTTTTCCCGAAACCGTTTTTTCTATAAAAAGAAAGGGTAGTATTTTTTACCTTTATACAGAAAATTATATTTATAAAAGTAAAGCTGTTATTATCGCTGTGGGATCAAAACCCAAAAAACTTGAAACTCTTAAAAATTCGGGTTTATTTTGGAATAAAGGTATTTCGGTTTGTGCTATTTGTGATGGACATCTTTTTAAAGGGAAAAGGGTTGCAGTAATTGGTGGAGGCAACACCGCCCTTTCAGAATCAATTTATTTAAGTAAATTAGCAGACAAGGTTTATCTTATCGTAAGAAAAGATAATCTTAGAGCTATTGCTATGTTAAGAGATAGTGTTGCAAAGTTACCTAATATTGAAATTTTATACAATTCAGAAGCTATAGAAGTAGATGGTAAATCTTTTGTTTCTTCGGTTAAGATTTTAAATAAAAAAAATAATGTTGTTTATAAATTAGAAGTGAGTGCTGTATTTATGGCTGTTGGCTATAAGCCTAATACAGAATTTTTAAAGGGATTTTTGGATTTAGATGAAGAAGGATTTATCGTTACTAAAGATGTTGTTAAAACAAGTGTTGATGGTGTTTTTTCGTGTGGAGATGTTAGCAATAAGCTTTATGCTCAAGCCATTACCGCTGCTGCTGAGGGATTTATTGCATCTGTTGAGTTGGGAAATTTTTTAAAATAGTTTTTATTAAGATGTTTTTTGATTTTTAAATGAAGTTTTTATTTAATTTAATGCTTTAGAGTAGATTTAATTGCCTTTTGATTTCAAAGATTAAAATGCCTGTAGATACAGAAACATTAAGTGAGTCTATTTTTCCGCTAGTTGGTATCCTTATTAAAAAATCAGAATTTTCTTTTATTAGCTTATGTACACCTTTTCCTTCATTTCCTAAAATAAGTGCAATTTTTTTGTCGCTTATTTTGATTTTATTTATATCTTCTCCTTTAATATCGCTAGTGTATATCCAAAAGCCATAGTTTTTTAAAATATTTATTGTGTTGTTTATGTTTGTCACTTTTATTTTTTTTACATATTGGCTTGCACCAGAGCTAGTGCGCAAAACCGTTGAATTGTCTTTTGCGCTACGTTTTTGAGTAGTAATTACAAGATCTATACTAAATTGTTCTGCTGTTCTAAGGATTGCTCCAAAGTTTTGGGGATCTTCTATTTCATCTAGAAGTAAAATGAAAGCATTTTCTTTTTTTTTAAATGTTTCTAGCAAGTTTTCAAAATCTTTAGTTTGAGTTTTTACATTTTTATTTTTTTCAAGTTTTAATTTTAATGCAAATCCTCTGTGGTCTTTGCTTTTAAGAATTTTGTCAAGTTCATTTGTACTTATTCTTGTTGTTTTTATATTTTGTATTTTAGCCAATTTTTCAATTTCTTTAGTTTTTGAACTTTTTTTTGATATATAAAGTTCAAATCCTTTATTATTTTTTATGCTTTCAATTATTGAATTGGCATGAGTTATGTACATGTTATACTTTGAGTAAATCTATTTCATTATCATCTTTCAATTCTTTGCCCAAGTCTTCAAAAAGTTTAATAGCATTAGAATTTAAATTTTTAGGCGTTTTTATTTTGGTGATTAATATTAAATTCCCAAACTTTTCGGTTTGAAGAATTGGCATTCCTGCGTTTTTAATTAGAATTTGTTCTTCATTGTTTATTCCTTTTGGAATTTGTATTTTAATCTCTTTTGAAGCGATTGTTTTTATTTTTACTTCTTTTCCAAGCGCTGCTTGAGTAAAGCTTATTGGAAGCATTGCATAGAGATCTTTACTGTTTCTTTTAAATATTTTATGAGATCTTATCAATATTTTTACATAAAGATCGCCATATTCTTGATTATCTGGATTAACATTTCCCTTGCCTTTCATTTTTATTTGTTGGTTATTATCAATACCTGGGGGAATGTTTAATTGAATAGTTTCTTGCTTTGCAAGGCTTCCTTTTCCTTTGCAGGATTTGCAAGGGCTTGGTATTATTTTGCCCTCGCCGTAACATTTAGAACATGTTGTTGTAACTCTGAAAAATCCTCCGCCTTGTACCACTCTTCCGCTGCCGTTACACATGTTACATATCGAAGGGCTTGTGCCTTTTTCAGATTTTTTCCCGAGACAAGAATCACAAAGCATTTGTCTTGTTATGTTTATATTATTTTTGTAACCAAAGTATGCATTTTCAAGAGATATTTCTATGTTATATCCTAAGTCTTCACCTTTTGCATGTTTTCTATTTTTTTCTTGTCCTTTGTTTCCAGTGAAAAATGAATCAAAAATATCGCCAAAATCTTCAAAGATGTCTGAAAATCCACTAAATCCACCTGAAAATCCTTCAAATCCCCCTCCTTCAAAAGCGGAATGTCCAAATCTGTCGTATTTAGCTTTTTTATTATCATCTATTAAAATTTCGTAAGCTTGAGTAGCTTCTTTAAAGATAGTGGCAGCCTCTTCATTTCCTTGATTTCTGTCTGGGTGATATTTAATTGCTATTTTTCTATAAGCTTTTTTTATCTCATCTTTTGAGGCTCCTTTTGAGAGCCCCAAAATTTCATAATAATCTTTTTTCACTATTTTTTATCCTCGTCAACAACCTCATAATCAGCCTCTTTACCCTCTCCGCTTGTATTGCTTTGTGGGCCATTTTCTTGTGGGCTGCTTGCATTTTGCTGTGAAGAATCTTTATACATCATCTCAGCTATTTTGTAAGAAGCTTTTTGAAGTTCTTCTGTTCTAGATTTTATAAGTGAAATGTCTTCTTTTTCAAGACTTTCTTTTAATTCTTTTATTTTACTTTCAATAGCTTCTTTGTCTTCGCTTGGAATTTTTTCAGAATATTCTTTTAATGATTTTTCTGTTTGATAAATTAAAGAATTAGCTGTATTTTTTGCCTCAATATTTTCTTTTAATTTTTTATCTTCTTCCGCATGAGCTTCTGCATCTTTTATCATTCGATCTATTTCTGATTCAGAGAGCCCTGATGATGATTCAATTCTAATTTTTTGTTCTTTGCCTGTTCCCATATCTTTTGCAGACACGTGAACTATTCCATTAGCATCAATATCAAAGCTAACTTCAATTTGAGGGACTCCTCTTGGTGCTGCTGGTATTCCATCAAGTATAAAATTACCAAGTATTCTATTTTGTGCTGCCATTTCACGTTCACCTTGAAGGACTTTAATATCAACAGAGGTTTGATTGTCAGCGGCTGTTGAGAATACTTGACTTTTTTTTGTAGGAATTGTGGTGTTTCGTTCAATAAGTTTGGTCATAACACCCCCCAGCGTTTCTATTCCTAGTGAGAGTGGAGTAACGTCAAGGAGTACCATGTCTTTAGTTTCTCCTGTTAAAATGCCACCTTGAATAGCAGCTCCAATTGCTACAGCTTCATCTGGATTTACTCCTTTGTTAGGATCTTGTCCAAATATATCTTTTACAATTTTTTGAATAGCAGGAATTCTTGTTGATCCACCTACAAGTATTACTTCATTGATATCAGAAGCTTTAAGTCCTGCATCTTTAATAGCTTTAAGGCAGGGTTCTTTTGTTTTTTGAACCAAATGGTCTACCATTTGTTCGAATTTTGCTCTTGTTAGAGTATATTGTAAGTGTTTTGGACCATTTGCATCTGCTGTAATAAATGGAAGATTTATTGAAGCTTCTTGAGCGCCGGAAAGTTCTATTTTAGCTTTTTCAGCAGCCTCTTTGAGTCTTTGAAGAGCCATTTTGTCGTTTGACAAATCAATAGCGCTTTCTTTTTTGAATTCTGAAATTAAATGCTTTATTATCTCGTCGTCAAAATTGTCACCACCAAGATGTGTGTCTCCGTTGGTTGACTTTACTTCAAAAACACCATCTCCAAGTTCCAATATTGAAATATCAAATGTTCCTCCACCAAGATCGTAAACAGCAACGATCTCTTCATGTTTTTTTTCAATTCCATAAGCAAGAGCAGCAGCAGTTGGCTCGTTAACAATCCTTTTTACTTCAAGACCCGCTATTTTTCCAGCATCTTTTGTGGCTTGTCTTTGAGCATCATTAAAGTAAGCAGGAACTGTGATAACAGCCTCTGTAACTTTTTCACCTAAATAAGCTTCTGCTGTTTCTTTCATTTTTGTAAGAGTTGCTGCTGAGATCTCAGGCGGTGACATTTGCTTTTTTATATTAGAAATGTTTACTCGCGCATCACCATTTAGTCCTTTTTCTATTTTATAAGGAACCATTTTTATTTCGCTTGCAACCTCTTCAAACCTTCTTCCCATAAATCTTTTAATAGAATAAATTGTGTTTTCAGGGTTTGTAACCATTTGGTTTTTTGCAACTTGCCCCACAAGTCTTTCGCCTTTATTTGTGTAAGCAACAATAGATGGAGTAGTTCTTCCCCCTTCTGAATTTTGTATTACAACTGGTTTTCCATGCTCCATTATAGCTACGCATGAGTTTGTTGTTCCTAGGTCAATACCTATTATTTTGCCCATATTATAAACCTCCTTTTTCTAATTAATTTTTGCTTTGAGCAACTTTAACTTTTGCTGTTCTTAATATTCTGGCGTTGTAGCAATATCCTTTTTGGTATACTTCTACTATTTCTGGATTTTTAAGACCTTCTTTTTCTTCAATGCTTATTGCTTCATGACGACTTGGATCAAAGTTTTCGCCATTTTCTCCAAATTTTTTTAAATTATATTTTTTATCAAAGATTGATAGTATTTCATTTTCAATCATACTGATTCCTGTTAATAAGTTATCAAAATCTTTAGATTTTTTTGAAGAGTTAATAGCTCGTTCTAAGTTATCAAGAAAATTAACGACATCTTTCATTATGGTTTCATTTGCAAATTTAACAAAATTGTCTTTTTCTTTTTCTAATCTTTTTCTGAAGTTTTCAAATTCTGCTTGTTTTCTTAAATACAAATCTTTAAGATTGGAGATTTCATTTTCAAGCTCAGTAATTTTTTTATCAGAATTTACTAAATTTAAGTTTTCTTTTTTTTGAGATTTTGTATTTTTATTATCTTGTTTGTTGTTTTTCTCAGATTCGCTTTTAGTTTCTTTTTTTTCCATTTTTCCTCCTTTGATAAAGCATTTTATCTTTAAAAAAAATATTTTACAAATTTTTTTCTTTATTAAAATTTAATAAAATTGATTCATTTTGATCATTTGCAAGATGTATATTTTTCTCAAGCTTTTATTAATAGTGTTGTATTGATACATATTGTTATTTGATAAAATGTTCGTGTGTATTTTTTTGTCAAAATAAAAAATTTTATTTTTTTATTAATAAGAATATTTTTTGTATCAGTTTTTGTTTGTTTTTAGTGTGTTTATAGACACTCTTAATATTGGAGTATTGTTAAAATGTGGGCGAGTATTGGTTTTGCTAAGCTATTAATTTTTTGTTGTAATTTAATCTATTATTGCTTATTATTTATCTATGAAAATAAGCATTGCTCAAACGAAATACAGAGCTTTAGATTTTGATAAATGTATTACTGATTTTAAAATTAATTATGATGAAGCTTTGCTAAGGGGATCAGACGTTTTAGTTTTTCCTTCTACGTTTTTAGGTAATACTAAGTATGGCAAGTTTTTTGAGCTTTTTCAATATTCTAAAAATATATGTAAGTTTATTGAATTTATGAAAGAACAAGTTGATGATAGCACTTTAATTGTTTTTGGTCATAGTGTTTATAAGGTTGACAAATTTGTAGATGTTATTTCTGTTATCAGTAATCATAAAGTTGTTCTAACTGTATCACAATACAATTTGCCTGGATTTTTTAGTTATAAGGACAATTTATTTGCTGTATTAAATTTTGAGGATGATTTGTTATTTAAAGAGCTAATTCCTAAATTTGGCGAGCATTTAAAGAAAGCTCAGTACTTAATAGTACCGTCTAAGTCTTATTTTACTAAGGAAAAGAATAATCTTAGGTTAAAATTCTTTGAAAGAGTTGCTATTGAGAATAACCTGAATGTTGTTTATTCGAATTTTTATGGAGCTGAAGATTCTGCAGTTTATGATGGGTGCAGCTTTTTTATTAATAGTTTTGGCAAGATAAAACAAGCCAAAGGATTTGAATTTGATTTTGTATCTAATGATACATTTCAAGATTTAAAATTTGATACATGTAATGAGCTTTTTGAAAAAATTATTTTAGCAATATCTCTTGTTTTAAGAGAATATGTTTCTTTTTCGAGATTTTCTAAAGTTCATTTGGGTATATCTGGGGGTATTGATTCTGCTCTTGTTGCGTGTCTTGCATGTTTTGCTTTGGGCGCTGAGAATGTTGTTGGGATTTCTATGCCTAGTAAATTTTCATCAGCAGATTCTATTTCTGATGCTAAAGAACTTTCTAGCAAATTAGGTTTTAAATTGATTGAAATGCCAATAAAAGATTTATTTGAGGTAAGCAGAAAATTTTTTGAAGGATATTTTGATGTTAAAGGTGTCACTGGTGAGAATTTACAAGCTCGGTTAAGGGGGCTTTTATTAATGTCTTATAGTAATTCTCAAAATTCTTTGCTTTTAAATACTGGCAACAAAAGCGAGATTGCAGTTGGTTATTGTACCCTTTATGGGGATACTTGTGGAGGACTTGCTTTGATCGGAGATCTTTTTAAGACAGAGGTTTATGATCTTGTAAAGTATATTAATGCAAAATTTGACCAATGTATTATTCCTGTTAATATTATTTTAAAGGAGCCCTCAGCTGAGTTAAGGTTTGATCAAAAAGATAGTGACTATCTTCCAAAATATGAAGTTCTTGATGTTATTTTAAATAAATATTTGATTGACAATGAATCTGTAGATTCAATTTATCTTAATTTTGAAAAAAGTATAGTTGATAAAGTTTTAAATCTTTATTTTAAAAATGAATATAAAAGAAGGCAAGGGGCTCCCATAGTTAAAGTTTCTAGAAAAACCTTTGGTTTTGAGCTTTCAACTTCTATTTTAAATAATAGAATTTAAAATTATGACTAAAGCCTAGGTTTTTAAATTCTTTTCTTTTTTTAAATTTTTATTAATAATGTTTTTTACTAGAAAAATTGGAAAATAGCTTTTTAAGTTCAAATTAAATTTTTATACTTTTAAATTTATTTAATAAACATATATGACCATAGTATATTAATATATTATTAATTTTTATGTTGTGATAGCTTAAATAACTCAAGTCTTTTTTAAGCATTAAATTATGTTAATAATTATTTATTGAATTTAGAATCGATGTGTGTATTACATTGTGGTATGGAATTTTAAATGTAAAAATTATAAAAATGAGATTTGTCCTAATGCTTTTACTTTCAGTTATTATTTTTTAATTTTAATGGGATTTTGGAACTTGAATCAAAGGACATTGTTTTAAATTGGGAACTGTGTTCCCTATCAGGAAAAGGAGTTTGTGTTTGATAAATTTTCTTACCTTTTTGCTATTTAATAGAATCTGTGAGATTGAAAATAAAAAAATAGAATCAATCTAAAAAAAGCAAAAAAATATTTAATTTATCAAAGTAAAATGCTTTTGGAGATGATTTTTAAATTTTAGAATTTATTATTAATAAGAGAATCAAGATAAAAATGGATTGGAGGTTTTGAAAAATTATATTTTTATTAAATGAATCGACTAGGCTTGCATTAAGTGGTTGTGATAAATTAATTTTAGATTTACAATCTGATGGGTCTATTGTAACTCGGGTTGATAAGCAAATTTAGCAATTCTTATTCAACGAAATCAAAAAGCTTGGTAATTTTGTTCTTAAAGAAGAGACAATATCTCCTTATGAAGAAGAGTATATCAAAGATGTTTTAATATCAGAGAGTACTTTTATTATTGACCCTATTTATGGAGCTTCTTCTTTTGCGACAGGTCATCCTTCATATGGAATATCGCTAGCGTATGCTAGTGGCGGCAAAATTATTGAAGAGCTATTTCTTTTCCTTTAAGCGGAGAGTTTTTTATTACTTCTAAAGATAGTGTATCTTATGCTAAAAAACATTGGTAGCTATCCTTTAAAAAAAGATTTTACTCAATTTATTTTTGATACTTCTGAATGTCGTAATATTAATAGTTTGTTTGCAGTTTCAAGGTCTATTATAAGGGCATTTAATTTTGATATTTCTTCTCATATTCATATTAATGGTTCTTGTGTATATTTTTTTGCCAAACTTTTATAGGTCCTTATAAGGCCTATTTTTCTTTTGTAGGGCTTTGAGATATTGCAGCGTGTTTTTAGCTATTGGTAATAAGTTGGGCGTGATTGGTGAATTTTATTGTGTCAATAAAATGACACTAGATATAGATTCAATGTATATTTTAAAACCCAACAATTATAAAAGATGGTTCTTGAAAGATTTTTTATCCTGATGATAAATCGACAATAGACACTGTAAGAAAAGATGCAAATAAAAAATTAATAAGCAAGATATAAAAAGAATTTGAAAATTATTATTTATGTTTTGCAGGTTTGTTGTTATTAGATTCAATGTCGAGTGTTTTGATTAGTTTGTTTAAGGTCCAGCTTGAAAATTTTATGTAAAGCATTTTAATTGGATTTTTTGTATTTTTTTTTAGCACTTTTAACGATTCTATATTCATTAAAGCTATTATTTCCTTTAGTGTTTTTGGCAAATTATTGAAAATTTTGGAGCCTACTTTATGTCCTTCTAGAATAAAATTTTGAAGAGTTATTTGATCTTTTTTTTGTAGGCGCCGCATATATAGTTTCAAAATACGCTCTTGAGATTTCATAATTTCTGAATTAATTTGTTCTTGTTTTTTAGTAATTTTTTTCTTGTTTTCAATAATAGGTTTTTTAGGCAGAGACTTGTAAGGGTTTGTTCCTGGAATATAATTTTTAGGAATTTTCATATATTTTACTCCTATTTAACTAGCTAACCTATGATTGTATTATTTTTTTTGTTTTTATGCAATCAATATTGATATTTTGATTTTTTATGATTAGAATCATCATATGAAGGAGTTTTTAAGGGCAAGGGCTTTTAATTTATTGCTTGGTTCTTTAATGTTGTTTGTTGTTATTTTTTTACAATTTAGGAATTTAAACCTAAATATATTTTTTTTAAAAGATATAAAATTGGAAGTAAATAATAAGGTTGAAAATAGTGAATATATTTTAAATGATATTGTTGTTAATGTTAGGGGACTTAGGATATTTTTATCAAAACTTAATCCACTTGTTGTTTTAGAAACTGGTTTAAATCTTTTCCCCATCTCTTATAAAGTGCAAAACATAGGTATTTATGTTTATTTTGAGAATAATATTTTTCTTGGGTTTTTACTCGATTCAGAAAATAATTTTAGCATTGAATCAAATCTCTCTAAGAGCTTTTTGTTAAGTTATGAAGTTGAAGATCATTATGAAGTTTTATTAGATGAGCCTACTGTTTCAATAAGACAAGGGAAGAATTTGGAATATAAAATTTTTTTAGGAGAAAATGTAAAGATAAGAGAAAAAGATATTTTAATTTCTCCTCAAGCAGCATTTAGAATTGGCAATGCTATTTATATTGATTCACCAAAGAAAAATATTTCAAATTCGATTATAGAGGGCAATCAAAGTAATAAAAGTGATGTATTGGATTATTCCACTATACGTTCAAAAGTTAAAGAGGTGGATAATAAAATTTTTAATGATACTTTAAACAATTTTAGACAAAATGCTTATGATTCTTGGAACAATTCTGTTAATTTTAATGTTTCAAAGGGGGGTTGGCTTAAATATGGTGCATATAGCTTTGATGAAAATTTAATGGTTTGTTTTTTAGCAGAATCTTTAATCAGAGGGGATTACGAGTCAATAATTTTAAAATTAGATTCTTTATTAGTTAAAAATGAACATAAGTTGACTTATTTAAGTTTATGTTATTATGCTAATTCAGATCAATTCAATAAATTTTTTTCTTATTTATCAAGGAATAAAACTTTTATTGATTCTCTTGAAGAAGACAGACTTATGGTTTATTTAAAGGAGGATCCTCGTCTTTTGGAAAAAATTTTTTTATCAGAAAACGGCTCTAAATTAAATAGTGCTTTAAATCTTCTTAAAGATCCTAAAAAAACATTAAGTTCTAATTTTGGTTTAAGCCAAGCCTACAACATTTTATCTAATTATCTTACTTTTCTTAAGATTAGAGCTGAAGATTCTTTTTATTTAAGTTTTAAAAAGGAGCTTTATAAATTTATATTTACTTTATTTGGTGTTACAGATGAAGGAAAAGTATATATTTTAAATAATGACATTAATTCATCTGATGTTGTTGAGTATGCATTAAAGATTTCTGGGGTTCTTAAAAGAATAGCATCTTATTTGAAAGATAATTTAATATTAAAGCTTTCATTTAATGCAATTTATTATTCTTTGATGAGTGATTATGCCAAAGAAATTCCTTATGAAAGCTATTATTCTGATATTATTGATAATCAATATGTGCCCCAATTTATTTTTATTTCTAGCTATGGATCTATCAGGTGGATATATACTGCTTCTAGGATTTTAAATCGCGAAATTACTGATGCTAAAGTTGCAATTGATTTTGATCAAGAGATTAATTATTCAAGCTATATATTTTTTGGAAATATTTTAAATCCAACTTTAGTTAGATTTAGAGAAATTGATTGGTTTACAGATTATAAGTTTTATGTATATTCTGATGGTTGGAAGTATTATCCTTTGAGTAAAATTTTGGTTATTAAAGCAACACCCAAGAAAAAAAGGTCTTTTAATCTTTTATTGAGATTTGACAAAATTGCCAAAAAAATAAATATTTATGAATAAACTCTTATTATCAGAATTGATAATTGACATTGGAAATACTAGCATTGCTTTTGCTTTATTTAAAGATAATCAAGTTAATTTGTTTATTAAAATGAAAACAAATCTTATGTTAAGGTATGATGAAGCTTATAGCTTTCTTGAAGAAAATTTTGATTTTAACGTAAATCAAGTTTTTATAAGCAGCGTTGTTCCTATTCTTAATGAAATATTTGAAAATGTCATTTTTTCTTTTTTTAAAATAAAGCCCTTGTTTATTGGTTTTGATTTAAATTATGATTTGACATTTAATCCTTACAAAAGCGATAAATTTTTGCTAGGTTCAGATGTTTTTTCTAATCTTGTTGCAGCCATTGAAAATTATTCATTTGAAAATGTTTTAGTAGTAGATCTTGGAACAGCTTGTACCATTTTTGCTGTTAGTAGGCAAGATGGAATACTTGGTGGTCTTATAAATTCTGGTCCTTTGATAAATTTTAATTCTTTATTAGATAATGCCTATCTTCTCAAGAAATTTCCTATTAGCACTCCAAATAATCTTTTAGAGAGAACTACATTCGGGAGTGTAAACAGCGGTTTGTTTTATCAATATAAGTATTTAATAGAAGGTGTTTATCGAGATATTAAAAAGATGTATAAAAAAGAATTTAATTTAATAATTACTGGGGGCAATGCTGACTTAATTTTGCCGTTAATTGAGATAGAGTTTATTTTTAATATTCATTTAACTGTAGAGGGCGTTAGAATCTTAGGAAATTCTATTTAAGTTTGTTGATTGAAATTATCTAAAATTGATGTTATCTCTTCATATACTTTATCATTAATTTCTGCTTTAAATGAATTCAAGTTTGATTCTACATAATTTTCTTTGCTGAAGCCCACTATAAATCCACTTAATTTTGTTTTTTTAAACCATGAATATGTTAATTCTAAAATTGTTAAGTTATTTGTCTTTGCTATCTCTTCAAGTTTATTTATGGTTTTCAAAGTATAAGGCCAAATTTCTTTTTTGAAAAGTATCAATTTTTCTGTTCTAATATCATTAAATTTGTTTTTATCTTTTATATTAGCTTTGGATAAAAGTCCTTGAGCAATTGTTGAATATGATGTGGTGGCAATATTGTTATCTTCACAGTAGGGAATTACATCTTTTTCCTTATTTCTAAATAAGGGGTTGTATCCTATTTGGTTTACGTCAATTTTGCAAACTTTTTTTATGCTTTCCATGTGTGATATTTCAAAATTGCTTACACCTACATATTTTATTTTTTCTTTTGCTCTCATTTCTTCAAGAAATGATGCAATTGGTCTTATGTCAGAATCGTTTTTAGGCCAGTGTATATAGTAAATATCTATATAATCAGTTTTTAAATTTTTAAGACTTTCATTAAAGTTCTTTGTATATTCTGAAATTTCCATTGGGTAGCATTTACTCGCGATTAAAATATTTTCTCTTATTGTTGGATCTTCTTCTATTATTTCACCAATTATTTTTTCTGAAATTCCATTTCCATAAGCTCTTGCAGTATCAATATTTCTGATCCCATGATTGTATGCTTTTTTTAATATTTTTTTAGCGGTTTCTTTTTCGACCTGTTTAAAGTATCCTCCTCCAAATTGCCAAGACCCCAAAATTAATTTGCTATAAGTATTTATCTTTTCTTTAAGATTGTTCATATATTCTCCTTTTTATTTTATGATAAATTGGTATTTTTGTTTTAATGATTTAAGTATGTCTTATTTTAAATGTTTTATAAATAAAATTTTATAGTTTTTTAATGGTTTTTAACAATTTTTCTTTATTAAAATCTCTATTTATTCCAAATCTGGTTAAAGAGAAATCGTATTTTACAGGATCTTTATTATTTTCTTTTGAAAAATAGCTTGTAATTTTTATTGCTTTTTTAAGATTTACGTTTTTTAGTTCTTTGATTTTAAATAGTTTTGAAGCAATGTTTGTCATATGAGTATCCATTGGCACTATAAGCTGATTGGGATTGAATTTATTCCAAATGCCCAAATCGACGTCATCTTTGCGTATCATCCATCTTAAGAATAAAAAAAGTCTTTTACAAGAACTTCCCTTTGAAGGCTTTGGAAGCAGCATTCCGAATTCTCTTCCATTTATTTTTTCCATATGTTTAATTAATTCATCTATGCTGAGTATAAAATTTTGGTTTTTATAATAAATACTGTAAAGAAGATTTTCAAGTGTATGGTGATATTCTTTTATTACTTTAAGGGTGCACAGTAGCCTTACAATATCTTTCCCTTTGAAAAATCTATAAACAAATCCTTTAAATATTTCTTTTAAATCTTTTTCATTTACCAGTTTAAGGTTCTCAGAAGGGGATTTGCCAAGTGGTTTAAGTATTGTCTCGATTGCTTCTAAAATTTTTTCTACTCTTCCAAGTGCTAATGAAGAACTAATTAGGCCTACAAGTTCAATGTCTTCTTTTTCTTTATACCTGTATAGAAATTCTAAAGGATCTGGATGTATAAATTTTTTTTTATTGTATTTTGAATATATTTTTTCTAGAAAATCATATAGCGAGCTTTTAGCTTTTATTTGCATTATTATATTCTAATAGTTCTAATAATATTTTTTTAAGTTTTTTATCGTAAAGTTTGTCTTTTGCCCATTTTCCAGTCAAATCATATATTGTTGGAGCAGATCCTCTTTTAACAAGGTAAAATCTAGGATCAACCATATTTGATTTGATATTTTGTTTTGAAGCATAAGCTTTTAAATGTTGAATATGAGCCTTAATTCCTTCTTTAATATTGGAAAAAGAATTTCCTTTTGTAAGATTATTAGTAGCGCCTATTCCTGAAAAATTGTGTTGCTCTTTTGAAACTATTCCATTAAATTTTAGAGCTCCTGTTTCTAGTAGCATTTGAGCATAGGCGATGTCGTAATTAACCCCTTCAATCAAAGATTCGTCTATATAGGTTTTAGCCACAGTGCTTACATAATTTTTGTCAAGGTCTGGATTTATTTCTAAAGTATATTTTACAAGGTCTTCCAGTTGAGTTTTTCCTCTACTTATTAAAAAGGGAATATATTTTTCTTTTTGTATTTCAGTACTTATTTCGATTATCTCTACATTACTATGAGCTTCATTTGTTAGAAAGATATTGATCATTGCAAATAGCAAGAATTTTTTTATCATTATTATTTTTCCTCTTCAATAAATTTATTAATTTCATTAACTATAGAATTAAATTTTGATAACATTGATTTTTTGTTTTTTAAAAAATTAAAACTTTTTAAATAGTTTCTGCTAAAAATAAGATCAGAAATTTCTGCAATATTGCTTATATCTGTTAGCTTTATAGAGTTTATATTAACAACTTTTGTGTGGAGGTTCTTTTCATTTTCTTTTAGAATTAGTTGTAAGTTTTTTAAATTTCTTATTGTTTGTAGTTTTCCTCCTATATTGATATATTTTGTTATGTTTATGTTTTTTTCAAGGATAAAATTAGCAATATTTGCTTGATTTCCTAGTGTAATTAACGTTAGTTTATTAAGGTTCATTTTTGAATTTAAAAACTTTAAATTTTGACTTGATTTTGCTAGTTCAATAATGCTTTGAATATCATTTTCAGTAGATGCAATATCAGCTTTTTCATTAAGAATATTGGCAGGCTCAATTAAATAGCTAATACTTTTATTGATTACATAGCTGAATATACTTTTATGGCTATTTTTAATAAAATCGTAGCTTTTCATATGTTTATATTTTGGTGAATATAAATAAACAATTTTTCCTTTCTTAACAAGCCTGCTAATTAAAGATTTAAACATTGAATCGTGAGAATAATAAGGAAGTATAAGCAAAACAGAATCGTATAGTTTTTGGTTATTGCTAATAAGGGCTTGTTTATATATGTTATTTTCTTTTGGTAAATAATTCATTTCGTTTATGAAAAAAGGATTAAATTCGTATAAAAGAAATGGATTTTGTTTTTTAAGGCCCAATGTTGAGCTTACAGGGTACCAAATCGATAAGTTTAAATCATTTTTGTGATCTTTAATTCTTGCAAATCCAATCTGATAGCTGCTATTGTTTTCGTCTTTAGGATAATTTATAAAAAGTGCTAAGTATGAAAAAATGGTTGCAATAATAACGGTTAAAATAGCAGGCATTACAAGTACTGTTTTTAGCAAAATTGAAAGAAATATTCTTTTTGATTGTTTTGTAGACCTGTTGCTTATTCTTCTTCTTCTATTTACTATTGTTTTTATGTTTTTAAAAAAGATGATTATCATAAAGATTAAGAATATACTACCAATATATAACATTAGTGGTCTGATTTCTGTAAAGTATAAGGTTATTACAAAAAACGTACCTGGAAATATTATGAAGTAGTCTTCATAAGTAAATTCTTTTTTAAAATTAAATAAATTTACTATTAAAAATATGCTAAAACTGGTTAAGAAAATGAGTTCATAAATTTGCGTATCCATAAAAATAATTTTTCCTTAAATAATTATAAGCATAAAAGCAATTTTTCCAAAATAGTTTACAGAATTGATTATTAAATAGTGTTAATCTAATTTTAGATTTAAGAGGAGTTGTTTAATTAAGAGAGTTTATTTTTGTTTAATATAAAATGTTGTGTTAAAATAGATTATGCTTTACAGGCGAAAGGTAGCAACATATGGTCGGAACCTTTTTGGGAACTGGTGCCTCAAGTGGTGTTCCTATGTTAAATTGTAGCTGTAGAGTCTGTACTTCAAGTTCTAGTAAAAATAAAAGATTGAGAAGTTCTTTTTTTCTTGAGGCATCTTCTGGGGTTAAATTGTTGATTGATACAGGTCCTGATATTAGACAACAACTTTTAAGAGAAAATATAGACAAACTTGATTTAGTACTTTATACCCATGAACATTATGATCATATTATGGGTTTTGATGATATTAAGTTTTATACACGAGCTGCTCCTTTAAACATTTATGCTAGAGATACTGCCATAGTTCATATAATGAATGCTTTTTCGCATAATTTTTCATCCAAACCTTCTTTAAGTGGAAAGGCAGACATTATTCCTAATGTGGCTAAAGATTTTAAGCCTATTTTTTTTAAAGGTCTAAAAATAGTGCCAATTCCTTTGATTCATGGAGATATAGTTAGTTTGGGTTATAGGGTAAACAATCTAGCGTATCTTACTGATGTTAAATTTATTCCTGAATCGTCTTATGATTATTTAAAAAATTTAGATTTACTTATAATAGATGCCATGAGGATTAAGCCTCATCCGACTCATCTAAATTTTTCAGAGGCTATTCGCGAGATTAAAAAAATCAATCCCAAAATTTCTTACTTTACACATATTGCACACGATATAATGCATGAAGAATTTGATTATTTAGAAAAAGACAATATCTATTTAGCTTATGATGGATTAAAGATTTATATTTGATTTAAATTTAAAGAGGATTTATGAAATTAATTTCATGGAATGTAAATGGAATTAGAGCTGTTTTAAAAAAGGGTTTTCTTGAGTTTGTAAAAGAATATACTCCAGATATTTTGTGTGTTCAGGAAACTAAAGCCTTAAGAGAACAGTTGCCAAAGGAATTGATTCTTGAGGATTATTATTCTTATTTTTCAAAGTCAAAGATTAAAGGCTATAGTGGTGTTTGTATTTACTCTAAAGTTAGGCCTATTTCTGTAAATTTACTTGGAAAAGAAATTTTTGACAATGAAGGGAGGGGGCTTGTAGCATACTATGATAATTTTGTATTAATTAATGGTTATTTTCCCAATTCTCAAGCTTTAAGAAGAAGACTCAGTTATAAACTTGATTTTTTATCTTATGTTGAAAATCTTATAGATTCACTTGTGAGGGGTGGTAAAAATGTAGTAATTTGTGGTGATTTTAATATTGCTCACACTGAGATTGACCTTGTAAATCCTGATTCTAATAGAGACTTGCCCGGATATTATGTTGAAGAAACGGATTGGCTAGATAGCTTTTTAAACAAAGGATATGTGGATACATTTAGGATATTTAATAAGGAGCCTGGTTGTTATACTTGGTGGAGCTATATAGCAAGAGCTAGGGAGAGAAATATGGGTTGGAGAATTGATTATTTTGTTGTTAATGAATTTTTTAAGAGAAATGTTAAAAAATCTCTAATTTTAGACAAAGTAATGGGAAGTGATCATTGTCCTGTTTTTTTAGAGTTGGCTGATGTAGTTAGCTAAAGGGAGGAGGCTAGATTGAAAAAAAACATTGTAATTTTTTATTTAATATTTATTGTTAATTTTAGTTTTGGCATTGATTTAAATGATCTAGATTTTTATCGTAATCTTGAAAAGGAAGAATTGATATTTTTTATTAATTTATTAAAGAGGGAGCAACTTGTTTTGGGAAATAGCTGTGCTTTAGAGTATATTGAATTGGCTTATAGGGCATTAAAAGAAAAAAACATAAATTTATTATTAAAAAATGACAAAGAATTATTAGTAGATAATAATACCGAGCACTTAGAGCGATCTAAGGCATATAACAATGCAAGGCTTATCTTTAAGGCTACAAAGGATTTAAATGCTTTGGTTCATATTAGCAGGGATGGACTTTTAAAGACTTTAGATGGTAGAAAGGTAGGGGTTAAGGATAACAAATTTATTATTTTAGATTCTTTTTTGAATAACGATTTTTATGATGATGTTCCAAGCGAATATACTACTATTGAAATTTATAATAAAAGCATTTTAACGCCCAATTTAAATAAGTTTCTTCTAGATAAGCATTCAAATCCTTTTATTTATCTTGAAGATTTTAATAAAAAAGTTTACTTAAATGATATTCCAAAATTAAGCAAAGAAGAGTTGTTATTTTTATTTTATGAGCTATTTCCAGTTTCTAAGCTAAAGAGTTTGAAAGATTGGAATGATTTTGGATTTTCATCTATTTCAAAAGCATTGAATAAAATTTATTCTAAAAAAATAAATTCAATAAGAGGGAATGCAAATGAATTATCAAAGAATAAAAAATTATTGTAAATTTACAAGCGTTTTTCTATTTTTTTTGTTTTCCTGTGTTTCTAATGAGTTAAAGTTAGATCAAAGTTTAGTAAAAGGAAAACTTGTTAATGGGCTAAGGTATTATATTTATAAAAATCAAACCCCAAAGAATGCCGTTAATATGGGAATTGTTTTTAATGTAGGTTCTCTTAATGAAGAAGATAATGAGAGGGGAATAGCGCATTATCTTGAACATATGGCTTTTAATGGTACAAAAGATTACCCAGGGAATTCTATAGTTGATGTTCTTAAAAAATTTGGAATGCAATTTGGTGCGGACATTAATGCTGCTACTAGTTTTGATTTCACTTATTATAGACTTGATTTGTCAGATGGTAAGAATAAAGGTGAAATTGATGAATCTATGAATATTTTGAGAAACTGGGCTTCTCAAATTAGCTTCATGAAAGAAGAAGTAGATCTAGAGCGAAATATTATTATTGAGGAAAAAAAGCTTGGTGAGACTTATCCTAGAAGAATTTATAAAAAAATGTATAAGTTTTTGACAAGTGGAAGTCTTTATGAATTTAGAAATCCTATTGGCCTTGAAGAGCAGATTTTATCTTTTCAACCAGAGGATTTTAAAAAATTTTATGGAAAGTGGTATAGGCCAGAACTTGCAAGTGTTATTGTGGTGGGAGATATTGATCCTATAGAAATTGAAGAGAAAATAAAGAAGCAATTTATTTCTTGGAAAAATCCAACCGATAAAATTAAAGAAGTAAAAGTAAGTTTAGACGTAGAGCTTAAAGATAAGTTTTTACTTTTAGAAGATTTGGAAGTTGGAGAACCCAGTTTAATGTTCTTTAAAAAGGAAATTATTAACTTTATAAATACCAAAGATGATGTTTTAAATGATATTAAAAGGTCTTTATTGGCTGCTCTTTTTGAAAATAGATTTTCTGAATTAAAGACCACCGGGGTAAAGCATTTTAAAAATGTTTCAAATAAAGATTTTTTTTCATTTAAATCAGATAACAATACTATTGTTGCAAGATCTATTTCTTTAAACTTTAATCCAGATCATTTGAATGAAGGAATTCAAGATTTTTTTTATGAGCTTGAGAGGATAAGAAAATTTGGATTTACTCAAGGTGAGTTTGAAAAAGTTAGATCTCAATTTTTTAAATCTTTAGAATCAAGGAAAAGGAATATAAATAAAACAAATTCATGGTCTATTTTTGAAGATTTAATAGAAATTGCTATTTATGGTTCTAATAAATTTGATATGAATGAATATTATGACCTTTCTTTTCAATATTTGGGAAAGATTGATTTAAAAACAATAAACAATCTTGTAGGAAGAGAGTTTGATGTAAAAAATTGCGCAATTTTTTATTCTTACCATGGAGGAGCACATCCTGTTTTATCTTTTGAAGATATTGGGAATCTTCAAAAAATAGCTTTAAAAAAAGAGTTAAAGTCTTATGAGAATTTTTCAATTAAGAATAAATTTTTTAATAATTCTTTAGATGATAAAGATATTATTAGAGAAAATGAGTTTGAAAATGGAATTTCATCATTTGTTCTTGAAAACGGGGTTGAAGTTTATTTTAAATATAATGATCAAAAAAAGGGTTTAATTGATTTTAGTGCAACTTCTTGGGGAGGTTTGCTCAATGAGGATTTAAAACTTATTCCTGTTTTATCTTTTGCGCCCGGAGTAGTATCTGGTTCAGGTTACGGTGATTATTCTGCATTGCAGACTGAAAAATATTTATCAGACAAAGCTGTTTCTTTAAGTGTTTCTGTTGGGTCTCAAGAATCGTATATTAATGGAAGTTCAGATAAAAAAGATCTTGAAACTCTTTTTCAGCTTATATATTTTACTTTTAAGGAACCCAAAATTGATGATGTTTCTTTGCAAAATGCTATTAATAATATAAAAGCATTAATAAAGAGCAATGAAAATAGTTCTGATTATCATTTTCATAAAGCCATTAGTAAATTTTTAAATAATAATGATCCTAGATTTGAAGATATAAAAGATAGTGATTTGCAATATTTTACAAAAGAAAATATTTTGTCTTTTTATAAGAAAAGGTTTACTTATGTAAATAATTTTAAGTTTGTCTTTGCTGGAGACTCAGATATTCAGACAATAAAGGCTTATTCAAAGAAATATTTAGGCAATCTTAACTTTAAAGAAATAAATGAGTATAAAGATTTAGATTACTCTTACAGTAAAGATTTTAATAAAATAGTTGTAAGGAAAGGAAAAAATTCAACTAGTTTTGCTTATGTAATTTATCCTTTTAAATTTAATTATTTAGAAAAAATTTCGTTAAATTTAAATGCTTTAGCAGATCTATTAACGGATGGGCTTATAAAAAATATTAGAGAAAAAATGTCTAGTGTTTATTCAATTCAAGCCTTTTTTGACTCCAATGTAAGGAAAAATGTAGATTCCGATGGTATTTTGTCTATTTTTTTTACTACCGAGCCTAAAGAGCTTGATAATGTTTTAAATTCTATTAATCGCTATATGATCGAAAGGCAAAAAATAGATTTTAATGATAAAGATTTTTCTTATATTAAGAAGAATTATATTAAAAATACAAAAATAAATTCAGAGAAGAATGATTATTGGATTTCAAATATATTGGCAGCAGTATCCTGGTATGGAGTATTTAAAAATAATTTTGGTGTTAAGTTTATAGAGACAAGCTTAAATAAAGATTTAATAAATGAATTTTTTAAAAAAATTAATCTTGACGAAAGAGCAGAGATATTGTTAATACCCGAATAATATGTGTTTACTTAAAAACCATTCTTGTTTTCTGGGTTTACTAGAAAGCAAGAATGGTTTATTTAATTTCTTCTTAGCAAGACATCCTCTAGGGGAATCGAACCCCTCTTGCCAGGATGAAAACCTGGAGTCCTAACCGATAGACGAAGAGGACAAAAGTGAGCTCAGTAGGACTCGAACCTACGACAAACGCCTTAAAAGGGCGCTGCTCTACCACCTGAGCTATGAGCCCAAAAGTCATTTTATGACCATTAGAAATAATAATATATTTATTTTCCAATAATGTCAAGCTAAATTGGTATAAAATTAATAATTTATACCCAAAATGTATTTAACAATTTGAGCTGCACAGGACTTGAACCTGTAACCAGCGGATTAAGAGTCCGATGCTCTACCACTTGAGCTAGCAGCCCAGTTTATTAATTTGCTAACAATAAGAATAAGTTTTTATAAATTTAATGTCAAGGTTTGCTGTTGCTTTTTTTTAATTCTTCTAGTAAATTTTTTGCTTCTATATTATTAGGAGAGATTGTAAGAAGTTTAATTAGTGCTTCTTCTGCCAATATTTTATTTTTTGCATTTATTCTTGATCTTGCTAATTTTATTAATAGATTTTGGTTATTAGGAGAAAATCGTAATGCATGTTCGTATGCAAAATCTGCTTCATTGTATCTTTTTAGCTCATAGAAAGAATCTGCAATCAAATTATAAACTTTTATTATTCTTGCTCCTTTAGAATCAAGGCTAATGTATTCTTGAAAATATTTTAATGCATTTTCATAATTTTTTTGAAAAAAATAAGCTTCTCCTAGTGCTTGAATAATTCTTATGTCATATTTTTTAATACCAAGCCCTATAATCGCCTCTTTTTCAGCTCTCTTGTATTCTCCTATGGCTATTAGGCTCCATATCAATATTATCCTAGCATCTAAGTTGTTAGGATTTAGTCGAATTTCTTCTAAAGTGTTTAAAATAGCTTCTTTAAATCTTCCTTCTTTATACATAAGAAGAGAGTCTTCTTTTTCTTTAGGTGGTGATTGTCCAAATAATAAGCTTGAATTGGATAGCATAATTAAAGTTATTTGTAATAGAAAAAAAAATTTCATTCTTCTAAATCCTCCATTTCACAATTTCCTTTAAATATTGCTCCAGAATCAATAAAAAGCTCTTTGGTTTTAATGTTTCCTATTAATTTGCCAGTTTTGTAGATTTTAATTGTTTTTAAAGCCTCAATATTTCCTTTTATTTTGCCATGATTTAGCAAATGTTGGCATTTTATTTCAGCTTTAACATCAGCTTTTTCCCTTAGATAGATTGAGTTTGATGAGTTTATTAAACCTTTAAGCTTTCCCTCTATTATTATTGGCTTATTGCTTTCAATATATCCTTCAAACTCAAAATTTTTTTTTATTATATTTTGAGTGCTACTTTCTTCGAATTCTAAGCTATCTATACTCATAAGAGACCTCTAAAAATGAATGCTTTAAATTTAAAGCATTCATTTGTGATTGAATTTTTATGATTTTTTATTATTTTATTAGTCGTTTCTTCTTTGGCCCAAAAATCTTAGAAGATATAAGAATAAATTTATAAAATCTAAATAAAGTTTAAGTGAGGCCACAACCGCCATTCTGTTTTTTATTTCAGTGTCGTCTTGTAGCATTTTATCCATTTTAGAAATATTTTGAACGTCATAAGCTGTTAGGCCTGTAAATATGACTACGCCCAAAATAGATATAAGGAAATTAAGACCCGAGCTTCTAAAAAACATATTAACAAGAGATGCAATAATGATTCCCCATAATCCCATTATTAGATAGCTTCCCATTTTTGTTAGATCTGTTGTTGTAGTGTATCCATAAACAGACATTCCAAGAAATGTTCCGGCAGTAATTCCAAATGTAAATACTATTGATCCTTGTGTATAAATCATAAATATAGAAGATAATGTTACGCCTGTTAGTGCTGAGTAGAGCAAGAAAAGAGCTGTTGCAGTATTGCTTGATATTTTATTAAGAGCACCACTTATTGCATATACAAGCCCAAATTGTATAAGTATTATAGCCATAAATGACATTGAATTTGAGAATATTATTGCTTTGATTGTTTGATTTTCTGAGGTTGCATATGCAAACATTGCCGAGATTAAAAGTCCAATTGACATAAGTCCAAAAACTTTGGCTAAAAACTTGTTTTTTATTAGTATTTCTTGTTTTTCTTGTGTTAAATCGATCATAATAAAGCCTCCTTATTATTTTATTAAGATTTGTTTTGATCGTTAAATTTTTTGCGAAGTTCATCAAATATAGCGCTTGGAACTTTTCCGTATTTTAAGAATTCCATTGAGAATTCTGCTTTTCCTTGGGTAGAGGATCTAAGGACTGTTGAAAATCCAAACATTTCGCTTAAAGGTACCTCAGCCTCAACTTTTGAAAAACTTCCATCTTCTATCGAACCTGTTATTATTCCTCTTCTTTGGTTTAAAAGTCCAAACATATTTCCTTGGAATTCAGTAGGTCCTTCAAGGGTAACTTTCATTATTGGCTCAAGGATTGTAGGCTTTGCTTTTTCATAAGCTTCTCTAAAAGCACCAATTGCTGCCAATTGGAATGCAATATCAGATGAGTCAACAATGTGATATTGGCCATCATTGATTGTAATTTTTATGTCAACTATTGGAAAGCCAATTAATGTTCCCCTTTCCATTGCTTTTTGGAATCCTTTATCACATGATGGGATATATTCTGTTGGGATTACTCCCCCCTTTATTAGGTTAACAAATTCGTATGTTTCTCCTTCTTTATGAAGAGGTTCCATAAACCCTGCAACTCGTCCAAACTGACCAGCTCCTCCAGATTGCTTTTTGTGAGTATAGTTAAATTCAGCTTTTCTTGTAATCGTTTCTCTATAGGCCACTTGTGGCATTCCAGTTTCAACTTCTGCCTTGAATTCTCTTTTCATTCTTTCAATGTAAACTTCTAAGTGTAGTTCTCCCATGCCTTGAATTATTGTTTCGTTTGATTCAATGTCAACATAAGTTTTAAATGTTGGATCTTCTTTTGTAAATCTTCCAAGGGCTTTGGCCATATTGTCAGCAGATTTTTTGTCTTTTGGCTTTACAGAAAGAGAAATTACTGGATCTGGAATAAACATTGATGTCATTGAATAGTTGATCGATGGATCACAAAACGTATCTCCTGATGCGCATTCTATTCCAAATAAAGCAACAATGTCACCACTTCCTCCAAATTCAATGTCTTCTGTATTATTAGCGTGCATTCTGATAAGTCTTCCGACTTTGAATTTTTTAGAAGTTCTTGAGTTAATAAGTTCTTGTCCTTTTTTTAAAATTCCTTGATAGATTCTGACGTAAGTTAACTGTCCGTATTGTCCGTCTTCAAGTTTAAATGCAAGAGCGACAGTTGGGAGTTCGTTGTCAATTTTAAGATCGATTTCTTTCTCATTATTATTAAGGTCAAGGGCGGTGTTTTTTATATCATGAGGGGATGGTAAAAATCTGGTTACAGCATCTAAGAGTAATTGCACTCCTTTATTTTTATAAGCAGATCCCATAAATACAGGACATAATTTTAAAGCTAATGTTCCTGTTCTAGTTGCATTGTATATTATTTCAGTAGGAACATCTTTTCCTTCCATGTGCAATTCCATAAGTTCGTCATTAAAGTCGGCAAGGGCATCAAGCATTATTTCTCGTTTGCTTTTTGCTTCTTCTAAAAGATCTGAGGGTATTTCTTTTTCAATTATTTCTGTTCCATCTTTTCCTTCAAAATAGTAGGCTTTCATTAATACAAGGTCTATCACTCCAGTATGCTTGTCTTCTAATCCAATGGGAATTTGCATTAAAACAGAGTTTAAGTCAAGTTTTGATCTTAGTTGATCTTTTACATTGTAGGGATTTGCTCCGGTTTTATCGCACTTGTTTACAAATGCAAGTCGCGGCACACTATATCTTTTAAGTTGTCGATCAACAGTTATTGATTGGGATTGAACTCCTGCAACAGAATCAAGAACCAATATTGCTCCGTCAAGCACTCTAAGAGATCTTTCAACTTCAATTGTAAAATCTACGTGTCCAGGTGTATCAATAATATTTATTGGAAAATCTTTCCATTCAACGTGAGTTGCAGCTGATGCTATTGTGATTCCTCTTTCTCTTTCAAGTTCCATTGAGTCCATTGTTGCACCAACTCCATCTTTACCCTTTACTTCGTGAATTGCATGAATTTTATTACAATAAAAAAGAATGCGTTCTGTAAGAGTAGTTTTTCCTGAGTCGATGTGCGCGCTAATACCTATGTTTCGTAATTTATTGTAGTCCATTAGACTTTGTCCCTCCTGATGATATGTGACTAGAAGATTAACTATCTTAGTAATTTTACAAAATTTTTTTTTAAAAATCTATCTTATATCGGTTTATAATATTAAATATTCGGAAGTTTAAATCATTTTATATGATATTTGACAGATTGCTTGATTAAATTTGTATTAATGTATATCCTTATCTTAGGGAATATATCATTTAGTAGATTTTGATTTTATTGATTAAAACTTTTTATTTTTTATTTAGTGAATTAACTCTTACTTTATTATTATACTCCTAAGATAATTATTTGGAGGAATTTGAGTTGGAAACTTTAACAATATCTAATGAATTGAGCAAAATATCACAGGTAGGTTACGATTCTTCTGTTTCTGAGCTTTCTGTGTTTTTTAAGGATGGAAGAGCTTATAAGTATTTTAAGATTGAACCAAGACACTTTAGTGCAATATCTAAACTTGTTGAGGATAGAAGATCAGTTGGTAAATATTTAACAGAAAATGTATTTAACAAATATGACCAAGAAAAGCTTTAATTTGTTTTTTAGATAGTATTAAAAGCCCTTTTGTTTTTAAAGCAGGAAGGGCTTATTTATATTTATGATTAGCTTTTAGAGTAGTAAATTTTGTTTTATAGTCGTCAAGATGGTTTATTGAATTTTAAAATTCAACAGCAATGAAGTTTTGTATTTTTATTATTAGTTTTAGTATTATTTTGTTGCTTTGAATAATTTAAATGGTATAAGTAGTATTAAGGAATCAAGTAAATTTTTTATGTATAAATTGTTATTTATTATTGTTTTTGTTTTGTCTTGCAGCTCCATTTTTAAGGAATATCAAAACATATCAGGTGAATATTATAAGCTTGCTAAATTAAATGAAGAGCTTGGTAATGATGAGACTTCTGTTTTGCTTTATGAAAAATCTATTAAATTCAATATTAATGCTGATGATGATTCAAGTTACAATTTTATTTTAGCTTGCATTAATTTGAAAAAATATGCAGAGGCTGAGTTGAAACTCAATTCTATTATAAAAGAAGATCCAGAAAATATTTTGTTAATTAATCTTAAGGGATATTTGCTATTTAAGAAAAATGATTTGGACAATGCTTTGATTTATTATTTAAAAACTCTAGAATTTGCGCCTGCAAATAAAGAGGCTCTATTTAATATTTTTTACATTTATCATTTAAAGAGCGACAAAAAAAATGCAAAAGAATATATCTCAAAATATAAAGAGTTAAATCATCCTATACCAAGTGGTGTGGAAGAAATAGTTTCTTCTGTTCTTAAGAATTAAGTTTTTAGTTTTTTGTTTGCCTTTTACTTTGTGGTAATCTTTGTGGTAATTATTATATAATAAGGTATGCAATATAAACCCTGTTTTATTTTTCATAAATTTTTGTAGGAGAGTTTTATGATGAGGCTGAAAGTTTTAATTTTGTATTTGTTTGGGATTATTGTGACCAATGGTTTTACAGATACTAATTTTGAATTCAATTTTGGTGGTGGGGTTGCTTTTCCTGTTAGTCCCTTTTCAAGCTTTTACAATGAAGCTTTAGAGATTAATGCAAAGCTTAAGCAAAATTTGCCTTCAGATTTATCCCCAATAGGAAAAGAAGAGATAGTTCAAAATTTTTCCGATTTAGCTAATATTGCTAAAGCTGGAATAAGATATGGAACTTATGCTCAATTTGGTGCCAAATTTGACGATTTTATTTCTATTGGATTTGAGCTTTTATTTGACATGAATCTTCTTAAAGTAATAAAGCGTTCAGATGGAACTGCAAATGAAAATTTCTCATTTATTATGGCAATAACACCGAGATTTTATACAAAATTAGATTTTTTTGTGTTAGCTTTAGCGTTTTTCACAGGGCCTAAGATCAATATAGCGACTTCTTCTGCAGATTCTGTTTTGGCAGAGCTTGGAACAATGGGTTGGGATATTGGTGCTAGACTTTCATTCTCTTTTTTAATTCTTGAAGGTTACTATGTTTGGAATATTAAAAATCCTAAATTTTCTGATTTCAAGTTTGGAATAGGTTTTGAATTTGGAATTGTGTAGTTTATTTAATTTTGTTTTTAGGATTATGTATAATATTTGTTATTATTAATAAAATTTTTCAATTTTTATTTTTATTATTAAAGCTAAAATATTTTAATGGCCTTGCTTTAAAAAATTTTAGTTATTTTCGTGTGTATAAGTTTTATTAATTATTAAATTAAGATTGTTAAGATTCTTAAAAAAAAGAACGAGGAATTGGGTGAATTTACTTAAAAAAAAATCAATAGGAATTATTGCTTGTCCTGGGGGCAAGGTTTTTGCTAGTAAAATAATAGAAGAGCTTGACAGAATATTTATAAATATTGAAAATGAAATTGTAGATAGTATATGCCAAGATTCTAAGGCCTTAAAGGAAGAAATTTTTAAGATTGAAAAAGTTTTATCTCCTTTTCTAGAAGGACTTAGTTTATCTACTCTTAAAAGCAAAGAGCCTTTAGAAATTCCTGTAAAATTTGTTAAGTTTGCCAATGGTGAATTTAAAACAGAAATTTTAAAAACAATCAGGAATAAGGATATTTTTATTGTTCAAGATGTTGCTAATGCTTATGAAGTTGAAATAAACAGTAGTGAAAAAATAATTATGACAGTTAATGATCATATAATGAATTTAATGACAACAATAGATGCTTGTATGCAGGCCAAAGCCAATTCCGTTAGTGTTATTATTCCTTCTTATCCTTATTCAAGGCAAGATAAAAAGCATTCAAGAGAATGTTTAACAGCAAGTCTTATTGGAAGATTTTTAGAAGAGTTGGGCATTAGGCATATTTTAACCCTGGATATGCATTCAAAGGCTATTGAAAATGTATTTAGGAAAGTTTATTTTGAAAATTTAAATGTTTCTTATGAAATCTTTAATTCTCTTAAAGATTTAATCGATATTAGGGATTCTAATTTAGTTATTGTTTCCCCCGATACAGGTGCTGTAAGTAGAAATAAATTTTTTGCATCAAGTCTTAAGAGTCCTCTGGCTTTGCTTTACAAGGAAAGAGATTATTCAAGAGTTTCAAATGATGTTGCTGATTCAAATATTTCTGTAACCAAGCTTTTAGGAGATGTTGAAGGTAAGAATGTTTTTATGAGTGACGACATGTTAGCTACTGGAGGAACTCTAATTAAGGCAATGAAATTGCTTAAAAGCATGGGTGCTAAAAAGATTATATGTGGAATTAGTTTGCCGTTTTTTAATGGAGATGCTATTAAATATTTTGATAAAGCTTATGAGGAGGGATATTTTTATAAAATAATTGGAACAAATGCTGTTTGTCATAATGATGAATTAATAAATAAACCTTGGTATCATGAGGCTAATGTTGCGCCTCTTTTTGCGGAGGCAATATTTGCAATTTATAATAAAGTTGGTTTACAAAAAATTCTTGATAGAAAGGACGATATTCAAAAATTGATTACCAAGGGTTAATTTATGAATACTCTTAGCATTGATATTGGGACCAGTGTTTTAAAGGCAGCATTAGTTAGTTCTAAAAATGGAGTTTTAAGTTATATTGATATTAGTTACTCAGATTATTTTGATGTTGATTTCGAAAATTTTGACTTTAATATATGGCTTTTTTCTTTTAAGAAAGCTATATCCAATTTTCAGCCTAGCAAAATAGATTGCATTTCTATTAGTGGTATTTCACCATGTTTGATTGCTTTAAATTCAAATTTAATTCCTTTGGAAGTGTTACATTGGAATTCCCTTAAAATTAAGCCTTGTTTTAGGGGTAGGTCTGTATTTTTACCATATGTACTTAGTACAGTTGAAAGAGGAACATATTCTAAAATAAGCTATTTTGTTTCTTGTTTTGAGTATTTTATTTATTTGCTTACAGGAAAGCTTTTTACAAGCTTTCCAAGCATGGAGTATATCCCTTTTATTTGGGATGATATAGAGATAAAAAAATATGGACTTAACAAGAATAAATTTCCTCCGTTCATAAAAATGGGAGAAAATATTGGTGTTGTAACTTATAAAGCAGGAATTGAATTTGGGCTAAATAGCGGAATTAGTGTAATTAATGCAGGATCAGATTATTTAAATGCTTTGGTTGGAAGCGGTGCTTTTCAAGAAGGAATTGTGTCAAATAGAATGGGTACAAGTGAAGGGTTTAATTTTGTTTCAAGTACATATTTGCCAGGATTTTCTTTAGAATATCCTTATTTTTTAGAAGGATATTTTATTATTGGGAGAATTGTTCCTTTTGGATATTTGATTCAATTATTAAAAGACAGTTTTTATAAAAAAAGTTTAACTTTTGAGTTACTCTTAAAAAAGATTGTTAAAAGTGCCACATTAAATAATGTATACTTTTATCCAAGCAAAATTAAACTTTTTAATGATTTATTTATTTTAGATCCTTGTCTTTGCAAAGATTTAAGTAAAGGAATTTTTGGTAGTATTAGAAATCCATTAGAGATTGGTTTATCAATGCTTGAGTTTGTATGTTTTGCTTTTTACAACAGATTGGTAGAGCTAAAAGCCTATAAAAAAGAAATTTTAAGTATTTTTGTTAGTGGATCTAATTCTGATAATTTGCTCTTAAATCAAATAAAAGCAAATATTCTTGGCAAAGATTTAAAGATTTTTGATTTTAAGCATTCAGAGATTATTGGAGGAGCAATTCAAGCATTCTATTCTTTAAGAGAATTTGGCAGCTTAAATGATTCTTTTTTAAAGCTTACAAAGATTAAGCATGTTGTTTCGCCTATTATTGAGGTTCATGAGGAATATTTAGAAAAGTATCAAAAATATATTAATAATTATAGTCTATTTGTTAACGGGTAGTATGTAAGTTTCTTTAAATTCGCCTATCCCTGCTATTTTTTTAAAGTCAGCTTTTGCTTCTGATTTTGTTTTATAAGGACCAGATCTTACCCTGTAAATATCTTTATTATCTACTGTTGCAGAATATATTTTAGCAACTATATTATATTTGAGTAATTTTTGAATATAGTTGTCTGCATTGATTGGATCTGAGAGTGATACAAATTGTATGTAATATTCTGTATTAGGATCATAAATGTTATCAGTATTTAAAGTTTTTTGGGTTGTGGGTTGAGATTTTTCAATAATTTTTGATTTCTGAGAAGTATTAGGTATTTTTTGGGTTGTGGGTTGAGATTTTTCAATAATTTTTGATTTCTGAGAAGTATTAGGTATTTTTTGGGTTGTGGGTTGAGATTTTTCAATGGTTTTTGATTTCTTATAAGTACTAGAGGTTTTGTTTGTAGGGTTTTTTTCTTTATTTAAATCCTGTGTTAAATCTATAATTATTTCATTTTGAGTTTCAGATACCTTTAAAGATTTTTCATTTTGATCAACGTTTTCTAAGGTGTTTTGATCTTTATCTTCTTCTAAAACAATATTTTTTTCTGCAATGTCTGAGGCCAAATTTTTGTTTGGAAAAAAAATAATTGTTCCAAGAAATATTATGATACAAACTGTTGCAATCGAGGTTAATGCTACAAAAAATCCTTTGTTATTGTCATTGTTTTCATTCAAATCTTTCATAGTTAATTATCTCCTGCATTTTTTTTTCAATTTCTTTTTCTAGATATGCATAATTCTTGTTATTAATTATATTGACTATTTTTAAGTTTATAATATTTTTTTTAAAAAAAATATCTTTTTGGATTGTAAGTATTTTATTGATTATATTTGAGTCAATGTTTGGCATAGAATATAATAATCTGTTTTTTATTATAGAATTCTTTGCTTTAAGCACAATTATATAGTCGCAAAGTTTTTCTAAATTCATTTTAAAAAGCAAAGCAGCATTAATTATTATTTTTGTAGATTGGCTTTGGATTAGGATTTTTTTTATTTTACTGAGTATGATTGGGTGCGATATGCCTTCAAGTTTTTTTAATTCTTTATTGTCATTAAATACAAGATTTCTTAGCAAAATTTTGTCTATTCCATTTTTAGTATTTAATATTTTTTGACCAAATATTTTAACTATTTCTTCTTTTTTTTCATGTAATACTGAATGTCCAAGCTTGTCTGCATTTATTTCTAAAAATCCATATTTATTGCTAATTATTTTTGAAGCAGTATCTTTGCCAGATGCAATTTTTCCTGCTACTCCAATGATTAATGGATTTCTCCCCACGATTTACCCGTCTCAATATTTGCTCTTAAAGGCAGATTTAATGTGTAAGCGGTTTCCATCATAATTTTTAATATTTTTTTCACTTCATTTTCTTCTTCAATAGGAGATTCAATGAGCATTTCATCATGTACCTGTAGCAATATTTTTGATTTCATTTTTTTATTTTTAAATTCATTAAATACTTTGACCATTGCAATTTTCATGATGTCGGCGGCACTTCCCTGAATTGTACTATTTATTGCTATTCTTTCAGCAGCAGATCTTTCTAGATAATTATTGCTATTAATTTCTTTTATATATCTTCTTCTTTTTAAGATGGTTTCGCTATATCCAGCATTTCTTACGAAGTTTATTTGATTTATTATAAATTCTTTGATTTTGGGATAAGAGTCAAAGTAAGAGTTTATAAATCCTTTTGCCTCTTCTTTTGTGATGCCCAGTTCTTTTGCAAGTCTAAAATCTGACATTCTATAAATTATTCCAAAATTAATAGATTTTGCTATTCTTCTTAAGTTAGGAGTAATTTCTTTTTCCTCTATTTTGAAGAGCTTAGAAGCAGTTTCTGTATGAATATCTTTATTGTTTTCAAATGCTTTAATAAGGACCTTATCTTGTGATAAATGAGCAAGTATAGCAAGCTCAATTTGAGAATAATCAGCCGAAATAAAAATATTTCCATTTTCTGGTTTAAATGCTTTTCTTATTTTTCGCCCTTTTTCATCTTTTATTGGTATGTTTTGCAAATTGGGGTTTATGCTAGTGATTCTACCAGTTGCTGTTTTTGTTTGTATGAAGCTTGTGTGCAGTCTGTTTGTTTTATAGTTTATTAGTTCTATTAAATTATCTGTGTAAGTGCTCTTCAATTTTGCAATTTGTCTGTATTTTATTAGATTTTCAATTGATTCATGCTGTTCTCTTAGAGATTCAAGCACCTTTATATCAGTTGAATCTTTTTTCATTTTTTCCGATAACTTTAGATTTAATTTTTCAAATAAAATTTCATGCATTTGTTTTGGAGAATTTAGATTAAAATCAATTCCTATGCTTTTTATTATTTCGTTTTCGATTACTTCTAATTCTTTTCCAAGTTCTTTCCCATATTCTTTTAAATATTCTTTATCAAGGTAAATGCCATTTTCTTCCATTTCTATAATTACCTTGTTAAAAGGCATTTCTATTTCGTGCATTAACTTGTCGAGTTTATCTTCTTTTAATTTTTTGGTAAATATATTAAATAATCTAAATGTAATATCAGCATCTTCAGATGAATAGCTTGTTGCCATTTCTAAAGATATATTTGCAAAGTTATCATTTTTTTGTATCACATCTTCATATTTAATATTTTTATGCATTAAATATTTTTCTGCAAGAAAATCAAGCGATACTTTTGAGTTTGTATCAATAAGGTATGCGGCAATCATTGTGTCAAAATAAGGTGGTATAGGGCTAAATCCATTATTTTTAAGTATTTTATAGTCAAATTTATAGTTTTGACCAATTATTTTTGGATTTGATTCAAAAAGATTGTTAAATTTTTGTATTATATAATTTTTTTCTATGTAAATTTTTCCTTTGGCTTCGATTGGAATATAGTAACCTTCAAATTCTTTAAATGAAATTGAAATCCCAATTAATTTTGCCGTGTAAGTGTCAAGCGAAGATGTTTCTGTGTCTATTGATATGTATTTAGCCTTTTTAAGGCTTTCTATTAAATCGTCTAGCTCTATTTTTGTTGTTATTGAGTGGTATTTAACATTTTCTGTGTCAATTGTATTTATGTTATCTGGGCTGTTAGTAATAGGTTCTTGTTTGAATAGGCTTTTTTGGTCTGCATTTTCTTTTTCTTGTTTTAAGATATCTTTTTTATAAGTTTTTATCAGGGAAATTGCTGAGTGTTTTTCAAACAAAGATATTATCTCTTCGCTAAAATTTTTTAAGGCGAAGTTTTCAATTTCTGGAATTTTTAAATTTTCTTCAAGACTTATAAGTTCGTAGCTTAAAAAAGCATTTTCTTTTTCTTTGATTAAAAGTTCTTGGTGTTTTTTATTTATTAGTTTTAAATTTGAATATATCCCTTTTAGGGTTTTAAATTCTCTTAATAAATTTGCTGCTCCTTTTGGGCCAATGCCTTTTATTCCAGGTATATTATCAGACCTGTCTCCAACAATAGCTAAATAATCTTTTATTTGAAAGCTATTTACTCCAAATTTTTTTATTACGTACTCATTATCCATTTCAATAAAGCTGTTGTTTTCAATTTTAAGTATTTTTATGTACTCTGACATTGTTTGCAGTAAGTCTTTGTCAGGAGAAATAATGTAAGTTAAATAGTTATTCTTTGCAGCCTTTTTAGCAAAACTAGCTAAAAGATCATCAGCTTCGTAGCCTTCAAGCTCAAAGATTGGTATTTTTGCCTTTAAAAGGCCTTCTTTTATCCATCCAATTTGAGGTATTAAATCGTCCGGAGGTAAGTCCCTTGTTGCTTTGTAGCTTGGATATTTTTGTTTTCTGAAAGTTGGTACCTCTGAGTCAAAGGTAATAATCAAATGTTTGGGATTTTTTTCTTTTATTATGAAAAATAATGTTTTGAAAAAGCCAATAAATGCGTTTACATTTTCTCCTTGTGTGTTTAAAAGTGGATAATTTTTCATTACGTGATAATTTCTAAATATTATGTTTAGTGCATCAATTAGATAAAGTTCTTTCATATTTTAATATCTAACATTATAGGTGAATTATTTACTGCAAGGTTTTGGTGTTTTTTAATTTTTGGAATTTTTCTTTTTGCATTTGCAATTTTCTGTAAGATTTCACAACAAATTTGATATTTAATGTATATTTCTTCTTTTAGTAGATTAATTTCTTTAATTAAGTAATCGAAATTATCCAATTTTTGATTTTTAGATTTCAACCATGCATTTATTGTTTTATAATAGTTTTTGATTGATTCTAATATTAAATCTTTCTTAGGATTGGTTATATTTAATATTCTTATTTCTTCTTTTTGTAATTCATCACTTTCTATTGTTAATATTAATTTCAATTCTTTTAATTCCAATAATAAATTTCTAAAATGTTTTTTTAAAATTTCATTAGCCGACAATATTGATTCCTAATTTACTTTGAGTAATATTATTTTCTTTTTTGCTTAATTTTTTCCAAGCAAAGCTTAATATTTGCAGTTGTTTTATGACATTGTCAATTTTGTGTATTTCTTTTTTCAAAAGAACATTTTCTAGCTCTTTATTTAGAAACAAGTATATCGAGAGTAAGTTTGTAGAAATGCTTCCGCCTTGCTCAAAATTTAAGGTTGACATTAATTCAGTAATGATTTCTTGTGCGTGAAAGATTTTTTCATTAGCTTTAACTGCATTTTGCCAATTTTCATCTTTTATAAGCTCTTTTGCAACTTTTAAATCCTGTATTGCTTTCTCATAAAGCATTATCAATATTGATAGGGGATTTGATGTGTTTATTTGTGTTTGTTTGTATATTTTTTCTTTTTCTATCAAAATTTCCTCTAATCCAAAAGTTTAATTTGCTCTATTATTTGTTCTTTTTTAAAAGGTTTTGTAATATATCCTCTAGCTCCAAGAGATAAAGCTTTTTGTATTAATTCTTGTTTTCCAATAGCTGTAACCATTAATATATTAACTTTTTTAAGCAATTTTTTATTAATTTCATGCATTCTCTCAAGAGCTGTGATTCCATCCATTCCCATCATTGTTATATCGAGTGTTATTAAATCAATATTATTTTGTTTTTCAAATTCTTTAACAGCCTGAATGCCATCTTCTGCTTCTAAAAATTCTTTAAATCCCAATTGACTTAAGATTTTTATTAGGTTTTTTCTCATAAAAAGTGAGTCATCAGCTATTAAAGCTTTTTTGCTTTCTTCCAAACTAGCGCTCCTTTTATCCATTTTAACATATTAAAATATCTTTAACGACAATTAAAATATAATTCACATTTTTATAATATTGTCTTTTTGATTGATATTTTTCTTTAAAGATTATTTTAATTTGAACATAAATAAAATAACATGCATTTTTTGTGATACTTTATAGTTTGTATAGTAAGTCGGTTTTTGCTTGCTAGAATTGTTTGATAAAATAATAACTAATATGTTAAATTTTACCCTATGAACAGCAAAGTACAGCAAGAAATTGCAGATTTAAAGAAGTTGATTAGAAAGTGGGATAAAGAGTATTATGTTGATTCTTTGCCCAGTGTTGAAGATTTTGTATATGATCAGCATGTTTTAAGGCTTCAAGAGCTAGAAAGTAAGTATCCCGAATATAAAACCTTAGATTCTCCTACTCTTAGATTTGGTAGTGATCTTTTAAACGACTTTAAAGAGGTCAAACATTCTGCTCCTATATTAAGTCTTGATAAGGTTTATGATCTTAATTTGCTAAAATCATGGATATATAAGATTGATTTTAATAATTCTTTTAATATTTCTGTTGAGCCAAAGATTGATGGATGTTCTATTGTTCTTTATTATAAAGATGGCGTCCTTGAAAAAGCTCTTACTAGGGGTAATGGAAAATTTGGCAATGACGTTACTAAAAACATTAGAACTATTAGATATATTCCTTTACTTCTTGATGAAAAAGTTGATTTAGTATTAAGGGGCGAAGTTTATATTACTAAAGAAAATTTTTTAAAAATAAATAAGTTTTTGGGAAAGCCTTATACCAATTCTAGAAATTTGGCTTCGGGAATACTTAGAAGGGTTGATAGTAGAGAGGTTGCTAATTTTCCTTTAAATATTTTCATTTATGATTTTTTGAATGCTGGATTGGAGTTTAAAACAAATGATTTGGCTATTGCAAGACTTAAGAAATTGGGTTTTAAAGTCAATCCTTTGATTAGGTTTTTTGATCAAAAAAGTTCGCTTGGAGAAGTTTTAAGCTATATAGCAGATATAACAAAAAAAAGAGATTCTTTTGAATATGAAATAGATGGTGTTGTTCTTAAGGTTAGTGATTTTGCCTTAAGAGAAAGGTTAGGGTATACTGTGCATCATCCTAAATGGGCAATGGCTTACAAATTTGAAGCACTTTCGGGTTTTAGTAGAGTAAATAGCATTGTTTTACAGGTGGGACGTAGTGGTAAAATTACTCCGGTTGCTAATATTGATAAAGTTTTTGTTTCAGGAGCTTTTATTACTAGCGCAACATTACACAATCAAGATTATATAACTTCTATTGGTTTGAATGTTGGTGATGTTGTTAAAGTTTCAAGAAGAGGAGATGTAATTCCTGCTGTTGAAATGGTGATAAATAAATTTTCAACAGGATTTTTTAAAGTTCCTAATAATTGTCCAGCTTGCGAAACGGCTGTAGTAAAAGAGGGGGCACATTTTTTTTGTCCAAATAATAATTGTCCTTCAGTAGCAGTTGAGAGAATAAAATATTTTTGTAGTAAAAATTGTATGGATATTGAAGGATTTTCCGACAAGATAATTTCTTTTCTTTTTGAAAAAAAATTTATTTCTTCAGAAATTGATCTTTATACATTTGATTTTTATAAACTTCTTGAATTTAAAGGGTTTAAAGATAGAAAGATAAATAATTTGATAAATTCAATTGAAGCTAGCAAAAAAAAGCCATTTAGTAAATTGCTTCTTAGCATGGGAATTAAAGATTTAGGGGAAAACACAATAAGGTTGTTATTTCTTAATAATTTAAATTCATTTTCAAAGCTTTTTAAGCTTTGTCAAGACAGAGATTTTGCATTTTCAACATTGCTTAAAATTAAAGGCATAGGAGAAAAAATTGCTCTAAATATTATTGGAGCTTTTAATGATTCAATAATGATTAATAAGTTTAAATTTTTTGAAAATTTGAAATTTAAAATGGAAGAGTTTATTGCGATTGATGATGAAAATAAGTTATTGGTCGGCAAAAAGTTTTGCATTACTGGAGCTTTTAATGGTTATTCCAGGGCTATTGTTATTGACAAGCTAAAAAATAAAGGAGCAATTTTTAACACTTGTGTGACCAGGAGTTTGGATTTTCTTGTTGTAGGAGAAAAAGCTGGATCAAAGCTTAAGAAAGCTTTGAGTTTAAATATAAAAATTATGTCTTTTGAAGACATAAAAAGTTGCTTGGATTAGTTGTAAAAAGTGCTTATTTTTATTTAATTATTTTTATTTGCTTAAATGCAGGCTTTAGGTTTTTATACATAATTCCTAGTTCGTGGATATTTTTGACTTCTATTAAGTTTCTAAAAAATTCTTCTTTATTTTTTAGAGTAGGGTTAATAAAATATTTTTCAAATTTATATTTTGAAATTATTTCATGATTTTTTAAAGCTTCATTCAAATTGTTAGTTGGATCTATTTCAATATAGTATGTATTTTCTTTTTTAAATGCAAATTGATTTCCCCTTTCTTTAAATTTATAGTTATTAAGATATATATCGGGATAAATTTGAAAATCGGCTGTTTTGATCATAGTTGTTTTTGGGATGCTTTTAGTATTTTCTTCTAGATTTTGGCTTTCATTTTTTTCTATGGGCTTTAAATATTCTTTTTCTAATTTTTTATTTTCTCCTAAGTCGTCATTTTTATTTGTAATACTTGGAATGAAAGTTTCTTCGTTTAAGGGTTTTTGATAAATTTCTTTTTTTTTAAAATTTTTTAATTCTTTTTGAAGTTTTAAAATAGTCTCTTCATTCTCCTTTATTTTGTCTTCTAATTCTTTGAATTTGTGTTTATCGGTTCTTATTTTTCTTTGATTTTCTTTGTTTATTGCTTCATTTGCGCTGATTTTTCTTTTTAGATCATTGATTATTCTTCCTATTGAAGATAAGTTTTCCTCAATTTCTTCTAAGTTTTTATCTGAGTTATCTTTTTTTTTTAAATTTCTTAATTCTCTTTGCAAGTCTAAAATAGTGTTTTCATTTTCGTTGATTCTGTCTTCAAGGTCATCGATGTTTTTTTCGTTAATAGCATAATATTTTTCGTTTTCATGAAGATTTTCTTTTAGATTTTTTATTATTCCTTCATTAGAAGGATAATTGTCCTCATTTGCTTCTTCAGTTCCATCATTATATTCATAATTGTCTTCAAAATCATCATCATCATCCTCTTCTTCAATGCTTTCAATATCTATTTTTTCGTAATTTTCATCTTCTTTGGGCTTGTTTTTTTTATTAAGGAGCTTTTTTATTTCTACTATTTCATTTTTTAATTTATTGGTTAAAATTTCATATTTTTTTGCTTTTTTTTCGATTGATTCTATTTTTTTATTTTCATTTTCCAATGTTTTTTGATTTTTGGTTTTTAAAAGCTTTTCTATATTTTTAATTTTATTTTCATAATTTTCAATTACAGATTTTAGATCATTTTCGTCCATTCTTTTTTTAGGCAGGTTTTTGTCTCTTATATTTTCTGGCAATTTTAGATCTTTGCCCTTTTTAAGGTCTTCATAAGAAACTGTGTTTTTGTTTAAATGTTTTAAGGTATTTATTTGATCGCTTTTATTCCCAGAATTTTTAAATTCTTCACTTAAGTCTTCTAGAGGAATTTCAATGCTAGAGTAACTTATTGTATTATTAGCCCCAAATAATGATATACATAAAAGTATTATAAAATACTTAAAGCTTCGATTTTTTGTTTTATTCATAAGGTCCTTGTTTTTATTTAGAAAACATCTATAATTTATAATGTTAGCATAATTTGTCCATTTATCAAAAGGGATAGAAAATCACGGGGGTAGGGCTATTTTTATTGACAAATAGTGTTGATTTCGAATTAGTTTTAAGTGAATTTTTATTAAGTTGTTTTAAGATTATTGCATATGTTTGTAAGGTTAGATGTTTTTGAGATTTTAGTTTTTTAGTCCTTTTTATTTATGCAACATTGGGTTCTTGCTAATTTAATTTTTTTGTTTAGTGGGGTTTGTGAGTTTGACAAATGTGGATGCGCATGAATTTTGGGCTTTGCCAGTTTGCTGCAATGTTAAAGATTCTTTTATTGAAGATTTTAGTTTTGTAGATGAACATGTAAATTCAATTTTTAGCATCAGCTATAAAGATAATATAACTTTAAAGTTTAGAGATTTTGTTGATTCTAATGAATTTAATTTAAAGCTTTTTGATAATAAAATAAGCTTTAAAGGTCAAGTTCCTTTGGTTTTGTATTCAGATAATTTGGATTATTTGCTAAAAGCAGAAAAAAGTGTTCTTTTTAATCTAAGAGTTGGCGATGTGAGTAATAGTTATTCTTCTGGATTTACAAAGAAAGAATCTGAAACTTGCAATGTTTTGAATGCTTGTTATGAATTTAGTGATTACAATAGTTTTTCAAACGACTTTATTTTAGTTAAAACATTTTTTGATTCTGAAAATTTAATTATTGATGCCAATGTAGACAATATTTCTTTTTTAAAATTTTTTATTAGTGAAAATTTTGGTATAAGTAAAGATAAAATAAAAATCAATTCTCTTGATAATTACTGGTCTAGCTCTATTTTTCCTATTTCTTTTAATGCAATTTTACAAGGCATTGCAATTTCAAAAAAGATTAATAAAAAGGTTAATGTTGTTTACTACAAAAGACATTTTGGAATTTTAGATAATTTAAGTTTAACTTTTTCAGTTTCTAATTGTTTATTGGCAGATAATAAGCTTTCAAAGATTATTTTAGAAGTTATAATAAATAGACCTTTAAATTTTTTATATAAGTTTTATTTTAAATTTATTAATAATATTTTTAAAAATTTGTTTTTTGATGGGTTTTTAGAAATTTTTTTTGTTGAGAATAAAAGTGATTTTGTCTTTTTTTATGACAATCTTTTGGCATTTGAGACTTCTGTTTATAATTTTATTTATTCCAATTTTTATAATATTGCTTTATCGATGTCTTGTGAGCCAATAGGTTATTTACTTACGCAGATTAAAGGCGATTATACTAGTTTTTTGAAAATTTTTAAAAAACTAGATTTAAAAAATTCTTTAATAAAGAAATCTTCTGTTTTAAGTGTTAATAAGGATTATGATATTTTTGATACTAGTCGAAGGGGAGTCGGTTTTGCTTATGCAAGTTCAAACACCTATTTTTTAAGTGAAGAGCAATATGTTGTTGCTTTCTTGTATAAGGATGAATTAAATGTATTTTTGCCCTACAGTATTATTGACAACAATTTAAGCAACTATTTGAAAAATAGCTTAGCCAAAACACTGGACTTGACCTATAGCAGTGTAAATTTTTTGATAGACGAGAGCGTATTAGATTTTGATAATTTTTATAATCTTCTTTTTAAAGATCCTTATTTAATTGAAAAAGCAATTTTAAGCATTAAGGACAATTTTTCTTCTTTGATAGATGCAGATTTTATAAATGAATATCCTATAGTTTTTAAGGAAAAAATATCTATTGGTGGTGTTAATGATTGTGTGCTTGGGTGTTCTGTTGAACTTAAATTTGAATTTTATTCTCTTAGTACTGTTTTTAGCAATGTAAGCTTTTTTGTAGAGCAAGGCAAATTTACCAAGCTTAAGTTAAATAACAAGAGAATTCGTACAATATTTGGATTGGCAGTTGATTATGTATTTTGCCGTGCTAATGTAAGTTGTGATATTAAAGATTGTTTAAGTCTAGAGTTTATTGAAGATGGCGAGTTTATTTTTTCTTTTAGAAGTGTTTTTGTTGTTTCTGTTTCTGCAATTCGAACTGCTTTGATTCAGGTATTTAATTTCAATGTAAGCAGCACCCCTCTTGATTTTGAAGAAATTTTAAATAGTTGGAGTATAAAAATTGACGCTAATTAATTTTAATTTAAATGGAGAGAGTATTTCAAAAAAGATTAGTCTTTCTTTGGGGACCAGGAATCTTTTGGATTCTGTTTTTTTTGCTAATAGCAATAGTTTGGAGTATATTGTTAACAACAGATTTTTTTTAATTTTATTGGATTTCAAACTTGTTTATTCTGATTTAATTCCTGCTTTTATTTTAAATGGTCGGAGTGTAGTTACCTTTGAAGGACTTAAGAAAAAAAGGTTTTATAAGCACGTGCAAAAGATTTTATTAGAAGACGATTTTAATTTTTGTAGCAATTGTTTTGAATCCAATGTTTTGTTGTTTTATTACTTTTTGGAAAACGAGATTGTAAGCAAATCAGATATTTTAGGCTATAGAAAGTCATTAAAATGCAATTGTATGGATGTTGATACTTTTTTATCTCTCTATTTGAAAGCTGAAGAATTGTATAGAAAAAATGGCTAATGTTAAGGTTTATTACCCCGAAAGTTTTAATATACTATCTAATTTATTTAACAAAAATTTAAATAATTATATCATTTATAATGAGCTAGATTTTAAAAAAAATCCCAATTTGTTTAATAGAGAAACACCTATTGATAATTTTTTTGTTGTTGGTAATTTTGAAAAATTCAATAAGGTATCTTTAAGGGGTAATTTTCTTGAGATGGGACCTTGTGTTACTTACAACGAGATACTTCAGATTGGTAAGAAAAATATTCCAAGTTTGTTTTATGAATTTATTTCAAAATTTAATGATAAAATATATTTAAATAGTATTAACCTTGCAAATGGGTTTTATTATAAAAACACTGTTTTTGATATTTATCCCTTGTTGCTAAGTCTTGATGCTCAAATTGAGTTTAAAAATGTTTTAACCAAAAAAACATATGTTTTTAGTGCTTATAATTTAAATAGAACTGAGTATATTGCAAATCGAAACACTGTTCTTGTTACTAAATTTAAATTTCCAATGATGAATTTATGGAACAGAAGCTTTTATCATAAAATATTTTTCAATACCTTGTCTTTTGACATTTTAGAAGAAGCAGACATTATTTTTATATGTATTCTTTTAAACATAAAAAGAGTCATTATAAATGATTTTTTGTTAAAGATATTTTATGATGACAAAGTGATAGTCATAAAGGATTTCCAGATTTTGCTTTTAAACAAATCTTTGCCGCTTTCATTTTCTGAGATAGAAAATTCTCTTAAAATGTTAGATAGAAATATAAGAGATTCTAAAAATTTCAATATAGGAGAGAGAAATTTAAAGCTAATAAAGAATTTTTATTTAGACATATTAATGGGTTGTAATTTTTAATTGTTCGAATAAGTTTAATTACTATCTTTAGTATGTTATATTTCTTATATAAAGGGAATATATAATTTATTTTTATGTATTATAATGTAAAAAGTTAATCAAAAAATAATATTCATAATGAGGGGTTTCTGTACTTATGGTAAAAAAAGAAGCAATTATTAAGGCTGTAAACGGTTTGCATGTTAGGCCTGCATCAACTTTTGTAAAAAAAGCTAAAGAGTATTCTAGCGAGATAACAATAGAATCCGATGGAAAGTCTGTTAGCGGGAAAAGTTTGTTCAGGCTTCAAACTTTGGAATTATCATCAGGTAAAAAGCTTTTGATATGTGCTGATGGTGAGGATGAGGAGATTGCTGCTTCAGAGCTTGCAGAGCTTATCGAATCTTTTAAGGAATGAATTTTAGAAGGATTTAAGTTATGACTTTATCGGGCAAAAGAATATCCAAAGGTATAGGCATTGGAGAAGTTCTTTGTATTAGTAAAAATTTTGATAAAATTATAAGTAGAGAAAAAATAGATTTTTCTCAGATTGATAGTGAAATATCAAAATTCAATAAAGCCAAGTCAAAAGCAATTCAAGCTCTTAAGGATCTTGAAAAAAAAGCCGTGCTTCAATTTGGAGATGATAAAAAAGGCATTTTTGAAGGGCAAGTGTTGATTGTTGAAGACGATGAACTTTCTGAGTTTGTTATTGAGCTTATTACAAAGGAAAATTATAGCGCCGCTTATTCTATTTATTTAGCGTTTGAAAATTTGGTTAAAAGTGTAGAAGATTATAAAGATCCTTATTTAAAAGAAAGAGCGTCTGATTATAAGGACATTATAAATAGATTAATTTCTATCATTTTAGGCCAAGTATCCGATTTTTCTGAGATTAATAAAGATATTATTCTTGTTACCGAAGAATTAACCCCATCTGATACCATGCAATTTGACTTAAATTATGTTAAAGGGTTTTTAACTGCTGTTGGAGGAGAAACTTCTCATGCTGCTATTTTAGCAAGAACAATGGGGCTTCCAGCGCTTGTTATGACTTTGTCAGATATTGATGCGTTAAAGGATGGTGATAAAATAGTAATTGATGCAATATCTTCTATTGTTATTAAAAATCCTTCTTCTGATGAGATTGATCTTTATGAAGGTAAGATTTTGCGTCAAGTGGAAATGGAAAAAGAGCTTTTTTCTTTAAAAGATAAAGATGCTGAAACAAAAGATGGTATAAAGGTGTTTTTAAAGGCAAATATTGGAACACCTGTTGATATTACCTATGTTAATAAATATGGTGTTGAGGGAATAGGTCTTTTTAGAACAGAGTTCTTATATATGAGATCTTTACAACCTCCAACAGAAGATGAGCAGTTTGAAACTTATAAGAGAGTTATAGAAACAATGGAAAAGAAAGGGGTTGTTACTATTCGTACTCTTGATGTTGGCGGGGATAAAGAAATTCCTTATCTTAATTTTAAGAAAGAGGAAAATCCCTTTTTGGGCTTTCGAGCGCTTAGGATGTATAAGGAATATGAGGAATTAATCCAAGCACAGTTTAATGCTATTTTTAGAGCCAGTCATTATGGGAAGATAAGGGTAATGGTTCCTATGCTTACCAGATATGAAGAGATTGAAACAATAGAATATTTTGTGAATAATGCAAAAATCAACTTAAAGTCTAGAGGATTGCCTTTTGATGAAAATTTGGAAGTGGGTTGCATGATAGAAGTTCCTTCTGCGGCTTTAATTCCCTCTAAACTTGCCAATAAATTGAAATTTTTTAGCATAGGAACTAACGATTTAACCCAATATGTTTTAGCTGTTGATCGTGGTAATCAAAAAATATCAAATTTATATGACAAGTATAATCCTGCTGTGTTGAAATTAATCAAAAAGGTTTTTGATGATGGGGTTAGTTCTGGAATTGATGTGTCTGTTTGTGGTGAGCTTGGAGGAGATGATGCTGGAGCGTTGCTTCTTGTAGGCCTTGGGTTTAGGTCTTTGAGTATGATTCCTAGTGCTACACTTAGAATTAAATATTTGCTCAAAAAGTATACAATAATGGAATTGGAAGAATTGGCAAATAAGGTTTTAAATAGTGATTCCGAGCAAAAAACTTTAAGTTATTTTGATAAATTTATAGGAGATTAATTATGGGTTTTTTAGATTTTTTTAAAAAAACCGCTACATTGGATTTGATTGCTCCGATTAGTGGAAAAGTTATGTCAATTGATAAGGTTCCCGATGAAGCTTTTGCTGAAAAAATAGTTGGCGATGGAATTGCAATTCTTCCAACAAGTAATGAGTTGCTAGCGCCTTGTGATGGGAAAATAGGTAAAATTTTTAAAACCAATCATGCCTTTAGTCTTGAAACTAAAGAAGGCGTTGAAATTTTTGTCCATTTTGGAATTAATACTCTTAATTTAAATGGCAAGGGTTTTACAAGAGTTGCTGAAGAGGGCATTAATGTTAAGCAAGGCGAAGTTATTATTAGACTTGATCTTGAATATTTAAAAGAGCATTCAGAATCTGTTATTACTCCGGTTGTTATTGCAAATTCTGATGAAGTTTCAAGCATAGAATATTCTTTTGGAAGGCTTGAAAATGATTCTGAATATATTTTGTTATCCTCGACTGTTTTAACAGAAGAAATTAGGCATAAAATATCTCAAACAAAGCCTGTTACAGCAGGCAAAGATTTGGTATTGCGAGTTAAAAAGTAAAAAGAGAGAGCTTAAAACTCTCTCTTTTTACTTTTAATTATAGGAAGTCTTTTTCTATAAATTCGTTTATTATATTTATGAATTTTCCTGGATTTTTGCTGGGCATTCCTGAAGTTAACATAGCTTCTTCAAAAAGGAGAATGCTTATTTTTTCTAATTTTTCAGGCTCTAGATTTTTTAAATTTTGGACTATTTTATTATTAGGATTTAATTCAAGTATTGGTTTAATTTCTTTTACTTCTTGTCCCATTGACAGCATAATTTTTTGCATTTGGTAAGTTGGATCATTGCTATCAATTATTATTGCTGAGGGCTCTTTTATCAATGTTGCTGATAGATTGACTTCTTTTATATGATCCTTAAGGATTTCTTTTACTTTGATAAGGATGTCTTTGAATTCTTCTTCAATTTTTTTGAAATTTTCATCTTTTAATTCATTACTAGTTTCGTTTTTATTTATTGCTTTTAGTTTTAATCCTTCGTATTCTGGAATTAGATTTAATATAGCCTCATCAAGTTCATCGTCCATGATTAGGATTTCAAATCCTTTTTCTTTATAAGCAGCTACTATTGGGTTTTCTTTTAATATATTTTCTTTACCACCTGTTATATAGTAAATGCTTTTTTGGCCTTCATTCATTCTTTCCTTATACTCTTTAAAAGATACAAACCCATCCGCGCTTGAGGATTTAAATCTTATTAATGAGATAAGCTTCTCTCTGTTTTCAAAGTCAGAATAAACACCTTCTTTAATACATCTTCCAAATTCTTTAGAAAACTCTGAAAATTTTTCATGATTTTTTTCACTTAGCTTTTCAAGCTCGCTTAGTATTTTTTTTGCAGAAGATGACTTTATTTTGGACAAAATTTTATTTTGCTGTAAAATTTCTCTACTTACATTGAGCGGTAAATCTTGGCAGTCTATAATTCCTTTTATAAATCTTAGATAGTTTGGAAGCAAGCTGCCTTCAGAATCTGTAATAAATATTCTATTTATAAATAGCTTTACCCCAGGTTTAGTGTTTGGGTAATATAGATCATAGGGAGCTTTACTTGGGACGTAAAATAAATTTGTATATTCTAAATTTCCTTCCGCTTTTGTATGAATATGCATTAATGGATTTTCATAATCAAAGGTTGTATTTTTATAAAATTCATTGTATTCTTCTTCTTTAATTTCGCTTTTATTTTTTGTCCAAAGAGCAGTAGTTTCATTTAATTTTTCTTCTTTTTCTTCTATTCCCTCTTGTTTTCCATCCTTCATTATATGTTCGCTATATTTAATATAAATGGGATAATTTATGTGATTTGAATATTTTTTGATAATTTCTTGAATTTTCCATTTATTGGCATATTCAAGGCCTTCTTTATTAAGATATAGCTTTATTTCTGTGCCTGTATCTTCTTTTTTTGCTTTTTCTATTTCATATCCTGTTTTACCGTCGCTAGACCAAATATAAGCATCACTTTCTAGTGCTTTTTTTGATGTAACTTCTACTTTTTCTGATACTATGAATGCACTGTAGAATCCAACCCCAAACTGGCCAATTAGGCTTGCAGATTTTTTTTCATCTTGTTTTAAATTGTTAATAAATTCTTTAGTTCCTGATTTTGCAATTACGCCAAGATGATTAGTTAAATCTTGTTCATCCATTCCGATTCCATTATCTTTAATTAGGATGCTTTTATCATCAAATGATATTTCTATTTTTGGTTCTAGAGCAATGTTTTTGAATTTTTCATTTGTCAAGCTTAAAAACTTGAGTTTATCAATGGCGTCAGACGCATTTGATATCAATTCTCTTAAAAATATTTCTTTGTGGGAGTAAAGAGAGTGTATGATTAAATAAAGCAAATCATTTACTTCTGTATCAAATTGTTTTTTCATGTAACTTTTCCTTTTTAATTTAATCTTTACTTTTTTTATAATATAACATAATCTAAAAATAATAAATAAAGCAATTTGTTTAAAATAGAAAATTAGAATCAAGGAGAATGCAATGGATGTAGGAATTTATGGACTTGGTGTTATGGGTAGTAATTTAGCTCTAAATATTGCTGATAACGGTTTTAATGTTTCTGTTTACAATAGAGATAATGAAAAAACTGAAATTTTTGTTAAACAAAATTCTCATAAAAAGATAAATGGTTTTAAAGATGTTGAATCTTTTGTTAAAAGCTTGAAAGCTCCAAAAAAAGTCATCTTAATGGTGACAAGTTCCGCTATAGAAAAGGTTATTGAGCAAATTTTACCCTTTATGAATAAATCAGACATAATTATTGATGGTGGAAATTCTCATTATAAGAACACAATGAGATTGGAAAAAGAATTGTTTGCTAAGGACATTTATTTTGTAGGACTTGGAATTTCCGGGGGGGAGAGAGGAGCAAGATTTGGTCCTGCGCTAATGTATGGAGGAAGCAAATCAGCTTATGAAATTCTTGAGCCCATGTTAAATAAAATTGCAGCTAAAACTAAAAACAATGATATTTGTTCGGCTTATATTGGAGAGAACGGCTCTGGGCACTATGTTAAAATGATACATAATGGGGTGGAATACGCTGATATGCAGCTTATCAGCGAGGTTTATTTTTTCATGAAAAAATCTTTCAATTTAGATAATTTGAAAATTTCTGAAGTTTTTGAAAAATGGAATGAAGGCGATCTTTCAGGGTATTTACTAGAAATAACTTCTAAGATTCTTAGATACAAGGAAAATAATGAATATTTAGTTGATAAGATTTTAGATATTGCAAATCAAAAAGGTACTGGTGTTTGGACATCTATTGATGCTCTTGAATTTGGTATGCCTGTAAATTTAATTGTTGAATCCGTTTTTTCAAGATTTATGTCGGGGTTAAAACACGAAAGAATTATTGCTAGCGATTTGCTTAAGATGGACACTTCTTCTTTTGAGTTTGAGCTTAGTGATTGGATTTTAGATCTTTATTATGCTCTTTTAGTTTCAAAAATAGTAGCTTATGCTCAAGGTTTTATGATGCTTAAGACTGCGTCTGTGAATTATGGTTGGGATTTAAATTTAGGTAAAATTTCTTTGGTTTGGAGAGAAGGCTGTATTATTCGTAGCAGTTTTTTAGATAAAATTAAATTGGCTTATGATAAGAATCCTCATCTTATTAATTTGCTTTTTGATGATTATTTTTTAGATTTGCTAAAAAATAATCACAAATCTTTAAGAAGAATAATTTCAAAGGCTAGTGAAATTGGGATTCCTTTGCCTGCATTTTATGCTAGTCTTTCGTTTTTAGATTCTTATTCTACTAATTATTTACCTTCTAATCTAATTCAAGCACAAAGAGATTTTTTTGGTGCTCATTCTTTTGAAAGATTAGACTCAAAACGAGGTGAATTTTTTCATAGTGCTTGGCAATAAATTTAATAAGTTAGAATGAATTAGCACTAAAAGATATAGTACTTAGCAAATATTCCTCCAGCAAAGTTTGATTTTATGCCTGAATAGGTTCTGTGTTGTGCAAGAGATCTTGTATTTGAGATGAATTCTATTGAAGGTGCTATTTTCATGCCTATTTCTAAATTTTCTGTAATGTCATAAAAAATAACCAATGGAATTCTTATTCCAAATCCTAATTCTACATTTATTAATTTAGATGTGTGAGATGATATGCTTATATTTCCTCCTATTCCAATTCCTAAATTTAAATTTTTTATCAAAGATATTGTAAAAATGAAATCAAGTGCTGCTATTGCTAATAAATTAAAATCATAAAATTTTGATTCAAGTTTGGGGCCTGATAAATTTATTCCATTACTACCACCATAGCCTATTTCAAAATCAATAAAAGGAAGTGACATTATTAAGTTAATAATTGGATTTCCAATACTTGCTCCAAAGCCAATTCCTCTATTTAAATACGAATCTTTTGCAAAACCATTTGTAGATATGTTTGCAATCATGATAAATAACATAAAAATTTTTTTCACCGTTGTCTCCCAAATTTTGTTTTATTATTTTATTTTTGAATTTTAAAAAAATAAAAACAAGACCTTACCTCTTAAATCTTATGTTTAAGTTTTGGGGACTAGGTTTGATTTTCAACAATTGTTCTTTTTTAAAAAAAATTAAAAAAATTTTATTTTTAAGTAAACCAGAATCTCATTCCTAATCCTGCGAATACTTCCCACCTAAATCCAATTCCATTACTCCAAATGTTCATTCCAAGTCCCGGAGCTATTCGTAAAAATATGTCGAATTTCTTTCTAAATACTTCAATATTTAAAGCTAAAGGCAATCTTGCTCCGATGCTCATTGGCCCTGAGCCTGACTTGTTGCCTTCAAATCTTGAAAACCATATTGTCCCATATCCCCCTGCGCCAACTGAAAAATCCAAAATATTAGCAGCTCCTGGGAATGTATATATATAGAAAATATAGTCCAATGCTATAAACAATGTTTTCCAGTCTGAAAATAAATTATTTACTCCGCTGTAAAGACCAATGTCAAGATCAAAGTTTCCTATATTAATCTGTAGAGCAATTGGTAATGGAAGTATAATTCCTACTCCAAATTTACCTCTTGCAGATTCATTTGAATTTGAAAATCCTGAGATTGGGGCCAATAAAATAATGATTGACATAATAATTATTTTTGTTCTCATCGCTTTATTATCTCCTAAACATAACATTCTAGTCTTTAGAAAAATTTTAGTTCAATAATTTTTTTTATCTAAAAAGTGAAAACTATATCTTAAGAGAGCCTTTTATTCCAATAGAAAAGTTACCTTTTATTGGAAATATTAAATTTCCGTTAGGCATTTGGCCAATAAAAATTGATGGTGTTGTTTTTATTATTATTTCAATAATGTCATAATAAGCTTCATATATTATTCCCAAGGGCAGACCTACTCCGATTTTATAGGTAATCCCAGAAGAAACATTTATTGAATTTGATGGGCTTGTAATTTTGCCTATTTCAAAAAATAGGCCAGATCCCAAGAAAAAGAAGAAATTTGAATTTTTAATTCTTGAATTTAAAAATATATAATCACAATATGTTTTAAATAGCAATGTTATTGGTGATTTTGGAAAAAATTCTGAGGCACTCAATATTGTTACTCCTACCCCAATGTCAAAGTTATTGATGCTGAATTCTATTGCAGTAGGGTAAGGCATAATAAAACCAAATTTTATTTCAGTTTTTGTTTTTAAGCTTTCTATTTTTGGAGCAGGCATACTGTTTTGAGTAGCTATATTGTTTTTAGATTTTTCGTTTGTGAAAATATTCTCAACATTGAAAAATAATGTAATAATAATTATTAATAATCTGATTAGTTTGTTTTTACTTTGCATTGTTAACTTTTTTTGTATGAAATTTAATTTAAATATACCACAACTTTCTACCTTAAATTATAAGATGGAATTCTTCTAAAATTATATTTTTTATTGTTTTTGGGAAATTAAATTTTATTAACTTCTAATTTGTATTTATGAATATATGAGGTAATATTAATCTTGATATTAGCATTCTATTTGTGATTTAAATTACATTTAAAGGGGCGTTTATGGGCATAGATGCAGATTTGCAAGATTCTTTAAGCCAATATCTTTTATTTAGTTTGGACGAACTTTATGCTATTGAGATTAAATATGTTGTTGAGGTTTTAGAATATACTAAGATATCAAAAATCCCAAGAACTCCCAATTACATGGCAGGAATAATAAATAATAGGGGTAAAATCGTTCCAATAATTGATATTCGAAAACAATTTGGAATGAGCGATCGTGCTGTTGATGAGGATGAGAAAAAGAGAAATAAGGGAGTTAACATTTCAAATATTATTATATTAAATTTAGCTTACGAGGGGGATGAATTTAATCTTGGAATTTTAGTAGATTATGTCAATGAAGTTCTTGAATTAGATCCATTTAGTATTGATGATGCTCCCAAGATTGGATCAGGGTTTAATTCAAAATTTATTTCAGGAATTGGCAAAAGTAATGATAAGTTTATTATTATTTTAAATGTAGAAAATTTATTTGACGTTAGAGAGCTTTCTAAATTTAGAAATACAACAATATATGATCCTGAGTATCAGCAGCAATAGGAGTTTTAGTCATGATTTATAGGCCGGAAGGAGAGCTTGTAATAAATAGTATTTTTAAGGTAAAAGAAGATTTGTTGCATATTTTTAAAAAAATGAAAGAAGGGGATACTCTTACCATTGACCTTTCAAATGTTGAAAAAATAGATATTACCTTTATACAAATTTTGTATGCATCTAATAAATATGCTAAGAATAGAAATTTGTTTGTAAAAATTGAGTATCCATCCGACGAGGTTTTAAGTTCATTAATATATGGTGGGTTTTTAGTCGATATTGAGGATGTTGATAGCTTTGATTTGGGACTTAATTTAGTTGGATTTTAGATTTAAGGAAAGCTTATGGATAGTAGTGATGTTATTGACAAATTTAAGAATTCCTTTAAGGAAGAATCGATAGAAAATATTTCAGATATTGAGCAAGCACTTCTTAATCTTGAGGTAAGTTCAGATCAAGATATTATTAATTCTATTTTTAGAAATTTACATACCATAAAGGGAAGTTCTGGTATGTTCGGCTTTAATTTTACAGCATCGCTTGTCCACGAAATAGAAACAGTTCTTGATGTTGTAAAAAATGGTAAAGCCACTTTTAATCAGGCTGCTATTGATGCTACCTTAATGTCTGTTGATTTTATTAGAGAGCTTATTGAAGGTGATGAAGTAATTTCTGAGATTGACTTTGATAAGCGCAAACAATTTTTGGTAAATGAAATTAAAAAGGCTTTTGAAAGTTCTAATGATGTTAAGAGCACTTTTCAAGAAGTTTTAGAAAATGATTTTTCAAAGTCTGATAACAGTTCGGTTTTAGAAGAATCTGTTAAATTAAATTCAGAGGATAAATTTGATGATGAGGCTTTGCGGTCTGAATTTAAGAGCTATAAAATTCTTTTTTCTCCAGCTAAGGGCATTTTGTTTCATGGTCACAAGCCCATAAATTTATTGAGCAAGTTGATTAATTTAGGTAGCGGTTATGTGAGGGCCAAAGTAGATAACATTCCTGATTTAGAGCTTATTTCTCCTGACAATGTTTATGTTGATTGGGAAATAAAGCTAGATACAGAAGAGAGCAGAGAGAGTATTGAAGATATTTTTACATTTTTAGATTCTCAATCAAAAATTGATATTCAAGAGTTGGATAAGTGTTTGGAAGTAGATGAAGGAAATAATGTAGGGTCTAAAAATTTTAATTTATTAGGCTTAGATAGAAGCAGCAAAGATTCTTCTAATTCTTCATTGGAAAAATCGGAATTTGTTGGAAAATCCTTTTTCAATGGAGATAAAAATAGGTCTAATGTTCAAGATGATACTGCTAGAAGCAAGGTTAATATTGCTAGTATTAAGGTGGATTCTAAAAAACTTGATCATTTGGTAAATCTTGTGGGAGAACTTGTTACAATACAATCAAAACTTTCAAAAGAAGCTGAAAATAGAAATAGCAATATTTTAAATTCAATATCAGCAGAATTTTCTTTGCTTATTAATGAGCTTAGAGATTATACAACAGGGCTTAGAACAGTTCCTATTGAAATTTTGTTTGTAAAATTTCAAAGAATAGTAAAAGATCTGTCTACTAGCCTTGGGAAGTCAATTCTTTATCATTCTTATGGAGGCGATACTGTTCTTGATAAAAGTATTATTGAAAAGCTAAATGAACCTTTAGTTCATTTAATTCGCAACTCAATAGATCATGGAATTGAATCGTCTCAAGAGAGAGAAAGTTTAGGTAAAGACCCCAAAGGCATTATTAAGCTTTCAGCGTGTCAATCTGGGGATTCTGTTATTGTTATTATCGAGGATGATGGAAGAGGGCTTGATAAGAATAAAATACTTAAAAAAGCTATAGAACGCAATATAATTTCTGATTCAGTTGCTAAAACTTTATCAGATATTGATGTTTATAATTTAATTTTTGAGCCTGGATTTTCAACTGCAAGTTCCGTGACTGATATATCAGGTCGTGGAGTTGGCATGGATGTTGTTAAAAAACAGGTTGAATCCTTAAGGGGAAATGTTTTACTTGAAAGTGAATTTGGCAAATATACTAGAATTAAGTTAATTTTTCCATTGACCTTAGCTATTATTGAAGGTTGGCTTGTCAGAGTAAAAGATGAGCATTTTATTGTTCCTCTTTCTAATGTTGAGTCTTGTTTAGAATCTAATAAGTTAATTTCTCAAATAGATGGGATTGAGACTAAAAGCAATGTAATGAATTATAGGGGCAGTATGATTAGTTATATTAGGCTTAGAGAGTTTTTTCAGGTTTCTAGTGAGAAGAGTTTAAATGAGCAAGTTGTTGTTGTAAATACAAATAGCGGGAAAATGGGCATTGTGGTTGACGAAGTTTTAGGGCAACATCAAACTGTTATAAAATCTTTGGGGAAAATTTATTCTCGAGTAGAAGGGGTTTCTGGAGCTACTATACTTGGTGATGGAAGTTTGGCTTTAGTTGTTGATATAGATGCAATAACCAAGCTTATAAAATAAAGAAAATAGAAAATGTAGATTTTTGGTTTTAAGGATTAAAAATATTAAAATATAATAATGAAGATATTGATAATTGATATTCAAGGTCTTATAAAGCAGGTTTTTGTTAGAGCTTTTTCTAAAGATAATGATGTTGAGATATTAAATGCTGGTTTTAATTCTTTAAATCTTATTAATGTATTTTTACAAAAGTTCCCAGATTTAGTTATTATTGATGAGAATACTGCAAGATCTAATTTTGGGAATTCTTTAAACAATGTTCTTAATAACATATCTCTTCCGGTTGTATTTATTGCACAAAATGAAATGTTTCCAAATTTTGGATGTCTTGAGCAAAGCAAGGAAAAGGTTAGATTAATAATAAATAAACTTAATTTTAAGCTTACAGTTAATTTATTTCGCAGTAAGTATTTAGCTTTAATAAAGCTTGAGTTGAAAAATCTAGGCAAAAATAAATTTATATCTTCTTTTGATGTTAAAAGAATTCAAGCACCCGATTTTTCTAGTAATTCTAAAGTAGAGCTGAGGGAAAATAGTTTAAATGATTCAAGTATAAGAAAAAGTTATAAAGTTTCTGATGTTATTAATTTTGCTCCCAAAAATGATCCGGATGTTATTATTAAATATCAAGGGCTTATCAATAAGCATAGAACCGGTAAAATTATTGTTGTAGGCTCTTCAACGGGCGGTACAGAGGCTTTAAGAATTTTTTTAAGGTCTTTTAAAAAAGATTCTCCCCCAATTATTATTGTCCAGCATATGCCTGGAGGATTTACAAAATCTTTTGCGAAAAATCTAAACAATGAATTTAATATTGATATTAAAGAAGCTGAGGATGGAGACATTCTTCGTCCAGGTCTTGTAATAATTGCTAATGGAAGTTATCATTTGATTGTAAAATATAGTAGCGGAAATTATTTTGTAAACCTATTAGATGGACCTCTTGTTAGTAGACATAAACCTTCTGTAAATGTACTTTTTAGGTCTGCTGCAATGTATGCTGGCTCTAATGCTATTGGAGTTATCCTTACAGGCATGGGAGATGACGGTGCTGTTTGTATGCTTGAAATGAAAAAAAATGGCGCTTATACTATTGCTCAGGATCAAGAAACTTCTGTTGTTTTTGGTATGCCAATGGAAGCTATAAAAATAGGGGCTGTAGACAAAATCCTTCCTTTAAGCGCAATAGCAGATCATGTTCTAAGGAGATCTTAATAATGGATAATGGCAATAATGGTTTTTTTGATGTCAACGGTTATTTGGCAACCTTATTTCATAAACTTGAAGCTTTTGATGAGAGCACAAGGCATATTTATTCAAATTTAAGTAAATTAATTCCTAAATTAATAGAAAAAATTTCTAAAGATTCTAAGGATTTGTCCTTTAGCATTGATTTGATTTCCAATCTCGATCTTGATAATGATGCTTCTTTGAATAATTTTATAGCTAAAATTATAGGAGCATTAGATGATTTTGTTGCTTACTTTAATTCTTCAACAACTTCTCTTGAATCTCAATTTAGCATAATACAGAGTAAGGTCAAAGATATAGAAATACTTGAAGATGTGATTGAAAGAATGAAAAAAAGTTCTCTTGATATGGAAATAATGTCTATTAATACGCTAACAGTTGCTATGAGAGCGGGTAAGGCTGGTGGAGCCTTTTCTTATATTACAAGTGAAATTAAGGTTTTAACCCAATCTATGATCAAACAGGCAGACCAACTTACAAGCAAAGGGCGAGAAGTTAAAATTGGTTTAGATAGAGCTAAAAATCAAGTATATGAAAGCAATACAGCCGAAAATAAAATTCTTGAAGAATTTAGAGATAATTTAATGAAAAAAATAGATGCTTTTTCAGATGGAATAGGAAGTGTTATTGCTCTTTACGATGATATTTTAAAAGTTTTATCTGAATTTAAGTTTAAACTTGTAAATTCTATTTCTTATCTTCAGTTCCAAGACAGGCTAACTCAATCTTTGCAACATTTAAATATTATGTATTCTAATATTGATGTTTTTAAATTTAGAGATATAAGTGAGATCCAAAAATTAAAAATTTTATCAGTTTTTACTGATACATCAAAAGTTATAGTAAAAGATGTTCTTGAAAAGCTTGAAAAAAATTATACTGTTTTTGAGAAATTTATTGATTCCTCTCTTAGTTCTATTCAAACCATTAATGATTTAAGGTCTGATAATTCTTTATACACAGACATTCCTAAAATAATAGAACAATTTTCTAGCATTTTGTCTGATTTGCTTAGAAGAATTGATGATGTTGAGAAGAATAATTCTAATTTTTTGAATTTATATTATGAACAGGTTAAGCTTATAAAATCATTAGAATTAATGTTTTCAAATATTTCAGCTATTTCTGCTAGGTTTCAAAATATTAATATAGCCTCAAAGATAGAAGTTGTTAAAAGATCGGAACTTAAAGCTATGGAGGGGAATATTTCAGAAATGTCTAAGATTATAAAAGAAATTGATTCCAATATTACTAAGGGAATAGAATTTTTAGATCAAATAATCTTTTTTCTTGAAAAAGTTGTTAAAGATTATGACAATAGATTTTATCTTGAAAAGAATTATTTTAATAAATTTAAAAAATTATTTATAGAAATTAAAAACGATATTCTTGATATTAAAAATATAGCTATTGATAATATTTTGTCTTATGAAGTTTTTTCAATTGAATTTATGGAAATATTTGAGGAAATGAAATTAGAAGTCTACAATGTTAGAAATTTAAAAAATTTTCTTTTAGATATCGATAACTTTTTAAGCAATATGGAAAGCAAAATAAATTTCAATCTTAATCTAGAATTATCTAAAATTGGAATTCAATCTATTGAGATTGAAGATAAAGAATTTATTAATAGAATTGCTAATAGATTTACTTTATTTGTTCATAAAAAACACTTATTATCTTTGATAGAGGAAGCCGAGGATGTTCATTCCTTTGATGAGGGTAGTGTAATTTTGTTTTAATTCTTATATACTTTTTAGGAGGGTTTTAGGAGAAAATTAGATGAAAAAAAGAATTTTAGTTATTGATGACAATAGAGCAATAAGGCAAAGCGTTGCTTATATTTTAGAGCAAAATGGTTTTGGAGTTTCAGAAGCAAAGGATGGTTTAGAAGGGGTTTTGCAGTTTAAAGAAGCAGTTGGACAAGGAGATAAAGATTTTGACCTTGTTATTACAGATATCAATATGCCTAATTTAGACGGCATTGGGGTTATTAAGCAGATAAGAGAATTTGGCAGCTTTGTTCCTATACTTGTTCTTACCACCGAATCTGAGCAATCTAAGGTTGATGAGGGTCGTAAAGCGGGTGCTACTGGTTGGCTTGTTAAACCCTTTAATCCTGAAGCTTTAATGAAAACAATCTCAAAGATATTTTAAGTTTATATTTGCAATTAATCTGTAGACCTTAAAGTTTTATTATAATTAAAATGATTTTCAATATTCTATTTTAGAATAAAGATAACATATTAAAAGGGATATTTTATCTTTATTGTGATAATAGTATTAAATTTTATTAACCATAAAGCTTATATGTAAATTTTTATTAGTATAAACAAGTAATTTATGAAAGAAAATTTTGTTTAAAAGAAGCAATTATTTTATTAATAATGCTTGATAATTTTGAAGTTTCTAAAAAAATCAATTAAAATACCGGTAGTCGGAGTCGAACCGACACGAAGTTGCCCTCACCAGATTTTGAGTCTGACGCGTCTACCAATTCCGCCATACCGGCATTAACTTTCATTTTACTATAACAGTGCCAAAAAAATCATTATTTTTGTTAAAAACTTTTTCTAAGTTTTCAATGTTATTTCCATTTACTATGTAAAGGGTAAGTCCAAGTTTTGAAGAGAGTTTTGTTGCTATTGGATCAAAAGGTAAATTTAAGCCTGGATTCCACTTTTGGCCCACAATGTTTTGTAATTGTTTCCAATTTAATTTTTTAAAAGCTGTTGCGTTTTTAAATTTTTTTGGATCTTTATCATAAACTTGATTTACGTTTGTTATATTTATAATATCTTTTTTATTAAATTTTTCTGCAAACTTTACGGCAATGTAATCTGTTGAAAATCCCGATTTCCATCCGGAAGCAATTAATATTTTCCCTTTAAAAGAAAAATTTTTTAAGGGATTGGTAACAATTTTGTCTTTACAAAGGGGATTCATTACTTTACACAGAAATTCTGCGTTTAATTTTGTTGACATTATTCCAATCTCATCAAGTTCATGAACTTTAAAATCAGGATTGATTTTTTTATAGGCGTCTTGGTATTCTCTTGCAACTCTTCCTCCACCAACTATTAAAATGATTTTTCTTTTTTCATTTTCTAGTAGCCATTTAAAAATGAAGCTTTTAAAGTTTTTGATAAATTCTATGTTGATTTGGTTTGAATTTATTACTCCTCCTCCAAGACTTATTATTTCAAGCATTCAAGCTCCTTATTTGGGTTGATGTTTTTTAAATTTTTTACTTTTAATAATATAGCAATTTCTGCTAAACTTTTCATTAAAATAAGTTTGAAACAATACAAACTTGTTAATTATATATTACAATTTAATTGTTATGCAAAAAATTAAAAGAATTTGTTGTGAAGTGTTTTAGCTTTGATTTTGCTTAGCAGTTTTTATTTTGGAGGATATTGTGCATAAGTATAAAGTTTCTGTTATTATTTGTTTTTTTAATTCGGCTGAAACTCTTGATGCAATGATAAAGGATGCTGTTAATCAAACATTAAAAGATAAAGAAATTATATTAATTGATGATGGTTCTTATGATGGTAGTTTAGAGATAGCAGAAAAATATGCCAATAAGTATAGCTTTATTAAGATTTTTAGTCAAAAAAATATGGGTCTTTCTGCTTCTAGAGACAAAGGACTTTCTGAGGCTCAAGGGGAATATGTTATTTATTGGGATGGTGATGATTCTGTAGAGAGCACCATGCTTGAAGTTCTATATAACAGAGCAAAAGCAGATAATTCTGATATTGTTTGTTCTCAATTTTATATTTATTTTCTTGCAATAAATGTGAAAAGAAAATCTCTTCTTCCTTTTCCCAATTATCCATTAACAGGCAAGGAGGCGTTTAAAAATTTGCTTTTTACTGTTTATGCGACTTTTGGAAGGAAAAATTTTGTTGTTGGAACGTTATGGGATAAATTGATTAGACGGGAATTAATCTTAAAGAATAATATTCGTCAGCAAAATGTAGTATTTGAAGATATAGTTTTTGTTATGCAAATTTTTTTAAAAGCTTCTAAAGTTTCTTTTGTAAATAATTATTTTTATACTAATTTCCAAAGAATGGGAAGCATGAGTTCTTCTATTAGTGTTTTACATAAATCTAAATTATCTCTTAATACAATGGAAACTTTGTTAAAAAGAGAAGGTATTTTTAGCGAATGCGAACATTTGTATAAAAGATTTTTCTTGCAATTTTATTATTTTATTTCTTTTAAGCAAATTTATATTATTAGCTGGAATATTTCCGATAAACTTGTTTATAAGGCTTATAAAGAAAAGCTTATTTCTGTTCTTGATGAGATTAAAGGATTATCTGAATTTCAAGATTGTTATGAATATGCAAAAAGTTTTGGATTTAATGAAATTCAAATTTTACCTAGAATTATGCTAAAAGTTTGGAATTTTAGTTCAAGACTTTATGTAAATTTTTCTATATTTATTTATAAGTTTTTCATAAAAAATTGAATTTATATTTTTAATTTAATTATTTTTTATGTTTTGATTTTTAATTTATTAAGGAGTGTTTATGGCTATTGAGGCTGTTAATGTAAAATTTTCCTATAAGAAAAAAGAAGTATATTCGGATTTAAATTTAAACATTAATACTTCTCAAGCCTATTTGCTTCTTGGTAAAAATGGAGTTGGAAAAACAACTTTGCTTAAACTTGTAAGTGGGCTTTTGGAGCCTCTAAAAGGGAGAATTTTATTTAACTCTTTGGCAACTTTTCCAAGAGATCCTTTGAATTTAGTAAATTTGTTTTTTATTCCTGAAGAATTTTCACTTCCTAGATTGTCTTTAGCCGAATATAGTAAAGCTTTATCTATATTTTATCCAAATTTTAATAAAGCAGATTTTAAAAAATATTTATCGAATTTTGATCTTGATATTTCTCTTGATCTATCTTCAGCTTCTTTTGGACAGAAGAAAAAAAGTATTATTGCATTCTCTTTAGCTTCAAATGCTTCTTGTTTGTTGTTTGACGAGCCAACAAATAGTCTTGATATTGTTTCAAAAAATGTTTTTAGGAATATGCTTTCTAATTTAAAAGACAGAATCATTTTTATTACAGGTCACAATGTAAGGGATTTGGCAGGAATTGTGGATTATTTAATTATTGTTGGGGAAAAATCAATTCTTTTTTCCAATTCAGTATCTTATATTAATAAAAATTATAAGATTAAAATTATCAGTGAACTAAACGGAAATGAATTATATTATGAAAATAATAAGGGTGGATTTAAGGCACTTTATTTTGAAAGTAGCAATGGAACTGAAGCTGTTGATATTGAGTTTTTCTTTTTGTATATTACTGAAAATAAAAGGGAGAGGCAATAAAAGATGTTTAGCTTAAAAAGATTTTTAAGTTTATTTTATTTTGATTTTATTTACAATAAAAAATTCTATACTTTGTTGATAATTCAAATTTTAGGAATGATATTTATATCTTATTTACTTGTTAGATTTTATTGGAATTTTTCAGCAACTGATTTTTTAAAATTTTTTGCTCCTAAAATTTTTATTTTAACCTTGATTATATCGATTTTTACTATGTGTGATTATTACAAAGTAATTCACGATCCGTTTAGAAATATTCTTTATTTATCTTTGCCCGTTTCAACTTTTGAACATTATTTTTTCAATTTAATTAAATATTTATTTGCACTACCTTTGATTTTAATATTTATTTATTATTTTGGGGTTAATATTTTTTTATTCCTAGATAATGTCTTCTTTTTAAGAGGCGAGAATACTGTATTCTTAGAATTAAGATATCTTTCTGATTTTTTATTTTTTCGTTATTTTAATTTTTTATCTATTTTTCCAATTTTCATGTTTTTTAGAGTATCTTTTAAAACGCATCCTTTTGTTAGGCTTTTGATATTCTTTTTAGGGACTATTGTGTTATTGTTTTTTTTCACTTCTTTTTTTTATTTGGGTTTTAAATATGTTCCATGTTCTTTGGATTTAATTTTTTCTTTTGATAGATTTTTACTTGACCTGTTTTTTAAAATAGTTTATAGTTTGGGATTTTTTTTGTATTTAGCTTCATATTTTAAGATAGTAGAGCTTGGAAGTATTAGGAAAAAAAGCAATTTGTTTGCTATTCTTGGGTTTTTGGTTTTTTTGGCAATGTTTAATTATTACTATTTAACCAAAGGTTTATTATATTGTTTTGTTGATTATAATTAAAATATTTCAAAAGATTTAAAACAATGGCTTAGAAATAGCTTTGTAGCCAAGCATTAATAATTTTTATTTTAGTTTAATGTTTTTGTTTGTTTTAATGCGTGTAAGTATTTTTATTATTATTTGTGAGCTCTTCTTAAGTGTAAGCTTATTTGGATTGAAATTTAAATTTTTAATTTTGGGGTATACATGAAAAAAAACTTAAAGATTTTAGTAATAACAGGAGGCGTGATCTCTGGAATTGGCAAGGGAGTTACATCGGCAAGTATTGCAAGGTTATTTAGATATGATTTTAGAGTTATTCCAATTAAATGTGATGGGTATTTAAATACTGATCCTGGGACTATTAATCCTGTTGAGCACGGAGAAGTTTTTGTGCTTGATGATGGAGGAGAGGTTGATATGGATTTTGGTCATTACGAGAGGTTTTTAAATCTTAATGCGAATTCTAGTTGGAACATTACAATGGGCAAAATATACAAAAAAATACTTGAAAATGAGCGAAAGGGCAAATATTTGGGAAGAACAGTTCAGCTTATTCCTCATGTTACTGATGAGATCAAGTCTACAATTTTTCAGATTGCAAGTTCTGAGAATAGTGACATGTTGATAATTGAAATTGGTGGAACTGTAGGAGATATGGAAAATATTTTATTTATTGAAACAGTAAGGCAAATAAGACAGGAGATTGGAAGTGGCAATATTTCTTTTATTCATTTAACCTATGTGCCAAGTCCAGCTGGAATTAATGAGCAAAAGTCTAAACCCACTCAACAGAGCGTTAAAACCTTAAATAAAGCAGGCATTTTTCCCGATTTAATTATTGCTAGAAGTTCGCAAGTATTAACAGATCAAATCAGAAAAAAAGTGGCAATGTTTTGTAATGTTGAGAGCACTTCTATTATTGACAATGTTGATGTTTCTACTATTTATGAAATTCCTATATCTTTTTACAAGCAAGGCGTACATGAAATTTTAAGCTCTAAGTTAAATATTAAGGTTGATCCAAAAATAGAAGAGCTTTCAAATCTTGTAGGAGTTATAAAATCCAATTTTTTTGCGCCTAAAAAAATTGTTAATATAGCTGTTTGTGGTAAATATGCTGAACTTGATGATTCTTATGCATCAATTAGAGAGTCCTTGATTCATGTTGCAGCTCATTTGGACTTGCTTATTAAAAGCACCTTAATTGATTCTAATGATTTAAATGAGAGCTGTTTAAAAGAGTTTGATGGCATTATTGTTCCTGGTGGTTTTGGAGGCAAAGGGTATGAAGGTAAAATTATGGCTATTAAATATGCTCGTGAGAATAATATTCCCTTTCTTGGAATTTGTCTTGGTTTGCAACTTGCTGTAATAGAATTTGCTCGCAATGTTTGTGGAATACTTGATGCTGATACGGAAGAAAATTTAGTAAAGGACAAACCTTTAAAAAATCCTGTTATTCATTTACTTCCTGATCAAAGGGGAATTAAAGATAAGGGCGCTACAATGAGGCTTGGGGGATATCCTGTGATTCTTAAAAAAAATACAATAGCTTTTAAACTTTATGGCCAAGACCGAATAATTGAAAGATTTAGACATAGGTATGAAGTTAATAATGATTATATAGATTTATTTGAAAAAAATGGGCTTATAGTATCTGGATTTTCAAGTGATTTTAAAATGGCAAAATTAATAGAAATTCCTAAAAATAAATTTTTTGTGGCTTGTCAGTTTCATCCAGAACTTATTACAAGAATAGAAAATCCAGCTAAACTTTTTTTAGGACTAATTAAAGCTTGCATTTGAGTGTGTATTTGGGTACTTAGTGAGTAGGCAGGTTCTCAAAATTAATGTTTGTAGCTTTTTCAAATTGTAATATTTTATAGCTTAAAAATAATTTAGAAAATATGGTTAGTAATATTATTATTAAAAGGTCAAAAAAAGCATTAGCCATTGTTAAATTAAATGGTCTTTTTTCATAGATTATATCGTTTATTACTTTGGACAAGCTAAATGCAAGCCAAGTTATGCTAGATATTAATATTGCAGATAATATATTATAATTTAAGCCCGTTAAGCTTCCAAGAGAGTTGTTAGTAAGAATTATTAAATTGTTAAATAAATTGATAAGAGCATTTATTAAAAAACTTTGTAATAAATGATTTAAAGCTAAAACAAAGATAATAATTGTTTTATATTGTTTTTTTTGAATATTTAATGTGTCAGCGCCAGTAATTATTTTTTTAAATAATATTTTTCGGTATATTATTTCTAATAATATTTTAAATAAAGTCATGCTGACTATTAATATTAGATTAATATTCGAGAACATAATTTTGATTAACATAATTTTTCCTTTCATTTTCGGCAATGATTTAATTATAATTAGTATATAATAAAATATTTTGATTTCTTTAATAATATTTGGATTTTATTATACTTATATAATAATAGCTTTAATTTTTGGCAATTTTTGTTAGGAGGATTGAATGAAAGAAGAAGACATTAGAAAAACAATTTTAATGAAAAGGCTAGTTAAATATTTTTTTGATGAACTTAAGTATAGAATGAAGATTCCTTGTCTTAGAATGAACAATAAAGAGATGAGTACTAAGTATATACTTCTTAATCTTTTTAGGAAAATTGCAAATCTTCCCTTTAATAAGCAATATGAGATAGAAGAGCAGTTTGCTCTTGAAGTTTGCGAGAGAGTTGTGCTTACAGATGCTGTTTTGATTAAAAGAATTGGTCATGAAAGGTGTGTTATTGTTGGAATTATTGAAGCAAGAACGGACCAAGTTGATCTTGATTATGAATTTAATAGATTTTTTATTCAGGACAAAAAAAACAACGTTCTTTTTTGGCAGCCCAAAAAAGTTATCCTCAAGCAAGATGATAAATTATTTAAAGCAGAATCAGACGATATTTTTAATTTTGACAATGATTTTAACTTGCCAAAAGTTAAGGCTAAATTAGAAGAGTTTATAGATATTTTTTTATGCTTTTTTTCTTACAGAGATGTTCTTTTTGAGTATAATAAGGTTAGTGGGCGGTATTCTTGGGTAAAAAGAAAGTAAATTTAATTTAAAGTTAGTTTTAAATTTTATTAAATGAGGAGAATGATTTGTATCTTTAGATGGTTGTATGGTTTAAGATGAAAGCTTAAATTTATTTCAAAGTGATTAATTTTTACCATTTAAATGTAAAAATATTTTTTGTTTATTGAGTATTTGATTTGATATTAAAGTTGGAATAATGTGTCAAATTAAGTACTAGTGACTCTATTCAAAAAAAAGTTTTTATGTTAAAATCCCTTTATGAAAAAATTTTCGTTTTTTAAAAAAAAGAAAAAAGTTGTTGATTTGAATCTTTTAAATGTTGTTGAAAACAAAAAAGATTTGAGTACTTATGAATATAAGGCTCCTGTTAAGGAAATGCTAAAGGGATTTTATCATACCAAAGCTTCCATTTCTACTCTAAAAGTAGGGTTTGAGTCATTACAAAGAATTTTGTTTTCTGGAATAGAAGATTTTGATCGGATATTTTCCACTCTTGTTGAGATGACAAATAATGCTCGTGATCAGATAAGCGTTATTTTTAGTGATCTTGGTAAAAATAATAAGGAAAAATTAAATCAAATATCTTCTGTTATTGTTGGAATTCAAGGTAGCTTAGAAACAATAAGTAATTTTTTGGGTGCTACTAATATGATCTCTCTTAATGCAAAGCTTGAGGCTGCAAGAGCTAAAGAATATGGTAAAGGATTTTCTGTTGTTGCAGATGAGATCAAGCGACTTTCTGATCAGGCAAAAGGTGTTATGAATATGATTTCTGTAAAGGAAATTGAGGAGGTTTCTAAAGATTTAATTTCTCATAACCTTAAGGATTTGCAGATTGATATTGATAAGTTCTTTGCCGAGATTCTTGAACAGCTTAATTATCTTGAGGTCATATTTAAGCGCTTTTCAAAAAGTCAAGAGGAATTTTCTTCTTTGATTGAAAGTCTTGAGAGTATAGATACCAATATTACTTATTATTCAAGAAATTGTGATTCTTTGATTGGTTCTGATACTTTTATGCTGTCTAATGATGAGTTTTTAAAAACGCTAGAATATATCATCTCAGAGCAATTTTCTTGGAGTAATAATTTAAGATTACTTGTTGAGGGGCAAAGGACAATATTTATTCAGACGGATGCTTACAAGTATGGGTTTGGATTGTTTTATAAAGCATTGTCTCCCAAGAATGATGCTATTAGGCAGTTGTGGGAAGAGGTATACATTCCTTATTTAAATATTAATAAGCTTGCAGCTGAAATTTTGATTATATTTAGGGCAGAGAATCGTAATGATAGTGGTTTAAGGCAAGCTAAAGATTTTTTATCTCAAGCTGAAAATTTATCTGAAGAAATTGTTAGAAAGCTTGAGCACATTAAAAAGATGGTAATTGAATTAGATAATCAAGGAATTAGTATTTTTTCTTGATTATTTTGATAAGATTTTTTGAAATATATTTAAATTAGAGATTTAAAATTATGATGACTTTTTAAGTTTTTATTTATTTAACTAAGGTTTGTTAAAAATCAAGTTTTATTTTGATAAAATAATTTTAGGTATGAGTTTTAGGGCTAGGTTTATTCATCTCCATGTTCATTCAGATTATTCTCTTTTGGATGGAGCTGCAAAAATATCAGATATTATATCAAAAGCAAAAAAATGCAATATGTCGCATATTGCATTAACAGATCATGGCAATCTTTTTGGGGCTATTAAATTTTATAAAGAAGCTAAAAAAGCAGGGATTAAGCCAATAATTGGCATTGAAGCCTATATGGCAAAGACTTCTAAGTTTTTAAAAAAACAGGATGATCTTGGAAAAATGTCTTACCATTTGATTTTGCTTGCCAAGAATGAGCTGGGTTATAAAAACTTATTAAAGTTAACAAGCATTTCTTATCTTGAAGGGTTTTATTATCGTCCAAGGATAGATAAAGAGGATCTTGAAAAATATTCAGAGGGTTTGATTTGTACTTCAGCTTGCATTGGGGGACTTATTCCAAGACTTATTTTGGCCAATAGATTTGAAGATGCTAAGAATGAAATTCTTTGGTTTAAAAAAATTTTTGGCAATGATTTTTATCTTGAGCTTCAAAGGCACGGAATTAAAGATCAAGACATTGTAAATGAAAGACTGGTTGAGTATTCTAGGGAGCTTGGAGTTCCTTTAACAGCAGCTAATGATTCTCATTATGTTAACAGAGAAGATGCAGCTGCTCAAGACATCATTGTTTGTATTGGTACTGGTGCTAAGAAAAGCGATGAGAATAGATTAAAAATGGAAACCAATGAATTTTATATCAAATCTCAAGAGGAAATGTGTGAACTTTTTAGTGATTTGCCTGAAGCTTTAGAAAATACTGTAAGGATTGCAGAAAAGTGCGATGATTTTAAAATAACTTTTCCAGGCCCTATTTTGCCTGATTATCAAATTCCTGTTGAATTTAATACTCTTGGTGAATATTTGGAATATCTCACTCTTGAGGGGTTAAAATTTAGATATAAAAATTTGACAAGCAAAATAAAAGATAGAGCTTTTTATGAATTGAGTGTAATAATTGGAATGAGTTTTGAAGGATATTTTTTGATTGTTTGGGATTTTATTAAATTTGCTCATGATAACGATATTCCTGTTGGAGCTGGGCGTGGTTCTGGTGCTGGTTCAATTGTAGCTTATGCTCTTAGAATTACTGATATTGATCCTTTAAAGTATAATTTACTTTTTGAGAGATTTTTGAATCCTGAGCGTATTTCTATGCCCGATTTTGATATTGATTTTTGTTTTGAAGGCAGAGATGAGATCATAAAATATGTTACCAATAAATATGGAGAAGATAAGGTAGCTCAAATAATTACTTTTGGAACTTTAAAGCCTAAGGCTGTAGTTAAGGATGTGGCTAGAGTTTTAGATATTCCGTTTGCTGAATCAAATGAACTTACTAAGTTTATTCCCGATGGTCCTAAAGTTTCTTTAAAAGAGGTTTTAGATGACAATTCTTTAAAAGAGTATTTTACTGGCAAGTCTGTTTATAAAGAATTAATGAATGCTGCATTGGTTCTTGAGGGAATGAATAGGCATGCTTCAACTCATGCTGCAGGAATTGTAATTTCTAAAACCCCATTAACCGACTATGTGCCTCTTTATAAGGATTATAAACAAGGCTCTGTTTCTACTCAATACACAATGGATTTGCTTGAAGAATGTGGGCTTGTTAAGATGGATTTTCTTGGTTTGAAAACATTAACGTTAATAAAAAATGCGGAAAATCTTATTAGAAGTGTAAATCCAAATTTTAAAATAAAAAATATTCCAGACAATGATGTTAAGACTTTCAAGATGCTAGGAGAAGGGAGAAGTGCATCTGTTTTTCAGTTTGAATCTGAAGGAATGCAGCAAATTCTAAAAGATGCAAAGCCCGACAGCATTGAAGATTTAATAGCCTTAAATGCTCTTTATAGGCCAGGTCCTATGCAATTTATTCCTCAATTTATTGCTGCTAAAAAAGGTGTTAAGAGAATTAAATATCCTCATCCGGATTTAAAGGAAGTTTTAAGGCCAACTTATGGGGTTATTGTTTATCAAGAGCAGGTAATGGAAGTCGCAAAAATAATTGGGGGCTTTTCTCTTGGCAAGGCCGATATTTTAAGACGTGCTATGGGTAAAAAGAAAGAAGACGAGATGAATGAAATGAAAGTAGATTTTTTAAGAGGCGCTATTGAGAAAGGATATGACAAAGAAATTGCTAGTGAAATTTTTGAACTTTTAAAGCCTTTTTCGGGATATGGATTTAACAAATCGCATGCAGCGGCGTATTCTTTAATAGCATATCAAACTGCTTATCTTAAGGCTAATTACCCTGAATATTTTATGGCTGCCAATTTGACTAATGAAATTAATAATAATGATAAGCTTTCTTATTACATTGAAGAGTCAAAAACCATAGGTATAAACGTACTCAAGCCCGATATAAATCGATCATTTAGGGAATTTCGTGTAACTGATTCTGGAATTTCTTATGGGCTTAATGGGATTAAAAATCTTGGAGGAATTGTTGTTGATTTAATAATTGATGAGAGAGAAAAAAATGGCAAATATAGTTCTTTTGAAGATTTTATAAGGCGTGTAGATGATAAAGTAATTAATAAGAAATTTTTAGAATCTGCAATAAAATCTGGACTTTTTGATAGTTTGGATCAAAATAGAAAAACTTTATTTGAAAATCTTGATCGTTTGATTGAAATTGTTTCAGAAGATAAAAATAATAAAAAACTTGGTCAAAACAGCTTATTTGGTGCTTTTAGTCAAGATCCAATTCAGCAAAGTTTTAATTATCAAACTTTTAAAGAGTATTCTTATTCTGAGCTTTTAGGATTTGAAAAAGAGCTTTTAGGATTTTATGTGTCAGGGCATCCCCTTGATCCTTATAAAAAGGCAATTGATAGTTTTTCCAGTTTAAATGTTTTAAAAGATCTTGCTGCCAAAAAAGATAGCATTGTTCAATTTGCTGGCATTTTAAATTCAGTAAAAGTTATTCAAACTAAAAGAAATAATGCAAAAATGGCTTTTGGCATTATAGAAGATTTTAAGGGTGCAATAGATATTGTAGTTTTTACAGAAAGCTATGAAAGGTATAGAAATTTTTTACTTGAAGGCAATGTTATTGGGGTTGTAGGTAGGCTTACGTTTAACAGAGACAAATTTTCAATTGTAGTTGAAAAAGTTGTAAATATTGAGAGACTTTTCGAAGATAAAATAAATAATATTCATATTAAATTTTTAAATAATAAATTAAATGACTTACAATTACTTAATTCTTTAAAGGAAAGTATAAGTAATTTTGAGGATAATTCTGGATTTTCAAATGTTTATTTTTATTTAAGGGAAAATGGTAAGGATTTAAAGTTAAAAATGAATTCAATTTTAAATTTTGTGCCAGATGAAGACAAGCTTGATAAGTTGAGAAAGTGTGTGATAGTTGAAGATGTTTGGGTTGATTAGGAGGTGGTTGTGTTGGTTGTTTTAATAGAAATTTTGATGGTATTTTTGCAGATTTATAGGATTTTAATTTTAATTAGGATCCTTCTTAGCTGGCTTGTGTCTTCAGGGATTAATACCAATGTATTTTTCAGATTTATACATATTGTCACAGAACCATTTTTATCTTTTTTTAGAAGAATTCCTTTTTTTACATTTGGTATGTTTGATTTTTCTCCAATTGCAGCTTTAATAACTTTAACTATTTTTGAAAGAATGTTGGCTTATGGGAATTATAAGCTTTCCACATTTATTATTTTATTCATTGTTGAAGTTTGGGGAATATTTAGAAGCATTTTTATTGCTATAGTTTTCTTTTTATTGTTGAGATTATTATTATTGCTTTTGAATTTGTTCCAAGGCTCAGACTTTTTAAAAACAGTCGATTCATTTTTACTTCCTTTATCTACCAGGATAAGTGGTGTGATTACTGACAAACATATGTCTTATGCTTTACGTTTGATTATTGGGAGTGCTTTAATGGTAGCATTTATAATTATTATTGAACAGGTTGTATTTGCTATTAGAGTTTTAGGAACATATTTGCCTTTTTAGGAGATTAAAATGTTTTTACATGAGTTTGAATATGAGCTTAAAGGTATAGGTGGTCTTGGTGAAAAAGGAGTTGAAAGGTTAAATAATCTACAAATTTTTAATGTTAAAGATCTTATTGAATTTTTTCCTGTAAAATATGAAGATCGTCAAAATATACAAACTTTTCCGGATTTTTCTAAGGTGAAAAGTTGCGATATGATGACGGTGTTCACTGTTGTGGGGCATAAAAAATTTGGGGATAGTTCTAAAAAAAATTTAAAGTTAACTGCCATAAGTGTAAATGATGAGTCTTTTGAAATTTTACTTTTTAATAGGGCTTTTTTAGAGAATGTTTTTAAAATAGATAAAAAATTCTATATTTATTCTAAATTTACTTATAACGATTATAGTGGTTTGTGGAGTTGTTCTAATTTTGACAGTGAAGTTTATAGTGACAAACCCGAAAGGTTTAAAAAAATTCTTCCAGTTTACTCTTTGACAGAGGGATTAACATCAAAGAAAATTTCATTATATGTAAGAGAAGCTCTTGAATATTTTTTTAAGTTTGGTCAAACAGATATTCCTAAATTTTTAATAGAAAAGTATTCTTTATTATCGTTAAGTGATGCTTTAAAAGAAATACACTTTCCAAGTTCATTAGAAATGCTTGAAAAGGCAAAAAAAACTTTAATTTATAGAGAGATTTTCTTGCTTCAGTTTTTTTCAAGGTATAGATCATCCAAGGTTCTTTTTCGAGAAAAAAGGTATTTATCAAAAGATTTGCTTGAAAGGGTTATTTCGAGTTTGCCCTTTGAACTTACAGAAGATCAAAAAATTTCTGTTGATGAAATATTTTCAGATCTTAACTCTTCTAAGCCAATGAATAGATTGCTTCAAGGTGATGTTGGAAGTGGCAAAACCCTTGTTGCTTTACTTTCGGGGCTTCCTTTAATTGAAGCTGGATATCAGGTGGCGTTTATGGCTCCTACCGATCTTTTGGCTCGTCAGCATTATGATAATTTATCTAACATACTGTCGTCTTTTAACATTTCAATAACTCTTTTGACTGGTAGTTTAAAAAAGAAGGATAAGGAGCAAGCATTAGAAAGTATTAAAAGTGGCGCCTCTGGCTTAATAGTTGGAACACATGCTATTTTTTATGAAAGTACAGAATTTAAAAGACTAGCATATGTTATTATTGACGAGCAGCATAAATTTGGAGTTGTTCAAAGAGAAGAGCTCAAGAACAAAGGAGAGGGGGTAGACATGCTTTTAATGTCTGCAACGCCTATTCCTAGAAGTTTTGCGTTAACACTTTTTGGTGATCTTGAAGTTTCTTTTATTAAAACCTTGCCTAAGGGTCGTTTGCCTATTACTACTTATTTAGCAAGGCATGGTAATGAAGATAAAGTTTATGAGTTTTTAAGAAAAGAGCTCTTAAAAGGGCATCAGGTTTATTTTGTTTATCCATTAATTTCATCTTCAGAAAAATTTGAATTAAAAGATGTTAATAATATGTGTTTAAAATTAAAGGAAGTATTTAGCGAATATGTTGTAGATATGCTTCATTCCAAGTTGCCATCCGATTTAAAAGAAGAAATTATGAAAAATTTTTATTCAAAAAAAGTAGATATTTTGGTAACTACTAGTGTTATTGAAGTTGGAATTGATTGTCCAAATGCAACTTGTATGGTGGTAGAACATGCTGAGCGTTTTGGACTTTCTACTTTACATCAAATTAGAGGTCGTGTTGGTAGAAGTAATTTACAATCTTTTTTCTTTTTGCTTTATAAAGAACCTTTGACAAGTGCTGGAAAATTTAGATTGAAAACTATAAAAGAAAATTTGGATGGATTTAAAATAGCAGAAGAAGATTTAAGGTTAAGGGGGCCCGGTAATTTATTTGGACTTGAACAAGCAGGATATTTAAAATTAAAAATAGCTAATTTTGTTGATGATAGAGATGTTATAGTATTGATTAGAGAAGAACTCGATTTATTTTTTTATGATAATTCTGCTTATGACAAGCTTGATATTGATTTGCTAGATAATCTTTTTTGCTCTTATTTGAATGTCGGACGAAGTATTTAGTTTGCGTATTTTTCAATTAGGTTGATAAGATTTGTTTTGTTATGGTGCCAAAATTCAAGAAGCTTATGTTGTAAGTTATTAAAATATTTTTTCTGAATCAAGCACGGCTTAGGTCCTATGTATAAGTAGTGCCAAGGCTCTGCTTTATATCCGGTTTCTATTTCATATCCTTTTGGATATGAAATAGAAAATCCATATTTTAAAGAATTTTCATAAAGCCATTTTCCTTCTTTTGTGTTTAGTAAATTATCATCTATATTTATAAAATCTATTGCTGTTCCCATATGATGTTGAGAATGACCTGGAATTGCTGATTGAGTTTCTGCAACTTTTCTGCCATAAGTTTTGACATTGTAATCAAATAAAAATTTTTGGTACTTTTGTGTTCTGTAAGCGGATTTAATTTTAATTTTAATTCCAATTTTTTTTGCATCTTTTATTAGTTGAATTAAATCTTTTATTAATATTTTTCTTACTTTAATAGTCTTTGTTCCAATATTTTTAAGATCTTCAAAATCATTAATATTTACCAGATCAGGTATTGTATAATTTATAGGAATTGGTATTTTTTTATTTATTAGAGTTAGAAGGTTATTTTTTTCTGCATCTACTAAGGGCTTTATTCCTTTTAAGAACTGAATAGGATTTTTTTCAATAAAATTTTTGCATTCCTTATTCATTGTTTGGACAATCTTTAGCAGTATTTCTAAATCTTTTTTTGAAATGTTGTTAGCTAACAAAGATAGGTTAATAAATAGAAGTAGTAAAACATAAATTGATTTCATATTATTTAATTATAATATATTTTAGTATAATTAATAGTTAATTCTAAATATATACATATTCTAGATTGGCTTAAATTTAGTTAAAAGTAATAAATAAAGGAGACTGTATATAAGTAATATGATCAAAAAGTTTAAAAATTATAATCAGATAATAAAAGAGTTATTTATTATAGCTATTCCCACAGCTTTTGAATCGCTTTTATTTCAAATGGTAACTTTTTTTGATAATTTTATGATCTCCTATTTGGGCTCTTTTCACGTTACGGGAGTTTCTTTGGCAAATAGAGTAACTTTTCTTTTTTTTATTATTGTATTTGGACTTGGTACAGCTTTAAGCGCGTACGTGTCCCAAGCAATTGCAAAAAAGAAGTTTCTTCAAGTAAGACAATCTTTTGCTTATATATTGTCAATTGGAACTGTAATAGGAATAATTTTTTTTATATTTTCGTTTCTTTTCCCAAGAAAAATTATAAAGCTATTTACAGCTAATCAAACTTCTTTAAATTTTGGATCGGAGTATTTAAAAATTATTTCATGGTCTTACTTGTTAATGGCATATTCTTTTTTATCGGCTATGGGTTTTAAGAGTGCCAAAGAAGTCAAAATACCCTTATGTGTTACTTCTATTGTTGTTTTAATAAATATTGTTTTTAATTATATTTTTATTTTTAGTTTTAGTATGGGAATAAAAGGTGCTGCATATGCTACTGTGCTTGCTAGAATTATTGAGTTTGTTTTTTATTTTTTATATAGTCTGATAAGCAATAATTCGTATTATAGGATTAAGTTTAGCGATTTTTTTGTTTCAAAGGTAGTTACTAGGGCTAATTTGAAACTAATTATACCTGTTTTGTCTCACGAGATTTTTTGGGTTTTGAGTATAACTATTTTGCATGCATTTTATGCTCGTGTTGGGAGCATCGAATACGCTTCATTTGCTGTTGCATCAAATCTTTTTGACATTTGTTTTGTATTGCTTCATGGTATGGGGCTTGCAACAGGGGTTGTTATGGGGCATTTAATGATTTATGATAAAAAACATGTCAGATCGGTTGGATTTTTTTTATCTTTTTTGGGATTTCTTTTGGGCATTTTTGTAATTATTTTGCTTATTGGAATATCGAGATTTGCACCTTATATTTTTAGTAATTTAGATTATCCCGAACTTGTTAGCGTGTTTATTTATGTTTTTGCAAGCATTGTAGTTTTTAAAGCTTTTACTGCACAAGTTCTTGTTGGGGTTTTTAGGGCTGGGGGGATACCAAATGTTTGTTTTTTTATTGAATCGGGAGTAATTGTTTTTTATACGCTTCCAGTTGCTTATTTATTAGTGTTTTATACAAATTTAAGTTTACCAATAGTGATTTTTATTGTAAATCTGGAAGAGATCATTAAAAACATATTTATCATAATTGAATTTTTTCACGATGATTGGATACGAGAGATTGAGTATGAAGAGCTTGCTTGAGTATGGGGCAGCGTGATATATTTAGTGTTAATAAAAATTTTAATAATCTTGGTGAATCCAAAATTCATTCTGATTATGCTGATTTAAAAGTAATTCCTTTTGTTTTATTGTAGATCCCTGGTATTTGTCTTTGCAAAAATATTGATTTTTTATTTGGAGAATTTTATGTATTCATTAAGTGCATCAAAAAAGGATAAAATTTATAAAGATCTTTTAAAAATTGCAATTCCAACTGCTATTGAATTTTTTTTATTTAATTTTATTTCTCTTACAGATAATGCCATGGTTGCATATCTTGGTGATTATCCTGTTGCAGGAGTTTCTCTTGCAAATAAATTTTTTGAACTGTTTGTTACTATTGGGTTTGCTATGGTAGGAGCTTATAATATAATCGCTACAAGGCAATACAATCAGGGCGATTTTAAGAGTTTTAGAAATACATTTTTTATTAGTATATTAATTATTATTTTATTTTCTTTTCCATTTATAGTTATTTCTAGATTGAATCCCCTTTTTTTACTCAGATTAATTTCTAATGATGCGAAGGCAGTTTATTATGGGGCTATATATTTAAACATAGCTATTTTTTCTTTCGTATTTGCAATTATAAAAGGGCTCGTTGCTAATGCTCTTAAGGTTATTGAAATTGTTAAATTCCAAGTTTACATTTCTATTTTTGCAGTTTTTTTAAATTTAATATTAAATTATATTTTTATTTTTGTTTTTAATATGGGGGTAGTTGGGGCTGCTATTGCAACAACAGTTGTTCGTACTGTAGAGCTTATTGTTTATCTTTTTTATACAGTGTTTAATAAGAATTCGATTTTAAACCTTAAGCTTGATGATTTAAGTGTTAATGTTAATTTGTTTTTTCAGCTAATTAAATTTTTTATTCCAATTATTTTAAATGATTTTATTTGGTTTTTT
>NZ_JAJNFB010000040.1 GCF_021043605.1 Borreliella americana
CGAAGTTGCGGGGTCAACTATTACCATCATGGGCGTAGAAAATTCGTCGCCCAGTTCTAATTTAGAGAGCCCCGATTCAATCTTTTCAAAAATTTTATTCATTTTATCCTTATCACCATTTCCAACTTCTTCTTTTACTTGTTGCGGCATATTAAGCAGTCCATACATATTGGGGAGTAAACGTTTTTGATTCTTTCCGTCCTTTTGAATTGAAACGGCCCCTGTTAACACAAAGTGATTAATAAGTTTGATAATTTCACTGCTAGCAAGTTTATAAGCTTGAGCAAAAGGAAGCAAATTGTTATTAATGTCGCCAATATATGAATCTGAAGTATAAAATTTTTCAGAAGCCTGCTTTAAATGCCTAAACTTGTATTGTAGTTTTAAATAATTAAGTCTTACCACTTCAGAACTAAACCCAATAGTTGAGATAGTATTAACTTCATTGGCAATTGTTGTGGGGTTAGCATTAAGAAATGCGTCCCATTTTATAGTTCTTTGATAGCCCATTTGTAGATCAACATCCTCAATTTGTTCGGGTAAAAACCATTTATACATAATAGGATCTTTTACTTCCCCTATAATATTTGCTACTGCTTTTGCGTAATAATTTTCATCAAATAATTCCATTTCACATCCTCCTAAATATTATTAATTTTTACTTATAGCCTTATTTCCAAATACTGCTACTTTTATTAAGTAAACATCATTGCTAATTTTCTCTGTATCAGACAACGCTATTGCATTAATAGTTGCTTTATTTGATATTGCTCCTGGAGCCTTTTCAAGTTCACCTTCTTTATTGAAAACAAGCTTATCTTTTGCTTTAAGTGTAGAATCTTTTGCTACTAAATAGCCCTCAAAGTTATTTGTAATTGGAACAATAGTAGCCGTTTTGCTAAATTCATCTATATCAGTACATATTCCATATAAGTCTTCGCCACCACCGGCCTCAACATAAGGCTCATAATGAACTTCATTATTTCTTTCTTCTTGAATAACTCTTTTGACTCCACGCTTGTATGGATAACCCAAAAATGGATGATTTTCTAATTTGTCAAACTTACTTGTTCTAGTACCCCCAGAAGCAAAAAATTGTACGTTTTTGTCTCTAAACTCTAAAGAATTACTAAGAATACCAACATCATGTTGAGGATTTTTCATAAACTTTTCAAGTTTACTTCTTTTATCATCATAATCTTTTACTAATTGAGTTGTATTTGCCATTCAATAACCTCCTTTTATCCACCTACGACTGAAACATCTTGAGCAGCTACTTCTTTTGCAAGGCCTCTATTGCCAAAAATTGTAACTTTTATCAAATTAATAGAATAATCTTCTTTGGAACTTCTAGCTTGAGCTTGCTTTAAATCCTCATCTTCTGACAAAAAATTGATTGTAAATGAATCAGATAGTGCATAAGCATTAATTACAGTTGGACGTTCACCAGTAGCCTTGATGATAACTCCTTTATCATTAATATCTAATATTTCTCCTGCTTTTATATTTGGATTTTTTGTGACAAGGTACCCTTCAAAGTTATTTGTAATTGGTAAAACATACGCAATACAACTGAACTCACATACATCCACACATATTCCATAAATATCAGTATCTGCACTAGCCTCAACATATATAGAGTTTTCTTTTGGAACAAGCTTTACACCACGCTTGTATGGAAAACTATTTTTTGGATCATAAAAATATTCTTCTATTTTGTCTGTAAAACTTGAACATGCAAAAGCGTAAGTATTAACTCGATCATTTTTAGATTGAAAACAACTGTTTGAGCTACCAAAAACCTTATTTTCAATCGAACTCAATGATTTTGAATATTTTTTGAATTTCAAAAGGATATCATCAAGTTCTGTGACAGAGTCAAAATAAGGATCTTTTACTTGTTCTTCTTCAACTTGTTTTGCTTGACGTTTAACTCTAGGAGCAGTATAGGATTCTGATTGTGAATCTAATTGTAGGTTATCTCCAACATCAAGAACTTCGCCTTGCTCTTTGCCTTTCACAGACATAATTTACTACCCCTTTATAGTTCTATTCCCAAAAACACTAACAAGCCCAATATACAACTCTTCGGTCAATTTTTGCACTTTTGAAAGTGCTATAGCATTAACAGATTTATCACCACCCCCAGTAGTGTCCTTTTCAAGCTCGCCGTGTTGGTTAAAATGCAGTTTATCACCCGGCTTTATATCACTTCCGGGTTTTTTAAACGTTAAATACCCCGTAAAGTTATTTGTAATTGGAATTACAGTTGCCATATTACTAAATTCGTCTATATCAGTGCATATTCCATATAAGTCTTCGCCACCACCGGCCTCAACTTCAAGTTCTAATGCTCCATCAACACTAAAACTAAGTTTGACTCCCCGTTTATAGGGATACCCTTTAGCAAAATAATTTTCTATTTTATCTTTACTACTAGTGCAAACTCCACCAGAATTTGAAAAAATTAGATTTTTATCTCTAAATTCGACATAATTGCTAAATAAACCAGTATCTTTTTGCGGATTTTTCATTAATGCTTTAATTTCATCAACTTTC
>NZ_JAJNFB010000041.1 GCF_021043605.1 Borreliella americana
AACCCTTGATTATGAAAAATTTTTTATTTGATGATATTCCTTATCTTAAAGTTGCAAGACAAGAGCATGAAGTTTTTGTAAATTTTATTATTGAGTTTTTTATTTCTATTTTAGTTATTATAGCCAACATTTATTTGAGTTTTTAATTGCATATAATTGTATCAAGAATGAAATAAAAAATTTTTTTAGATATCTAATAATTTTAATAATCACTGCGTGTATTCAATTAATTATCACCTAATATTAGTTGCTAAATATAGACATAAATAACAAGCTTTCGTCTTCCCTTTACCAAATAATACTTAATTTTGTTGATTTTTATACATGGTTGCTGCAAATTATTTTTATAGATTATTCGTTTGTGAACTGCTATTTCTATAATCTTTGATTTAGAAATAGCAGTTCACAAATTATGCAACTAAAAATGATTTTGAATGTGAGGTGATAAATACCTATAATCATCCGTGTCTTTCAAAGATTAATACTACTGGTCCCAATATAATAGCATTGAAATTTGATGGTACACAGAATCTGTTTGATCATAATTCCAGAAATTGAGAATTTTATCATAATGTTTTGGAGTTTAATTTTAATTTTCAAGTATAAAAATTCAAATAAGTTCTACTTTAAAAGTATATACTAACTTATTACTTTATAAAATTTTAATCGTTCTTAATTTAAAAAATACTTATTGAATATAGAATAGATAATTGGAGCAAGCGTTATTCCCATTATTAAAATTACTTGTATTGTTCTATTACTTGCAGTAAGTTCGTTTTTTAAAATATCTATTTTATTATCTAGATTAGATATATCCTTTTGCAAGGTTTTTTCTATACTATCTATTTTAGAATTAAGTTCGTTTTTTACGCTATCTATTTTAGTATCTAAACTGGATATATCTTTTCTCAAATTCTTTTCTAAATCGATTATTTTCTCTTTCAAAAATTCAAAATTGAAATTATTCTTATGAAGAAAAACAAAATCTATTGCCTCCTCACTAAACCCTATGTTTAAAAATTCATTTTTTATACTTTCTATGTTATATGTTCTGTACGCTAAATTAGTCATAAAATTTCTTACTATCCTTTTAGTTGTTTATATTCCTTCATAATTTTTTTAATCATTTCTTTTTCATTATTAAATAATTTGTCTAAAAGATACCCAGTAAATTTCGCATTACTTTTATAAAAGTCGTAACTTTCTTGACTCTTAAGTTGAAATCTTAAGGGTTTTATTGGATTTTGTTTATATTTTTTTAAAACATTTGGCGATTTTCTTAAGAACTCAAGAGTTTTTGTAACACCATTTTCTATTACATAAGCTTCTTCTAAAATGCCATCTTTAATTGCATTTGCTATTTTTAAATAGTCATATGCTTGACTCCTTGCTAAATGATAATCTTTGATAAAATCTTCAAATGTTCTGTATCCATCTAATTTATAATATTCGTTATCTTTTATTTCTTTTAATATCTTGATAACTTCTATCTTATAATAAATTTCTTGTTGAAAACTAGATTTTAATCTTTGCTTTAGCTTCTTATAATGTTCTTCGGCTTCATTTAGCACTTCTAGGTTTCTTTTGTTCAATATTATCTCCATATATGGACTCCTTTCATTTAAAATGGCAATCATGTCCAGTTAACTGGACATGATTATTGTTATAAATTTACTTAATATATTTTTGTACTCTAGCATATAATCTCTATTTAAATTAAATAGATCATTTTTTGCTATCTTTTTATTCAAATCTTCTCTTTCATAAATTAACCCCAAAAAATTTTTATTGTCTTTAAGCGAACCAAACAAAGCTTTATGGGTATTGTTTTTTTTAAATCTGGTTATTATTAAAAAAATTGGAATATCAATGGCTAAATCACTAATTGAGAACTTTAAAAGTTCTAAACTTTCAACAGCCCATTTCTCTGCTGTTATTGGAACTATTATATAATCACTACATACTAAAGCATTGGTTAGTGTATAATCTAGGCTGGGATTTGTATCAATTATTATGTAATCATAATTGGATTGTAAATTTAATAGCTGTTTTTGAAGTTTAATTTCCTTAAATGTTATAGCCTCTTTATTAAATTTGTGCAAACTTATATAACTAGGTATCAAGTCTAAATTATTACTAATATTTATAACTGAATTATCAATTAATGCATTTCCCTTCAAAACTTCATATATATTTTTTTCCAATAAATTAAAATCATCTTCTATTATTTTTTTGTAAAAATAACTAGTTACTGATGCCTGTGTATCCATATCAATTAAAAGCACTCTCCAATCTTGAGACAATAGAGTTGCAAATATAATTGCACTTGTGCTTTTGCCAACGCCGCCCTTAATTGACGCTATTGTTATTATTTTAGGTTTTTTATTATCCATTTTATTAACGGTCCTTGTTCCGGGTATTTTTTCCCATAAAATTTATATACTTGTTGTTCTAAATCCGTAAACATACTAAATAAAACTTTGTTGTAATTATTGTTTGTTCTTTTTTTATCTAATAAT
>NZ_JAJNFB010000042.1 GCF_021043605.1 Borreliella americana
TGAGTATATCAAGAAAATTGAAACTGATTTAATCAAGTATTTTGATAAGAATAAAGAGTTTAAGAACATAAACTATTGGGAGAAGATTATAAAAGACTATTTCAAGAGAAACAATAAATTGATAAATTGCAGGAGTTAAAGGATTTTGAAAAGTTTATGTCGTTTAAGAAGGCTATTTATGGTGCTAGCCCACTAATATTCTTTAGTGTGTTAAAAAAAGAAAAACAATTTGATTATATATTTGCAGCATAGCAATATGTTTACATAGTAAAGTCCCCAAAATAAAGGGGGCACTATGTTAATAGTCCCTTTTTCTAGTCATAATTACTACTTTTTATACTTGCAAAATTATATTTTCTTGCAAGAAAAACCTTTTTGAAATTTACATTTTTAACTTGGAATATTAATTATAGACCTTTTTTGCTATAGGTTTTGTTTTTTTTAAATCGTCTATTTTAGTACGTATGTCCGCAAGCTCAACACTAAAATATTGCTTAAATGAGCGTATAAACCCTAATTCTAAATTGGCTCGCTCTAAATCTAATTCTCCTTTACCTTTCTTAGCTTTAACTTCTGATCTAAAGGTTTGTGATAAAAGGTGTTCAAAAGTATCTTCACTAATTGTTACTCTAGAATTCTCATTATCAGAATCCTCTCCACTCTCCCATTTTTGTCTCATCCTCCACACATTTACTCTAGAAACTCCCAGTTTAACTGCTATTTCTGAATCACTTAAGGATCCTTCTCTAAAATAAGCAACATAATCATCAAAAGACCTTTTATTTTTTTTCAAAATAATTTCCCTAAAAGCAGTAAAATTAACAAATGGTTACTCTAAATAATACAATAAGTTAACAATTTATTAACATAAACTATTAACTTATTTATATATCAACTACTAATCTATATTTACAATATTTAAAGTTCTTCTATTTTTTCTTTACTTTTTATCTTTATTTTTCTTTTTATTTTTTTTCAGTATTTTTTCCTTTAATTTTTTAACTTTTTTTTCAATCTCTTCTGCTAACTGCGGATCTTTATCAACACCTTGAGCTATTTTACTTTCGACTTGCTCTTGCAACTGCATAATGTCTTCTAACAATTCCTCAACTTCTAATCCAGGATTTTCAAAATCTACACCTAATTCTTTTTCTTTTGTTCCATTTTGAGTATCTAAAAATCCCTTTAATTCGTTTTCTAAGTTTTGCTTTACACTTTTTAAATCTCCACTACTTACATCATTCTTGCAAGAACTTATCAATGCAAAAACAACACAAATAATAAACATTTTTTTATTCATAAGTATAATCCTCCCGAATATAAGGATATCTCAAGACTCTAAAGTTACATTTTTTTAAAGGTTTAAATATTTAATTTTGTTACATTTCGAATTACATTGTTACAAAACCAAAATGTAATTTTAATCAAACTCATAAAATTTCTCCATTGCAAGTGTCCTCCTTACTACAAGAGATTACATAACACATACAAATTAAATTTCAAAGTCTTTGCTATATATTACACAAAGTATTCTACCTTTCTTGTGTGCCACACTCAAAAATTGCCACTTCTCATTTCTACAGCTATCCTACAGTCCAAATTTCGCATGCAATGAGACACTTCACAATTTGACTAAAATTTTTAGTTTTTGGTAAAATGTAAAATGTAATTTTTATATATTTTTATTACTTTTACTTAACTCAAAAGTAACACTTATGCGGGGCTGATTTTATGGACATGAATAATTTCCTTAATTTAACTAAAAAGAACAAATTACAATGCTCAATCCCAGTACATGCTATCTGCATTTGAGCTTGCACACAATATTTGAAAAAATGTTTACTATTTAAAAAATTGCCATTTTTATTGTACTCAACAATAGCACTACTCATATAATTAGAGTCGCTACTTTTAATCTCTAAAAGCTCTACGGTGCCGTTACTGTTTATAAACCAGCCATCAATTGTTGAGCCTACTAAAGTTTGTAAACTACCCATTTTTTTGAAATAATTATACTTATCATCACCATTGGCATATTTATTTTTATACAAAACATCAATATTATCACCGTATGCTTTAACAAATTCTCTAACTCTTTGCCCTTGAGCATATATAAATTCTCTTCAAAAGAGAGGCTCATATTAAAATATTTAAGCACTCTGTTTATCATTAAATCTTTCAGCCTAGCACCTCTAAAAAGAATACTACCTACTTCACTAGCTCCGTATTTATCAAATTTGTTTCTTTGCACACTAAAATCAATATTTCGATTAAATCTAAAACACTCTTGCCTGCTTATTCCTGGTAATTTCTTATCTATCTTACTTAATTTACTTTTTTCTTTAATGGGAAAAGATTTTTCCTCAAATATTTCGCATCCAGTAAAACT
>NZ_JAJNFB010000043.1 GCF_021043605.1 Borreliella americana
TCTTTTACTTCTTGAAATCTATCTAGCTTTCTTTTAAGCAATTTTTAAAATTTTATTCACTAACTTAACATAAAAATTAAAGAAAATATTTTTAATTGTATCAGAAATATCAGAAAAAAATATTAAATAAAAAATTCTACATATCAATACCATCAACACCTCAACACCTATTAATATCAATAATATTTATAAAATATTATTGATATTGTATTTATTACACATTGTATTATGCTTAATTCTATGGAGTAATAGTATGAATAAAAAAATGTTTATTGCCTACACTATTTTTATACTAGTAAGTTCTTGCAAGAATCATACAAATGATAAAAATTTAAAAAGTGTTAAAGAGCATCTAGAAAACGAAGCAAAGGGATTCTTAAGTACTAAAACTGAAATAAAAGAAGAAGAATTAAATAAAAATTTTGGAAACTTTGGGACAAAATTTGGAAAATTAATACAAGATGTTAAGCAATTGCATGTACAAGCTGAAAATAAACTAGCTAAAGGCGTTATTAAAGATTTAGAATTAGAAGAAAGGATTGAAAAAAAAGTTCAAGAATTTAAAGAAGAAATCAAAAAAAGAAAGGAAAAATTAGAAAATGCTCAAAAAAAATTCGAAGATTTTAAAAATCAGATTGAGTCTTCCGTTGGAGTAACACATGGAAATAAAGTCCAAAATCAAGGCAAAATTGGATTGCAAGCTTGGAATTGTGCAAAAGAATTGGGTTTAAGTTCAAACTTAACTTATTCTAATAATAATAGCGACATACTATCAAATCAATTTGTAGAAAGCATACTTCAAAAGATTAAAGAAGAGCTTAAAATGTTAGATAATAAAAAATAAACATAGTTGCGATTAAAGTCCCATTTAAAAATAAACAATAAAAAAACAAGATTTGAATAATTAATCTTGTTTTTTAAACAATACTGCAACTAAAAAATGAAGAATAGCTATTTATAGCTATATAAAATAGAAAAATAAAGTCTGCTTTGAGTTTATTTACATAAAAGTTATGTAAACCTCTAATAAAAAAAATTCATTATTTTTACATTTTTTTGTTAAAAAAATTTTTGCTCAAAATCATTTACGATCACACTTTTAAAGAAATACTGTGAATAATATTTTTTAACGTTAAAGAATTTTTAAATTTCATTGCTAAAAATATTGGGGATTTTTAATGTTTATTAGCATGTTATTATTTTTTATAATTGATAATTGATAATTGATAATTGATAATTTTTGTTTTATTTAATATAATGTTGATAGTTTTAATTATCAATATATATTATATATCCCAAATTTATATTTTTTTTTAAAATGCATACATTCAATGTAGTTCTAGTATTGAAATTGTTCGCAAATCAAGATGAAAATATCTATTTATGATATACAATTAAGCAATATTATTTTTCATTAGTTTGTGCAACTTTTTTAAGCTAAAAATCGTTGCAATTAAACAATTATCCAGTATAACTGGAAAAAATATCCAGTTATACTGGAACATTTTACTTTCTTTCTAAAAGAATATAAAAGGGCTGACATTATTTTATTTTAGATTTTGCCTTCAAATTAAGAATAAAAGTATAAATAGAACTATACGTTGATCATAAGACTAAGATTTTTTGAGCTTGTAGATGTTTATAGGTTTTCTTGCGGTTTTATCTAACTCTATTTTTTGTACTTTAGATTCTAATGTTTCCAATCTTTTTTTAAGCTCTTCTAAAGTTTTTATTATTTTTTTTTGATTGATTTCTAAAATTTTGAATTTTTAGATAAAATTGGGTCTTATAATATATATGATTAATAGTATTATTAGGCATATCATCATGGCTGCAAACAAAGCACCAGTGGCAAAGACTATTATTTGATCGTTAGTTAATGTTAAGATTTTATTCATAGTACCCCATCTTACCTATCTATAGATTTACAAGTATCTAGCATATATAAAGCATAATAAACACGCTATCAGCTTCAACAAGAATTAACAATACAAACTGGGCATTGCTAACAAATTTCTACATAAAAATAATTTTAATCTCCAAAATAGTTTAAATAGTTATGGATTATCATAGTATACTCAAGTGGTATACTATCCTCATTAAAAGCAATGCCAAGCGCAAAAACCTTTCCATCAGACGTTTGAATGACGCTTGAACTTCTTACTTTGCCTTTAATAGAAATCTCTTTATCTATAAACTCAATGCTCAAAATCAAATCAACAACCGTATCTTCATTAAGATCTTCATCAAAAAAAACAATAGCCAAAACCCCACCATAAGATAAATCTTTTATTACGCATTTGTACCTTGCCCCA
>NZ_JAJNFB010000044.1 GCF_021043605.1 Borreliella americana
ACCCCATAAAGTATTGTCTGGTTTGTCTTTAATATTTTACTTTTACTTATCTAGAGTCCATATCTTGCAATTTTTTATATATATCATTTAACTCTTGAAAGTCTTTATTTGTTTTAGTCATATTTTCATTAAGTTCTTTTTGTTTATTCTTAGCAACCTCTAGCAAACTTTTAGCACTACTCATTGAATCTTTAGCATCAGCCATAAATTGGTGGTAGCCAGCACAGTAGTAGCTCTCATGCCTTGAAGCATTGCTATTACTTAATGCATTTGGTTTTGATAGTTTCTATACAATATTATTTACGCGATTCATTTACTTAGAAGATATTTTATATAAAAAAGAACCCCTCCAAAGGGCCATACATAAAAGTTGGGAATATATAGAAATTTAAGATTGGAATATATGCATAATACTTAAAATTGAGATATTCAAATTTATTTATAGGCTAATGCCAATTCGTACAAATCTTTTTTTAATTTCTTCTAATAGTTTTTTAGCTTCTTTTTCATTTGAGCAACTATATCTAAAATAGTTGGCTGTATTTTCCAAATCATTTGCTGAATGTTCTGCCTTATACTTTGCATCCTTAGCAAAATTGTCAGGTTGATTTTTATTCCATCTATTAGCAGGCTCACCAATTTGACCTTGCTTTCTACTCTCATTGTCATACCTTTTTTCAATTGCCTAAATTAATTTTTCTATAGATTCTTTTAAAAGAGAGTTTGCATTATTCCAGCTAGCATCTGCAATTTGAAAATTACTTTGGATTTCACTTAACTTAGAATTCAACTCTCTAATTTCTTTTTCTATAGATGAAAAGGATTTAAATATAACTGCATTTTTTTGTCTATTTTCCCCAAATTTAGTATCTTATTTTTACTATCTGGCAACATATAGAGGCAAAATTTTTTAAAGAGAGAAACGAGTTAATCAAAAGCTTAAAAAGTATTTAAGAAATGATTCTTTTGTAAACAGCACATAGCTTATCAATAGCTCTAGTCATATTATTTACTTCTTCTCCAGTCTTATTATTAGAGAACATCTTTGCATTATTAAACCACCAATCTTCAAATCCATCACCATAAGCCATACCAGAAATAGCACCTACAATAACACTAACAGCATTGTCTCCTTTATCTCCATTAGCATATTTCTTAGCAGCTTCATTAAACTCCTTAATAGCTTTCTTAAATTCGCTACAAGATAGATTAGCAGTAACAGTAACAAAAGTATCAGCATAAGCTAAACAGGCTGTTTCAACATTATTTTTAATAATAGGAAGAACACTTTTAACTATTTTTAAACGATCTACATTTTCTTTCTTTTTGTTTTCTGTAGCATTTTGAGCTGCTTCGTAGTCTATTACTGTCTCTATCTTACATTCAGCCTCATTAGCTTGTTTTATAGCTTCCTTATACTGCATAATAGCATCCTCTAAATCTCTTTTGTTATAACTAGGCACAGCTTTTTCTAGCATATTGCCAAGCTTAGCATACTCTTCTTCTAGGGCATTTTCTTCTAGTTTAACAAGAGCTTGACTACGTGCTTCAGAGGGCCTTTTACTAAAACATCCAATACGATACGTATCACAGCTGCCATAAGTAGCAATAGTATTATAAGAGCTTGTATATTTGCTGTAAATAGAATCTAGAATAGATTGATATGTTGTAGTAGTGCTAAAAAAAGTCCTAAGCACCTCTTTATCATCTTCGGTTAACTTACAAGTAGCTTCTTGCTTGTCTAGGTTACAACTTACACCACTAGCAACAGGGTCATCAGCAACAAGTATTTCGGAGCTACTAGTATTCTTATACCTTTGAGCTGTAGCTTTATCCGAAGTTGCCAGTGGTTGTGATTTACTGCCTAAATTACTACCCTTGTTAGCAGCATCAGGCAAAAAAGAAGCATCTTCTTTACTTGAGCTATTATTTCCAAAAAACTTGCAAGACACAAACAATATTGCGACTAGCAGTAAAATGCACATATCGCGTCTTATAGTCATTAATTTCTCCCCTTTCTTTTCTTTAGTTATTCATTATCTAAATATGATTTTATCATAAAGCAAGCATAGAGGGCAAAGTGTTTGGAAGAGAAAAAAGATTTAGCAACGACTTAAGGTATTTAAATAAGTCAAAAAATTTAAGCACATCAGAAATCATATTAACACAAAAAATACCACTAGAAAGCTCTTTAATAAAAAATCCTTCTAATGTAGAATATCGAATACCAATATACAGTACACTTTTTAAAAGTTGAAAACAGT
>NZ_JAJNFB010000045.1 GCF_021043605.1 Borreliella americana
TCTCATTATTTATGCATTTATGCCTATATTTAGTAACTAATACTAGGTGATAATTAATTGAATGTACGCAGTGATTATGAAAAGTTAACTTATGTGACATATACGCTAAGTATAAAATATTATAAAATAATAAGATATATGGGTGCTAATAAAGCTTACAAGTATAGAATATATCCTAACACTACTCAAAAAAGAATATTTTTCAAAAGTATTTGGATGTGTAAGATTTTTGTATAACAAAATGTTAAGTGATAAGAAAGATTATTATGAAAAAAATAAACAAAGTTTAATTACTTATCCAAGTAAATATAAAGAAGAATTTCTATTCTTAAAGGAAGTTGATAGTTTAGCTCTTTCTAATGCCCAACTTGACTTAAACTCTGCGTATAATAATTTTTTTAGAGAAATTAAAAAAGGAAATAAAACACAAGGATTTCCTAAATATAAAAGTAAAAAAAATAGACAAACTTTTAGAACTAATAATCAAAAAAACTCAATAAGAATAGAGAATGATTATATAAGACTACCTAAAATAGGGTTTGTAAAATTATGTCTACATAGATGCATTAAAGATAATGAATTTATTAAAAATGTAGTGGTGGAAAAAGATAATGATGATAAATATTATATTTCAATAGCAGTTGAGTGTCTAAATAATAAAAATAACAATGAAACTAAAGGCGATAAAAAAGAGGTAGTTGGTATTGATATGAGTATGAGACATTTTTTAGTAAGTAGTGAAGGTGAGAAAATCAATCATCCTAAATATTTACTAAAAAATGAGAATAAACTTAAGAAATACCAAAGAAAATTATCAAAAAAGCAAAAAGGGTCTATTAATAGAACTAAATCTAGATTAAAAGTTGCTAAGCTACATAAAAAAATCTCAAATCAAAGAAAAGACTTTTTGCATAAATTATCTTATTATTTCGTATCCAATTATAAAAACATAGTAATAGAAAATTTATCAATTAAAGGTATGCAAAAAGGAATGTTTGGGAAAAGTATTAATGATTTAGGATGGTCTGAGTTTGTAAGACAATTATCATATAAATCAGAATGGCATAGATCCTCTTTGTATAAAGTAGATAGATATTTTCCATCAAGTAAACTATGCAGCAGTTGTAACATTAAAAATACCACTCTAAAATTAAGTAATACTAGGTGGACTTGCAATAATTGCAACACTTCGCATGATAGAGATATAAATGCAAGTCTAAACCTTTAAGGCTTATTATTATAAAGAAATAAAAACTAAGGCAAGAACTGCCTAAAGTAAAGCTTGTGGACCATGCTCTAGTGGATGATCGTTCTTGTAGAACCTAAAAAGCTATCATGGGATGAAACAAACTGCTATTTCTATAATCTTTGATTTAGAAATAGCAGTTCACGATCCAGTTTGTATTTTACTTTCATGTAAACATATTTTCTTTTTCCGAGTGATATTTTATAGGATTTTTTTTGTCCAGTTGGGTTAAGTCCGTCAATTTCTATATTTCCTTCAAGTAATGTGCCACTAGGAGTTGTTAGACATAATGTTTCCCAAGGTTTAGCCTTAAATTCTGAGTTGTCAATATTAGATTTACTAGAGTCAAGTAAATCTTCTTTTAGAATTAGATATACATTAGCTTTTCCGGCCGAACTTTTAATATTAGAATACTCAATCCCATCAAGATTAAGTAAAGCAGAACGCACTGCACTGTAAGTTGTGCTTTTAGAAGAAATATGTTCTTCAATAGCAGTCCAATAGGTTCCACCCGGTCTCATTTTAGAAAAAAAAAGATTAAGCTCATTAATTATTTCTTCTTCAATTAATGCTAAAGAAGATGCAATAATGTTATAAATTGAACTGTTATTATCATCAATATTAATACCATAATTTACACGCAAATATTCTCTTTTCGATCTTACAATATCTTTAATTGTACGTTTTAAAATGCCAAAATTAGAATCAAAAACTATGCTCATAAATTAAACTCCATATTCAAAACATCGCCTGAGAAAAAAAGGATATATGTGCTTTGTTGTCTTGTATAGTAGTTGAAATATTTATTAAATCCAAGTTAAGTTCTTTAGATATTTCATTGAAATAGTTTTTTACAGCCTGAAGATTATTAATTTTGAGTAGTTTCAAAAGTAAAGTGTAGTCTAGTCCCCAATTAGGAGCATAACTTAGACTTCCCCTCAGAGTTTTACAAAATATGAACAATTTTTGTTTTTGCTCGCC
>NZ_JAJNFB010000046.1 GCF_021043605.1 Borreliella americana
TTATTTCATTAATCCCAATGAAGTAAAAGCTAGTAGAAAAGAAGAATATGACAGACTGGTGATTAAATTGAAGAATAATTTTAAAGCAGAAATATATACTGTTATTGAAAGAATAAAAATTTTTAGGAAAATTAATAAAGATAAACTTTATGTGGAAGGCGGATTTAAATCTTTTAGAGAATTTTTATATAAATTAAAATTTGCTAAAACACAGATTTATAAATATATCAGATTGGCTATAGCGATTGAATCTGGTCTTATAGAAGAAGGCTATATTATCAGTAATGGTGTGCAGGCCGCTATTGATTATATCAAAACTAATAAAAATGTGAGTATAAGTAATAAACTTAATGAAGAAAATTTAATAAAGCCATTGATATTAAGATTTAAAGATAAAGAAAGTTATGACTTTTATAAAGAAAATATAAAGTTTACAGAGTTTTTTCTACAGTCGATTTTTTTAAATGAGAAAGATTTAATTGAAAAATTTAAAAATAAATTTAATAATCAATGAGCACTAATTAGCAAATCTTAATAAAAAGCAATAATTCTTACCTTTTATTATTAAGTAAGAATTAATCTAAAAATGACTAATAATTTTGAGAGTTCCAATTAAAGAACCTCGCTATAATGATATAATAAATAAAAAATAAAGTCAATCTTTACTCTAGTAAAATAAAATTTTTTTTTTGAGTATTTCTTAAATTTGCTGTCAAGCGCGCTTATATTAATTTATCTATTATTTCATTTAAATCTGTTAGACCTTTTAGATTTTTTTCTGCAGTACTGTACTGTTGTCGGTGTTTTTTGATTTAAATAAATATATAGATACTTAGAAATGAAAAAAGTTTTTTACCTCTTGATTTAGTATTAAAAAATTGCTTTTTTTACTTTTAAGACAAGTGTGACAATATTTTCTTTTCATATTTTACAAAGAATTTATTTTTTATTTTTTCCAAAGGGATTGTTTTTCGTTATTTAGCAAGTGTCATTGAATTTTATCTTAAATTTGATTGTCAATTTTTTTGCCTGTCATTATTTAACAATAAATTGTAACTAATAATAAGAATGCATAAAAACGTATAAAGACATGCTAATTTTATTATTTGTTTGCCTATGCCGTGATTTCAAAGAAAAAATATATTATTTTTTATTATAAAAATTAATGGTATCAATTGACATATTAATGAGATGTAGTTACTTGGAGAAAAATTTTAAAATGGCAATAAGATAGATGTTTTTTTAATAGTAGCGCCTGCAAAGCAAGGTTGAAAATTTTTAGATTTTTTTGGGATTGGTATTATTTTATAAATTTAGGGATATATACTGAGTTATTTTAATTTTGTTTTTGTTTATTATACCTTGACAAGGATAGATAATTTCCAATAAGATAATGATCTTAATAATCTTTTGAAAACCAAGAACTAAATAAAAAAATTGAATATTAAATATTTAATTTATAAAAGTGTTTTATCTTTTATTTATAAAAAATAGGAGGGGTTTATGATTTCATCTAAAAAGATAGTAAAGTATAGAAATAAGTATAGAGACAAAGAAGTCAAATTGAGTGCGGAGATAAATACTTTTTTAAGTATCAGCAATATTGTTAATCTAACAATAGATTCTTATTCTGTATTTGGAATTATTTATTCTATTTCCATGGATTATATTAAGATTCTTCTTAAAGAAGATAATAACATATTGGACGTTTTAGCTAAAAATAAAAATTTATGCTCTATTCAAATTAAGAAAAATTCAGATTCTAATAATAATTCGGATTTTTTTCCCGATTTGACTGTGAATCTAGTAGATGTTTCTATTTATGTTTCTCAAAATAAAGAATACAATTTATTAAAATTTAAATTTTCAACTTCTATGTCAGAAGAGATTCTAATCAAAGTGGGAAAACTCCTGGAATTAAAATTTGGCCAAAACCAGAGAATTCATGAAAGGATTATTGTTGATAAAAATTCTATTAGAAGACTAAAAATTGATTTTGATAAAGTTTTTATT
>NZ_JAJNFB010000047.1 GCF_021043605.1 Borreliella americana
TGTACACACGCTGTACTTAGAGGATAGAGATAATACTAAAGGTGTTGGTGGATTAACCCGTGAATACATAATACTTAGGAGTAGTATGAGTCACAATTTTAGAATTGTGCCGGTTAAACCAAAATCTAATAAACTTAGTAGAATAACATCATTAATTACACCGTTTACTTACAAGAAACTTTACATTGCAAAATACAGTAGTTCTTCTGTATTTACTGATATTTACACCTATAAAGGTGATAACAAAACCCATGATGATGCACTTGATGCACTATCTGCTGCATATTTGATGTTGTCTTTAGGGTATAAAGAGAGAAGTGTTCACTTTGGCAAGCAAAGATTTTTGTAAATTTTGTTGACAAAAATATTAGTTTTTGCTATTATAAATAAAATTTAATAATGAAGAAGTAAAAAATTGTGTGATTTAAGAAAAGTAAAGCTAGCAGATAAAATAAGTTCATTAGAACTGTATAGATATTCAATTTTTTTTAGAAATTACATAGAAAATGTAGCAGAAGATTGTCTCAAAAATGGACTTATTCTTGAGAGTATTAGCCATAATGTTAGCAAGCTTGAACTTGCCGAACTAAAGGTGCAGCTTAAGAATGCTTTACTTAATTGTATTATAAGTTTCCGTTTTCATGGAATTGGTTATGTTTTAGTAAAAACCAAAGATTCTTTAGCATATCTTGAAGAACCAGTTAACATAGAGTTGCCTATTGGATTCGAATATCTTGATTATGAATCTGTAAGAGATTTGGGAGTTGACTTTGATTATATAACTTATAAAGTAAAATCTAATAATAATAATAGCAATTCTTACGACAACATAAAAATACACAAAAGCCGACTTATAATATATGAGAACTTTGATTTTATCCTAAAAAAATATGTCCCATGTTATACTGAAAGTTTTTTGCTAGATATTTATTTATTTGAAAAAATATACGTTGAAATAGAAAAGCGTATTGAAAATCACAATTTTTTGTTTTATAAGGATGAATCTTTAGTACAATTACAGGATGCACTTTCTAGTGCAACAACATCTTTGAGTGCACTTACGCAGAGTAATAATAATGGCAATAGAAGTAGTATTTTATCTTCTTTTTTGAGAAAACAAAATTCAAGCAATCATAATAAAGACATTTCTAATTTACGCAGTCTTAATGATTCATTGTCTCATGAACTCACTAGGCTTAAGAACAATCTTAATAATGAGGGTATGTTTTACACCGGAACTCCTAATGCTAGTTTAGAAGTTATTAAGTACGATCTCAGTTATTTAAAGGAGGCGTTATCACTGATTAAAGCAAAAATTGGTGCAGATACTAAAGAGCCTTTAACTAGAAGCTTCAATGAACAAGCTAAAGGTCTTGGAAATGATGGTAAGGGAGATAGGAGCAATTATTACGATTTTCTAAAAGGTGTACAAGAACAAGTTGAAAACTCTTGCAACTTGAAACTTATAAAGTATTTTGGCCTTGATATGAAGTTCAACTCACTGATTATATTAAGTGAGGATCAAAAAGTGGAAAGAGACATAAAGCTAATTGAGCTTTATAGTAAATACAACCAACTTATACAAAGTAGTTCCTTTAATAATAAGGAATTAGCTGTTTTAAAAGAAAAATTATTTTCATTTTGAGAAAAGGAGGTGAAAAGTGATTGAAAATGAAGAAAAAGAAAAGCTTGAAGCACAAGTTAAAGAAGAATCACAAATTCAATCTGATACTAGAGTTATAAGTGCGGGGGAATTTGAAGAGTACATGCGATTTAAAGAACAAGCAAGCAATAAACCCAAAGAAACAAGCCGAGATTTAAGCATAAATGAAAGAATCACAAAAGAACTTGCAGAAGTTGAAGAAAGGGAGCGTATTGAAAAGCAATTGTTACTAGAGGCAGATCGTATAAATGAAATTGATACACTTGCAAAAGCACATCTTAGTAATCATTTTAATAAGGAGGTGTTACTTGCAAAAGGATACACTT
>NZ_JAJNFB010000048.1 GCF_021043605.1 Borreliella americana
CATCAATGGAAATGCTGCTTTTGCAATTGGTATAGCTTTTAATGAATATAAAATGCCGATTGAATATACTTTATTAATCCATGACTACTTTATAAAAAAACAATCTACCTTGCCCAAAAATTGATCTGATAATTCATCGCTACTTTAGACATGTTCTTAATTAAATTACATTAATTCAATTAATTTTTTTATTACTTTTACAGAATTCATGGAAGCTTTTCCTATATATTTTTTATAATCATCATAATTATTTTCATTATTAACTAATAAAGCGGGGGTGAAAAGTGCTGCTCAGAATGGTGTTAGTAAGGCAGTTGAGGCTTTGGGTGCAATTATGCATGATGTCGTTAAGGCGGGATTAAGTAAAGTTGCAACTGCGATTAAAGGAGCTTCAGCTGGTGAGTCTGCTGGGGGGGTCTAGACAGCCAATTGCTGTTGTTGCTCCCTAGTTATGAATATTTAAGATGTTTACAACACAACGTAGAGTGAGTCACAAAATTTCCAATACCACCACACCACTACAATGGTATACTCTTTTTCTAAACTATAGTAAATCAATATGTTTTATAGATAGGATTTTATTTTTTAGATAGAGCTTTCAAAAACTTTAAAAAAATCTTAAAACTTAGAAAACATTAAATAGTCTATCAGAATACACGAACACACCTTTACTGTCAAAAATTACTTATTTAATCTCACAAAAGTATTTTATTATTACGTCAAACTTATTGTATTGTATCTTTTCTAAGATAAGAATATAATTAATCTATACAAATATATTATATAATTTTAATCAAGAGTTCACTTTTTTCTTTTTAGATTTTCTATTATTTTCATAATCAATAACAATAATAAGATCAGACAAGATATTTTTTATCTTTAATTAACTTCTCTAGAATAAAATATATTCTTTTGGTATCTTTTTTAAAAAAATCATAAACTTCTTTATCTTTCATTAAAATATCTCTTTTCTGGTTTTGGATAGTGTTATTTTTCTGAATTTGATTAATCTCTTGTTTTTGGTCCCTTTTTTGTTCTTGCTTTTGATTAACACTAACTTGCTTGTTAGACATAGAATTTACGTTTTCATAATTATTGTAAATAGGTGCTGCATCAGTATCCACTTCGCTTTTTATATGAAGACATGCAACTAAAGCATACCTTTTGAAATAAGTAATAGCTGATCCAACTAGTTGTGGTACTGTATTTACAACATTTTTAGACCCGCTTTCATTGTTCCATTGTAAGTTTTCTGTAAGCATTGGTGTATCAAAAGAAAATTCATATCCAGTACTTGTACTGTAAAATGTGGTCCTAATAACATGCTCTTTTTGACCATCTACAAATTTAGATATTGGATGTTGCTCAAAATCAAGCTCTAAATTGTGCTTATAAATAACATTTTCAATTTCTTCTACTATTTCATTGAAATTCTGATATTTGTATCCATACCCTTTAAGGCTTTTGTCAATCCCTGGTAAATTCATTTTTAAGGTTTTCATATCTTTTCTGAAGCTTATTTTTGCTTGAATATTTTCTTGTGGATTATTTTTGTTTGATATGTTGTATTAATTTCCTGAGCACCAGAGATTTGTAATATTGCAAGCTCTTCCAAAAATTTTTTCTTTCGATTTTTTTAATTCTATTGCATCTACAATTTCTTTATTATATCCAACGAATTTTTCTTTTAAGGTCGGTTTAATAAGCCTTTTTGGAAGC
>NZ_JAJNFB010000049.1 GCF_021043605.1 Borreliella americana
GCCATAAAAAATACCAATAAATTTATCACCTTCTTTTATTGGATATAAGTGAGTTTCTTCAACAATTCTTTCTCCATTAAATAGCGCTCTTAATGACAATCTAAATTCATGTTTTTTCTCATAAACTCCAAATTTATAAATGTCCATCATTATTTTTGTATGGTACATTGCTTTACCATTTTCTTTTTCAATTAAAATAAAGCGTTCTTTATTTTGACACTCAACTTTACATTTGCCTTTTTTTATAGTTTCAATGGGTTCTTGTGCATTTTCCATGTTAAATCCTTATACAGCCTTTATGTTAAATTCTTCTACAGTTAGAGATTTTTTTTGATTTTTTATTATTTCTAATAATTCAAGATAATATGTACCAAATACTTTATTGTATTCTATTTTCTTTTGATTATTCAAATATTCTTTTATAATAGGCTTTAGAATTTCAATATTTACTTCTTTTTTTAGTATTTCTATAAGGATATTGAAAATGTTTATCTTTAAATTATGGTAATTTTGTTGAGAATTTTCTTTTTTTCTTTCAATCGACTTTTCTAATTTACGCTTTATGATACCTAAATCATTATATTTATGATTTTCAATAATAAAATGGGGCTTAAGTTTGTAATTTTCATATATTTTTTGAAAATTTGTTTCTAATTGTTTGGTATTATACCCATTTTCTTCTAATTCTTTTCGAGTGTTTTTTAGAATTTCTTTTAATTTTTCTTGTTTTTCTTTAATGCAAGATTTATTAAAATGTATATTTTTATTTTTTAGTAATTTAATTTCAGCTCTTTTTATGATTTTTAGTATTTTAATCGCAGTATCTTTATCAACATCTAAATTTAATAAAATTGAAAGAATTTCTTTACATAAAAAGTTACATTTATTGAAATACTTTATTATTTGATATTTTTCTATTTCTTTAATCTTTCTTTCTTCTTTTATATTATTTTTATTACTTAAACACCCCACTGAATTTACACTACTATTTTTAGAAATATTGTCTTTAAAATGGGTATTAACCCTAGATTTAAATCTAGGGTTTTTTCGTTCTTTAAAGTACTTGTTGATTTTCTGGTAACATTCTTTTTTAGGATACTTTAGCTTATAGTAAATTTCAGTCCCACAATTTACCCCCATGTGTTGGTAGTAATTCGTTGTAACTTTTAGTACTTTTTCTAATTTGTAAATATAATTTTGCATTGTTCTTAAAGTAGTGGGAGCTAGGCCATTTCTTTTAAGATTTTCATTAAAATAATAAAGTATGTTTTGTTGTGTGTATTTCTTATCTTTTTTGTTTAGATAATTCAGCGTTGAAGTAAGAGATATTAATTTGTATTGGTGTTTGTTGTGACAAGTTGGAATC
>NZ_JAJNFB010000005.1 GCF_021043605.1 Borreliella americana
TTTTGGAATGTTTCTCTTAAAGAGGGAGATTTTTTGTCTTTAACATATAGTGATGAAATTGCAAAATATAAAGCATCGTTTATTGGCGATGATTTAGTTATTGTTGATGAGTCTAAAAAAAGTAAAAATATTTTAAATTTAGGAGAATTTAAAGAGATCAATCTTGATGATAATGTTAGAGTTAAAATTATTTATGAGAATTATTATTATGATAAGTTGAAAATAGCGCATGTAAGTTTAGAGTCTTTTGCTTTAAATGTTAAATATGTATTTGAAACTAATATTGACAATAGATTTAATATTTTAAATTGGCAGTTTGATGTTAAGGGAACTGAAAAATTACCAAGTAGTAATTATCTTACTCTATATTCTTCTCAAAAACTTTCAAATGTTGATTTGAAAATCGATTTTCTAAATGATACATTTTTTAGATATGCCGATGAAAACAATCTTTATGGTAAGTCTCTTTTTGCATCCAAAGGTATTCCTATTAATTTAGCTTTTGAAAAATCTTTAATACTATTTTTTTCAAGACTTTCTGATGTTAATATTATTCTTAATGACAGAGATATTACTCCTTTTTTAAAAGAGCAGGGAAAAGAAATTTTTGCTGTTCAATTCTTTTGGGTAAAGACCCCCTCAGGGTTTGATCTTAAGGTTTCTGAAGTTTATTAGTAATGGATAAAATAAAAAATTTTTTTTCTAGCTTAAATACTTTCCAAGAGAAAATTGTTTTTAGTAAAAGTAAAAATCCAATTCTTGTTTTAGCAGGGCCTGGAAGTGGTAAAACAAGAGTTATAATTGCAAGAATTATTTATTTAATCAAACATATGAATATAGATCCCAATGAAATTTTAGCTTTAACTTTTACCAATAAAGCTGCAAATGAAATGAATAATAGGATAAATGATCTTTTAAAATTTGACAAAAAACTTCATATTCAAACTTTTCATTCTTTAGGGTCGTGGCTTTTGAGAGTTTACTATAAGGATTTTGACAAAAATTACGATTCAAATTTTACAATTTGGGACACTAATGATGTTGTTAAATTTGTTAAACAAATTGATCTTGCTCCAAATCTTGAAATGGCAAAACATATTGCAGCTTTAATTTTAAAAGACAAAGAAAATTTTTTTTTAGAAAAATTTATTGAATTTACAGAAAAGAAATATGAATATATTAAGATTTATGAGGAAGAGAAAGCCAAAAATAATGCTTTTGATTTCTCAGATCTTATTATCAAGCCCATTTTAATGCTGAGGCAATCCAAATCTTTAAAAGAGTCTATTCAATCTAGATTTAAAGTTATTTTTGTAGATGAATATCAAGATACAAATTATTCACAATTTTTATTTTTAAAAGAACTTTATTTGGATGGTATGTATTTTATGGTTGTGGGAGATGAAGATCAGTCAATATATTCTTTTAGGGGAGCTAGAATTGAAAATATTCTTGAATTTGAAAAAACTTTTAGCAATGTTATTAAATTTTATTTAGTGCAAAATTATCGTTCAAATTCAAATATAGTGGGCATTGCAAATGAGGTGATTTCAAAAAATAAAAATAGGTACGAAAAGCAAATAACAACTCAAAATAGTTCTGATAAAAGGATGAAATTTTTAGTTTTTCAAAGCACCACAGATGAAGCTGAATATTTTTCTAATTTGCTTATTTCCAATGATATTCAGACAGCAATACTTTATAGATTTAATTCCCAATCTTTTCATTTTGAAACATCTTTTTTAAAGAAGAATATTCCATACAAGGTTTTAGGATCAATTAAATTTTATGATAGAGAGGAAATAAAAGATATTATTTGTTTGCTTAGGCTTTTTATAAATAAGAAAGATAAAATATCTTTTTTGAGAATGATAAATAAGCCCTCTAGAGGAATTGGAAAAACCACTCTAGACAAAATAATTAGTACTTTAAACGATGAAGATGTTAATTTCAATTTGTTTTGTGCAAGTAAAAAGACTTTAGGTTTACTTAAAAATAGAGCCAAAGAGTCCCTTTTATTATTTCTAAACGTTTATGATGAGCTGGGTAAGAAACTTTTTGAAGATAATTATATTAATTTATCTACTTTTATTGATGATGTTGTAGTTAGGTTTGGTCTTTTAGATTATTATAAAAAATTTGATAAGGACGAAAAATTAAGAAATATTGATGAACTTATTAATAGCGGAATTGAATATTCAGGCACATTTGAAGGTCTTGCTATATTTTTAGAAAATTCTTTACTTTCTCCTTTGATTTCTGGAAATTTTAAGTCCAATATACTTTTGTCTTCGATTCACGGTGTTAAGGGGCTTGAATTTGATAGAGTTGTAATTTCTGGGCTTGAGAAAGGTCTTTTACCTGCTGAAATCGAAGAATTAACAGAAGATAGACTTGAAGAAGAGAGAAGGCTTTTTTATGTTGCAATCACAAGAGCTAAATCAGAGCTTATTGTTACCTTAAATTTAAGGCGAGCTTTTAGAGGTTCTTATAAAGGCACTTTGCCTTCCGTTTTTTTCCAAGATATTGACAAAAACTTTTATGACATTGTTTTTATTCCTGAGTACTTAAAAGAGAATTTTGATAATTTTTTTATTAATGACAAAAGGAATATTGAATTTAATATTGGAGACTATATAATTTATAATGGAGAAAAGGGAATAGTTGTTGATAGCTGGTACCAAAGCAACTTGCAGTTTGTTAAAATTAGTTTGAGAAATGGTAAGAAAGCTATTTTGAGTCCTGAGTATATTAAAAAAATTGTCAAAGTTTAGAGGTTTATTTTGAAAGATATACATTTAAAAAATAGCTTAAAATTAAGCTTAGTGACACTTAGTAGGGAGAGTGAAGATAAATTTGTTTCAAAATTTGAGAAAGTTATTAAATTGGTTAATGAAATTTCAAATTTTGAGGTTCAAATTAATTTTAATGCTAATAAGAAAAAGATTTCTACGTTGCGCGAGGATGAAGTAAAATTTTCTCTTTCTATTGAATCAATTAAAAAACTTAGTAATTCGGTTTTAGATGGATATTTTTCATCTCCTAAAATATTGGAATAAGGATAAGGTATTGGATTTAAGTAATTTAACTTTAACCAAAATTCAAGAATTAGTTTTAACTAGAAAATGTAAAATTTATGATATTTTGCTTGCGTATAAAAATAATTATGAATTAAATAAAGATATCAACGGATATATTGAATTTTTCGATGATTCTTTAGAGATTGCAAAAAGATATGACGATTGTTTAAAAAACGGTGTAACAGAAGATTTACCTTTAATTGGTATGCTTATTGCAGTTAAAGATAATATTTCAATTCGAGATAAATCTTTAACTTGTGCTTCTGAGATTTTAAAAGGCTATATTTCTCCTTATGATGCGACTGTGATTAAAAGGCTTAAGGATAAAGGAGCAATTATAATTGGTAGAACCAATATGGATGAATTTGCAATGGGCTCTACTTGTGAATTTTCTTATTACGGTGCAACTTTAAATCCTTTAAATAGAGAATATGTTATAGGCGGTAGTTCTGGGGGCTCTGCGGCTGTAGTTGCAGCTTTCCAGGCACCTTTTTCGCTTGGTAGTGATACTGGAGGTTCTGTTAGGCTTCCTGCATCTTTTTCGGGAATTTTGGGATTTAAACCTTCTTATGGAGGTCTTTCTCGCTATGGGCTTGCATCTTATGCTTCGTCTTTTGATCAAATAGGATTTTTTGCTCATTCTATTGAAGATATTGCTTTGATCTTAAAGCATACTTGTGGATTTGATGAAATGGATTCTACTAGTGTAGACATCTTTGATGATTTTTATCCTTTAAAAATTGAGTCGCCGCAAGGTAAAAATTTAGCTGTAATTAAAGAACTTGGCGAAGATCTAATGAACAAAAATGTTGCAAATAGCTTTGCCAAGTTTAAATCAGATCTTTTGTTAAAAGGTGTTAATATAAAAGAAGTTTCAATAGAGGAGATTAATTTTATTTTATCAATTTATTATACAATTTCTTCTGTTGAAGCATCCTCCAATCTTGCTCGTTATACTGGACTTTGTTACGGCAAGAGAATGACAGAAAGTTTGAGTCTTAATGATTTTTATTTTAAACATAGAAGCAATTTCTTGTCAGAAGAAGTTAAAAGGCGTATTGTTCTTGGAAATTATTTATTGTCAGAAGGGTATGATTCTAAATATTATGCAAAAGCTTGTGAAATTCTTCAAAATTTAATTATTCCTAAATTTAGCAACCTTTTTGAAAGCTTTGATTTTATTATTACTCCAACAAGCTTTGTTAAGCCCTTTAGACTTGGTTTAGATTTTGATGATCCTGTTAAAATGTATTATTCCGATATTTGTACTGTGATTGCAAATCTTATTGGAGCTCCTGCTATTTCGCTTCCGTATTCTAAGGATGAGGAAGGATTATCAATTGGAATGCAAATTATTGGACGCAGCAAGAAGGATTTTGAACTTTTAAATTTTTCAAAAAATGTGATTAGGGAATTAGGATTGAATGGAATATAAATTAGTTATTGGATTAGAAATTCATGTTCAGTTGGGTTTAAAAACAAAGGCTTTTTGTGGATGTAAAAATGAGTTTGGAGGAGTTCCCAACTCACGTGTTTGTCCAATTTGCCTTGGCCTTCCTGGCTCATTGCCAAGTGTGAATGTAGAGCTTATTAATAGTGCAATTTTAGCGGGGCATGCCACAAATTCAAAGATTAGAAATGTTGTTAAATTTGACAGAAAGCATTATTATTATCCAGATTTGCCAAAAGGGTATCAGATCTCGCAAAATGATAAGCCAATTTGTGAGGGGGGAAGTTTATTAATTGAAACCCTTTCTGGTCCCAAAAAGATTAATATTATTAGAATTCATATGGAAGAAGATTCTGGCAAGAGTCTACATTTGCTGGATAGTGAAAATCAAAGTTATGTTGATTTTAATCGTTCGGGGGCTCCCTTGCTTGAAATTGTTTCTGCTCCAGATATTAGCAGTGGGGACGAGGCTATTGCTTTTTTAAGCTCTTTAAGAGAAATTTTCAGGTATCTTGATTTGTCCGAATGTAATATGGAGAATGGTTCTTTTAGATGTGATGTAAATGTTAATCTAATTGTTAAAGAGAGTGTTATTGAGTATAAAACTCCCATAGCTGAAATAAAGAATTTAAATTCTTTTAAATCTATTAAATCCGCCATTGAATATGAAGAATTAAGGCAACAGCAAGAGTGGGTACAATTTAAAAAAACCCTTGATAGTTGTGGTAAGCATACTAGAGGATTTGATGATAAGAATGGAGTAACAGTTATTCAAAGAAATAAAGAGACAGTATCTGATTATCGCTATTTTCAAGAACCCGATCTACCTTTAATAGAGATTGACGACTCTTATATTAATAATATTAAAAATTTAAAGTTAATTGAACTTCCATTTGATGCAAGAGTTAGGCTTAAAGGCCAATATGGGCTAAGTGATTTTGATGTTATTACTTTAACAGCAGATAAGCATCTGCTTAGATATTTTGAAGAGGCTGTTATTAATGCAAGTGATCCCAAAAAAGTAGCCAATTGGATATTGTCTGAAGTTTTAAGTGTTCTTAATGATAAAGGAATTAGTGTTCTTGAATTTAATTTGTCTCCAAGATATATTACAGAGCTTGTTGAATTTATTGTTGCTGGCAAAATAAGCGGCAAAATAGCAAAAAGAGTATTTTCAGAGATGATTACCAGAGGAGTTTCTGCTTCTGTTGTTATAAGTGAAAATCAATTAGAGCAAGTAAGTGATAAGTTTGTTATTAAACAGATTGTGCTTGAAGTTTTAGATGAAAATTCTAAATCAATTGAACTTTACAAAAAGGGTAAAGATCATGCTATTAAATTTATGATGGGGCAAATAATGAAAAAATCTTCAGGAAAGATTAATCCTATACTTGCAAATGAAATTCTTTTAGAAAGTTTATCAAATGTATGATTTACCCTTAATAGATAATTTGCCAGTGATTAAAAGGGCAAGATTTTTTTATCTTTACGATATTCATGGCAAGAGATATTTAGATTTATATTTAAATGGTGGAAAAAATTTTTTAGGGTATAGGGTTCAAGGTTTAAATCGCCTTTTTAAACAAACTGTATTAAGGGGTTTGATATCTCCTTATCCTTCTGTTTTTAAAAATCAGTTTATTAATTTGGTATTTACTTTTTTTAAAGAGGCTGGGTCTGTTTATATTTTTAGGCTAGAAAATGATGCAAAAAAATTTTTATTATCTTTAACTGGTAAAAATAAATTTTTTATGCCCTGGGAAAAAGAAGAAGGAATATATGAGTTTAGAGTAGGATTTAGTAATATTAAATATCCTATGATTTTTAATATTCCTCTGCCAGATTTTATGTCTGTTAGCATTGTTGTTATGGACAACCTTTCTAGAAAAATAGAATTTAGAGATAATTTTGATGCTGTAACTTTATCTTTAGCTAGACATACATTAAGTAGACTTTTATTTTATAATAAAAATATCAATATTGATTTTAATTCTTTTGCTACATCTTTGTTTAAAGTAACTGATAGGTATATGTTTCCTCTTTATGATGCTTGTTATCATTCTGAAATTTTTAATGAATTTCTCAAATTTGGGTATTTAATTAGTCCAAATTTTAGTATTCCATCTATTATTCCTTTGAAGTTTTCTAAAGGAGATTTGGATAATTTCAAAAAAATTTGTTTTTCTCTTAAAAGCAAGTTTATTGATGGCCTTGACAGTGATTCTTACAAATAATACAATTAATAAGATTTATGCATAAAATTATAGTAAGGGTAATGCGCTATTATGAATAAAATAACCAATAATGTTACGATTTGGATCAAGCCAAAGACTGTTGAGAAAAAATGGTATTTAATTGATGCAGCAGATAAAATTTTAGGTAAAGTTGCTGTGGATGTTGTTAAAATTTTAAGAGGCAAACATAAAGCTTATTATACTCCCCATCAAGATTTGGGCGACAATGTTGTTATTATTAATGCTTCTAAAGTTAAGCTGACTGGGAAGAAATATCAACAAAAACTTTATTATAGGCATTCAAGATATCCGGGAGGTCTTTATTCTGACACTTTTAGAACATTGTCAGAGAGAAAGCCTTGTGCACCTCTTGAGATTGCTATTAAGGGTATGTTGCCAAAAGGTCCTTTGGGGCGTGATCTTTTTAGAAATTTAAAAGTCTTTCCTGGTTCAGAGCATACTCTTAAAGCTCAAAATCCTATAAAGCTGTAAGCTAACTTAGAGAGGTAAAATGAAAAAATCAAATTTTAGCAATGTTAATTTATCAATGGGAACTGGTAGGAGAAAATCTTCTGTTGCTAGAGTTTACATTAGAGAAGGTAGTGGCAATATTAAAGTAAATAATAGAGATTTTGACTCTTACATCCAACTTGAAAATTTAAGGACAATGGCGTTATCGCCTTTGATTTTGACAAATACACTTGGAAAATATGATCTTTATATTAATGTTTATGGGGGAGGTATTTCAGGTCAATCGGGGGCAATAAGGCATGGCATTTCAAGAGCTCTTTTTGATCTTGATGAATCTAATAAGATGATTTTGAGATCTAATGGGTTTTTAACAAGAGATTCAAGGAAGGTTGAACGTAAAAAATTTGGGCGGAAAAAAGCACGAAAAAGTTTTCAATTTTCCAAAAGATAATTTTATTTTTTTATACATTTTACATTTTTATTTAATTAAAAAAAATCCCTTTTACAGGGATCTTTTTTAATTTTGTTTAATAGAATAAAAGACGCTTTTACCGTGGTATTCAGCAGTTGTTTCCAATTCTTCTTCTATTCTTATGAGTTGATTGTATTTTGCTATTCTATCTGTTCTTGATAGTGAACCAGTTTTGATTTGTCCTGTTCCAAGAGCTACTACAAGATCCGCTATTGTCGTATCTTCTGTTTCTCCTGATCTGTGGGAGACTATTGCTGTGTAGCCTGCTTTTTTGGCCATTTCCACAGCTTCAAATGTTTCTGTTAGTGTTCCAATTTGATTGACCTTAATAAGGATTGAATTAGCAACTCCCATTTCGATTCCTTTTTTAAGAAACGAAGTATTTGTTACAAACAGATCATCTCCAACAAGCTGTATTTTGTTTCCAATTTTGTCTGTAAGTTTTTTCCATCCATCCCAATCTTCTTCAGCCATTCCATCTTCAATTGAAATAATTGGATATTTTTCTACCCACTTTGCCCAATATTCAACCATTTGTTCTGAAGTAAGTTCTTCTTTTGTTGACCATTTAAGTACATATTTTTTTGTTTTTGAATCATAAAGCTCAGATGTTGCTGGATCAAGAGCTATTGCAATGTCTTTTCCAGGTTCATATCCTGCCTTCTTTATTGCCTCTATAATCACTTCACAAGCTTCTTCATTTGATTTTAAATTTGGAGCAAATCCTCCTTCATCTCCAACAGAAGTTGCATATCCTTTGCCATTTAGAATGCCCTTTAGCGTATGAAAAACCTCTGCTGCCATTCTTATTGCTTCGCTGAATGTTTTTGCTCCTACTGGCATTATCATGAACTCCTGAAAGTCAACAGAGTTGTCAGAGTGTGCACCACCATTAATAATATTACACATAGGTGTAGGCAAAATGTTGGCCTTGTACGTTCCAAGATATTGATAAGGCTTAAGTCCAAGGTACTTTGCAGCAGCTTTAGCTGTAGCCATTGAAACTGCTAGGATTGCATTAGCACCAAGCTTTTCTTTTGTAGGGGTGCCATCAAGTTCAAGCATTTTTCTGTCGATTGCAACTTGATTTAAGGCACTCATACCTTCAAGTTCTGGGGCAATTATGTTTTTTATATTTTCAATTGCCTTTAAAACCCCTTTTCCCATATACACAGACTTATCACCATCTCTAAGCTCAACAGCCTCGTTAATTCCTGTTGATGCACCTGATGGTACGGCAGCTCTTCCGCAAGTTCCATCTTCTAAAATGACATCAGCTTCAACTGTTGGATTCCCTCTGGAATCAATAATTTGTCTGGCTTTGATTTCATAAATATGAAAACCCATTTTTTGTACTCCTTGTATTATTTACTTTAATGTATGTTTTTAGTATAATGTTAAAGAGTTTAAATGTGTAGTATTTTGCCAAAAGAATTATTATTGTGAGCTTTATGTATAATCTATGAAAGAAAGGTGTTTGTATTTATTGGTTTTTGCAGCTTTATGTGTTAACAATCTTTTTTCAGATGAATATTTAATTTATGATTTCGATTTAAGTTTAAACGAATTTCTAGAAGTTTCAACAAGAAAAGACAATCTTAAACCCATGGTTGATTCCAATCGTATATTGTTGTTTTATCCTCCCAATAAAGAAATTAGAAAAATTTTTGCTGCCTTTGACTTTGATCAATATTCTAAGAAATATTTATTCAAAAAAAATGAGCATGGAGTTTTTTTTGTTAAAGTTAATATTCCTCATGGTACAAGCAATATAAAATATAGGCTTATTGTAGATGGTGTTTGGACTAATGATGAGTATAATAAAAATGTAGTTTATAATGAGGATTTAATCCCATTTTCTAAAATTGAGGTTGCTAAAGAGAAGTCCAGCTATATTTCTTTGAGAAATCCAATACAATCATATAATAACAATGAAATTGAAATTTTTTATATAGGTCGTCCTGGACAAATAGTTACAATAGCTGGTAGTTTTAATAATTTTAATCCTTTTTTAAATAGGCTTGTTGAAAAAGAAGACAATAAGGGAATTTATACTATTAAGCTTAAAAATTTACCCAAGGATAGAATTTATTATTATTTTATCGATTCTGGTAACAAAGTAATAGATAAAAATAATGTTAATAGAATTAATTTATACTTTGTTGAAGGGATTGATAATAAAATAGATTTTGAAGTCTCTTATTTTGACCACAAATAAGTTTTAAATTATTTATTTATTCATCTCATCAAAAAGGTATTTAGATACAAAGTGATCTTTTTCTACTTCTTCTAGTTTTGGATGTACTTGGGTTGATAAATGAATTTTCCTAATGTTTGCTAGAGTTTGTTCGTCCAGTTTTATATTTTTATTTTTTCTTTTTTCGGGGTTGATTTCAGGAATTGATGCTATTAGTATTTTGGTATACGGATGAATTGGGTTTGAAAATAACGTTTCTCTAGGCGCAAGTTCTAGGATAACTCCAAGGTACATTACAGCAATTTTATCACTCATATATTTTACTACAGCAAGGTCGTGAGAAATAAATAAATAAGACAAATTAAATTCTTTTTGTAGAGTTTTTAGGAGATTTAAAATTTGAGCTCTGATTGAAACATCAAGCGCAGAAACGGCTTCGTCTAAAAGCAGAAGCTTGGGATTTAAAGCTAGGGCTCTAGCAATTCCTATTCTTTGTCTTTGTCCTCCTGAAAATTCATGAGGATATCTGGTTAACATACTTTTATGTAATCCGACAATATCTGTTAGTTCGTTTACCCTTTGTTCTATTTCTTGTTTTGTTTTTGGAAGAATTTTGTTTTCATTGTATATTTCTAGTGGTTCTGCTATTATTTCCTTTATTGTCATTCTTGGATCAAGTGAAGTATGAGGATCTTGGAATACCATTTGCATATCTTTTTTTGTTTTTAAGAGTTCTTTTTTTGAGAGTTTAGTTATGTTTTTTTCGTTAAAGTAAATATTTCCAGAAGTTGGCGTGTAAAGCTGCATTATTGAGCGAAGGGTAGTGGATTTGCCGCAACCAGATTCTCCTACGAGTCCTAAAGTTTTATTTTTTTCAACCTCAAAGCTAACATTGTTTACCGCATTTACTTTTTGTTTGTTTTTCCAAAACAAAAAATCTTCTCCTATTGTGAATGTTTGCGTTAAGTTTTCTACTTTAAGAATTATTTCTTTTTGATTGTTCATTTAAAACTCCTCAACACTGTTTTTTGCGATCTTTATAGGGTTTTCTTTTATTGAATAAAGCTTTTTATTTGGATCATGTTCTAGTGTAAGAATTGATTTTAAAAGGCCAATGGTGTAAGGATGTTTAGGATTGTTAAATATTTCCTCTACTGTTCCTTCTTCTACAATTTTTCCTTGATACATTACAGATACTGTATCACAAATTTCAGCAACAACCGCAAGATCATGAGTTATAAATATGGTAGAAGTATTGAATTTTTTAGATAGGTTTTTGATTAATAATAATATTTGTTCTTGGATTGTAACATCAAGGGCTGTTGTCGGTTCATCTGCTATTAGTAAGGATGGATGACAGCTAAGAGCCATGGCAATCATAACTCTTTGTCGCATTCCTCCTGAAAATTGATGTGGAAAATGTTTGATTCTTTCTTCTGCGTTTACAACACCAACAGTTTTTAGCATTTCTATTGCTTTTTTTTTGGCTTCTTTTTTCCCTAATCCTTGGTGTAAGATTATTGTTTCTTCAAGTTGAGTTGATATTCTTAAAAATGGGTTTAATGAAGTCATTGGATCTTGAAATATCATTGATATTTTATTTCCTCTGATTTTTAAAAGTTCTTTTTCGCTAAGTTTTAGCAGATCTTGATTTTCAAATAGTATTTCTCCACTTTTATATATTGTTGTAAGTTCTGGTAATAATTTTAAAATAGCCATACTTGTTACGGATTTTCCACTTCCAGATTCTCCAACAATAGCTCTAATTTCTCCTCTTTTTACAGATAGGTTAACATTGCTTACAGGATGAATTGTTGTATGTTTTAATCTAAATTCAACTGTTAAATTTTTTATTTCCAATATATTTTCTTTTTCCATTCAATTTCTCCTTAGATACTATCTTTTGGATCAAAAGCATCTCTTAACCCATCCCCCAAAAAGTTCATAAATAATAGAAATATTGTCATAACTATAGCTGGAATAAAAACTTTCCATGGATATTCAACAAATGTAGCAATTCCATTTTGCACTAATTCTCCCCAGCTTGTCATTGGAGCTGAAATTCCAAGTCCCAAAAAGGATAAAAATGCTTCAGCCATAATAAAGCTTGGAACCCTTATTGTTGTGAATATAACTATCATTCCAATGCTATTAGGTATCAAGTGTTTTAAGATTATTCTTTGATTTGTTGCACCAAGGGTTTTGGCTGCTTGTATAAATTCCGAACTTGATAGTGATTGTACTTGGCCTCGTACAACTCGAGCTACTGTTAACCATGATACAAATGCAAGTGCTATGAATAAGCCGATTATACTTCTTTCCATTATTGCCATTAATATTATTACAATAAGTAAATAGGGCAATACATAAAGAATTTCTATTGTTTTAGTTATTATTTTGTCGGGCAATCCCCCAAAAAATCCTGCTATGGAGCCCAGGATAGTTCCTATTATCATAGACAAAAAAGCTCCAATAAATCCTACAGAAAGAGAAATTTGACTTCCTTGTATTAATCTTGCAAGCAGATCTCTTCCAAGATTGTCTGTGCCAAGCAAATATACTCTTTTATGTATTTTTACTTCCTTTTTATCTATTATTTGAACTTCATTTTCTATTTTTCTTTTTATGTCTTCGAGTTTTTTTAGTTCTTCTTCATTTATTTCTCTTTTTTCTTTTTTTGCTAATTTTTCAATAAATTTTTTTTCTTTATTATACCAGAGTTCTCCAGCAGCCTGGAAAGATGGTGGCAAATCAGAATGCGCTACTATTTGAGTATGGTATTTATATATTGGCAATATTGGTTGCAAAATGGCAATTAAGATATAAAATCCAATTACAAAAAGACTGCCAAATGCGAGTTTATTTTCTTTAAATCTTGACCAAGCTCTTCTTTCTAGTTTAGAATTGTTTTCTTCATTTTGTTTTTCAAGGCTATTCATTTTGATTTCCCCTTATACTCTTGGATCTAATATTTTATATATAATATCTGATATTAATATAGAAATAAGCAGTATTATTGAATATACTAACAATCCTCCCATTAATACTGGGTAGTCTCTGTTTAGTGCGGATTCTGTTATAAACATTCCCATTCCAGCAATTCTAAATATTTTTTCAATAACCACGCTTCCAGATATTATAGCAGCAAATGCTGGGCCTATATAGCTTACTACAGGTAACATTGCTCCTCTTAACATATGCTTTATAACTATCTTTTTGAAGCTTAGCCCTTTTGCGCGCGCAGTTCTTATAAAGTCGCTTTGTATTATTTCTAGCATTGATCCTCTGATTATTCTTGCGAAAATAGCTATGTTGGGCATGCTAAGAGTTATTATGGGTAGAATTAAATTTGAAAATCCTCCTCTTTCCGTAATCCATCCGGAGGTATAAAGCAAACCCCATTTAATTGCAAAAAAGTATTGTAAAATTGGCCCTATTACGAATAATGGTATGGAAATTCCCAATATTGCTATTGATGTTATTATATAATCCACATAAGTATTTTTATAAATAGCAGCTAATATGCCTATTAGTATTCCTATTGATAGTGATATAATAAGGGATATTACTCCCAGTGTAAGTGATTTTGGAAATCCTAATTTTATGTATTGATTAACTGTAAGGTCTTTCTTTTTTAAAGAAGGTCCTAGATCTCCTTTGAGAGCGTTTGCAATGTAATAAAAAGCTTGAATATAAAAAGGTTTGTCAAGGTGATATTTTTCCATCAATCTAGCTTTTACTTGAGGATCAATAGGTTTTTCAGAATCAAATGGACTTCCAGGAGCCATTCTCATTACAAAAAAGCATAAAAAAATTATTACCAGTAAAGTTGGTATTATTCCTATTATTTTCCTTAAAGCAAACTTTAACATTTTTGTTCCTTTGTAAATAGATATTGATAACTTATGTATTAGTCAATTATATCATATAGTCTTTATTGTTTTTCAAGCTATAGTTGATAATTTTTGATACAATAGTAAGTTGCTTGTATTATAACGAATAATTTAATTTTAAATAAAGTGTGTTTTTTGGTTTTAATTTTTTATTTAAAATTTTGTTATTTTGATTTGAGAAGATTTTTTTGTGTAAGATTCTAAGTAAAATTATTATAGAATCTTACACATTATTTATGTATTTTTGCTTTAAACAAAGTCATTTTGCCTTAAGCTACATTTAGTCAACTTTACTTTAGACTTAAATATTGTTTTTAATTTATATTAAACCCTTTTTAAAATTAATTATTGTTTTGCATTTTTAATTGGTTTTAATTCAGAAAGATAATAAACCTCTGATACATTAGGATTCCATCCAGTCCATTTATCGTTTCTAAAAAGATAGTGTCCAGAATATATGTATATTGGAGCAGCGGGAAAATCTTTTTCAATTATTATTGATTCTGCTTTTCTTAGCAGTTGTTTTCTTTTTATAGGATCTTTTTCAAAATCTGATTCTCTGACGAGTTTATCAAATTCTGGGTTTGAATATCCGTATGATGCAAGTTGTGAATTTTCACTTGTGAATATAGTGAAGTATGTGTGTGGATCTAAATATTCCCCAATGCGCCCAATTCTTATTATTTCAAAATTGCCCGTATTTCTGCTATTGGTAAGAACAGGCCAATTTTCGTTAGTAAGCATAAGGTTTATATTTAGAATTTTTTTCCATTGGTTTTGAATAAATGCAGCAATTTTTTTATGAGTTTCGTTTGTATTATATTTTAGCGTTAGCATTGGAAATCCTTTTCCATTAGGATATCCAGCTATTGCTAAAAGCCTTTTGGATTTTTCAGGATCAAATAAAGCTAATTTTTTACCATAATTGTAATTTTCAAGATCAGGGGTTATTTCTCTTGTAGGAACTGTACCATCATTTAATACTTTGTAAGTTAAAGTTTCTCTGTCAATAGCCAAGGTTAAAGCTTCTCTAACTCTAACATCATTAAGAGGTTTTATTTTTGTATTAAATGAATATAAATAAATTGCATTACTTTTGTGTTGATAATAGTCATTTTGTAGTTTTATTTCATTTATAATGTCCGGTGGGATGCTGTTAAAAATAGCATCAATTTCGTTGTTTTTGTACATATTGTACACAGTCAGATCATTGTCAGACGTAATGTAGATAAGCTCATCAAGTTCTACTTCTTTCGCATTATAATAACGTTCGTTTTTTTCAAAGATAATTTTTTCATTAAGCAATCTTTTTTTTAATTTAAAAGGTCCACTAGTAACCAGGTTTTCAGGGTTTGTCCAATTTCTCTTATATTTTTCAATAGCATGAATAGGTACTGGCATGAATGCGTGATGTAAAAGTAATTCAAGAAAATAGGGCTTTGGAGATGTAAGTGTTATTTCTAGCGTTTTGCTATTAATTGCCTTGATTCCAAGTTCAGAATCAGATACTTTGCCATCAAAGTACTCTTGTCCATTGTTTATTATTGATTTAAGAATGTCAACATGTGTAGATCCTGTTGCTTTATTTAAAATTCTTAAAAAAGATTTTCTTATTCCTTCAGCAGTAATTTCAACGCCATCGCTCCAAACAAGATTATCTCTTAGATAAAATTGGTATGTTTTTTTATCTTTTGAGGCTTCCCAATTTTTAGCAAGTCCGGGCTTTAGTTTTCCTGTTTTTGTATTTAATGTCAAAAGCCCTGAGAATATTTGTTCTAAAATTCTTGCGCCGATTGTTTCATCTACCAAATGTGGGTCAAGTGACGAAGGTGCTCCCCCTATGTATACTTTAAATGCTAATTTTTCTTTTTCTGAATTATTATTGCATGCAATTAAAGACACAGCAAGCATAAGTAGTGTTACTATTTTAATTTTTTTACCGATTTTTTTAATTTCATTAAAGCTCATATTAACCTTTTCCCCAAATTAAAATTATTTATAAGTTTTAAACTATCTTTTTTTTATAATAAAGTCAATAAAAACCGTCCATAAGAAACAAATTATAGACGATTTTTATTTAATTAAATTTAATATTATAAAGTTTATTATATTATTTATTTTTTAATTTTAGCTGAGATAAATCAAATCTTTCTAAAATATTGGTGTTCCAGCCTGTCCATTTGTCATTTCTGAAAAGATAACTATTCCCATATATGTATATTGGGGCTATTGGAAAATCTTTTTCAATAATTATCTCTTCTGCTTGTCTTAAGATGTCTTGTCTTTTTATTGGATCAAGCTCAAGATCTGATTTCTTTATAAGTTCGTTGTATTCTGGGTTTGAGTAATTGTGAGATGAGAATTGTGTGTATCCTTGTGTAAATATTTTTAAAAATGTCAAAGGATCAGCATAATCGCCTATCCATCCTGCTCTTGCTATTTCATAATTTCCGTTTGCCTTAGTGTTTAAGTATGTTGTCCATTCTTCGTTTTCAAGTTCTACATCAATATTTAAATTTTTTTTCCATTGGTTTTGAATAAATTCACTAATTTTTTTATTTGCTTCGTTTGTATTGTATTTTAATTTTAAAATTGGAAATCCATCACCATCCGGATATCCAGCTTCAGCTAGAAGGGTTTTTGCAATTTCAGGATTAAATAATTCTAAACTTTTTGCATAAGAATATGAACTAAAGTTGGGAGTTGCTCTTCTTGTGGGGGTAGTCCCGTTGTCAAGAACTTTAGTTAAAGTTTCTCTATCAATAGCAAGAGAGATGGCTTGTCTAACTTTTAAATTGTCTAGTGGTTTTATTTTTGTATTGAATGCATAAAAGTATATGGCATTAACAGCTGATGAGTAATAATCGTTTCTTAATTTTAAATCTTTGATTAAATCTGGTGGTATGGCTTCAAAGATTGCATCTAGTTCTTCATTTTCATACATTTTATATGCTGTTGAGTCGTCATTTGTTGTATAAAATGTAATCTCTTCTAATTCTACTTCATTTGAGTTGTAGTATTTATTATTTTTTTCAAAGACATATTTTTCGTTAGGAATTCTTTCTTTTAATTTAAAAGGGCCGCTTGTAACCATGTTCTCAGGGCTTGTCCAGCTTTGTCCATATTTTTCAGTAACATGAATCGGCACAGGAATAAATGATTGGTGTACTAACATGTCAATAAAATAAGGTTTTGGTGATTCTAGTGTTATTTCTAATGTTTTTTCGTTAATCGCCCTAATTCCAAGTTCAGAGTCAGGCACTTCTCCATCAAAATATTTTTGACCATTTTTAATTACTGATTTAACCATTTCAACGTACTTTGAGCCAGTTTCTTTATTTAAAATTCTAAGATAAGATTTTCTAATTCCTTCTGCAGTAATTGCAACTCCGTCACTCCAATTGATTTTTTCTTTTAGGTTAAATGTGTAAACTGTTCCGTCAGGAGAAACATCCCAATCTTTTGCAAGTCCCGGTTTATTCCCTCCTGTATTAGGATCTCCTGTAACAAGCCCTCTAAACATTGTACTTATCATTTTTGATGCGACATTATCGTCTGCTAATTGAGGGTCAAGACTGCTTGGCTCTGCCCCCAAGCTTATTTTAAATGATACTCCTTCTTTTTTTTTCTCATTATTACAGCAAAGAAAAGTTAGAAAAAATATTATTAAAAATAATGATTTTTGTAATTTCATAATTTTTTATACCTCCATTTTAAAGTTTGCTTTAAAATTCAACTTTAATTTCATAATTGCCCTTCCGGTAGATATTAATTTTAAATCTTAATTTTAAAATTACTTATTTTACCTAATTTAATTATTTTTTAGTTTTAATATCTTCATATAAATATATTTCTGCAATATTTGGCACCCACCCTGTCCATTTATCATTTCTGAAAAGGTAATGGGATTTGGGTATATATAAAGGTGTCATAGGAAAGTCTTTCTCTACTATTATCTCTTCAGCTTGTCTTAAAATGTCTTGTCTTTTTATTGGGTCAAGTTCAAAATTAGATTTTTTTATTAAAGCATCATAATCTTTGTTTGAATATTTGTATGCTCCAAAAAAATGATTTTCTGTTGTAAATAAGCTATCTAAGAATGTTAAAGGATCAAAATAGTCTCCTATCCATCCCACGTTTGACATTTGGTAATTTCCAGTTCTTCTACTTCCTAGGAATGTTGTCCATTCTTCATTCTCGATTTCTAAGTTAATGTTTAGTATTTTTTTAAATTGTTCTTGCAAAAATTCTGCTGTTGTTGGTCTTCCCGCCGATATTTTATATTTTAATGTGGGGAATCCTTTCCCATCCGGATATCCAGCTTCAGCTAAAAGTTTTTTTGCATTCTCAGGATCAAATAGTATTAAATTTTTTCCATAAGAATAATCATCAAATTTTGGAGTTAGATTTCTTGTTGGCTCTGAACTTCCCTTTAAAACTACTTTAGTTAAAGTTTCTCTATCAATAGCAAGAGAGATGGCTTGTCTAACTTTTAAATTGTCTAGTGGTTTTATTTTTGTATTGAATGCTATGTATGCCATTCCGTTTTTTAACCCAGAATAATAATCATCTCTTATTTTAATTTCTTCTAAATTATTCTTTTCTGCTCCTTGTAGAAAATCAATTTCACCGTTTATGTACATATTGTAAGCCACGTTACCTTCTGTTGGGTAAAATATTACTTCATCAATTTCTACATTTTTTGCATTATAGTATTTTTCATTTTTTTCTATTACTATTTTATCGTTAATTAATCTTTCCTTAAGCTTGTATGCGCCGCTAACAACCATATTTTCAGGGTTTGTCCAATTTTCTCCATATTTTTCAACAATATGCATTGGAATTGGTATGTATGCTGCGTGTGTTAGCATATCAGGAAAATAAGGCTTTGGAGATGTTAATGTTATCTCTAGGGTTTTGCTGTCAATAGCTTTTATGCCAAGCTCAGATTCAGGTACTGTCTCATCAAAATATTCTTGTGCGTTTTTTATTGTAGATTTTACTAAATTAGCATACATTGCAGCTGTTTTTTTATTTAAAATTCTTAGATATGATTTTTTTATTTCCTCAGCAGTAATGGCAACCCCATCGCTCCAAACTATATCTTCTCTTAGGTTAAATGTATAAATAATTCCATCCTCAGAAATATCCCAACTTTTTGCAAGTCCCGGTTTATATTTTCCAGTTTGAGAATCTTTTACCGCTAGGCCTAAGAATAGGTTTGCAATAATATTGCTACCGTAAAGGTCTGTTGAGAGTTGAGGATCAAGTGACGATGGCTCGGTTAAGTTTGATACTCTAAAGACCATTTTTTCTTTTTTGGCATTATTAATACAGGCTATTAAAGAAAAAATTATTAGCATTAAGGCTATTTTTGTATATTTCATAGGATTTTCCCTTTTTAATATATTTATATATTTTTTGCTCTCATTCTTTATTGATCTTTTTTAATAAGTTTTAATAAATGATTATTTGTTTTGTTTTAATTTTAAATATGTATGCCTCCTAATACTTTAATTTATTTTGTATTTAAATTTTACTTTAATTTTTATAATAAAAAAAGTCTAATAACTTAAATAGTTTTTAGTATTATTTGTCTATTGTTGTAAGCTAAAATTTTACTTTAATTTGTATGGCAAATAAGGTATAATTGTTTGAAATGTTTTCAAAAATGTATGCTTGTTTAATATTAGTTATTTATTTTTAGTTTTATAGAGTTTTTGTCTTTAGTAAATAAAATAATGTAACTAACGGTTAAGTGGCAGCATAGAATGCTTTAAAGGGTGCTGGTTTTATGTTTGTACAAAATGAAAGTTTTGAAAAATATTTTAAAGACATGGAAAGCGACTTTGTAATTCAATTTAAGTCTGTTGAAAATGTTAATTATTTGGATAAGTCTTATCGAAATGCAGATTCTAATAGTAGAAGATTGGCAGATAGAATGATAGAGAGACTTCTTAAGAGTGGATCTACCATTATTGGTATGCAAAATATTTTAGAACTTTACCAAAAGACTAAATCCGGTAAGTCTTCAATTATATTAATGGAGCATTATAGTAATTTTGATTTTCCTTGTTTTCAATTTTTACTTTACAAAATGGGTTATCATGATATTGCAGATCATATTATCCCAATAGCTGGAGTTAAGCTTTTTAGAGATAATTTATTTGTTAAGACCCTTTCTTTGGGGTACAATGCAATATTGGTGTATCCACCGCATGCATTTGTTGGGGTTGGTTTAGAACATGCTAGGCAAAGGCGTGTTTTTAATTCTAATTCTATGAAGTATATTTGTGAAAAGAAAAATAGTGGGTATATTATACTTATTTTTCCTACTGCTACTAGGTATAGAAAAGGAAGACCTGAAACAAAAAAAATAATTTTAGAAATTGGTAATTATTTTAAAATTTTTGATTATTATTTAATGATTGGAATCAATGGAAATGTTTTAGAAGTTTCTGAGGATGGAGATATGTCTCACGATGTTTTTAAAAGAGATTCCCTTATATATAATGCTGATAAGGTTATAAGTATTGCTGAGTATAGGGATAAAATTTTAAACACCTTGAAAGATTCTAAGACAGAGATTACAAAGGAAGCTTTGGGTTTAAAAATTGCTGAAGATTTAGAAAATCGCTTTAATGTTCTTCATGCAGAGGGTCATGAATTTTATAAAAAAAGCTTTTTATGAGCTAGGAATTTGATTACAATATGCCTGATTTAGATAAGATAATACAGTTTAAAAGAGAAATATTAGATAATCTTTCTAATGAAAGATTATCTAAGGAATCTTTTGGGGTGAGTATGGATGTTAAGCTTCCTGAGCCTGGAGAGAGTATTGTTCCTTGGATAGGTGAAGATCTTGCTTTAGAGGAAAATGATGATGAACTTGATTTAAATTTTATGCTTGATGCTCTTGAGAGTGAGGATAAATTGCCTTATTCTGACATTTTTAGTGATAATTTACCTTTAAGTGGTTCTGACTTAAGGGTTGATATGGACTCAGATCTTTCAACTTTAAATAATGATTTTGACGTTTCTTCTAGTGATTCTTTTGAGAATAATATTGACAAAGTTCTTGATGATAATTCTATTAATTTAGAATTTGCTTCTAAGCTTGATTTTGATAATTTAATCAATTCTTCAGAACTTAATTCTGAGGAATTAATTAACAATCAAAGCAATAATAATTTTTTTAAAGCCAATAATGATTCTTCTGTTTCGGGGGATGATAATTTTTTGCAATCTAGTGAATTTAATAAATTGAATGAATTTAGTATTGGTAATGCGGCAAATGGTGAGAAGAACCAAACAGACGAACAATCAGAGATGTTTGCTGGAGATGGTTTAAATTTAGGTGCTGATGAGGATGATTTTGAAAATGTTGCAGATGATTTTAAATTTTTAGAGTATGATCAAAATGCAAATTTTAAACGTTTCGAACTTAAGGTTAATTATCCATTATTTTTAAAACATTTAAATTCCTATCCTAGAAATTTAAGAATTGCAATTGCTGAGGCTTTAACTAAGGAGAATGTTTCAAGGTTCAAACTTGAAGCGTTAATTGATCTTGTTGAAAAAAATAAAAAAAGGTTGAAATTTATTGCTAAATTTGTAGGAGATATTGTTGGTCGATCTATTAAATTGCCTGTAATTTATTTTAAGGCGGAAGAATATAGCAAGCTTCAGCAAAAATTGAGCTATAGAGTTTCAAGGGCTTTACTGCCCTTAATAAAAATAGCTTCTCTTTTTGTTGTTTTAGTTTTAGTTTCTTTGTATCTTATAGTAGATGTAATATTTTTTTATGTTGCCTCTGAGAGCAAGTATAAAGAGGGTATAGAATCTATATACGCAAATAAAAGAGATCTTGCAAAAGCTATCTTTAGGGATGCTTATTATATTAGGCCTAATGATAAATGGTTTGTTAATTATGCTAAGGCGTTTGAAGACGTTAGAGATTTTGATAGTGCTGAAGAGAAGTATGAGGAATTGTTTACAATTGAGCCTTTTTCTAAAAATTCTACAAGCAGAAGGCGAAAAAAGTTTAATAAAGAAGGATATATTTCGTACGCTTCTATGAAAATTAATCTTGGAGAGCACTCTGAGGCTAATTCAATACTTGATGAGGTTATATCTTATGATCTTTATGATTATGATGCTTTAGTATTAAAGGGAGATAATTATTTTAAATGGGCTAAGACAAATTCTAATTACTATAAAGATAGTATTAATAGCTATACAGTTGTGCTTTTTAAATATGGGCAAAAAAAGGAAATTTTATTTAAACTTTTTAATGCGTATATTGAAGCTAATTTAGATACCGAGTCTGACAATGTTAATAATTTTATTAAGTCAAATGAAATTTTAGATATTGATGAAGTTGTTTACACAAAATATGCTAAAAAGCTTGTAGACAAGTATATTTCTTTTGTGACTTATAATCAAAGAGCAAATAATCTTGCTATAAATTTAAATTATCTTAATGGGCAAACAAATTTATTGAATAAGGAATTTTCTAATTTTAAAAGAAATGATAGCAGAACTATTTTTAAGCTTGACAATAATGTCAATATGAATTCAGAGATTGAATACATTCTCAGAAAAATATTAAATAAAAATCCCAATTACGACAAGGCACTTTTTGAAAGTGGAAGATATTCGTATTACATAGGAGATTTTAAAAAGGCCGAAGTTTATTTGCTTAAAGCGTTAAATAGTTTTAGGCATAAAAATTCAATTGAAGATGCTGAGGACAAGATATTGGCTTATAAAATTTTAGCAGACATTTATGAAAAATCTCGAGATTCTCTTAGGGCTAGCAATATTATTGGCTTAGCCCTGAGTGATTATTCTTTTTATAAAAAACACAACCTTATAAAAGGATCTAAGGAAATTTCTTCAATTTATGAAAAGCAAGGTGATATTCTTAGATCTTTGAATGATTTTAAGTCTGCGATATCTTCTTACAAATTAGCAATAAATGAAGGCGTTGATTGTCCAGATGTTTACTATAAAGTTGGGCTGCTTAGTTACAAGGAAAATAATTATGATGATGCATTGAAATATTTATTTAAAGTAGAGAGCATGGCGGGGTTTTCAAGTAGTAACGAAGTTTTAAATTCTATTGCCTTAACTCTTTATAAAATGGGCGATTTTTTAGCTTCTAGGAGCTATTATTTAAGAGTTATGCAAAACTTAGAACTAGAGAAGGCCAATGTTTTGAATTTTAATCCCAAAGAAAACGATTATCATAAAACTCTTTTATTAAAAGAAATTGAGACTTATAATAATCTTGGGGTTGTAGAAGTAATGGCTTCTTTTTCATCAATAAGAGATACTAAACTTTTTAATTCTGGAGTTAGCAATTTAAGCGAATCAGCCAAGATTTTTGATATATTAAATAGGGATGAAGATATGGTAAAAAGCGTTAAAAAAGATCTTGCCAGTTTAAATCTCAGAAATATTTTTAAAAATAGTTTTTCTAAATCAAATGTTTTATTTTATGAAAATTTATCTGAAAAACTTTAATTATAGATCTTGTTGATTGTTTTTGAGTTATTTATGAGGTCGGGTTTCCTTATGAAGAAAATTTTTTTGTTTTTTTTTATTAGTTTTTATTTGTTTGGGTTTGGAGATAATTCTTTGAAAATAGGGATTGATGATGTTTATGTTGAGGCTCATGAAGAGGGATTTCATCTTTTTATTAGAAAAAAACCTGCGATCAAGTCAGTAATATTGACAGAGTCTTTTGAAATTCCTGATAAGAAAAAAGATGTGGCCACTTATTCATTTCGAACATTAAGCTACAATAAGGTTAATGGAGATGAAATTCGAATTTTAAATGGAAGAGTTATTAAGAATAAAGAACTTTTATCATTGACATCTTCTACCCCTGTTCCTAATAAAAAGTTTGGAGAAGCTTTTCATATATTGATTCCAAAAAAATTAAAATATGGATTTCCGAATTTTTCAACAAGAAGTGGTGAGATTGACTTAGAAATATTAAAAAACAAAAAAGAACCCTTTTGGTTTTCTATAAGATCTTTTGAGAAAAAATATAATGATTATATGGGCAGGTATCAAGACAATGCTTATGAATTGCTTTTTAATGATGATCAAAATCAGAGAAAAATTGAATTTAATGAATTAAAGGATACTTTTACAAAATTTTCAGATGAGGTTGTTATTGCTAATAATGGTATTGATATTGTTGATAAAATAAACAAAATTTTAAAAAACTCAGAAGATCCGGTTTATGATTTAGATTTAGTGCTTGTTGTTGATGTTACTGATAGTATGAAAAGCAATATTGAGATTCTAAAAGAACATTTGTTTTCAATAATAGAGCCTCAACTTCAAAAATTTAAATCCTATAGAATAGGTCTTGTTTTTTATAAAGACTATCTTGAAGATTTTTTAACCAAAGCTTTTGATTTTAATACTATTCCTTATTTAAATAATATTCTTAAGTATGTTAATGTTGGTGGCGGTGGGGATTATCCAGAAGCTGTGTTTGAGGGGATTGATGCTGCTGTGACCCAGTTTGATTGGCGAGCAGAAAGAAGATTTATTATTGTTATAGGAGATGCTCCTCCTCATGAGTATCCAAGAGGGTCTATTGTTTATAAAGACGTTGTTAATTCTGCAAAGGAAAAAGATATTACAATTTATGGAATAATATTCCAGTAAAAATTTTTATTTCTTAAATTATTATTTTTTATTATTTTCTATTTTATTTAATATTTTTTTAGCTAAAGGTTTAATCCATTTAGGCGTTTCCAGATTATTTTCTATTAACTCTTCAAAGATTTTTTTTGCTTTTTCTGTTTTGTTTGTTGTATAGTATATGAATGCAATTTCATATTTACCAGTAGCAACTATATTTGGATTGTTAGCGAAATTTTGAATCATTTTTTCGTATGCTTTTAAAGCAGAGTTATAGTCATTGACATTGACAGCTTTTTGAGCTTCTCTGAGATAAACCCTATAAGGGGTTTCTTTTGTTAATTTTTTTAAGTTAATTGTGTAGCAGGAAATAAGTATTAAGTTTAGTAATATTAGCTTTTTCATTTTTTGTCTCTTTTAGATTGTTTTTATTACTTAATTTTATTAGATATAAAATAAGAAAGCAAGGTTTAGAAGCCTTGCTTTATGATTGTTTTTGCTTATTTGGCAGGAATTATTATCTTCCATTTAGAATGAATTAGATCTGGATTTTGTATTTTTTGTCTGTTGGCAAACCAAATTTTTGGCCATAAGTAAGGATCGTTGTATAATTTTTTGGAAATTCCCCATAAGGTATTGCCTATTTTTATTACATAAAGCTCACTGCTTGCATTGCTTTGATAAGCTTCAAGGTATCTTGCAGATTCTAAAAATAATTCATTGGCAAGTCTTAAGTTTTTTACATTTTTAGCCTCAACCCCTTTTTCCCACAATGTTCTAGATCGTTCAATAAGTTCTAGTGTTTTGAATTGTTCTTGAGGTTTAGAGTTTTTTGCTATTTCTACCTTTTCTTCGTATGCAAGTACTATCGGGATTAAAGTTTCTTCTTCTCCAAGAAGATAAGTGCCTTTATTGGTATTTAAAAGGTTTAAGTGATCGTTTTTTTCTTTAATGAATGCTCTACCATTCCATGGAGATGGCTTTATAAGCTTATTATTGCTATAAATTGGTAAGTTAGAAGCCGCTTCAAGCGCTTTTAATTGTTTGTACATTCTCTCGTCAGTTTCTTTTAAAGCCTTAGCTTCTTTAGCATTTTTTGCTGCTTGTTGTGCTCTGTTAAAGGCCTTACTATACATGTCAAGGGCATTGTCAAGATCGTAATTTTTATATTTTCTTGTTGCTTCAAAATACAAGTTATTTACTTCGTCGATTTCCAAAGGAATCCATATATATGCTTCATTTGCTTCTGCATCGTTTAGATACTTTTCAATATTTTCTTTAAGGTAGTTTGTTTTTTCTTTTTTTTCCCTTGTTTCTTTTATTATTGTTTTGTATCTTTCAAGTACTTTTAGCGCAATTTCATTTCCCTCTATTGCTTTTTTTTTAGAAAAACTTTGTTTCATTGCTTTTTCTAATCTTTCAGCTTCGTTAAACTCTTTGGAATAAAAAAGATGTCCCCGCTCTCTTATTAGTTCATTTTTAATGTTTTTTATATCTCTTAATTGAAAATTTTTATTATCTGGTTGTGCAATTTTAGCATTTTTACTCTCTCTTGATTCCGGAGGCGTTTTGCATGCGATAAAAGAGATTACTACTACAATTCGCAGCAGCGGTATTAATTTATTCTTTATATTCATAAATACACCCTTCTAATAACTTGGCTTCTATTATTTTTAAAGTAAGAATCTTCAAACATTAAAGTTCTTACTTTAACTATCTTTATTATTATAGCAATTATAGTATGTCAATAAAAACTTAATATTTTTAATTCTTAAACTAAATTATACTTCTTTTTTACAATTGTTCAAAGTATAATAAATTTATATAAAACAAGGTATAATTAAATTTATGAGTTTTTCAAAGATCAGGAGAACTATATTTTTAGAATATATCATTTTATCCTTTTGATATTGCTTTCAAGTAGAGCTTTATTTTCTCAAGTGGCAGTTGTAAAAGAAATAGAAGGTAAAGTTAGTGTTGTTAGAAATACATTTCCTGTTAAGTTGGGTTTAGATGACGAAATTTTTGAATATGATTTTATTGAGGTTGGAGAAAATTCAAAGCTTAAAATAAATTTATATGAAATAAATGGTATTTCTGCAGATTTAATTTTTTATTCCAATACAAATAGTTTTGTGTTTTATTCTTCTCTTAAGGATTTGCAAGATGCAAAAGTATATTTATTTAGAGGGAGTGTTGATGCTATAATTCATAACATTGTTAAAGGATCTTCATTTTCTGTTATAATAGATGAAAATTTGTTTAAAGTCGAAAATACTTCAAAATTTTATGTCAATAGCGATTATTTTAATAATTGTTTTATTAATGTTTACAAGGGTAGTAGCATAAGGCACATTAATAAAGCCGAATATTTAATTTCTCCAAATACCAGTCTTTTGCTTTTTAATGGAAATTCTTTTTTACACAAAGTTAATGAGGGCACTTTAAAGGGTGTTAATCAAAATTTTATAAGGATGGCTAAAGATAATTTTATGTCTTTAAATAAAAGGTTTTTATATTTTTTTATTTTAAAATATATTGAAGATAGTTTTAGATTCAACTTTATGTATAATTATTTAATGAAAGATTTTAAATTTAGTTCTATATATTCAAAGTGGAGTCTGGAAGATAAAAATTATAGGCTTGGTAACAGGGTTGATATGATTAAAAATGTTAATTATTTAAAGGGTAGAATCGGAGTGCTTTTTAATAATTTTGTTGATTTGGCTAATAGATTTTATTTTGTGGATGATGTTTTGAAATATTTTTCTAATTTTTTCGATAATTCAATAACCGTTAACGGGCCCATTTCAAAATTTTTAAAAGATTACAAAGCTAATAAAAATTTTTTAAAAAATAAGTTTTTTAAAACAATCCATTCTTTAAAGATGTATTTAAGACGCTCAAATGATGATATTACTAGCAATTTAAATGTTAATGAATTGTATTTATTGCGTCCTAGAGAGTTTTGATTTTTATGTATTTAACTTTATGTTAAAGTTATTTGTTAGATGACATGATATATTTTTTGAAAATTCAAATAGAAAAAATTAACACATTTTTTTTTATTAGCTATTTCAAACTATTAATATCGAGCATTTTTAAAAAAATAAAAAATTTTAAAATTTTATTATATTATCCAACGGAATTTAAAATTCACATTCATAATTTGCTTAATATTTTATTAAATTTCGGTTCAGAATTTTTTACCAAAATTGTATCATAAGGGAAAAAAATGTATTCTTCAGTTGTTAGGATAATTAATTTTTTAATTAGTTTTGGTGGTTTTATTTTTTATAGCTTGTTATTGATCTTTTTTTATTTGATTTTTATGGCATTAAATGGAATTTAATAATAATTAAATTAATAAAAGGATGTTTTATTTTTATGAGTAAAAATGTGTTTTTTAAAGGGTTTTGGATTTTATTTACGATATTTCATTTATATTTATTTGTTTATTTAATTTTTTTCAAGAAGCGAAAGGTTGATATTTCTAATAAAACTAATATTGCTTTATTTATTCCCGGGATTATTTCAGGATCTCCATCTTATAAAGAAATGTATGATTCTTTGTTTGAATTTAAAAAAAAGCACGAAAATCTTGAAATTAAAGTTTTAGAGGCTGGATTTAATCAAAGCGAGTGGATAGAAATGCTTGAAAAACTATTAACCTCAAAAAAATATGATTTTTTAATAACTACAAATAATGCTATGCAATACATTGTCGATAATGTTTCAAGTAATTATCCTCATACCAGGTTTCTCATTTTTGATTCTTTGGTCAAAAACACTAACAAGAAAGTTTATTCAGTTTCTTATAATGTTGCAGAAGAGGCTTATATTTTAGGGTATTATGTGGGTCTTTTTTTAAAGGAATTTATTAAATCTGGCTTTGGGAATGCTGCTTTGATTGCGGGTCAAAATTATCCTGTTATGAGTGATTATATTTATCGTTATTTCAAAAAAGGAATTCTTGATACTGGCATGAGATCTGAAGTTTATTATCGAGTTTTGGGCAATTGGCATGATAGTAATTTAGCTAAATTGTTATCAGACTCTTTGATTAAAGATTCGGGGGTTTTGGTAATACTTCCTATTGTGGGATCTGCTGTTGAAGGAGTGCTTTCCTCTGTTAGAGAGAATAATGTCTCTGCGGTTCTATTTGATAGCGAAGATTATTTGGATAATAAAGAAAATATTATTGGTTCGGGAATTACAAATCAAAAATATTATGTTTCATATATTTTAGATAAGGCTCTTAAGTCAGAGATTAACTATGGGAATTCTGATATTTTTGGCATAAAACATAAAGGAGTTTTGTTTAATATTACAAATGTTTTTTATTTGGAGCGAACCAGTCAAAAGTTAAAAGAAGATCTTTTAAGAAAAATAGAAGAGGTTGGTGCAAATGGTATAAAAATTAATTTGGAACAAAATTAATGGTAGAGTTTAAAAATATAGTTAAGTATTTTCCAGATATTGATAAGCCTATTTTAGATAGTATTAATTTAAAAATTGGAGAAGTTAAAATTTTTACAGTAGTTGGTAAAAATGGAGAAGGAAAGAGCACCCTAGCCAAGATTATTTCCGGACTTATTGATTTTGATGATGGTGAAATATTGGTAAATGGCATTAAGCAAAAAACCTGGAATGTAGATAAGGCTAAAAATAACGGTATTTATCTTGTTTCTCAAGTTCCTAATTTGAAAATGAATTTAAGAGTATGGGAGTATTTGAGCATATATTGGTTTGGTTATGCATTTTTCATGCCAATGAATAAATCTAAGACCTATAAATATTATAAATGGCTTATGCAATTTTATAATATTTCTTTTGATTTAGATAAGAAAATTAAAGATTTAAATATTAAAGAGATTTATTTTTTGCTTATTATTGCTTCTCTTAAAGAGAATGCAAAAATAATTATTTTTGACGAGAGTGCTGCTTATTTTTCTCAAAAAGAAGCGCAAGCTTTTATAAAATTGCTTGTATTGCTTAAGAAATCAGGAATCGCGTCTCTTTTTATTACTCATAGCGAGATCACAGATGCTGTAAAATTTAGCGACGAGTTTATTGTTTTAAAAGATGGAAAGTGTTTTAGAACGATAAACAAAGAGTCGATTTTGAGCAGGCTTGAATCCTCTAGTGATAAAATGTTTTTGGTAAATATTAATTTTAATAAATTTGAAAAAGATCCAATTAAATTTAATCTGTTTTTCGAAGATTTTTGGAAATATGATGTTAGTTTTTCTTTAAATAAAAGGGGTGTTTTAGGAATAATTGGTGAAGAGGCTGTAATTAAAACTTGGGAAAAATTATTCTTAGGAGAACTTATTTTTGTTGGGTGCATAAAAATTGATGGCATTAGATATGAGCGAATAAATATTTTTGAGTGTAAAGCTGGATTTTTACCTTTAGGTATTGGCAATTTATTCCCAGATAATAGCAGTATATTAGATAATTTTTTGGCTAAATTTATGAATTTTGAAAAAAAAATTTTTATTAGACAATCTTACATTAATAGAATTAAAGATTTTTTTAAAAAAAAAATGGAATTATATAGCGAAGAGAAAATATATAGAATTCTTTATTCCAAATCTTTGGCATTTTCTGGAGGAACTTTGAAAAAGTTTGCTCTTTACAGAGAAATGTATATTGCAAAAAGTTTTTTAATTTGTTTTTCTCCTTTGAGCAATTTAGATCACAAAGCTTATAATGAAATGTCTGTTGCTATTCGTAATTATTCAAAAGAAAAGCCAGTTCTTTTGATCACTTCCAATTTAGATGAATTGTTTTTGCTATCCGATAACATTTTAGCAATGAAAATGGGAGAAGTTTTGTTAAACGTATCTAGAGAAGAAATTAGTAAAGAAAAATTAAAGGAATTACTATTTTTATGACCTTTTTTAGAAATAGCTTTATGGCATTAATTTTTTCTTTTTCAATATTAAGTATTAGCTATTTTTTCGGTGATTTTTTTCAATTTTCTTATATTAAGATGATATCTTGGCGTTTTATTTTATTTTTGATCATGGCTACGGGTATTGCCACTTGTGCTAAGAGTAATTCATTAAATCTTGGAAACGAAGGTCAAGTTTATTTTGGGGCATTTTTCGTTTATATATTTTCAAGTTTTTTTGGATTGACCTATTTTAATTTTATATTTTTAATATTTTTAAGTTCTTTTTTTGTGGGGCTTTTAGGGCTTATTCCCTTTTTTATTACTTTTTTCTTTGGATTAAATAAAGCCCTAACAGGTCTTTTAATATCTTATGGAAATCAAAGATTGGTAGATGGATTTATTTTAAATATGTTAAAAACAGGTAGTTTTTCTAATCAGACAAAAAGGATCAATGGTTTATTTACTTTAGATTCATCACTTATTTGCTTGTTTTTGTTTGGTGTATCAGTTTGGCTTTTTTATGTTTTTATGCACAAAAAAACTATTTATGGGCTTCAGCTTGAAATATTGAGTAATAAAAAAAAGATAGATATTTTTTTTAATATAGATGAATTTAAATATAAATTTTTTGCTGTATTTGGCAGTGCTTTTTTAAACGGTCTTGCGGGCTCTATGTTTGTAGTGTTTTTTAAGCCCTATTTGGTTTTAGGGTTAACTTCAGGGCTTGGTTGGAGTAGTCTAATTGTTGCTGTAATTTCAGGATTTAATTATGTTTATGTATTATTTTTTAGCCTATTGTTTGCAACATTAATTGAATTTAATAATTTTCTTAATATAAATTATGACTTTAAGTATGAATTTATTGGACTTTGTCAATCTATTGCTATTTTTATCTCTTTATTTTTGATTAAAGCTAGGAAAAAGTAGATGTTTGGTATTTTTGAGCAGGCTATTGTATTTTCGTATTTAGCACTTGGAGTTCTTTATACAGAGAAAATAGGATTTTTAAATGTGTCTATTGAGGGCATTTCGTATCTTTCAATATTTTTAACATCTTTTTTCATTTATTTGGGATATGGAATTTTTATCTCAACCATTTTCACTCTTTTTATTAGCTTTTTGTTTGGTTTTTTCTTATCTTTTGTAGTAAAGAAAAATTATGATATTTTTATAGCAGGAATAGGCATTAATATTTTTTGTTATTTTTTTGTTGATTATTTAATGAAGAGTAATTTTAATTTTATTCCCGGTTTTACTTTAAATTTATCTGGAAATTTTGAGATTTTTGTTTTTATTGCTATTTTTTTCATTTTTTTATTTATAACTGTTTATATTATAAGTTATTCAAGAATTAGGGCAGTGTTTGAATTTATCTCTTCGGGAAATTATGAAGATATTTTGGGTGAGAAAATAAGCAATTATTTTAAATCTTTTGCAATTTTTGTATCAATTTTCACAGCAAGTCTTGCTGGTTCATTTATTGCGGTAAGTCTTAATGCTTACTCTTATAATTTAGGATTAAACAATGGTTGGCTTGCTATTTGCATTCTTTATATTGCATTTTCAAATCCTTTATTAATTTTCCCAATTTCTTTTTTGATAGTGTTTTTTGAATATCAATTTTTTCGCACTCAAGAGTATATAAATTCTTATTTTTCTCTTTCTTTTCAATTTTACGTAGCAATAATAATAAATATATTGGTTTCGTTGATTAAGAGAAAAGATAGATCTTAGCTTAAGTTCTGCAAGTTGTGTTTTGAATTGTTTTTAGAGTGTTGATTTGTAGATATAGTTCTTCTAGTTTTTTTCTATTAAAATGATAGAAGGGTATTTGTTTTATTATTTCTAAATTATTTAAAAAAATTATAAACAATGTGTCGTCATTGAGTGCTAATTGAAACGTTGAGGATAATGTTGTATTAAATGCTACATTTTTATTGTTTATAAAATGATAAATGCTTTTTTTAAAAAGGGCATCAATTGCTATAAATATGTTTTCTTCGAACAATTCTTTACCGCTTTGGAAAAATTTAATTATATAGTCCATTGAATTCTCAACTTCTCCTATTAAAAAGTATGCCCAAGAGATATCTAAAAAGTTCTTTTTATCTTTAAAGTCTATTATTTTTAAGTAATCCTGAGATTTAATAATTGCTTTTTTCCAGTTTTTATTTAAATATTCTAATTCTGAGAGCAGAAGATGAGCATCAGCTTGATTTTGATCCATGTTAATTATTTTTGTTAGACTTTCTATTGCTTTGTTATATTTTTTTGAATTTTTTAGCAACATTGATTTTTGGTAAAGTTTTTCTATTGTGTATTTGCTTTTTTGTTCATCGAATTTTAATGTTGATATTGTTGTAGCGGGGTAAATATTTATTATAAAGCCATAAAAAAGTGCCATTATTATTTTTTTCATTATATTCCTTCTTTTATTTGCTCAATAGTATCTATTAGTAGATTTTTATATCTATTTGTTAGTGGGTATAAATTGAGTTCGTTTTTAAACTCGTTTAAGTATTTTAATGCAATAATAGTTGATTTTTTTATTGATTTTGATGAATTTATCATTTCTGTTAGTTTAAATATTTCTTTTCTTGCTTTAGTAGTTTTGGTATTTTTTATTTGATTAAATTTTGAAATAATTTCTGGTTCAAATTTTTTTTCTTGTAAAAAATAAATTATTGGTAAGCTTTTTTTCCCCTCAAGTAAATCATCTCCGAATTCTTTACCATTAATTTTATTTTTCATGTTTTTAATATCGTCTATTATTTGGAAATAAACACCAAGTTTTAAAAAAGTACTGTAAATTTTTTTAGCTTTATCTTCATTATTTGTTAGTATTGCGGCTAGAAAGCTAGCCATTCCAAAAAGTGAAGCTGTTTTTAATTCTACCAAAGAGATGTATTCTTTAATGCTTGGGATGTATGACTCATTGTGAAATTTAATATCAATTCCTTGTCCTAGGTGGAGATTTGAAAGAGTTGTAAAGAAATTTTCATAAATTAGTAATTTTTGATTTTCTTTTAAATTTGATCTTTCTATTAATTTTGCAGGTAAAAAATAAATTAAATTGCCAGCATTTATACTGTTATCTATTCCATAGATCAAATGTATTGCTGCTGCACCGCGTCTTTTTAGTGAATTGTCTTCAATGTCATCAATAATTAAGCTACCAGAATGAGGAAGTTCAAGCAGTAAGCTTAATTTATATATTAATTTGGTATTTTTTTCTTTTAAACCCAATGCATATGCTAAAAGAATCATTATCATTGGTCTTATTCGTTTTCCGCCTCTATTAACAATTTCAATTGCTGGTGCTTTAATATATTCAAGAGTTTTCTTTTTTATTTTAAAAGTAAATTTTAAATCGTTGTCTTTGAATAAATTTAAAAAATTAGTTGTTGAAAAGATTTTATTAATATTTTTTTCAATATTTTTTAAAAATAGTTTATTTTGCATAATAAGAATTATAATGAAAAAGTATAATAAAGTGTATTAAAGGGATTGATGTGTATCGCTTGGATGATGAGTATTCTAAAAAAGCCAAAAAAGAAGGATATTTGGCAAGGTCTGTATACAAATTAATAGAAATTAATGAAAAATTTTCTTTATTTTCTTATGGCAATGTTTTGGATATTGGTGCATCGCCTGGCAGCTTTTCTCAATATGCTTATAGAAAGCTTAAAAAAGGAGTTTTAGTGTCTGTTGATCTTAATGATATTGGTCTTAGATATGTTGATAATTTTTATTTTATAAAGGGAGATATCTTTTTAGATGATACAGTTTTTAAAATTAATACTTTTAAGCCCTATAGTCTTGTAATTAGCGATGTTGCTCCCAAGACTACTGGAAATAAACTTGTAGATACCAGTAATTCTTTTAATTTAAGCATGAGAATAATAGATTTATCGCTTGAAGTTTTACTTAAAAAAGGAAATTTACTTGTTAAAGTTTTTCAGGGAGGAGACGAGATGCAAATTTTTAAAAAGTTTGAAAAATATTTTAAATTTGTAAAAAAAATTAGACCCAAGGCTGTAAGGAAGAATTCTTTTGAAATTTATTTTTTAGGTAAAAGTTTTGGTAAGTAGAAAATTAATCAAATTGTTATAAGCAAATTTAAAGGTATAAAATATGTTTAGAAAAGAAAGTTCCAAAGACAGCAAACCACAGCTTCAAGTTGCAGGTTTTAAAATAGGAAAAGAAAGCTATGGGGTCTCAATAGAGCACATTAGAGAAATTATTAAAGTTCCATCAGAAGGAGTTTATGCTATACCAAATGTTCCTGAATATATTATAGGTATTTATAATCTTAGAGGCAGTATTATTCCTTTAATTAATTTGAATATTAAATTTGGAGTTCCTTCTATTTCGATAACAGAAGAAGATATGCTATTAACAGGATACTTAATAGTTAAGATTAAAAATAAACTCTTAGGTATTTTTGTTGATAGAGTTCTTAAAGTTATTAGCTTTGATGATTCTAGGGTTCAAGAACCCCCTGCTACTTTACAAACTTTAGATAGAAAATATATATCTGGAGTTGTAAAGCTTGACGAGGCTGATAATCTTGAGAGTGAATATTTAGTATTAATTGATATCGCAAAAATTTTTGATAAATGCGAATTTGACAATATTCCCTATAAAGATCAACATGAAGAATAAAGTTCTTCTTTGTATTAATACTTTAAAGTTGGGAGCTAGTATTTTAGGTAATGATGTTAAAGTTTATTTAGAAACTAAGTATTTTGTTGAAGTAGTGTTAATAGATGTTGGCAGGCCTTTATTTTCTTTTCCAAAAGAAAATTTTCTTTTTTTGATAACTTTAGGAGGAGATGGTACAGTTCTTTTGGCTGTTAATTTGCTTCTTAAAAATGAAAATATTGATATTCCAATCATTTCAATTAATATGGGTAAGGTTGGGTTTTTAGCAGATATTAAGATTGAAGATTTTAAAAAAGTCATAGATAGATTTTTTAACAATTCTTTAGTTATTAATAAAAAATTTTTACTTCATGTAACAATTTTTCAGCGTGGCAAGGATTTAATTTCTAAATATGCTTTAAACGATATTATTATTCGCTCAAGCGTTCTTAATAAAATGATTTATGTAGATCTTATGGTTAATTCTGAAAATTTTTTATCATATAAAAGTGATGGGATAATTGTGTCTACTCCAACAGGTTCAACAGGGTATTCTTTTTCAGCGGGGGGCCCCATTTTAGAAGCAGATCTTGAGGGATTTTTACTTACACCTATTTCTCCGCATTCTGTTTACAATCGTTCTTTTGTTTTCTCTAAATTAAGTAAACTTTCTATTTCTTTTTCAAAGGAATATTTTATAGCACCAGCATCAATTTTTTTGGATGGAATTAATTTTGGTTCTTTCGGGATTGATGTTGTTTTTGAATTTGAAATTTCTTCTCGAAACTTGAATTTTGTTTCATTTTGTACGGATACTTTTGTTAAGAGATTAAAAAATAAATTATTGTAAGTTTAATGTTTTTTTAAGCGGTGTTCTTTTTGATAGAAATTTTTCTTGGTTGTTATTTGAATGTTTAATTTGATCTAATCTTTAATAAGGCTAGAGGATTTTCCCTGTTTTAAGACTTGGTAATTTTAAAAATTAGTTAAAATTTTACATAATTTATTATAAGTATTTTAATGTTTTGTTTATTCACAGAGTTAATTTTTAAAGGGTGTTTTTTATAAATTTATAACTTGCTAAAATATTTAATATGTTTTTTGCTAAAATCAAAATATTAGATAGCTGATAAATCATCCTTTTATGAGTTTTAGGCAGGTGTTTATGGATTTAATTGATAATGAAAATTATAAAAAAATAGTATATATTAATAATCTTGTTGTAAGGACTTTAAATGATATAGCAGCTATAAAAGAGACTGGCGAATTTACATCAAATGCTAAACTTTCATTTGATCTTATTGATTTCAATTTAAATGTTTTAAGCTATATTTCTTCTTTAAATTATTTTTATACTAGGCCTAGATTGAAAGTAAATTATTCTATAAAAAAAATTTTGTCTGGATTGATTTCTGATTTTAGTTTGGTTATTAGTCCTGTTCTTAGTATTACCCCAAGAGAGTTGATTGAAATGCCTCAGGCTCTTAATTTAAATCCTGAAGAGAGGTTTTTGATTGTTAAAAAATTGGGCTATTTGATTGATTTGGCTAAAATTTTTAGTAAAAAAGATTCTAAAACGCTTGTTTTTCTTGAGGATATGTATCTCAAATTTATTGTTTTTTCTAAAAATATTATTGATTTTAGAGATTTTTCTAAAAATTTAAAACTTGAGAGTCCTTATTATAAATTTCAATTTGAACACCTTATTAAAGCGTTAGAGCTTTTAGAAGAGGGAGCTTTTATTTTAAGGGGTAAATATGAAATTAGTGGATCTCATGAATTTGGACTACATTCTCTTGGTTATCTTGAAGCCGGAAGAGCTTTGGCTACCATAGCCTCTCAAAAAGAAGCTGCTGAAAAATTTTCAAGGTTTCATGGAGTTTGGTCTTCAAAGTTTAGTTCAGATTTAATTAAAGTGAAATAGATCAATTAAGATGGGGAGAAAATAGTTATATTGAGTTTTAATGTAGAAGAGGGCACTATTAAATTCAAAAAATTAAAATTTTTTTTGATTTTAAGTTTATTTTTATTATTTATAATTTTGATTGATTTTTTTGTAAGATCTACTATGAACGTATCTAATTTTTATGATTTTAAGAATTTTGAGAATAAATCTGATTGTAAAAATATAAATTTAAGCAAGAATGCTTTTATATCAAATAAGGTTTTAAGTATTAATTTCGAAGAATCTTGTTATTCTCTTTTAAGTGACAACTTAATAAGTTATTCAGATTATTATTATGTGCTTTTAAATTCCAGTGAGAATTATTCTGTTTTTTCTGTTAAAAACAATAAATTTTTATTTACACTTAAGCTAAAGGATTTTGTTTTTGCAATAAACAATTTAATTTTTACTTTAAACAATTTATATAAAACTTTAGAAGTTTATGATTCTGGCGGAAATAATATACTAATGCTTAATTTTTTGTCTTCAATTTTAAGTTTAGACTACAACAATGAAGTTTTGGCCTTGGGGCTTTCTAATGGTGAGATTTATGTATATAAACAGGGTAAGATAATTTATATGGAAAATTTTTTAGAGAGAAAATTTTTAACATGTTTTGTTAAATTAAGTTCTGATAATAAATATTTGGTGTCACTAAAAGGCAATTCTGAGTATTTTTTAGAAATAATTGATTTAGAGAATAATTATAAAAAAATTTTAGAATTAAACAATTTAACTATTAATAGTTTTGAGACTTTTATAAAAATAGATGATTATCATAATTTGTTTATTGAAGGAAAAAATTCACTTGTGGTTATAAATATTAAAAGTGGTAGAATATTTAAAGTTGAAAATAAAAATTCTATTTTAAGCGCGTCATATGATTATTTCCAAAATATTTATAGAGTATATTTTTATTCTAAGAGTGAAAAAATCATTAATGTAAAAACTTATTCTACAAACTCTTTTAAATTATTTGATAATATTTTTATTAAAGACGAAATAAGCTCTTTTGTTGAATTTGAAAAGGGACTTTTATATTTTAATAGTAATAATGATTTAAAATACTTGGGATTGGCTCAGTGATTTTAATTGTTTTGATATTTTTCTTAAATATTTTGGATTTATATCCATTTTTGGAATTTAAAAATGATGAAAAGTTTGCTTTAGTTAAAGATTTTGGTGTATTGGATAATAATAAATTGAATATTGGAGTAAGGTTAAGGCCCTTGAAAAATACCGTATCTGTTTTTTCCAGTAATTATAAAATTTTATATTCAAAAAATAGTTTAAATAGGGATGGTAGTATTTTAATCATTTTTGATAATGATCTAAATTTAAATTTAGAGGTTTTTGGGAAGTTTTTTTATAAGCTTGGAAAGATTTTTTTAAAAGATGAAAATAGTATTATTGATTTAGTAGTTAATGATCCTAGTGCTAAAAAGATTATAAATCCTTTGTTTGTCATCAAAAATAGGAACAATTTAGTTGCTGAGACGGTTTATACATTGGGCAGGGTTTTTTTAAAAGGAAAGGGTGATGATGAAAGATTAGAATTGTCAAAAAACACGAATTTAAATGTCGATTCTGGTCAATACAGTCTTTTGTTATATTTTTATACTCAAAAAGTAGAATCTTTTGAAAATTCTCTTAAAGGAATTTATTATTTTGAAGCTATTTTGAATAATAAAAGCATTCTTCGTTCAGATTTTCAAAATATTTTTTTGATTAATAATACACACACTTTAGCTCAAGAGAAAAATTATGGATTAGATATTTTGAATATAAAAAAAGATGTAGGATGTCTTAAGATAAATGATCTTAATTTTGTTAAGGGCAAGAATGAACTTAAAATAAAGTATGGCGATGTTTATGGAAATGAAAAAAAAATAATTTATAGGTTTAAATTAAATGAATAATAGCGCTTTTCATTTTCCGGTACTTCTTGATGAAATTTGTAAGCTTATAGAAGATTTGCCCGTAAAAAGTGATTCAATATACATTGATTCTACTCTTGGAGAAGGTGTTCATGCAAAAGCGATTCTTGAGAAATATGATTTTTTAAGTTTGGTTGGAATTGAAAGAGATCCTCAAATTTTAGAAAGAGCAAAGCAGTTTCTTCTCATTTTTGAAGAGAGAATCACATATTTTAATGATTGGTTTGATAATTTTTTCGTCAATTATCCTTTAAATGTCAAAGCCAATTTTATTTTAGTTGATCTTGGTATTTCTATGTTTCATTACAAGGGCAGCAAAAAAGGATTTTCTTTTCTTGAAGATGAACCTTTAGATATGAGACTTTGTTCTTCTTCTTGTAAAATTAGTGCGGCTGAGATTGTAAACACTTTTAGTAAATATGACCTTGAAGCTTTAATTTATAATTTAAGCAATGAACATTATTCTAGAAGAATCTCTAAAGCCATTGTAGAATATAGAAAAATTAAAAAAATACAAACCACAAAAGAGTTACAGTCCATAATAAGCAAAGTTTATCCTTTTTCAAAAGTTAAAATAAATCCAGCTACAAAAACTTTTCAAGCATTAAGAATTTATGTAAATGATGAGCTTACTAGGCTTAAAAGGAGCTTGCCCTTTTGGGTAGAAAATTTATCCAAAGATGGAATTTTAGCTATTATTACGTTTCATTCAATAGAGGATCGTATTGTAAAGGATTTTTTAAAAAGCTTGAGTAGTGATTTGTATGCTAGGATCTCAAAAAAGCCTATTTTACCAAATTTTGACGAAATTAAAAAAAACAAACCTTCAAGGAGTGCAAAACTTAGAGTTGTAAAAAAATTATGAATAACATAAGTAAGATTGAATTTAAAGTTTATTGTATTTTAATTTTGATACTAACAGTTATATTGTGTTTTAATATTTACCTAAATTTCAGATATGTTGTAAAGCTTAGGGAATTTAATTATTTAGACAATGAACAGGAAAATATTATTGATGATAATTTAAGATTGCTGACGGTAATATATGAACTTGAAAATATTGATAGAATAGAGAGTTTTTGTTTTGGAGAATTAAATTTGGAAAAAAAAGCCAATCAAGATATAAATATTTTCGTTGATTAAAAGATTTTAGAATGAGGTTTTAGTGCGTATAAAGATTAAGGATATTTTAATCTCTTCTAAAGATGTAAAATTTGTAGGGAATATAAAAAATATTGAAAGAGCAGTATCTTTTTATTCGTTAGATAGTCGCGAAATAAAGGATGATAATATTAATGGTAGTCTTTATTTTGCATATAAGGGAAATAAAGTAGATGGATTTTCTTTTGTTAAGTATTTAATTGATTTGGGTGTTAAATGTTTTGTATGCTCAAGAGATCATGAATCTGAGTGTATTAAATATTTAAATGATAATGAAGGGCTAGTTTTTTTGCTTACAAGCAATGTAATAAAACTTCTTCAAACTTTAGCAGCGTGTTTAATTGAAAAAACAAGCTTTAAAAAAATTGCTATTACAGGTAGCAATGGTAAGACTACAACCAAAGAGATGCTTTATAGTATACTTTCAAAGAAATATAAAACTTACAAAACTTGGGGTAATTTAAATTCTGACATTGGGCTTCCTCTTAGTATTTTAAGGGTAGAGGGCAATGAAGAGTATGCTGTTTTTGAAGTTGGAGTTAGTTATGTTGGAGAAATGGATCTTTTATCTCAAATTTTAAAACCAGAGATTGTTATTATTACGAATATAAGCTATGCACATATGCAAGCTTTTAAGGAGCTACAAGCTATTGCTTTTGAAAAGAGCAAAATAATTGGCAAAAACATTGAAATCTTTGTTTCAAATGAAATGAACGATTATTGTGTTTATCTTGAAAAAAGAGCAAAAATCGCAAATCCAAATGTTAAAATCGTTTATTTTGATTTTGAAAATCTTAGTATTAAATCATTTTCTTTTTTGGAAGGGAAATTTTCTTTTGATTTTATTTACAAAGGGTTTGAATACTCTATTTTATTGCTGGGTCGACATAACATTTTTAATGCAATAGGGTGTATTAATTTGGCCTTATTTTTAGGAATGAGAGAAAAAGAGATAAGAGAAGGCCTTATTGAAACTGCTTTTCAAAAGGGTAGGGCAGAAATTTTAACAAAAAATGGATATTTAATTTTAAATGATTCTTATAATGGCAATATGGGTTCTTTTATGGCCTTAAAAAATATGATTTTAGATCTTGATATCCAAAACAAAAAATTTATAGTTCTTGGGTCTTTTAAAGAGCTTGGAGAATTTTCATACAAAACTCACAAAGATTTAATTCAAGAAGCTGTTTCAATGAATTTTGATAAAATTTTTCTAATTGGCGAAGAATTTTTAGATGTTAGGGATTCTGAGAATTTAGTTAAAAAGTATTTATATTACTTTAGCGAGTTTGATAAATTTATTGATTTTTTTTTAAAAAGCTTGGAGCCTTCAGTTTTTATTGTCATTAAAGGCTCAAGGTTTAACAGGCTTGAGAGAATTTTAAATTATATTTAGATGATAATGAGGTTTTTATGTTTTACCTTTTAGGTTTGCGTTTACTCAAATACATTACCTTTAGAATGGCTTATGCTACAATTTTTGCATTTTTGCTTTCTTTGATTATGGGCCCTTATATTATTTTAAGGCTAAAAAAATTAAGAGCCGATCAGATTTTAAGAGAAGATGGTCCTAAAAGACATTTGAGCGAAAAAGCAGGAATTCCTACCATGGGAGGCATTCTTATTTTTTTTTGTGTTTTTATCTCTTTAGTATTTTGGAGCAACATTTTAAATGTTTATTTTTTGATCATGGTTTTTGTTATGTTTGGATTTGCTTTTTTGGGCTTTATAGATGATTTTTTGAAAATTAAAAAGAAAACCTCAGATGGACTTAAAGCTCGATTTAAGATTTATGGACAAGTAATATTTTCTTTTTTTTCTGTTGGTATTTTATATTATTTTGGTAGTAAGCATGTTAGTATAATATATTTTCCCTTTATTAAATCTTTTCAAATAGATTTGGGGTTATTTTACATTCCTTTTGGCATGTTTATTTTAATTTCTGCTTCTAATTCTTTTAATTTGACAGATGGGCTTGATGGACTTGCAATTGGATTGAGCATAGTTATAACAGGGGCTTTAATAATAATTGCTTATCTTACAAGCAGGGCTGATTTTGCAGCTTATTTGCATATTCCAAATATTAAAGGTTCTGAAGAGCTTGTAATATTTCTTGGGGCTTTGCTTGGGGGTAGTTTTGGATTTTTATGGTTTAATGCCTATCCTGCAAAAATTATGATGGGAGATACGGGCAGTCTGGCTTTGGGAGCCATTCTTGGAATGGCATCTTTGATTTTAAAAAGCGAAATACTTTTTTCTATTCTTGCAGGTGTTTTTATTATTGAAACTATGTCTGTAATTATTCAAGTTTTGGTTTACAAAAAGACCAAAAAAAGAGTATTTAAAATGGCACCACTTCACCATCATTTTGAAGAACTTGGGTGGTCTGAAATGCAAGTCGTTATTAGATTTTGGATAATAGGGTTAATATTTGCTATAATTGCTTTAAGCACGATAAAAATCAGATAATTTATTATGGTTATAGAGATAAATTCACTTAGGACATGTTATTTGCTTGTTTTGCTGCTATTGGTAGCCTATGGCCTTGTAGTTTTTTATACTTCTTCCTTTTTCTTAAGCTTAGAATTGACAGGTAATCCAAATTTTTTGTTTTTCACAAGACTTAATTATCTTTTTTTAAGTTTTATAGTTTTTCTTGTTTTTGAGAGAATTTCTTTAAATTTTTTAAAAAAATCAATATTTCCTGTATTGATTATAACTCTTTTTTTAATTATGGCAACTTTTTTATCTCCAAGTATTTCTGGAGCAAAGAGATGGATATTCTTTCGGGGTGTTAGTATTCAACCTTCTGAGATTTTTAAAATATCTTTTACTATTTATCTTTCAGCTTATTTGAGCAAGTTTGACCCAAGAAAAAACAATAGTATTTCATACTGGGTAAAGCCAATGTTGATTTTTTCAATTTTTTGGGTGTTAATAATTTTGCAAAACGATTACTCAACAGCTATTTATTTTGCTATTCTTTTTTTTATTGTTTTGTTTGTTTCTAATATGGCATTTAGCTATGTTTTTGCTATTGTGATTACTTTTTTGCCAGTTTCTGCTATATTCTTGATGCTTGAGCCTTATAGAGTTTCTAGAATTTTTGCCTTTCTCAATCCTTACGACGATCCTTCTGGTAAAGGTTACCAGATAATAGCATCTCTTAATGCTTTAAAAAGTGGAGGAATTTTAGGTAAAGGACTGGGAATGGGAGAGGTAAAGCTTGGAAAACTACCAGAGGCTAATTCAGATTTTATTTTTTCAGTTCTTGGAGAAGAATTGGGATTTTTAGGTATTTTGTTTGCCATAAGTTTGTTTTTTTTGTTTTTTTACTTTGGTTATTTTATAGCTATTAATTCTAATAGTAGGTTTAAATTTTTTATTGCATTTATTTCAAGTCTTGCAATTTTTCTTCAAAGTATAATGAACATTTTAATTGCAATTGGTCTTTTGCCTCCCACAGGGATAAATTTACCGTTTTTTTCATCTGGGGGATCTTCTATTATTGTTACCATGGCACTGTCTGGCCTTATTTCAAATGTTTCAAAAAATTTAAGTAATAATTGATGAATTTTTTTAGTAGTGTAAATTGAATTAGGTTATGATTTTTGAGAGAAAATTTTTAATTAAGTATATATATTTCTTGACGTCTTTAATTTTTTTTGAAATAATGGTTATTATTTTTGCATCTCCTTGTTTTTTGATTAGGTATATTAGTATCAATAATGATATTTCTCTTTCTAAAGAGGATATAATCAAGATTTCAGGAATCAAGCCCAATACATATTATCATAATGCTGATGTTAGAATATATGAGGAGAATCTTAAAAAAGATTTAAGGGTGAAGAGTGTTAAAGTTAATCTTAAGTTTCCTAATAAAATTAATATTAAAATAGAGAAAAGAATACCCATTGCTGTTGCTTTAGAAAACGTAAATGGTAATATTACTTATTATTGTATTGCATCAGATGGTGTAATTTTGGAAAAAAGTAAACATTTAATTTATGATTTACCTATAATTAGCGGATTAGTTTTAAATGACAATAATGTAGGAGATTTTCTAGAGGATAGAATGCTTAATATTGTAAGAGGCCTTGATTATCTTAAAATAAATCAAAAATATTTGTATAATTTAGTATCAGAGGTCAATTTTTTAAAATTGAATTTTTATGATTATAATGTAATTTTGTATATTAAAAGTATTTATAATAAAATATTGATAACAGTTGATATGAATTTAATGGATGTGATGCATAAAGTGTTTCTTGCAGTTAATTTACTTAAAGGAAAACCCAGCGTTATAGATTTAAGAAGTGGTGATATCATTTTATTAGGAGAAAGTTAGTGTCTAGGAATTTGATAGTAGGTTTAGATGTTGGAACTTCGAAAATTTGTACTGTTGTTGCCGAGGTAAATTTAAATGATCAATTAGAAATAGTTGGAATAGGCACTAGTATATCAAGAGGAGTTAGGAAGGGAGTTTTAATAAACATTGAGGCGGCTCTTGATTCAATATCTAATTCTATTGAGGCTGCAGAGCTCATCTCAGGATGTGATATTACATCGCTTTCAGTTTCTATGTCTGGAAGTAGTGTTGAGGGGACTAATTCGCGAGGTGTTGTTGCAATAAATTCAAGAACAAGAGAAATTAACGAAGAAGATGTTGAAAGGGTAATAGAAGCAGCAAAGGCAATTGTTATTCCAATGGATAGAGAAATTCTTCATGTTATTCCTCAAGAATTTATTGTAGATGGAATACCCCATATAAAAAATCCAATAGACATGATGGGTATTCGTCTTGAAGGAGAGGTTCATATTATTACAGGATCTAGTTCTTCTAGTCAGAATTTAGTCAGATGCGTAAATAGAGCTGGCTTTGCTGTTGATGAGGTTGTTCTTGGGAGTCTAGCTTCATCTTATGCAACTCTTTCTAAAGAAGAGCGTGAGATGGGGGTTTTGTTTATTGATATGGGCAAAGGGACAACAGATATTATTCTTTATATTGATGGTTCTCCTTATTATACAGGTGTAATTCCTATTGGTGTTAATAGAGTGACTCTTGATATTGCGCAAGTTTGGAAGGTTCCTGAGGATGTTGCTGAAAATATTAAAATAACAGCGGGCATTGCTCATCCGTCTATTCTTGAGAGTCAAATGGAAACCGTAATTATTCCAAATCTTGGAACTCGACCTCCTCAAGAGAAAAGTAGAAAAGAGTTGTCTGTAATAATTAATTCAAGACTGAGAGAAATTTTTGAAATGATGAGAGTGGAAATACTTAAGCGCGGACTTTATAATAAAATTAATGGCGGGATAGTTTTAACAGGTGGAGGAGCTTTATTCCCAGGTATTTCTAATTTAATAGAAGAAGTATTTAATTATCCTGCAAGAATAGGTTTGCCAATGAGTATTAATGGAATTGGAGAAGAGCATATAGATCCCAAGTTTTCTTCAGCTCTTGGTCTTGTTCTTTATAAGCATGAGCAGCAAAAATTCAATAAATTAAAGAAGGTAAGCAGTAAAGTTAAAAGAAAAAATAAAATATCTTCAAAGTTGAAAGGTTGGTTTTTGAAAGAATGGTTTTGACCAATCATGGAGGAAGCGTTAATGAAAGATTATAATATGATTGATAGCCATACAAGAAGATTTGATTCTACTACAAATCCTACAATTCTTAAGGTGATTGGTGCAGGCGGAGGAGGTAGTAATGCTGTTAATCGTATGATTGAATATGGAGTAAGAGATGTTGAATTTATTGTGGCCAATACTGATCTTCAGGCTCTTCAAACTTCTATTGCTCCTATAAAAATTGCCCTTGGAGCAAAAGTTACAGCAGGTCTTGGTGCTGGGGGAAAGCCTGAGATTGGACAAGCCGCAGCAGAGGAAGACATAGATGTTATACGAAACCATCTTTCTGGTGCCGATATGGTTTTTATTACTGCTGGCATGGGAGGTGGAACAGGAACCGGAGCAGCTCCAGTTATTGCGCAAGTTGCAAAAGAGCTTGGTATTTTAACAGTTGGAGTTGTAACAAAGCCTTTTAAGTTTGAAGGTCCTAAGAAGTTGAGGCTTGCCGAGCAAGGAATAAATAACTTAAGAAAGTCTGTAGATACATTGATTATTATTCCAAATCAAAAGCTTTTAACTGTTGTTGACAAAAGGACTACCATTAAAGATGCTTTTAAGCGCGCAGATGATGTTCTTAGAATGGGTGTTCAAGGAATTGCAGGGCTTATTATTGAGCACGGAGAGGTTAATATTGATTTTGCTGATGTTAAAAGCATTATGCAAGGTCAAGGTGATGCTTTAATGGGAATAGGATATGGTAAGGGCGAAAATAGAGCTGTTGATGCTGCAACTTCTGCTATTAGTAATCCACTACTTGAGGAAGTTCGTATTGAGGGGTCTAAGGGGCTTCTTGTTAATGTTACTGGTGGAGATGATTTTTCATTGCTTGAACTTGAAGAGATTATGGGGATAATCACAGTTAGTGTTGATGATGAGGCTACTGTAATATATGGTCATGCTATTAATTCAAATCTTGAAGATGAGATTTACGTTACAGTTGTTGCTACGGGTTTTGCATCTAAAAAGCAAAAAGAAATGCCTAGTGCACCAGAAAATAATACTTTAAGTTCTAAAGAGTTTGATACCTTAATGTCAGGCAATCAAAATGTTTCTTCTGGATCTTATGAGCAACAAGATTCTTCTTTTGCGGCAAAGACAAAAAATGTTAATTATTTTGATGATGATATTGATGTTCCAACATTTCTTAGAAATTTAAACAAAAAGAGTAGCGATGATTAGATGAAAATTTTGCCGTTAATAATTCTTTTTAATTTATTTTTATCTTGTGGTAGTGAATCTAAAGAGAAGTCAAATCTTGGACTTAGATTAAGAGAATTGGAAATTGCGGGTGGTGGATCTGAATCTAAGATTGAGGTTTATAAAGAATTTATTGAAAAAGAAGATAAAAATATTTTAAAGATAGTTAATTCTATTGATAAAAAATCTAGATTTTTTAATTTGATTGGTCTTGAATTTTTTAAGCTTGGTCAGTACGGACCTGCTATTGAATATTTTGCTAAAAATTTAGAAATCAATCCCGATAATTATTTATCTCATTTTTATATAGGTGTTGCTTCTTATAATTTAGCTAAAAATTTAAGAGTAAAAGATGAAGTTGAAAAATACATAATTCTTGCTGAAAATTCTTTTTTAAAATCACTTTCAATTAGAGATGATTTTAAAGATTCTCTTTTTGCCATTTCTAATATGTATGTATATGATCTTGACAAACAACTTGAAGCTAAAAATTATTTAAATAAACTTGATGATATGGGTGAGGACTATTTTGAGTTTTTAATGTTAAGAGGTGCAAATTATTATTCGCTAGGTGATCTTGGTAATGCTATATTGTTTTATGATAAAGCCAGTAAAAAGGCTTCAACTGAAGAGCAAAAAGAGGGTGTTTCTAGGATCATGAGTAATTTGAAGTAATTATTTATGATGAAATTGCTTTATATTGATAATTTAAAATTTTTAAAAGGTAAAGAAAAATTAAAACTTTTTAATAATTTTGATTTTAATGATGTTATTAAATTGACTCAGAAGGACATTGAGTCTTATCTTCTAAAGTCATTTAGGAGATTGTTTAGATTGCCCGATCTAAAATTAGTAGAATTGCAAGAAAAAGTTATTCAAAGGACAAAGGCCAAAGTTGCTATTCTAGGATCTAAGTTTTATCCCAATAAGCTTAAAAGAATTTATGACCCTCCTTTTGCTATTTACTACAAAGGCAATTTGCCAGATTGTTCTTCATTGTCCTGGGCTGTTGTTGGTTCTAGAAAAATTAGCAAGACTCTTGCTGAGAGGACAAGAGAATTTTCTTCACATCTTGCGAAAAATGATGTAGAGATTGTTTCTGGATTTGCAATTGGAGCAGATATTGAAGCTCATATAGCAGCAATAAATGAGAATAAGAGAACATTTGCTGTTATTCCAACAGATATTGATAATATTTATCCTAAGCAAAATAGAAAATATGTTTTCAAGCTTTTAGAACAAGGTGGAGGAATAATTACCGAGACTTTGCCATTTGATAAAATTCAAAATTATTTTTTTGCTAAAAGAAATAGATTGATTTCAGGTCTTTCAGATGCTATTTTTATAACTTATGCGCCTTTGAAATCAGGAGCTTTAATTACAGCTGAACTTGGTCTTGACTTAGGACTTGATGTTTATGTTTATGATTTAGATTTTTGTGGCGATGGTGCTGTAAAATTGCATGATTTTGGTGCTCAAGAGATAAAAACCGTTAAGGATCTTTATGCTTTATTAAATATTAAATATGTAGATTCCAATAATATTGAAGATGATTCTAAAGAGTGTTGTGATTGCAAAAATGTATCTGATGTTCTTATTGGAGAACTTTTAAAAGAAGTATATAAATAGGGGGTAATATGGGTTTTAAAGGAACCACAGTTATTGCAATAAAAAAAAATGGTAAGACTGTGGTGGCAGCAGATGGACAAGTAACTTTTGGACATACTGTTTTAAAGAGTAATGCTATTAAAATACGAAAATTGCTTAATGGGAAAATTTTGGCAGGATTTGCAGGTTCAACATCTGATGCAATTACTCTTTTTGAAAAATTTGAAGAAAAAATCAAAGCAAAAGGTGATGGCTTGATTGACATTAAAAGGGCGGCTGTTGACCTTGCAAAAGATTGGCGTTCTGACAAAATACTTCATAAGCTTGAGGCTATGATGCTTGTTGCTGATTCTAACAATATTCTTTTGATTTCTGGTACTGGTGATGTTGTTGAGCCTGAAGAGGATGTTATTTCAATTGGCAGTGGTGGCAATTATGCATATTCAGCAGCTCTTGCTTATATGGAGAACAAAAAATTAAGTGCTTTTGAAGTTGCACTTAGATCTTTAAAAATAGCAGCAAGAGTGTGTATATATACTAATTCTAACATTGTGCTTGAGGAGATTAAAAATGAATAAATTAGAAGAGCACTATATAGTTCCCAAAGATGTAGTTGCAGAACTTGATAAATATATAATAGGTCAAGACGAAGCTAAAAAATTAGTATCAATTGCTCTTGTTAATAGATATATAAGATCTAGGCTCCCAAAAGAAATAAAAGATGAAGTAATGCCCAAAAACATTATTATGATTGGGTCAACTGGTATTGGGAAGACCGAGATTGCAAGAAGACTTTCTAAATTAATTAAAGCTCCTTTTATTAAAGTTGAAGCTACAAAATATACTGAGGTTGGTTATGTTGGTCGTGATGTTGAATCTATGGTTAGAGATTTAATGGGCATTGCAGTTAATATGGTAAAAGAAGAGATGTACAGCACCGTAAGAGATGATGCTTTAGTAAGAACAGAGGAGAGAATAGTTGGTAGTCTTTTTAAAGGATCTGGTAATTCTGAGAATATGGATCCAAATGAAATAAAGGCAGAAGAAAAGGTAAAAGATAAACTTAGGAAAAAGCTTAGAGCAGGTGAGCTTGACGATACTACTATTGAAATACAAATTTCTAGTAAAATGCCATTTTCTACAATAGAAATATTTACGGGCGGCAATTTTGAAGAGATTGATATGGGAATTGGCGGGTTGCTGGGCAATATATTTGATAGAAAAAAGAAAAGAGAATTGAAGATTAAAAAGGCAAAGGAAATAATATTAGCAGAAGAGCTTGAAAAATTGGTCGATCACGAAAACATTTCAGATATTGCAAAATCTAAAGTTGAAAATATGGGAATTATTTTTATTGATGAGATCGATAAAATAGCTGCTAAGAATAGGAGCGGCAATGATGTGTCTAGAGAAGGAGTTCAAAGAGATATTTTACCAATTATTGAAGGCTCTAAGGTTAATACGAAATATGGAATAGTCGATACTTCTCATATTTTATTTATTGCAGCAGGAGCATTTAATTTGGCCAAACCTTCTGATTTAATACCAGAGCTTCAAGGAAGATTTCCTATTAAAGTTGAACTTAAAAGTCTAAGCATAGACGATTTGAAAAAAATTTTAAAACAAACAAAAAATTCTTTAATAAAACAATATGTTGCGATGTTTAAGGTTTATAATTTAGATTTAAAGTTTAGCGAAGAGGCCATAGATAGAATTGCAGAGCTTACTTTTAATATGAATCTTGAGAGTGAAAATCTTGGTGCCAGAAGGCTTCATGGTGTTATGGAAAGAGTGCTTGCAGATCTTTTTTTTGAAGTGCCTGGTAGTAAGTTGAAAAAATTTGAAATAAACTTGGACTATGTTAATAAAAAAATACAAATTAGCGAACAAAAAGATTTAAATTATTATATAATTTAGTTAAAAGCAATTTTAAACAGAGGGGGGTTTCAATTTGAATGATTTTGAAAGATCTGTAGATTTTTCACATAGATATTTAGATGTTCTAAGCTTAAGACAAAGTGTTATTTCTGATAATATAGCGAATGTAGATACTCCAAATTTCAAAAGAAGTAAAATTTCTTTTGAGTCAGAGCTTGAAAAAGCTTTTTTAAATAAAGATAAAAATGATCTAAACTTAATTAAGTCTAGTGATAAGCACTTGTCTGGGTTTAAAAATCTAAATTATTCAGATATCAAGCCTCACAGAGTTCTTGATCATTTTTCAACTATGAATAATAATGGCAATAATGTTGATATTGATTCTGAGGTTAAGGCGCTTGTACAAAACCAAATGATGTATCATCTTATGACTAATGTTCAGGCGCATTATTTTAAAAGTATAAATATTGTATTAAAATAAATTAATATCTTAAGGAATATAAAATGGGATTGTTTTCAAGCATTAATGTAGCTTCAACGGGATTAACAGCGCAAAGGTTAAGGATTGATGTTATTTCTAATAATATTGCAAATGTTTCTACTTCTAGAACTCCTGATGGTGGGCCTTATAGAAGGCAAAGGATTATTTTTGCACCAAGGATTAATAATCCTTATTGGAAAGGGCCTTTTATTCCAGATTATCTTGATAATGGCATTGGTCAAGGAGTTAGGGTTGCTAGCATTGAAAAAGATAAAACTCCATTAAAGTTAAAATATGATCCAACACATCCCGATTCAATAAGTTTTGGGGATAAAAAAGGTTATGTGGAGCTTCCCAATGTTAATTTAGTTGAAGAAATGGTAGATATGATTTCGGCTTCTCGTGCTTACGAGGCAAATTCTACTGTCATAAATAGTAGTAAGTCTATGTTTAGAAGCGCGTTAGCTATACTTCAAGGCTAAAGGAGAGATCATTGGTGAGAATAGATGCTTTTTTTACAGAAAATAATATTAATTTGGTTAAAAAAAATCCTTTACATTTTGATGTAAATCTTTTTAATTCTAAAAGTAATGCCAAAGACAATGATATTAAAACTTTTAAGGATGTTTTAATAAATTCGATTACTGATGTCAACAAAAGCCAATTAGATGTTTCTAAAGTTACAGAACAAGCTATTCTTAGGCCTAGTAGCATTGATGTTCATGATGTTGTAATAGCGATGTCTAAGGCAAATATGAATTTAAGCATTTTAAAGGCCGTTGTTGAAAGAGGTGTTAAGGCTTATCAAGATATAATCAATGTTCGTTAAGGAGCCATAAGATTTTGAGCAATTTTTTTACTAATTTTTTTGTTTCAGCTAAAGGAATCTTCAAAAAAGCTAGTACGGTTCAGAAAATAGCCCTGGGATTGATTATTTTTTTTGTGATTCTTGCGCTTGTTTTTTTAATAGGGTTTTCTACTAAAAGTCAAAGTATTGCTCTTTTTGGAGTTGAAATTAAAGATCAATATCTCCTAGATAGGATATCGCAAAGACTTGATAGAGAAAATGTTAAGTATTTTTTGAGTTCCGATGGAAGAATTTATTTAGATGATGAAAAGCTTGCAAAAAAAATGAGAGCAATTCTTGTCAGAGAAGAGCTTGTGCCTGTTCATATGGATCCATGGGCTTTGTTTGATATTGATAGATGGACCATTACTGATTTTGAAAGAAGCATTAATTTAAGAAGATCTATTACAAGAGCAGTTGAACAGCATATTGTGGCTTTAGATGATGTTGATGCTGTTAGTGTAAATCTTGTTATGCCCGAGAAAGCTCTTTTTAAAGAGTCTCAAGAGCCTGTTAAGGCATCTGTTAGAATTACTCCAAGACCTGGTTCTGATATTATTACCAATAGGAAAAAAGTTGAAGGACTTGTTAAACTTATTCAGTATGCCATTGAAGGTCTTGAATCTGATAATATTGCTATTGTTGATAATAGCGGAACTATCTTAAATGATTTTTCTAATTTAGGTGGAATAGATAGAATAGACTTGGCAGAAAAAGAACGCAAGTTAAAGCTTAAGTATGAAGCTATGCTTAGGGGTGAAATCGACTCTGCATTAAGTAAGGTTTTGTCTGTTGATAGATTTATGATAGCAAGAGTAAATGTAAAACTTGATACTTCAAAAGAAACCATAGAGTCCAAAGAGTATGCTCCTATTGAGCTTCAATCCCAAGATCCAAAAGCTTCTTATAATACTAGAAAAGTAAGTGATTCAACCATTATATCTTCTCAGACTCAAAAAAAAGAATATCAGGGGCAAGGGTATAGTCCTTGGGGACCCCCTGGGCAGGAAGGAAATACTCCGCCCGAATATCAGGATTTAAGCGATATTACTGGTAAATATAATGAGTCTCAAGAGATCAAAAATGTTGCTTTAAATGAAAAAAAATCTACAAGTGAAAAAGAGCCTGCTAGGATTGTAGGTGTTTCTCTTGGTATTTTCGTGGATGGTATTTGGAATTTTGTGTACGATGAGAAGGGGAGTTTCGTAATAGAAAATGGAATGAGAAAAAGAGAATATAAGCCTATGTCATTAGAAGAAATAAAAAGCATTGAAGATGTTTTGCAAAGTTCTTTTGAATATAAGCCAGAAAGAGGTGATTCAATAACAGTTAGAAATATATCTTTTGATCGTATGAATGAATTTAGAGAAATAGATGAAAATTATTTTGCAAGTGAAAGGTTTAAATATTTTTTATTTATTGTAAGTGTAGTATTTTCATTATTAATTTTGGTATTTACGATATTTTTTGCTATTTCTAGGGAACTTGAAAGACGAAGACGTCTTAGAGAAGAGGAATTAGCAAAACAAGCGCATTTAAGACGTCAACAAGCTTTGATGGATGGTGGTGATGATATTGGCGTTGATGATGTTGTTGGTGGGATTAGAGAAGGTGATGAGCTTCAAAGCAATGCTGAGCTTTTAGCCAGAGAAAAGCCAGAAGATGTTGCTAAGCTTATAAGAACATGGCTTTTGAAAAACGCGTAAAAGGTAGTAATTGATATGGAAGAAAAAAAAGAAAAGGAGATTTTGGATGTTTCTGCTTTAACAGGAAAGCAAAAAGCTGCTATTTTGTTGGTTTCAATAGGTTCTGAAATCTCTTCTAAAGTGTTTAAGTATCTTTCTCAAGAGGAGATAGAGTCTTTGACATTTGAGATAGCAAAGCTTGAGACAATTACTTCTGAGCTTAAAGACAATGTTCTTTTAGAGTTTAAAGAATTGATGATGGCTCAAGAATTTATTCAAAAGGGCGGAATTGATTATGCAAGAGAGCTTCTTGAAAAATCTCTTGGGACTCAAAAAGCAGTTGATATTATTAATAATTTGGGTTCTGCTTTACAGTCTAGACCCTTTGAATTTGTAAGAAGAGCAGATCCTGCAAATATTTTAAACTTTATTCAGCAAGAACATCCCCAAACAATTGCTTTAATTCTTTCATATCTTGATCCTCAAAAGGCTTCTTTTATTCTCTCTAGTTTACCTACAGAGGTACAAACCAATGTTGCAAGAAGAATTGCATTAATGGATAGAACTTCTCCTGAGGTTGTAAGAGAGGTTGAGAGAGTTCTTGAGAAAAAACTAGCTTCTCTTTCTTCAGAAGATTATACATCAGCAGGAGGAGTTGACAATGTTGTTGAGATAATTAATATGGCTGATAGAAAGACAGAGAAGTTTATTATTGAATCTCTTGAAGAAGAAGATCCGGAGCTTGCAGAAGAGATTAAGAAAAAAATGTTTGTATTTGAGGATATAGTTTTGCTTGATGATAGATCTATACAAAGAGTTTTAAGAGAAATAGATGGTCAAGAGTTAGCAAAAGCTTTAAAATCTGTAGATATTCCTGTCCAAGAAAAAATTTTCAAAAACATGTCAAAAAGAGCGGCTTCAATGCTTAAGGAGGACATGGAATTTTTGGGACCTACTAGGCGAAAAGATGTTGAAGAATCGCAGCAAAAAATTGTTTCTCTTATTAGAAAATTAGAAGAACAGGGAGAAATAGTTATTTCAAGGGGTGGTGAAGAAGATGTGCTTGTCTGATAAAGGAGTTTTGTTTGCCTAAGGTTTTATATAAATCATCAGAAGTTGATAATTTAGTAAAGTTTGAGTTTATTGAAATAGCAAAGCCTGTTTTTCAATCTTTAGAAATCAAGGAGAAGGAAAGCAGAGTTTACGACATAGATAGTCAAATCTCCAATCTTAAAGAAGAGTTGCAACTTTTAAGAGATGAAAAATTACGACTTGAAGAAGAGCTTGCTAAAAGACAAGAGCTTGCCAAAGAGGAAGTTCAAATTGAATCTAAGCGGCTTATTGAAGAGGCTAAGGTAAGGGCCAATGAAGTATTAGAGGCGGCCAAACAAGAAGCAGATCTTTTGCAAAGAGAAGCTATTTATAAGAAAGAATCTATTGAGACTGAATCTAATGCTGAGATTGAAAGATTAGCAAGAGAGTATGAAGAAAAATTAAAAACAGATCTTGATATGGCAATAGCTAAAGGCAGGGAAGAGGGATATAGCAAAGGTTATGAAAGTGGTTTTGAAGATTTTGACAAAGTTATGAGAAAATTGCATGCCATAATAGCATCTTTGATTGCCGAAAGGAAAAGCATTCTTGAATCCTCGAGCGGCCAAATAGTAAGTCTTGTTATGCAAATTGCAATTAAGGTTATTAAGAGAATTACAGATTCTCAAAAAGATATTGTCTTGGAAAATGTTAATGAGGCTTTAAAAAGAGTAAAAGATAAAACACATATTACCATTCGCGTAAATCTTGATGATTTAGATATTATTAGGCATAAAAAAAGTGATTTTATTTCTAGATTTGATATTATAGAAAATTTAGAGATCATAGAGGATCCCAACATAGGCAAAGGTGGTTGTATAATTGAAACTAATTTTGGAGAGATTGATGCGCGCATTTCTTCTCAACTTGATAAAATAGAGGAAAAGTTTAAAAATTTTTCTCTATTAAGTTAAGTATCTAAAGGAATTTTAGTGAGCAATTTTTTTGAAAATTATTTAAGACAAGTAGATGATGTTGAAACTGTTTCTTTTGTTGGCAGGGTACAGAAAATAAAAGGTCTTTTAGTTGAAAGTTTGGGGCCTCAGTGTGCCATTGGAGATTTGTGTTTAATTGCCCAAAGAAATGGTAAAAAGGTGTGTGCAGAGGCTTTAGGATTTAACGGTCCTTATGTTAGCCTTATGGCTTATGAAGGATTTAGTGGTATTGAAGTTGGAAATAAAGTTTATTCTTTAAACAAAGGGTTAGAGATAAATCTTAGTGATGAGCTTTTGGGTAGAGTTATTGATTCTCTTGGTAGACCCATTGATAATAAAGGGCCATTTTTGAACAATAGTTATAAAGAGTTAATTTTTGAAAAAATTAATCCAATTAGTAGAAGTATTTTTGAAGATCAAATATTAACAGGAGTTAAAGTTCTTGATGGGTTTTTGCCAGTTGCAAAAGGGCAAAGAGTCGGTATTTTTTCTGGTTCTGGCGTTGGTAAATCTACTTTGCTTGGTATGATTGCAAAAAATTCAAGTGCAGATGTAAACGTTATTGCTTTTATTGGAGAAAGGGGTCGAGAGCTTAATGAGTTTGTTGAACATGAACTTGGTGAAGAGCGTTTAAAAAAAAGTGTTTTAGTTGTTTCAACTTCTGATGAATCTCCCATTTCAAGGTATAAGGGTGCTTATGTTGCTACCATGATAGCAGAATACTTTAGAGAGCAAGGTAAAGATGTGGTTTTGCTTTTTGATTCTATTACTAGGTTTGCAAATGCTAAAAGAGAAATGTCTCTTTCTTTAGGGGAGCCTCCGGTAGCTAAAGGTTATCCGCCTTCTGTTTTTGTTGAAATTCCAATTTTACTTGAGAGATCAGGTTTTAATGGTAATGGGGGAAGTGTTACTGGGTTTTATACTGTTCTCGTTGAGGGAGATGATTTTACAGAGCCTGTAGCCGATAATATTAAGGCTGTTTTAGATGGTCATATTATTTTAGACAGAGATTTGTTTGACAGGGGAATTTATCCCTCAATAAATGTTTTAAGTTCAACTTCAAGATCTATTCATAGAATAATGAGCTTAGAAAAACAAAAATTAATAATGAAAGCTAGAAATTTATTGTCTATTTATAAAGATTATGAAGATCTTATTAGAACAGGAATTTATCTTAAAGGATCCAATAAGGATGTTGATTTTGCAATTTCCAAGTATCCTAAGATTATTAATTTTATTTCTCAAGGAATAAATGAAACATTTGATTTTGAAAATTTAGAAGATGAAATAAAGGAAATATTATCTTGAATGATTTAAACTTTAGAAAACAAAAGCTTAATAGGATATTAACGATTAGAATCTACTTTCGAAAGCTAAGCGAGAAAGACTTAATGAATATAAATAAGAAAATTTCAAAAATAAATCAGTTTTCAGATGGAATTTCCAATCTTTTAAAAAACTTGAATGGCTTTGATGATCTTTATATAAGAGGTTATATAGACTGTTTAAATCGTAAAAAAGCTCAAAATTTTAAAATTCTTGAAGAGCTTAGAAAGCAGTATAACGAGTATTATGATATTTATGTGGATAAATATAGACAAGAAAAAAAGATTGAAATATTAATAAAAACTTTAAATAATTCTATAATTAAAAATAGAGAAAAAAAAGAAAGCTTATTGTTAGATGAGCATGTAAATTATAAAGTTTGTCAAAATCTAAGGAATGAAAGTGAATAATTTTTTATCGTTCTTTTTTAGGGCATTTTTTTTGTTATTTTTAATTGTTATTTTATTTTTCTTTGTATTATTCTTTATTGATTTTATTGGAATGTATAATACTAAAAGATATTTCCCTGAATTTGTAAGAACTAAGCTTTTAGGAGAAACTTCTCTGGTCTTTGGTCATAATTCTAATATAATTCTTGATGAAGCTAGACTTGTAAAGGAACGAGAAGCTATTGATATTAAGAATCAACAGATTGAAAAACTTAAAGAAGATCTAAAGTTAAAAGAAGATAGCTTAAATAAACTTGAATTTGAGCTTAAGCAAAAGCAGAAAGATTTAGATTTAAAACAAAAAATAATAGATGACATTATAAATAAATATAATGATGAAGAAGCAAATATTTTGCAAACAGCTGTATATTTAATGAATATGCCACCAGAAGATGCTGTTAAGCGGCTTGAAGATTTAAATCCTGAGCTTGCTATATCTTATATTCGGAAAATTGAAGAGCTTTCCAAAAAAGAAGGTCGTTTATCGATTGTCCCTTATTGGTTATCTCTTATGGATTCTAAAAAAGCTGCTATATTGATTAGAAAAATGTCTGTTAGTTCGTTGGAGTAGTGTGTATATGAATAATTTATTAAATTTAAGTAAAGCTTATGGTAACAAATTAAATCTTTTGAATACAATTAAAGGATTAAATTTAAATGTTTCTAAAATGGAATTTAGAGAAAATGCAAGCTCTTTTTTAAATGTTATGTCTTCTGAATCTAAAAAATTAGCCAAAGCAAAATTTATGATATTTGATTTTTTAAATTTTTTTAAAGACAATGGGCTTATTGCTAAAAATTTAAAAAATTCACCTTTAAATAAATCCCTTTTTTTAAAAAAACTTGATAATGAGGCTTTTGTTTCTGATTTGAAATCTTTGATTGCTAGAATGAGTGTTTTTTTAGATTTTGAAGGCTTGGGTTTAAATAGCATTAAAGAAAGCTTATCATCTAATTTTGATTTTCTAGGTAAAGAAAAATTTTTTGAAAAAATCGAAAGACTTTGTTTAACTTTTGATAATTTGAGTTCTTTTTTGGGTTTTGATTTTTTAACTGTTTTTATTGATGATTATTATAATCAAATAAGCTTGAATGATAAAAAGGAAGAAAAAAATGTTATTAGCATTGATGTGAAAAATTTCAAAAAGAATAATGGTGATCACAATGATTTTGTTTTTTCAAAATTTAGCTTAAATGCAATTGATGGTCAAAATTTTATTGATAGGTATAAAGTTAAAGAAATATCAAATGATTCTTTAAAAGGCTTTGTTGAAGAATTTGCTAATTACAATATAAAAAGCTCTAAAGAGGTTGAAGGTTTTGATTTTGTTAACAGTTTAAAGCCTGAGTGGAATCTTAAGATTAATAAAAATATTGTGGATAAAGCTAAAGTTGTGTTAAAATCGAATAATACAGGAGAGATTAAGTTGGTTTTAAAGCCCAAAGAGCTTGGTAGTATACGAATTAATTTAAACCTTGATTCGAATAATAATTTATTGGGAAAGATCGTAGTGGATAATCAAAATGTTAAAATGCTTTTTGATCAAAATATGCATTCATTAAATAAAATGCTTGGTGAAAGTGGTTTTAATGCTAGCTTAAATCTTTTTCTTGCGGGTGAGAATTTGAATTCTTTTACTGGAGATTTTAAAGACGACCCTAAGGATCAAAATTTTCATTTTGGTTATAATAAATTTTTTCAAATTGAAGAAGAAGTTGAATTTTCTTACGATGTAGATAAAAATGTTAATTTAATTGTTTAGAGGGTGTAGTTAAATGAATAAAATGAACGGCATTGAAAATGTTTCTAATTTAAATATTAGTAGTAAAGTTAAAAAAAAAACAGATTTTAATGTTGAGAATATATCTAATAAGGTTAATCTTGGCAAGGATGATTTTTTAAAGTTACTTATTACTCAACTTAGGTATCAAGATCCTACAAATCCAATGAAGGATAAAGAATTTATTGCTCAAATGGCGCAATTTTCTTCTCTTGAACAAATGACCAATATGAGTAAGTCATTTGAAAAACTTTCATCTTCTTTAGGAATAAGAAAAGATTTGGATTTATTAGGCAAAGTAATTAAATTTCAACATGGTGATGGGGAGATTGTTGAAGGTCGTGTTACAAGCATTAAGACAGGTGAAATACCTCAAGTTATGGTTAATGGTAATTATTATGTATATAAGAACATCTTATCGGTAGGTTTGGAGGAGTAATTATATGATGAGGTCTTTATATTCTGGTGTTTCTGGGCTTCAGAATCATCAAACAAGAATGGATGTTGTTGGTAACAATATCGCTAATGTAAATACAATTGGCTTTAAAAAGGGAAGGGTAAATTTTCAGGATATGATATCGCAGTCTATTTCTGGAGCTTCTCGTCCTACTGATGCTCGTGGTGGGACTAATCCCAAGCAAGTTGGATTAGGCATGAATGTTGCCTCAATTGACACTATTCACACTCAAGGAGCTTTTCAAAGCACTCAAAAAGCATCTGATCTTGGGGTTAGTGGCAATGGATTTTTTATTTTAAAAGAAGGTAAAAATTTATTTTATACAAGAGCCGGTGCTTTTGATGTGGACTCTGATAGACATCTTGTAAATTCTGCAAATGGAATGCGAATTCAAGGTTGGATGGCAAAAGATTTAGAAGGTGAAAAGGTTATCAATACGGCTTCTGATATTGAGGATCTGATTATTCCTATTGGAGATAAAGAGGGGGCAAAATCTACCAAAAATGTTACTTTTGCTTGTAATCTTGATAAAAGATTGCCTTTAATTCAAGAGGGTGCAAGTCCTGCAGATATTGCACGTGGAACTTGGGTTATCAATAAGTCATTGTATGACAGTTTTGGAAATGTTAGCGTTCTTGAGCTTAGAGTTGTGAAAGATCTAAATACGCCTAATTTATGGAATGCAGCAGTATTAATAAATGGTGAGCAAAATTCAAATTTTACACTTGGATTTGACAATGAAGGAGCATTGGCGTCTTTAAATGGCCAACCAGGTCAAAAAGGAGATGTTCTTCAAATTCCTATAACATTTAATGTTTTGGGAGCAAATGTAGGTGAAGCTGGTGAGCAGCAAACTGTAAATTTGAAATTAGGAACAGTTGGAAGTTACACTGATTCAATTACTCAGTTTGCTGATTCTAGTAGCACAAAGGCTATTATTCAAGATGGATATGGCATGGGATATATGGAAAATTATGAAATTGATCAAAATGGTGTTATAGTTGGCATTTATTCAAATGGCATAAGACGAGATCTTGGCAAGATTGCTCTTGCTTCTTTTATGAATCCCGGAGGACTTGCAAAATCAGGTGATACTAATTTTGTAGAAACAAGCAATTCAGGTCAAGCTAGAATAGGCGAAACTGGACTTGCTGGACTTGGTGATATTAGATCTGGTGTTCTAGAAATGGCCAATGTTGATCTTGCAGAGCAGTTTACAGATATGATAGTGACTCAAAGAGGATTTCAAGCAAACGCCAAAACTATTACCACTTCTGATCAATTATTGCAAGAACTTGTAAGATTGAAAAATTAATCTAAGATTGTTTTTAGCATATGATTTTTGTAACTAAGCTTAATGGTGATGGATATTATTTAAATCCCTATCATATTGAAAGTATTGAGGCTAATCCTGATACTACAATTCTTCTTATGAATGGTAAGAAGTTAGTTGTGAAAGAAAAAGTTGAAGAGGTGGTCAATAGGATTAAGTTGTATAGAAAAGAAGTTGCTTCTTTTGAAAAAATTTTAGGAGAAGAAAATGGGGGCGTTGAATTATGAATTTAGCTAGTATAATTGGGTGGGGGGTTGGATTTGGATCTATTTTAATTTCTATGGCATTTACTCCCACTGGATTTGGTGTTTTTTGGGATTTAAGCTCTGTTTTTATTACTGTTGTTGGATCTTTTTCTGCTCTGATGGCTTCTTCAGAAGTTGTTGCTGTAAAAAAAATTCCAACGTATTTGGGATTTTTCTTTAGAAGAAATTCATATGCTAAGGTTTCTATTATAAAAATATTAGTAGAGCTTTCAGAAAAGGCTAGAAAAGAAGGCCTTTTATCTCTTGATGATGAGCTTGAGCAAATTAATGATCCATTTTTTAAGTCAGGAATGAGACTTGTTGTTGATGGTGCAGATCCTGAGGTAATTAGAACTATGCTTTATTTAGAGCTTGATCAAATGCAAGAAAGACATAAGGTTGGTTCAGATCTTTTTAAAACTTGGGCAAAGCTTGCTCCAGCTTTTGGTATGACAGGTACTCTTATTGGGCTTGTAGCTCTTCTTGGCAATCTAGAGGATAAATCTGCTCTTGGTTCTTCTATGGCTGTTGCTCTTATTACAACTCTTTATGGAACTATAATGGCAAATTTAATGTTTATTCCTGTTCAACTTAAGTTGGAAAAAATTGATACTGAGGAGGCTGCAGTAAAAACAATGATAATTGAGGGCGTTTTATCAATTCAGTCTGGAGATAATCCTAGAATTTTAGAGCAAAAATTAATGACGTTTTTAACCCCCAAAGATCGAAGTCAGCTTAATAGTAGCATTGGTGGTGAATAATGGCTTTGCGAATTAAGAAACCTTCAAAATGTGATGAAGGATCTCCAGATTATATGGTAACTTATGGAGACATGGTTACTTTGCTTCTTGTGTTTTTTGTTACAATGTTTTCATTAAATGATATTATTTTTCAAGAAAATGTGATAAGAATAATGTCTGCTTCTTTCACGGGTGCAGGATTTTTTAAGGGTGGTAAAACTTTAGATTTTAGTAAATTATCTTATTTGAGTAATAGTTTCATGTCTTTGCCTTCTTCTGTGCGCAATAAACAAGCATCTCAGACTGCTAAAAATAAATCTATGATTGAATTTATTGATAAGATTCAGTCTAAAAATATTTTAGTTAGACAAGAAGAAAGAGGTATTGTGATATCTCTTGCAGCAGATGCATTTTTTGATTCTGCTAGTGCAGATGTTAAACTTGAAGAGAATAGGGATTCTATTCAAAAAATAGCATCTTTTATTGGTGTTTTAAGTTCTAGAGGCTATAATTTTAAAATAGAAGGACATACTGATAATATTGATACTGATGTAAATGGACCTTGGAAAAGCAATTGGGAGCTTTCAGCCGCTAGATCTGTTAATATGCTAGAACATATTTTGAACTATTTAGATCAATCTGATGTTAAAAGCATTGAAAATAATTTTGAAGTATCTGGTTTTGGTGGAAGTAGGCCTATTGCAACAGACGATACCCCTGAGGGCAGAGCTTATAATAGAAGAATTGATATATTAATTACTACTGATGCATCTTTAAGTTTCCCTAAGGAAATTAAGCAGTAAGTAATTCTTTTTAATTTTAAAGAAGAAAATTAATAGGAGGAATTTTATTATGCCTAATAAAGACGATGACAATTTAGATATGGGGGATTCTAATGTTAATAGAAAAGGCGGTTTATTGCCTGATATTATAATAAAAATTTTACAGATACTTGCAATAGGAATATTTACAGTTGCAATAATGATAATTGTTTCTTATTTTGTATCTAAAATGGTGGTAAGCCAAAGTGGAGCTCCTAGTGATTTTCCAGTTTTTTCTAATGAATACTTAGGAAAGCCACCTATGCTTATATGGTATGAAAGTATAGATGAGATTAGAGGTAACACTTTAGACGTTCCTCCAAAAACTTTTGTTGTAAAGCTTGCTTTAGGATATGCAGAAAATAATGTTAATATTCTTAATGAACTTGGAAGACAAAAAGTGCGCTTAAAAGACATTATTAGAGAATATTTTAGCCAAAGAACTGGTCAAGAAATAAAGAATGAAAGTCAAATAAAAGCAGAAATTAAGGCAAGAATTAACAGTATTCTTAGAAATGGAGAAATAAAAGAAATAGCATTAACCCAAATTGATATTTTTGATATGTAATAAATTTAAAAGGATTTTAAATTTAAAGGAATTTTGAATGGCAAACAATCCAGGAGCTTTATCTCAAGATGATATAGATAGTCTTTTAGAGTCTATTAATTCGTCTGAAAGTTTATCCTTAGACGAATCTCTTTCTAATGTTATATCTAGTCCTACAGGTAAAAAGCAGAAAGTTAAGGTTTATGACTTTAAAAGGCCAGATAAATTTTCAAAAGAGCAAGTTAGAACAGTTTCGAGTTTTCATGAGGCATTCGCTAGGTATACTACAACCTCACTTTCTGCTCTTTTAAGAAAAATGGTTCATGTTCATGTAGCCTCGGTTGACCAATTAACCTATGAAGAGTTTATTAGGTCAATACCCAACCCTACAACTTTGGCAATAATAAATATGGACCCCCTTAAAGGATCTGCTATTTTTGAAGTTGATCCAACAATAGCATTTGCCATAGTAGATAGGCTTTTTGGCGGTGATGGAGATACGATTAAAGATAAAAGTAGAGATTTAACAGAAATTGAGCAGTCTGTCATGGAAAGTGTTATTATTCGCATACTTGCTAATATGAGAGAGGCTTGGTCTCAAGTGGTTGATTTAAGACCAAGATTTGGGCATATTGAGGTTAATCCACAGTTTGCTCAAATAGTGCCTCCCACGGAAATGATTATTTTAGTTACTCTTGAGGTTAAAATAGGAAAAGTAGAAGGGCTTATGAATTTTTGTTTGCCTTATATTACTATAGAACCTATTGTTTCAAAATTATCAACAAGATATTGGCATTCTTTGATTGGAGTTGGAACTACCAGTGAGAATCTTGATGCTTTGCGTGAAAAGTTGGAAAATACAGCGATGCCTTTGGTAGCAGAAATAGGAGAAGTTAAACTTAAGGTAAAAGAAATTTTATCGCTTGACAAAGGTGATGTTTTAAATCTTGAATCTTCTCTAATAAATAAGGATTTAACTTTGAAAGTTGGTACTAAAGAAAAGTTTAAATGTAGAATGGGTTTAATGGGAAATAAAGTTTCAGTACAAATTACAGAAAAAATTGGAGACATAAAGGGTTTTGATTTATTAAAAGAGCTTACAGAAGAGGTTGAGTGATAGTTATTTTATTTATTAAGACTTAAATTATTAAGAGGTTAAATTATGAGCGTAGATGAAAAAAGTGATAATGGAGAAAAGCCAGAAATAAGAGGGGTTAAGCTTCCTGATTTAATTGACACTTTACCAGAAGGAGTTGATCCTAGTAATTTTGGGCTTTTAATGGATGTTTCTATGCAGCTTACTGTAGAGCTTGGAAGAACAGAGCGCAAAATAAAAGACATACTTGGTATGTCTGAGGGAACGATTATTACTCTTGATAAACTTGCTGGTGAGCCTGTAGATATTTTAGTAAACGGTAAAATAGTTGCCAGGGGAGAAGTGGTTGTAATTGATGAAAATTTTGGAGTTAGAATTACTGAGATAATTAAAACTAAAAATGAATAATAAATTTTTATTTTTGGTTTTTTTAGCGTTTTCTAATTTTTTTATATATGCTGATTCACAAGGGCAGGTAAATTCAATATCTGCCGATTTAGAAAATGAATCTAGCTTACCAATCTTTGAAGAAGATAAGGCAAATCCTGCTAACAATGATAGTGCTCAACCAGTTTCTCTTTTTAATATTTTAGATTTAGTTAAGATAGTTTTATTTTTACTTATTGCTTTTTTTATCTTTTTCTTATTAAAGAAGTTGATTTTTTATTCAAAAAAAGGCAAATATGAACAAAATTCTAATTTGATTAAGGAGCTTGTTTTTTACGAGATAGATGTTAAAAACTCAATAAGAATTATAAACATATTAGACAATGTTTACATATTTTTGATTTCTAGTAATTCTTCTACTTTGCTCAAAGAGATTAAATCTGAAGAAGAACTGGAAGATTTAAAACTCAGGCTTAGCAAAATTAATGATTCTGCTAAGAAAGATTCTTTTCAATCAATCTTTAAGAAAATGTTGCTCAAAAAAGAAGAGATTCCTTTTTCTGGAAATGATTATGTTAAACTTGAGAAGAAAATTGAGACTTCGCTTAAGGATAAACAAGATAGATTAAAAAAATTTTAGAGGGTTTATTTTGAGAAAGTGTTTTATTTTTTTTTTATTTTTTAATGTAACAAGTTTATCTTTTGCTCAAACAAAGTCTTTTCAGACCACTAATGGTCTTAATTTTCCGTTTTTAAATTTTGACAATATTGGCGGTTCAGAGATAGCTTTTTCTTTGCAGCTTTTGATTCTATTAACCATTATTACTCTTTCTCCAGCGTTTTTAGTGTTAATGACTTCGTTTTTGCGAATATCTATAGTTTTAGATTTTATTAGACGTGCTTTATCTCTTCAACAATCTCCTCCTACTCAGATAGTAATGGGATTGGCTTTATTTTTAACCATTTTTACTATGTGGCCAACTTTTAATTCTATATATAAACAAGCTTATTTGCCCCTTAAAGAGTCAAAAATAAATTTTGATGAATTTTACAATAAAGGAATTGCTCCTCTTAGAATTTTTATGTATAAGCAGATGTCTGATGGGCGTCATGAAGAGATTAGGTTATTTATGAGTATGAGTAATTATGATCGACCAAAAAATTTTAGTGAAGTACCAACGCATGTGTTAATTGCAGCTTTTATTTTGCATGAACTTAAAGTGGCTTTCAAGATGGGAATTTTAATATTTTTGCCTTTTATAGTTTTAGATATTATTGTTGCTTCTGTTTTAATGGCTATGGGTATGATAATGTTGCCTCCTGTAATGATATCTTTACCTTTTAAGCTTATTCTTTTTGTAATGGTAGATGGCTGGACTTTAATTACTAGCGGTCTTATTAAAAGTTTTATGTAAGGTTATATATATGACTGCAGGACACATTCTTTATTTAATTAGAATTTCTATTGAAAACATTATTATTTTATCAGCTCCAATGTTAATTATAGCTCTTATAGTTGGTCTTTTGATTTCAATTTTTCAAGCTATTACTTCAATTCAAGATCAAACTTTAAGTTTTATTCCAAAGATTATTGTTATACTTTTAACCATTGTTATTTTTGGTCCTTGGATTTTGAATAAGCTTATGCAGTTTACTTATATGATTTTCAGTCAATTGCAAAATGTTTAATTTATGACTAATTGTATTATTGGGATGAAATTTTGAATTTAAGTTTTTTGGTTTTAAAATCTTTTACAATTTTACCTGTGTTGATTAGAATTTTTATGTTTTTAAAATTTTCTCCGTTTTTTTCAACAATAAAAATTGGATATTTTAATTTTTTCTTTTCTTTGATTCTCTCTATAATTGTTGTTGAAAAGATTAAAATTATTTATCCTTTAGAAAATATGCTTTCTTTTGCGTTAATTTTATTAGGAGAAGCTATTTTAGGCCTTATTCAGGCATTTTTTGTTAATATAATTTTTAATGTTTTTCATTTAGTTGGATTTTTCTTTTCTAATCAAATTGGACTTGCTTATGCAAATATTTTTGATGTTTTTTCAGAAGAAGATAGCATGATTATTTCACAAATTTTTGCTTATTTGTTTTTGCTTTTGTTTTTATCAAGTGATTTTTTACTTCGGTTTTTTGTGGTTGGTATACACGATTCTGTTTTAAACATTAGAGTTGAACATTTAGTCAATATGAGAAATTTAGAATTTGTCAAGCTTTTGCTTATGTCTTTTGGATTTCTTTTTGAAAAAGCTTTATTAATTTCGTTTCCAATATTGTCTTTGCTTTTACTTTTTTATCTGGTATTGGGAATACTTTCAAAGTCATCGCCTCAGATTAATTTATTAATAATTAGTTTTTCAACTTCGCTATTTTTAGGGTTGTTAATTTTGTATATTGGATTTCCAAGTTTAGCAATATCTTCAAAAAGAGTGATTGAACTTGCATTAGATTCTCTTGTTAGTTTTATAAAATTGTTTTTTAGAGTTTTAAAATAATGATAAAAGATGAATTTTTGATTAAAAGTTGGTATATTCCCCTTGATTTTTTTTCTGCAGATGACGAGGGAAGAACCGAATTACCTACTGACCAGAAAAAGCAAAAAGCAAGAGAAGAAGGACGGGTATTAAAGTCTGCTGAAATTAATACTGCTGTCAGTCTTTTATTGTTATTTGCATTGTTTTTTTTCATGCTTTCTTATTTTGCTTTAGATTTAATAGATGTTTTTAAAGAACAGGCTATCAAGCTTCCTGAAGTTATGCGTATTAGTATTTATGCTATGGGTTTTGCATATATTAGATCTATTATGGGATATGTCGTTTTGTTTTTTTTTGCATCCTTAGCTGTTAATTTTTTTGTTAATATTATTCAAGTAGGCTTTATTATTACTTTTAAATCTTTGGAGCCAAGGTGGGATAGAATTAGTTTTAATTTTTCCAGATGGGCAAAAAATTCTTTTTTTTCAGCAGGGGCTTTTTTCAATTTGTTTAAAAGTTTGTTAAAAGTTGTTATAATATGCTTGATATATTATTTTATTATAGAAAACAATATAGGCAAAATTTCTAAACTTTCGGAGTATACACTTCAGTCTGGAATTTCTATTGTGTTAGTGCTTGCCTATAAGATATGTTTTTTCTCAGTAATGTTTTTGGCAATTGTAGGGGTGTTTGATTATTTGTTTCAAAGATCTCAGTACATTGAGAGTTTAAAAATGACAAAAGAAGAGGTAAAGCAGGAAAGAAAGGAAATGGAAGGTGATCCTTTACTTCGATCTAGAATAAAAGAGAGAATGAGGGTTATTTTAAGTACCAATTTAAGAGTAGCTATTCCTCAAGCAGATGTAGTAATTACAAATCCAGAACATTTTGCAGTTGCTATTAAGTGGGATAGCGAAACAATGTTAGCTCCAAGGGTGCTTGCAAAAGGTCAAGATGAAATAGCTCTCACAATTAAAAAGATTGCAAGAGAAAATAATGTTCCTTTAATGGAAAATAAGCTGCTTGCAAGGGCTCTTTATGCTAATGTTAAGGTTAACGAAGAGATCCCAAGAGAATATTGGGAGATTGTTTCAAAAATTCTTGTGAGAGTATATTCTATTACTAAAAAGTTTAATTAGAGGTTCTATTGTTGGATGCTAGAAAAAATTCTATATTAAGGTATTTGGGACTTAATAATAAGTCTGATTTAATAATTTCGGTCGGCTTGATATTTGTTGTTGCTGGATTTATTTTGCCCCTTCCTGCAGTTATTTTGGATGTTTTGATTACTGTTAATTTAGTAATAAGTCTTTTAATTATTTTAATTGTTCTTTATTCTAAGAGATCTCTGGACTTCTCTGTTTTTCCCACATTACTTCTTGTGATGACTATTTTTGGACTCGTTCTTAATATTTCTTCTACTAGATTGATTTTAACCAAAGGTATAAATTTTGATGGACAAATGATAAGAACATTTGGAACATTTGTTGTGGGTAGTTCTGGAATTCAAGGACTTGTTATTGGATTTATAATATTTATAATAATTATTGCTGTTCAATTTATTGTAATTACCAAGGGAGCAACAAGGGTAGCTGAAGTTGCAGCTCGGTTTGCTCTTGATGCACTTCCTGGCAAGCAAATGGCCATTGATTCTGCCTACAGTTCTGGAAATTTAACAGAAGAAGAGGCTACAAAGCAAAAAAACGATTTACAATCAGAAGTAAATTTTTATGGTGCAATGGATGGAGCTTCTAAATTTGTATCAGGAAACGTTAAGGTTGGATTTTTAATAACCCTTATAAATATTCTTGGTGGTTTGTTAGTTGGAATAACTTTGCAGGGTCTTAACTTTAACCAAGCCCTTAATAATTATGTTTCCTTGACAGTTGGTGATGGTCTTGTGTCTCAATTGCCATCTCTTTTAATTTCAACGGCTACAGGCTTGATTGTTACTAGGTCGATTTCAAAAAATAGTTTTGGTGGCGAGATTTTTGAGCAATTCACAAATCATTTGGGAATTTATTGGATTGTTTCTGGATTTTTATTTTTTTTAGCTTTTCTTCCTGGATTTCCGACCCTAATTCTTATGTTTTTAAGTTTGTCAATTGCATTTTTAGCTTATTCTCTTTCAGGAATAAAACAAAAAGAAGAAATAGAAAAAAAAATGAAACTTGAAGAAGAGCAAGCGTCAATTTATTCGGACAAAGATGTTTCCCCTGTTGTTCCGCTTGATCCATTAGCTCTTGAAATTGGATATAATCTTGTTCCAATAGTTGATGATACAAAAACCTCCGAACTGCTTGATCGTATTGTTAAGATAAGGCGTGAGATTGCATTTGAATTTGGAATAGTTGTGCCCAAGATTAGAATAGTTGATAATATGCGACTTGAACCCAATGCTTATTCTTTTAAACTAAGAGGAGTTGAAGTTGGGCGAGGTGAGATTAAGCTTGGTAAATTTTTGGTGATAAATGTTGGAATTGATTCTGGAATAGATGGAGATCTTGTTCAAGATCCTTCGTTTGGACTTCCTTCTCTTTGGGTAAATGATGATGGTCGAGAAACTGCTGAAAAATTGGGATATACTGTTGTAGACCCTCCTTCGATTATTGCTACTCATATGACAGAACTTATTAAAAGACATTCTTACGAAATTTTGACTCGTCAAGATGTTCAAAATACTCTTGATGCTTTTAAAAAAGATTATGGAGCTATTGTTGAAGAGGTCCATAAGAATTTTTCAGTTGGAGAGATTCAAAGGGTTTTACAAGGGCTTTTGAAGGAGCAGGTTTCAATTCGAAATTTGGTTACAATTTTTGAAACAATTGCAGATTTTACAAGTATTACTAAGGATATATTTTTTTTGATTGAAAAATGCAGGCAATCAGTTGGAAGGCAAATAACTAGTGGGTATTTAGATTTAAATTCTGAGCTTAATGTAATAACTTTAAATCCCGGTTTTGAGCAAATAATAATTGATTCTCGTGTAGAATCCAATCACGATCTTATAAGTTCAATCGATCCTAATTTAAAAACCAAATTTATTTATGAACTTTTCAAAATTGTAAACGAAGTTCAAGCAGAAGGGTTTTATCCAGTTGTTCTCTCAAGCGAATCGTCAAGGCCCATAATAAAAGTGATAACAAGTAGAGAGATTCCAGATCTTGTTGTGATGTCTGTTTTAGAGGTTCCCCAAAATATTAAAGTTAATGTTCTTAAAACAGTAGAGGTTGAAGAATAATATATGGTTCAATATTTTACAGAAAAAGGTCCAACTTATAATGAAGTCATAGAAATAATTAAGAAAAAATATGGTAAGAATGCTAGGGTTATGACTTATAAAACCGTTCCTCATGGAGGGATTTTGGGTTTATTTAGCAAAGATTGGGTTGAAGTTTCAGGCTATGTTAGATATGACATTGGTAATCAGCAGATTAATGTTGAAGATGAAAAGCGAAAGATTCTTCAAAGTATTAAAAGAGAAGAAAATTCTTCAATTGAAGATGTACTTAAAGAAGTTAAGTCTCTTAAAACAGAGCTTGCTAATAAAAAAGAAAATATCAATCATCCAACAATTACAAAAATTGAAGACATTTTAAGAGAAAATGATTTTTCTGAAAATTATATTAAAGACATTAATGAGTTTATTAAGAGAGAATTTAGCTTGTCAGATCTTGATGATTATGAGAGGGTTAGAGAGGATGTTGTTTTATATATTGCAAAGACAATTAAATGTTCAGGATCTATTATTGATGATCTTAAGAAAAGGGTTTTTATTTTAGTTGGCCCAACAGGTGTTGGAAAAACTACCACAATTGCAAAACTTGCAGCAATTTATGGTATTAATGGAGAATCTAAGAGTTTAAATATTAAAATTATTACTATTGATAATTATCGTATTGGAGCTAAAAAACAAATTCAAACTTATGGCGATATTATGGGGATTCCTGTTAGAGCAATTGAGTCTTTTAAAGATTTAAAAGATGAAATTACTGATTCAAAGGATTTCGATCTTATACTCGTTGATACAATTGGCAAAAGTCCTAAAGATTTCATGAAGCTTGCTGAGATGAAGGAACTTCTTAATGCTTGTGGAAGAGATGCCGAATTTCATTTGGCTGTCAGCTCTACCACAAAAACATCAGATGTCAAAGAAATATTTCACCAATTCTCTCCTTTTAATTATAAAACTGTGATTTTTACCAAAGTGGATGAAACCACTTGTGTTGGAAATTTGATAAGTTTGATTTATGAAATGAAAAAAGTAGTTTCTTATGTTACAGATGGGCAAATTGTTCCTCATAATATCAGTGTTGCAGAACCACTTACTTTTATTAGAAGAATAAATGGCTACAGAATAAGCGATGATTCAGAGTTTATTAAGAAGATAAAAAGTAAATCTTATTATTAAGGAAAGTTATAATGGAAGATCAAGCTCAAAGTTTAAGAGATATGATGAGATTAAATGGTAAATTAAATTTTTCGGTTGATGAGAAAGTTCAAAATAGTAAAACAAGATTTATTGCTGTTAGTAGTGGTAAAGGCGGTGTTGGTAAAAGCAATATTGCAATTGGACTTGCTCTTAAATATTCTGGGCTTGGCAAAAAGGTATTAATACTTGATGCTGATATTGGAATGGCTAATGTTAATATTTTGCTTGGAGTTATCCCCAAGTATAGTATATATCATATGATTGCTCAAAGTCGTGATATCAGAGAAGTAATAACAAAGACCGAATATAATATTGATCTTTTAGCCGGTGCTTCTGGTACAATGGAACTTTTAGATCTCTCTGATGTTGATGTTAATAAATTTATAAAAGAATTATTAAAAATATATGAATATGATATAGTTGTAATAGATACTAGTGCTGGAATTTCAAGGCAAGTTATTTCGTTTTTGCTTTCTAGTGACGATGTTGTTATTGTTACAACTCCAGAGCCTACTTCGATTACCGATGCTTATGGAATAATAAAGGTTTTGTCTTATAAGATGGAGAATTTAAAAAATTTAAGACTTATTGTTAATAGAGTAGCTAATGTTAGCGAGGCTAAGGGAGTTGCTAAAAAGGTTATAGATATTTCAGGGCAATTTTTAAATTTAAATATTGATTATTTGGGTCATATTTATGAGGATCAAAACATTAGAAGTTCTGTTTTTAAGCAAAAACCTTTTGTTTTGGTAAATCCAAATAGCAAAGCTAGCTATTGTCTTGATTCTATTGTTGCTACCCTTGAGGAGGTTTCTCTAGATAACATAAAAAGAAGAGGGGTTATAGGTTTTATATTAAGATTTTTTGGTGTGGAATAAGGCAATATGTTTTTAAGCAGGGAATTAAAGTATATTTTATTAGCCAGTGTGTCAGCACTGCTTATTTCAGCAGCTTTAGGCTTGCTTTGTGGTTTATCATTTTTTACAGTCTTAATGAGATCTTTGTTACAGTTTGTATTTTTTTTTATTATTGGGCTTTTAATTGAGTATATCTATAAGAAATATTTATCGAACCTTTTTTCAACAGAAATGTCTGGAGATATGGAAAATAAGCTTCAAAATGACAAGAAGAGTGATAAGGATTTTAAAGAGAATGTTGATTTTCAAAATAAAAATTCTTTTTATGATAATTCTCAAGGTAGCGGTGGTAGTGTTGATATTATGGAAGAGATTAAAAATTATAAGTTTGATACAGAGAACATGAGTGGGCGAAGTGACAAAAATAAAAAAATGTCATTTATTGAAGACAATGATCCAAAAGTTGTTGCAGATGCTATTAAAACTTTAATGAGCAAGAAGGAATAAATATGGATGACGGGGTTATAAATTTTTCTAAACTTTGTGATAAGATGCGATCTTATTTGGAAATAGAAAGTCATATTGATTTGATGGAAATAGAAGCAGATACCCTTGAAGAAGCCTTAAATGATGCTTCTTTGGAGCTTTCGGTACCTTATAAAGAATTAGACTATGAGATTTTGTTAAAGGGCAGTAATGGTATATTGGGATATGGGAAGAAAAAATGGAAAATAGTTGCCTATAGGAATTCTTCTAGCAAGCCTAAAGTGTCTCTTGATTCAAAAAATGATTCAGGAGGAGAAGAAATTATTTCATCAGATGGTGAATTTTTTATAAGGAAATCTTCAAAAGGTGTATTTTTAAAGGTTATCTCACCAAAAGGACAAGGAATTCCTATTAAGTATCAAGATGTTCTTTTTAAATTAGAATTACATAGCAATATTGAAAATTTCAATAAAGACATTGTGAAGGGTATAGTTGAGAATGCTAGTGGATATTATGAAAAAATTGCTGATTTTGAATCTGATCCTTCTGAAAATGTTACAATGATGGTTCAAATATCAGAAAATTCAATGTCAGTTACCATTGAATTTACCGCGCCCGGAATTAATGGAGCTGAAATTTTTGCCCAAGATATTTTCAATATCCTTAGAAAATATGGAGTAATAGATATTGCAATACTTAAGGATAAGGTAGCAAGATTTGTAGATTATCCTGTTTATGGCGAGCCTATTGAACTTGCAAGAGGGTTAGAGCCAGTAAAGGGCAATGATTCTTATATTGATTTTATTGTTGATGAAAATAATAGGCTTGGTGAGTATGAGGTTTCAAGCATGGGATTTAGAAATGTAGTTGAAGGCGAGGAGTTAGCCAGAATTATTCCTTTTGGCAAAGGTGTAGATGGTTATACCGTTTTTGGCAAAGTGTTAAAATCGGAAAGTGGTCAGGATATTAATTTTATTTTGGGTGAGAATACTTTTAGAGATGGTTATAAAATTCGAGCAAAATGTAATGGGTATATGTCTGTTTCAGATGGGGTAATATCTGTTCATAATATTTATTTAGTCAAGGGTGATGTTGGTCCTGCTACTGGGGATATAGTAAATAATGGCATGGTTCTTGTGCAAGGCAATGTTTTAGATGGATACAATATTATGGCTAAAAGTGGAATAGAAGTGAAAGGAGTGGTAGGTCGGTGCAATTTAAAAACGGATGGATCTATTATTTTTCATAGTGGTGTAAATGGTAAGGGCGATTCTAAAATTTATGCGCAGGGTAATGTTAGGGCTAAGTTTTTAGAAAATGTTACTTTAAATTGTGGGGGGGAAGTTGAAGTTTTAAGAGGTATTGTAAATTCTTCAGTTTATTCTAAAAAAAGAGTTCTTTGTATCGGTAAAAAATCAAAAATAGTTGGTTCTAATGTTTGTGCTAAAGAAGAGGTCAGGGCTTATTCTATAGGCTCTGATAGAAGTTGTGAAACTTGCATTGATGTTGGCTATGATCCTGAAATTAAAGATTTACTAACCAGGTTTACTAGTCATCTTGAAAAGATTGAAAAGCGATTAGAAGTTTTAACCAAAGATATTGTTGCTTTAAAAAAGAATATTGTGCTTATTGCAGATAAGTCAGAAAAATCTTTAAAGATTGATAGTTACAATGAATTTGTTAATGAGAGTAAAATTCTTAGAATGGAAATAAAAATGATAGAGGTTAAGCGAATTGATTTGCAAAATGAGCTTGAAAATACTAAGATAGAGGGTAAAGTCTCTGTTGAAAATATAGCTTGTTCGGGCGTTAAACTTTATATTAATAATGCTTTTTATGAACTTTCAAAAGATTATAGCAACGTCACTTTTATAGAGGATGATAATTATATTAAAGTTATGACCTATATTCCTTTTAATTCTAGGTGAATGATCTTTAATATAAGGATTTGTATATGGACACATTTGAAGTTTTTAAAATATCTGTTGTTGGATCTTTTAAAAACAGACAGTTTTTAAGTGAAAGCGAAAAGCGTAAAAGATTAAAAATTAATCAAAATGCTAGATTTAGATTTTTAAGAGATTGTCATACTGATTCTGAGGTTGGTAATGTATGTTCAGTTAATAAAGTTGAGGATAATTATTTGCTTTCGTTTCCAGTTGAAAAAAATAAGCGTGAAGAGAAGGTGATGCTTAGTTTATATTCTGATAAATTTGAAGATCCTAAAATTGGCGAAAATGTTAATATTAAGAGATAAAATGTTTTAAGGCTTTTATATGTTTATTGTTTTTTATCTTATTTTAATTATATTTATTTTTATATATTTTCATGTGTATATTAATTTGAAAATAAAATCTAATAGCATACTTAGAAAGTTCAAAAGTGAGGTAGATAAAACAATTATTGAAATTAATCAGGCTACGGATAGAAATATAAATATTATTGAAATAAAAATTGAAAGTTTAAATAGAATCATTAAAGAGGTTGACGAGAGAATTGAAATTCTTGATCAAAGGTTGTTGGGGTTTAATAACAGCTCTATTCCCGGGAATAGTCCTTCTAGTTTTGGATCTAAAAGTGATGGAATTTATAAAAGCAATTTGGATTATTCTATGCCTACTATTGAAAAAAATATAATAAAAGAAAGTTATAATGTTCGTAATCAGATTATTTTACTTCATGAACAAGGTATGTCTTTTGAAGCTATTGCTAAAAAGTTTAAGTTAGATTTAGGTGAGGTTGAGTTGATTATTTCAATACATAGGGGAGGTATTCATGAAAAAATGGATAGGTATTGATCTTGGAACCACAAATACTGTGGCCTCGTATTTTGATGTTAGTTCTAAAATAATATTAAATGAAAGAGGTGAGCGAATAACCCCCTCTATTGTTTCTTTCTCAAATAAGGACGTTCTTGTTGGAAGTGCCGCTAAAAATCAAATATTAGTTAATCCTCAAAAAACATTTTATGATTTTAAGACCAATATAGGTTCTGATAATTTTTATAAAGTAGATGGTGAATTTTATAAAGCAGAATATATTTCAGCACATTTGCTCTCTAGTATTAAAAGGAACGCTGAAAAATTTTTAGATGAAGAGATTGAAAATGCTGTAATAACGGTCCCTGCATATTTTTCTGAGATTCAAAGAAGATGTGTTGTTGAGGCCGCAAATTTTGCTGGTTTGAATTGTAAAGCCATACTTAATGAACCAACCGCAGCTGCTATTGCCTATGCCTTTGAAAGACAGATTGATGGAATTTTTCTTATTTATGATCTTGGAGGTGGAACTTTTGATGTAACTCTTATGGGAAAACAAGACGACACTTATACTGTTCTTTCGGTTAAAGGGCAAAGTCGACTTGGAGGCAATGACTTTAATAAAATCATTGAAAAACGTGTTTTAGATAGTTTTAAAAATGAATATCCTGATTTCAATCTAGAAGATATTTTTCTTCTAGAACAGTTAAGAGAACGAATTGAAGAGGGTAAAAAAAACTTATCTGTTATGGAAGAGGTCGACATTACTTTGCTTTTCCTTGATGGCAAGCATTTAAATTATAAGCTTAAAAGGGATGAATTTAATTCAATGATAAGTGAATATATTGACAAAACTATTCAGTTGTCTATGGAATGTATTGCTGATTCTGGGGTTGATATTAGTAGTGTTTCAAAAATCATACTTTCTGGTGGTTCAACAAGGATTCCTTTGATTGAAAAAGTTTTAAAGGAATCTTTTCCTTCGGTTTCAATTTTAGATGCTTTAAATCAAGATGAGGTTGTAGCTATTGGTGCAGGTATTCATGCTTTTAGTCTTTCTAGAAATGACCCTGTTATCAAGTTTAAGGATGTGACTCCCTATTCTCTTGGACTTGAGATAAAGGATAATAAATTTTTTACTTTAATAGAGAGAAATACCACTTTACCAATTTCTAGGAGCAAACTATTTACGACTACCAATGATTATCAAGATGAAATTGAGATTCACATACTTCAAGGTGAATATAAAAAAGCCTCTTTGAACTATTCTATAGGTAGATTTTCCTTTGGTAATATTCAAAAAGCTTTAAAAGGAATTCCCAGAATAGAGGTACTTTTTACCTTAAATGAAAGTGGTATTTTGAGTGTTAATGCTAAAGATTTAGAGACCAATTCTTCTAATTTTATTGAAATAAAAATTACAAGTTCATCTGACAATGTAGCAAAAGGAAGTCTTTCAAACACTTTTATAAGTATTATTGATTAAAAACTCAAAGCAGCAAAGATATTTTTTCAAAAGTAATAAATTATTTTTCCCAATATATTATCAATTTTTATGAATCCATAATTTCTTGAGTCTAATGAGATCTGTTTGTTTTCTCCTATAACTAAATAGTGGTCTTTGGGAATTTTTTTAGCATTTTTCTTTAAAATATTTTCATCTATTTTAAAGTTTAAATCATGTATGCATATTTTATTTTTTTCTATTTGTTTAAATTTTTCTCCTGGAATTGCAAAAATTTTTTTAATGGCAATTTTGTTTGTTATAGGATCTTTAATAAGTACCATTTCATTTTTTTTGGGGTTTTTCCATAATAAAAGGTATTTTTTACGATTTTTAAGCCTAAGTCCATATGCAAATTTGTGATTTACAATCCAATTTTTTTCAAATATTGTTGGGGTCATTGATTCGCCTTTTACTATGTAAAATGATAAGAATAACTTTATTAAGGTTATTAAAAATAAGCAAGCTGCTAAAATAGATGCTAGTTCATATTTGTGAGCTTTAAATATTCTCATAACTTTTTAAACTACGCTTTCATTCAAATGCAATTTTCTATTGTATAATGAAATGGCATGTTATGATTATACCAAAAAAAAAGCAAAGGGTAGAAAAACGTAAAAAAAATTTTTTATTCAATAGCAAAAAGAGTGTTAATTTTGAATTAAAAGATTTTGCAAATATTTCTAATATTGGCAAAAGAAGAAAAAAAGTTTTTAAGATTAAGAACTTTTTTAAAAAAAAAATTAATTTTTTTAAAAAAGTTTCTTTATTTTTCTATAAGCTTAAAATACAAAATATTAATCATTATGAATATAAATATTATTATAAGAGCTTGAGAGAGAAAGTTTTTGATATCTTTAGTGTAAAATTTGATTATAAATTTGGTTTTAAGCTTAATGCAATAATCTTTATTTTTATATTAACATTTTATATTAACATTTTTTCTTATTATGGTTCGTATGTTTTTTTAAATAGGCTTTCTTTGCCAAAAGATTATTTTATTGATACATTTTTATATTATAGCGATCAAGATATAGCTCAAATTAGTAGCTATTTGCCTGAATCTAATGTTTCTGCAAATGTTCCTGGATTTAAAAAAAATTTTGTATTAAAGGTGTTTGATCATAAAATTAAGCCTGGAGAAACGCTTTCACATGTTGCAGCTAGATATCAAATAACCAGTGAAACCCTGATTTCTTTTAATGAAATTAAAGATGTAAGAAATATTAAGCCAAATTCAATTATTAAGGTTCCTAATATGAAAGGAATTGTTTATGTTGTTAAAAAAAATGACTCTATTTCATCTATAGCTAGTGCTTACAATGTTCCTAAGGTTGATATTTTAGATTCTAATAATCTTGATAATGAAGTTTTATTCTTAGGGCAAAAGTTGTTTATTCCCGGAGGAAGATTGCCCAAAGATTTTTTAAAAGAGGTTTTAGGAGAAACTTTTATATATCCTGTGCGGGGTGTTATTACTTCAGGATATGGTTATCGACCAGATCCGTTTACAGGAGTTATTAGTTTTCACAACGGGATAGATATTGCAAATTCAGCTAATACTCCTATTAAAGCTTCAAGAGAGGGCATTGTTGTAACTGTGGGATTTAATGCGGGAGGGTATGGAAAATATATTGTTATTTCTCATAGCAACGGATTTCAAACTTTATATGCTCATTTAAATTCTTTTGCCGTTAAGGTTGGAAAAAAAGTTTCAAGAGGGGAGTTAATAGGTTATATGGGAAGCACTGGCTATAGTACGGGCAACCATCTGCATTTTACCATTTTTAAGAATGGCAAAACTGAAAATCCTATGAAATATTTAAGATAATGTTTTTATGTGTATTTAGATATGTTAATTTTTTTAAGTATTTGAGTTAGCTTTTTACCTTCTACTAGGTCAATAAGTCTTCCTTCAATCATTTGTTTGGCCTTTAAAGAGAATTTTGATGGAGCAATACATAGTCCTTTTATTTTATTTTCTTTTATTTTTGAAATGAAATCTTTTAAGAATAATTCACCAAAAGTATCTTGTTCAGTTCTTACAAAGCGCACTATTAAATTTTCTTCCCACTGATTGTTAGCTAAGTGAAAGTTTATATCAATAAATTGTGTTGTTATTTCGTTTATTTTAGAATCTCTTATTTGAAATTTATTTAAATATAGTTTTAATATAATTTCATTTGCTATTTTTCCAAAATTTTCTTTGGAACTGCGCAAATATATTCTTAGAGCTATGTTTTCGTTTAACCTTTTGCTAAATTCCAATTTTTCTTTAATCTTTTTGTAATTTGGATCAATCTCTTCAACTTTGGTAAAAGCTTCTGTAGCTTTTTGATAATTTTCAACAGAGATTTGAAGTTCTCCAAGATTATAAAATAATTCAAGAAAAGTTTTTTTAGGTAAGTCAGGTTTTATTTTTATTATTTCTTTAATATTTTGTTCTAATTTTTCTAATTCTTTATTTTTTGAATGAATCTCAGATGTAATTAATAAAGCCTCATAAATCATTCCGTCTTTTTGTTTTATTTTGTTGACAATCTCTAGTGCTAGATGGTCTTGGTTCATTTTCAACAAAGACTTAGCATATGCCAAAAGAGCTTCAATGTCTCCTTGTATGGTTTTTTTTATACTGTTAAATATTATAACAGCTTGTCTGTAGCTTTCTAGATAAAATAAAGTTATTCCCAGGTGTTTTAGGATATCTTTATTGTTTTTATTAAAATTGTGGACTTTTTTAAGATAGTATAGAGCTTCTTTATACATTTCGTTTTTTAAGAATGCTATACCAAGATAATAATTTGCATCTTCATCTGTTTTTTTTATCATAAAGGCTTTTCTTAAATATTCTAAGGCTTCTCTGTTAAAATTTCTTTTAAGATTATAAAATCCATAGCTTAAAAAAGCTTTAAATGTGTTTATTTCTTGGTTTATTGGGTTGTCTTCTATTAATTGGCATAATTTTTTTGCATATTTTATGCCATTTTCATGGTCTTTATTTTTATAGTAGTAATTATTTAAAATTTCAAGGGCACTTATTTCGTTTGGATTTGTTTTTAATAGAGAAATTGCTCTTTCGATTAATTTTCTTGTTCTCTCATCATCTTTTTTGATTTTCCCCATGGTTTTGCCTATTGTAAGTTTTAATGCTATTTTAAAAAATAAAAATACCAAAATAAAAACTGTTAATGAAGAGATTACTATAAATAGTGATAACACTTGTATTGCTCCTAAGTTAAAAATATCCCATTAATTTGCATCATCATAGTTACCTTTAATAAAAGTTATTTACTTAAAATAAAAGTAATTTGTAAGTTGAATATCACATTATTTATATTATATTATAGTTATAATAATAATGATAACTATAATTAGTGCATAAGTTAGGTTTCAATAAAATTAACAAAGCAAAGAGGTTATGATTTTTGAAAGGGTTTTTAGCGATAAAATTATCTAATAATGAGTATTATTCGGTTTTAAATTTAGATGATAGTTCTGTTAAGAGAATAATATTGGGCAAGGTTGCAGGCGATACCAGTATTAAGTTGAATTTTTATGTTAGTGAATATGAAGATTTTTCAGATCCTTTTTTAGTTGGTTCTTTTTTCTTGGATAATTTAAAAAAGGAAAGCTTGAGCGTTAATGTTTATTTTAAAGTTATGGATGAAATACTTTATGTTTATAGTGAATCTGATGGGATTCAAGATAAATCGAAATTTGATTTAAGTCTTGTAGATTTTAATCAAAAATTTAAAGGATTTAATAGGGATAACTCTTTAAATGATTTTAAAAGTGACATTATCAATGATTTGTCTGTTGAAAATTTAGGTTCTGAATTTGATTTGAATTTTGAAGAGAAAGATGATTTTGTTAAAAAAGATGTTTCTGATATAGTGCCTACTGTTAATTCTTTAGATCTAAAAACCGAAGAAGATCAAAAACTTGAGACAAATGATTCGAATTTTGAAAGTTTTGATGATAATGATGAGGATAGCTATGTTGATTCTAAAACGCTTAATTTAGAAAATAAAAAAGTTGAATATATTGATGAAAAGTCTTTAAATCTTAATAATTTTGATCTTCAAATTGATCTTCAAAAATTAGAAGAATCTTCTTTAGAAGATGAAGATCTGCATGATTTAAGTGTCGAAGACATTATTGCAGATATTGACAAAGATTTAGTAGATACCTCAGATGAAGATGTTGAACTAGATCTTAGAGAAGATTTTGAGAATGATATGGTAAAAAACAACTTTAAATTAAATTCAAGTGAGGGGATGGTTCATTCTCCTATGTTGTATTTGAGTCTAATTTCTCTTTTTCTTTTGATATTTTTTTCTTTGTTTTTAGTTTTTTCAAAAATTTTAAAACCTAGAGATTTTGTTTCATATTGCTTTGAATATGATAAAAATAGAATTGAGAGATATGAAAAAGATCGATATGTTTAATAGAAGTTCTTGTGTATTACAAAATTTTCTTTTTCTTTTTTTATTTTTCAGTTTAGTTTCTTGCTTTGCAAGAAAAGAAATCTCAGACAATAATTTTATTAAGGCACATTCAAAAGAGTTTGATTTAAATAATTTGAATTGGTTATGGAATTTTGATTATTCAAAAAAAAATTTTGATAAGCATTTTAATATAGATCCAAGTTCTTATATATATGTTGCTTATTTATTTAAGAAAATAGGATTTGAAGAGAAATTTGTAGAGTATATGAAAAAGGTCATAGCTAATGGGGATAGTATTGCATCTCAGTTTGCTGGAATTAAGCTTATTGAATATTTTAACTCAATAAAAGAGTATTTTGCATCTGAATTGATTGGAGAGAGACTTTATAAAAAATACGAAAATAATAAATTTATTATACTGGGATACTTTAAAAGTCTTTATTGGCAAAAGAAAAATGATAAGGCGCTTAGTCTTTTAAATAAGCTTGATAAGATGAAATTTTCTGATTATCAGGAAAATGAAAATATTTTATTAAAAGCAGCTCTTTATCTTAATCTTTCTAATGTAAGTGAATCAAAAATTTATTTTAATGAACTTTTTGAGAATTTGCCTGCAAATTCTTTGCATGTAAGAGCTTATGATTATTTTATTATTGAAAATAAGTCTAAGTACTTTGGTACAAATTTTTTAAATCTTGTTAGATTTAAGTATGAGGTGGCAAATGGTAATTTTAATAGTGCAATAAATATATTAAATAAAAATGGCTTAAATGATTATTATGACAATAATATTGTATTAAGTGATATTTATAAGGCTTTTATTAGTTCTGGCAAAATTTCAAATGCTTTAACATTTTTTAGCAAAATAAGGAGTAAATATAAAAATTATTATTTAGGTATTCTAAATCTTAGAGAAAAAAATGATTTAGGACTTCTTCTTCTAAAGGAATATCTTGAAGGTTTAAATCTTAATAATGAGATTAACAGGCTTGATTTGCTTAATACTGCTTTTAGCAATTTAATTTTTACCAAGAGTGCAAGGGATTATTTTGCTGAAAGTATAGCCAAGTTTTATACTGAGAGCGATAAAAAAAATTCTACGTTTATTAAGATTTTAGAAGAATATATTTTGGAATCAATTCAGCTTGAAGACTATAGCAATCTTTATAAGCTTTATTTTAGTGCTCAAAAAGTTATTTCTAATTCTATTTTGTCTAAACTTGCTTTTATTAATGCAAGGCTTATATATCATAAATTAATTAAACCTAATGTAAGCGGAGAATACAAGAGTCTTTTGAATTCTGCTGTTAATTATGATAAATGGTCTTATTCTTCATTTATGAGTAGGTACTTATTAGATCAAAATATTGATGAATTTTTTACAGGTGGTTCTGATATTAAGTATGAGCAATCTGATTATGAGATTTTTTTGGAGGGGTTTTTAAAATTTAATCTTTGTAATTATGTCAGAGGGTTTATTTTTGAAGATTTTAGGAATGGATATAAATTTTCACTTGATTTTTATCGAAAAGTATACGATGAACTTTTAAAGAGTGAAAATTATTACGATGCAACTCTTGTGATTAATTATCTTGTAAATCAAGATGAATCTGCTTTAACGGAAAATGATTATAAAAGGCTTTATCCTTATTTGTATGGATCTTTAGTAGAATATTGGGCTAAAAGGCGAGGACTTGAAACCAGCGTTGTATTTTCTTTAATAAAAGCAGAGAGCAGCTTTGAGAAAAATGCCGTCTCAAAACCCGGTGCTGTTGGCCTTATGCAGGTTATGCCATCAACAGCAAATGATATTTCTAAAGAACTTAAGTATTTTAATTATGATTTAAAAAGTCCAAAAGATAATATAATAATTGGAACATATTATTTGAAAAAAAGAATATCCACAACCGGCAGCCTTTATAAAGCTCTTGCATCTTACAATGGGGGTATTGGTAATGTTAGAAAGTGGGAAAAAAGTTATGAACATTTGCCAAAAGAGCTTTTTATTGAGGCAATTCCTTTCAGTCAGACTAGAAATTATATTAAAAAAATATTAGTTTATTCGGTATTTTATGATGCTTTGTATGAAAAGAAGGGAATAGATTCGGTAATAGTTAAAATTATGGGCGAATTTCCCAAAAATTAATATTGGAGCATTTAATGACAAATATTTTAAGTGCAATTATTTTGGGTATTATTCAAGGCATTACAGAGTTTTTACCAATATCTAGTTCGGGACATTTATTACTTTTTAGGCATTTTATAAATTTAAAACTCTCAATAATATTTGATATTTATTTGCATCTTGCAACAGTTTTAGTGATTATTATTTACTATCGTAAAAGGATTTTAGAGCTTTTTTTAACTTTTATTAGATTCTCTTTAAGAAAAACTATTAAATCCGATTTAATAAATTTAAAATTAATATTGCTAATACTAATAATAACCATTGTTACTGGAGTTGTTGGGACTTTTATTTCAAAATACGAGAGAATGTTTACATTACCTTTCGTTTTAATTAATTTTATTATAACAGGGATTTTAATCTTGATGCTGGAATTTAATTTTTTAAAAATTGATTTTAAAGGTAATATTTTGTTAGTAGGAATTTTTATAGGGCTTATGCAGGGCCTAGGTGCGCTTCCAGGAATCTCTCGTTCAGGAATTACAATTTTTTCAGCTTCGGTTATTGGATTTAATAGGAAAAATGCATTTGAAATTTCATTTTTATCTTTAATCCCTATAGTTTTTGGAGCAATTTTATTAAAACATAAAGAATTTTATGATATTTTTAT
>NZ_JAJNFB010000050.1 GCF_021043605.1 Borreliella americana
TTGTCCTGGTATTCTTATAAACCTTTTTAATAAAAACAAAATTTATTATAAACTTCCAATAACAGCAAATATTTAAAATACATATACTTCATTTTAGCCCATCAAAAGACATTTTCAACTTTATTTTACAATTTTTTAAATAAACTCTACATTGGATTGGACAATGGAATCTAAAAATTCTTTATTCTTTAATTTTTCATACTTTTCATAGTATGAAAAATATGAAAAAAATGATTTATACTACAATACATTCCTAAAATTTATTTGTTTTTTTATGATATAATGAAAAAATATTTTATAAATTTCCAATTTGGATATAAAAATTACCAAAGAGAGATATTTTATGAAAAAAGACATATTATATACTTTAAACGTATTTTTATATATATCATTACTTTATTCGTGTTCTTGGACGCCATTAAAATCTTCAAAAATCATTAGTATTAAAACTGAGAGTTTTGATTATAATACAATTAAAGAAAAGAATATTATAGAATGTAATAAAAACTTAGTCAAAGCGGATAATAAAAATATTTGCCTTGCTCTTGAAGAAACTGCGTTTGAATTAAAAGAAGGGGAGATATTTGAATTACTTGCAGGCGGTTATGTTACATGGGCAAAATCTGGTTATTTAAGAGCTTTAAAAGATAAACACAACAATTTAATTAAAGATCTTGAAGGACTTAAGTACTCTTATATTTTTTCACCCATCCGATTCAAAAATTATTCATGGTTTAGCTATACTAACAACACCTATAGCATTAACGACAATAATTATAAAATATTAGGACAAGAAATACCTATAGCCAAAATAATATCATTTGAATCAACCAAAGAGTTTGAAGAAAAATACCAAGTCAAGAACCTAAAATTAAGTTCAGAAGAATTAAATATTGATTTTGAACGATATAGAACTGGTTTTGCAAGAATCAGTTTAAAAGAAATTTCAAAGGAACCTAATTATATTTACTCATATAATTTTGGGGTTTTTGACAATTCATTAACAGATTCTTTTAAACTTTTCTATAAAAAAAGTAAATGCAACTATATGCTTGCATATCTTACTATAAAAAATAAACAAACCAATGAAGATAAAACTTATGAAATACTATTAAATATAAGGTTGTTTAATGACACTATCAGGTTAATAATGACCAAATATTCCAATTTATCAACTGAAAAATTAAAACTTCCTATTGATGAGTAATTAAAAATGAACTAAATTTTGAAAATAGAATTATTGCCTTTTGAAGGTAAATCAAGAAGTTTGTGCAGAA
>NZ_JAJNFB010000051.1 GCF_021043605.1 Borreliella americana
GATTTTGCATATCTCAAGACTTCAAAAAGTTGTACTTATTTACGTTATACTTTTTTTCATCGCTTCCAAAAATGCAAGTTTAGCGTCTTTTATGCTCAAAGAGCTTGCAAAAGGTGGAGCAATTTCATATTGCTCACAAGCCTTTTCAAGATTTGACAATATTTTAGAATTTTTGAAGGCATTGGCCTCAGTCTGCCTTTCAGTTTGTTTTCTAGCTTTGATGAAGTTGCTTTCCGCTTCAGCAAGCCTTTTTTCAAAATCTTCTCGTGATATCATGTTTGGCAATTTTTTTGAATCAGACATTAATTTTTCATATTCTTCTGAAGATATTGTTACAAGTTCTTTGTAGTTTTTAGTAAAAGATTCGGAAATTGCAATAGTGTCTTCACTTAATGAATCTTGCATATAAAGCCTCCTATAAAAATTAATTTTCTAAATTTGCAAGTACTCTTTCATTTCGTCTTGTATTTTTAGATACAAGCTATCATTTTTTATTTATTTTAATTTTATTAAAAGTTCTACGTAGGTTGCTAATGTTTTTGCATGTTTTTAATCAATTTCGGCTTGTTTTTTTTGATTGATTGGTTTGACTGGTTTGTAACACCAATTAGAATTCAAACCAAATTTTGAAAGCACCGTATTGATAAAGGGTGTTACCATTAGTTTGCATATCTGCTCAATATTTAGGTAAAAAATATCGTAATTACCAATACTACCCTCACCAGATGGTGATATTGGATATAGTATCTCTTTAGTAGGAATTCCTGAATGAAGAGTTATATCTGAAACAATAATTTCAAAAGAGTCTTTTAACTAAAATAACAAAGAATTCTCCACCTATAATTTCTATGAAATTTAGGTGGAGATGA
>NZ_JAJNFB010000052.1 GCF_021043605.1 Borreliella americana
ACGCTTGGAAGTATTCCTGTAATCGTATAAGACATGTAAAAATTGTAAGCCGCTGCATTTATTTCTCCAGGAGTAATTATTCCCGAAATTTCGTAATTTCTTGATACATTAAGTCCTGCTATTTTATATATTCTGTCAACCACTAAAGAACAATAGGTTTTGTTGTGAATTTCTTCAAGATTAAATGAATCTGTCCATAAATTAGAAGATATTAAGGGAACCATATATCCAAAGTTATTGTCAATATATCTACTTCTCCCGAAATTAATAGCTTTTTGAATTGTTCTTGTGTCTGTTATTGGTGAAAATATTTTTAATATTCTTGATTGTACATATGTTGAAAGCTTTTCGTATCCTGAGCCTTGAGTAGATGCTGTATCGAATTTGATTTGATTACTTGTAATTATTGATTTTATATCAAAGCTATCAATTCCATTGAATGCAATTTTTTTAGTAGCTTCATATTTTTCTTCATCAAATATTCCCACATGTTGCCAAAAATAAAAAAACTCTGTCCAATCTATTTTAGGCTTTATTAATATTATGTCGCCATTTGATAAAATAGATCTTAAATTTTTAGGAGTTATTTCAATACCTGTATTTGGGTTTATTATTTTTGGTATTATATCGTATTTATTGTTATTATCGGAGTCAGCAGCTGATCTTTTGCTTCTTCTGGGCGATTGCTTTGAATAATATAGTTCATTGTGAAGATCTGAAATTTTTTGTTTTTCAATTATTGTTTTTATTTT
>NZ_JAJNFB010000053.1 GCF_021043605.1 Borreliella americana
TTTTAATATCAAAAAATCTTGCATTAAAGAAAAGCAAAAGAAATTAAAGACACTTCTAAATAACACTCAGAAAGAATTACAAGAAAATGGATATAATCCCGAACAATTACAAATAAATCTTCAAAAAGTATACAAAAATTACAAATTTAAGCCCCATTTTATTATTGAAAATCATAAATATAATGATTTAAACAACATAAAACGCAAATTGGAAAAGTCGATTGAAAGAAAAAAAGAAAATTCTCAAAAAAATTACCAGAATTTGAAGATTAACATTTTCAATGTACTTATAGAACTACTAAAAAAAGAAACAAATATTGAAGTTCTAAAGCCTATTATAAAAGAATATTTAAATAACCAAAAGAAAATAGAATACAATAAAGTATTTGGTTCATATTATTACGAATTATTAGAACTAATAAAAAATGAAAAAAAATCTTTAACTATAGAAGAATTTAACATAAAGGCTGTATAAGGATTTAACATGGAAAATGCAAAAGAACCCATTGAAACTATAAAAAAAGGCAAATGTAAAGTTGAATGCCAAAATAAAGAACGCTTTATTTTAATTGAAAAAGAAAATGGTAAAGCAATGTACCATACAAAAATAATGATGGACATTTATAAATTTGGAGTTCATGAGAAAAAACATGAATTTAGATTATCACTGAGGGCCCTGTTTAATGGAGAAAGAATTGTTGAAGAAACTCACTTGTACCCT
>NZ_JAJNFB010000054.1 GCF_021043605.1 Borreliella americana
AATTTATTCCCATGTGTTGGTAGTAATTCGTTGTAACGTTTAGTACTTTTTCTAATTTGTAAATATAATTTTGCATTGTTCTTAAAGTAGTGGGAGCTAGGCCATTTCTTTTAAGATTTTCATTAAAATAATAAAGTATGTTTTGTTGCGTGTATTTCTTATCTTTTTTGTTTAGGTAATTCAGCGTTGAAGTAAGAGATATTAATTTGTGTTGGTGTTTGTTGCGACAGGCTGGACTTTTTGTATTATTTAGAAAACCTTTCATATTTTCTCCTTGTTTGAACTATTAATAATTACTATTATAATGCAAAATTTTGATTTAAAAGTAAATACTTTACTAAAAAATATTAAATTTTAATTATTAATTTTGTTAAATTAATATACTTTTTGTAGTTTGGTAAAAATACAAATTGATTTTAATTCTAAGTTGGGCTATACTACAAGCAGTGTAGTTATTTGAATATTTTTCAGTTTTAACTACCTTGTTTGAATTTGCAAAAAAATAATACAAGGGTTTAGCTTAGTTCTTTGAATAAGAGAATCTAGCTAAGCCCTATTTTTTTGTAAAAATTTTTGTAAAAAAATTGGCAAAAATAGTTTTTGCTATATACTTATATTTATAAATTCAAACAAGGAGTAAAAACATGAACAACATATGAATAAATATTATGCCTGTATTTTGATTAATAGTAATGAAAAAATTATTTTCAAATCCTGGG
>NZ_JAJNFB010000055.1 GCF_021043605.1 Borreliella americana
TGGATATAAAAAAAATTCCTTAACTTTTAATTGGTTAATTAATGCCCTTAGTGACAAGCGAAACACATTTTTTTATCATGAACTCCAAATTTGTAAACGTCCATCATCATTTTTGTATGGTACATTGTTTTATCATTTTCTTTTTCAATCTTAATAAAACGCTCTTTATTATTACATATAATCAATGATTTTTCTGTTCCTATAGAGTTTGATGCATTTTCCATATTTAATCCTTATATAACTTCTTTAAACATTAAATAGTTGTTTTCATTTTTTATTAGTTCTAATAATTCGTAATAATATGAACCAAATACTTTATTGTATTCTACTTTATTTTTGATATTCAAATATTTTTTTATAATTAGCTTTAAAACTTCAATATTTGTTTCTTTTTTTAGTAGTTCTATAAGTACATTGAAAATGTTAATCTTCAAATTCTGGTAATTTTTTTGAGAATTTTCTTTTTTTATTTCGATTGATTTTTTTAATTTATGTTTTATATAATTTAAATCGTTATATTTTTGGTTTTCAATAATAAAGTGAGGTTTATATTTGTAATTTTCATATATCTCTTGAATACTTGTTTCTAATTGTTTTTGGATGTTTTTCAAATTTTTTTTAATTTATCTTGCTTTTTCTTAAAACAAGATTTCCTTAAATGTATATT
>NZ_JAJNFB010000056.1 GCF_021043605.1 Borreliella americana
GCTCATTATTTATGCATTTATGCCTATATTTAGTAACTAATACTAGGTGATAATTAATTGAATATACGCAGTGATTATTAAAAGTTAACTTGCATGACATATACGCTAAGTATAAAATATTATAAAATAATAAGATATATGGGTGCTAATAAAGCTTATAAATATAGAATTTATCCTAACACTAATCAAAAAAAATATTTTTCAAAAGTATTTGGATGTGTAAGATTTTTGTATAACAAAATGTTAAGTGATAAGAAAGATTATTATGAAAAAAACAAACAAAGTTTAATTACTTATCCAAGTAAATATAAAGAAGAATTCCTTTTCTTAAAGGAAGTTGATAGTTTAGCTCTTTGTAATGTCCAACTTGACTTAAACTCTGCGTATAATAATTTTTTTAGAGAAATTAAAAAGGGGAATAGAACACAAGGATTTCCTAAATATAAAAGTAAGAAAAATAGGCAAACTTTTAGAACTAATAATCAAAAAAACTCAATAAGAATAGAGAATGATTATATAAAACTACCTAAAATAGGGTTTGTAAAATTATGTCTACATAGG
>NZ_JAJNFB010000057.1 GCF_021043605.1 Borreliella americana
TTCAATAGCAGTTGAGTGCCTAGATACTAAAAATAACAATAAAACTAGGAGTGATAAAAAAGAGATAGTTGGTATTGATATGAGTATGAGACATTTTTTAGTAGGTAGTGAAGGTGAGAAAACCAATCATCCTAAATATTTACTAAAAAATGAAAATAAACTTAAGAAATACCAAAGAAAATTATCAAAAAAGCAAAAAGGTTCTGTTAATAGAACTAAATCTAGATTAAAAGTTGCTAAGCTGCATAAAAAAATCTACAATCAAAGAAAAGACTTTTTGCATAAATTATCTTATTATTTCGTATCCAATTATAAAAACATAGTCATAGAAAATCTATCAATTAAGGGCATGCAAAAAGGAATGTTTGGGAAAAGGATTAATGATTTAGGATGGTCTGAGTTTGTAAGACAATTATCATATAAATCAGAATGGCATGGATCCTCTTTGTATAAAGTAGATAGATATTTCCCATCAAGTAAACTGTGTAGCAGTTGTAACATTAAAAATAC
>NZ_JAJNFB010000058.1 GCF_021043605.1 Borreliella americana
AAACAATAACAATAATTCTTTTTTAATAAAACAAACAGCAGCAAAAATCAAAATAAGCCCGCAAAAACTTGAAGAAATAAAAAACTATCTAAATGCTTATAAAAACTATCTAAATAGTGAAACCGAATGGATAAAGTTTATAGATCAAAGCAGCGTCAATGGAAATCTAACAATTAAGATTGATACTGCTTTTGAAAAAAAAACAAATTTTACTCATGCAGATTCAGATAATAAAAATTTAACAGAACTAATAGAATTGCAAATGCATCTAGAAAAAGAAATTTTAAACTTAATTGAGCAAACATTTCATGATAAAAATTTGGGATATATACAATTAAGTCACATCAATTCATTCTTTCCTCAAAAAAATATAAACTCAATAACAAAAGAAATAATAGATGGAAAAGAATATATTGCACCGCACATAATAGCAAATCAATTATTAAAAATAAAAGATAAAAAATATTTTGAACAATTTATGCACTTTTTAAAAGTTGAAAACAGC
>NZ_JAJNFB010000059.1 GCF_021043605.1 Borreliella americana
TTATCAAACTCTTGTTTTATTTTTGTAATATCACTCATCAAAAACTCCTTTAAGTAATACTTGTTCTTTTATGCCGATTTAGATTTTCATAAAATTGAACTCTTCTTTGCTTATAAGTATTACTTATAGCTTGTACAAATTCTGTAAAATTAATTGGAACAAAATTAGAATCAAGCAAACTTACTCTTTCTTCTGATTTAGCAATATTGCCCTTGATAGACTCAACAGAAGTAGAATTGCTACTAGCATTCTTTCTTAATTTGATATTCACTTTAGCCAGAGAGACAAGTTGTTCTAGTATTTCTCCATCAATATGACTTATATCCGCCACTTTAGCAATAGCCTTAATTTGTTCAATTGGAACAAACTTACGAACAAGTTCCCTACGTTGTGCCTGCATAATGTCTTTTA
>NZ_JAJNFB010000006.1 GCF_021043605.1 Borreliella americana
AGCTGAAGAATTATTATTGTTGAATTTTTTGATATTTTCTTTGAGTGATTCAATTTTTTCTCTATCTTTTAAAGTTTCTTTTATAATTTTTAAAATATTTGTATTTACAATTTCATCTTCATCTATATAAATGCAAGCATTTTGATTTTTTAGTAGTTTTGCATTTTTAATTTGATCTCCTCTAGAGCCTTTTTTAAATGGAATCAAAATTACACATGTTTTAGCATTTGCAAACTCTTTTATTGCCCCAGCTCCAGCTCTGCTTATTATTATATTGGAAAATTTAACTATGCTTGCCATTTCTTCTGCATTAAAAAATTGTCTTCTTAGGTAATTATCTTCTCTGATGTCATTTAAGTTTTTTCCCGATTGATGGATGAAGTAGATTTCAATATCCTTTTTAATACAGAGTGCAAGGTTGTTTAAAGCATTAGCCCCAAGAGATCCTCCAAGTATACTAACAATTGGTTTGTTAGTGTTGTGGGTTAGTTGTTTGATGATTTTGGGATTTGGATTTAAAAATTCTCTTCTTATGGGAGATCCTGTATAGACAATGTTTTTATGGTTTTTGAAGTATTTTTCACTTTCTTTAAAGCTTATGTGTATTTTGTTTGCAAATTTAGAGTTAATTTTTGTTGCAAGTCCGGGGTCTAAATCCATTTCGTGGGTTATTCTTTTGATTTTTAGCAGGCTAGATGCAATAATTGTGGGGGTTGAAACAAATCCCCCAGTTGCATAGATAATACGAGGTTTATATTTGTGTAAAATGTAGAAGCTTTTTATTATTCCAAGTATTACTTTAAAAAAGTCAGTAAAGTTTTGAAAAGAAAAATAGCGTCTAAGTTTTCCACATGGAACCGAAATAAATTTAATATTATTTTCTTCTTTGATTAATTTTTCTTCTATGGAATTTTTTTTGCCTATCCAAAAAAATTCAATTTCATTGTCAAATTCTTTTAATGCCTGTATTATAGATATTCCTGGAAATACGTGCCCCCCAGTCCCCCCTCCTGTAAAAAATATTATTTTTTTATTTGACATATGTTTGTTTACTCATAAAAATAATAAAGCACTCGCTTTTTAATAGATTTTTTGTACATTTTATTCTATAATGTATTGCAATTCAAATATTTTCTTTTTACTAAAATGTATTTTTTAAAAAATTTTCAATCCGAACCCCTTCTTTTTTTAAAGCATTTTCTTTAATTGAATCTTTTATTATTAAGTGAATAGCTTTTGTTGTTTTTTCTAAGGCCCGTTCTATTTCGAATTTTTCCAAATATCCTATAAGCAAGCTAGTAAATAAGTCCCCCGTTCCACTGAAATTTTGTTCTAATTTTTCTAAAAAAAACTCGGAGTATTCTTTGTTTTTAGGGTTGTAACAAATGTTTCCCAAAAGATCCCCCTTTTTAACGCTTGTAACAACTACTATTCCTTTTATATCAAGATTTAATATTGCTTTTATGATATCATCTTTGTTGTTAAGTTGTGAGCTTTTGCTTAGCATTTTAAGTTCTGTGATATTGGGTGTTATTATGTTTGCGTACTTTATAATTTTTCTAAATCCGTCAATTATTTTATTATCAAATATAGGGTAAATTATTCCATCGTCAGCAAACACAGGGTCAATTACGGTTTTTTCAAATTTTATTAATTTAATTATTTTTTCTATTGTTATTTGTTGTTTTTCACTTCCCAAAAATCCGGTATATAGTATGTCAAAGTGTGCATTTTGCTCTTTCCATATATTGATAAATTTTTCCAGATAATCGGTTAAATCTACTATTTCAAATTTTTTATAAGCTGTGGAAGCAGAAAGGACGGCTGTCACAAAAGGACAAACTTGCATATTAAACGAAGATATTACTGGTATGCACATTGTAAGAGATGTTCTTCCCATGCTTGAAATATCATGCATTGCTAAAATTTTTTTCATTATTTTTTGCCTCCATGCTGGTTTTTATAATTTTCTATTCTTGAATTTGCATCAATTTCGATTGGACTTGCTCCATATTTTAAATACATATTAAATCCAAGTCCCGCAATCATTGCTCCATTATCTGTGCAAAGGTCAAGAGGAGGGTAGTAGGTTTGTATTTTAAGCTTATCTATTTTTTCTCTTAAATATAAATTGCTTGCAACACCGCCAGCTATTACCAATTTGTTGATTTTAGTATCTTTTATTGCCCTTTTTAGTGGGGTGATTAGATTTTCAAAGGCAGCTTTTTGGAAGCTTGCAGCTATATTATTTTTTGTTGTTGGATTATCTTTGCTTTTGAATTTTTCGAGTTGGTGTATGCAAGCTGTTTTTAGTCCAGAGTATGAAAAATCATACCAGTTTTCTTTTTTTTTAAAGGTGGTAACTGGAAATTGAAATGTATTTTCATCACCAGTTTTAGATATTTGTTCGATGTTTGGACCCCCCGGAAATCCCATGTCATAATGTTTTGCTACTTTATCAAAAGCCTCTCCACAAGCATCATCTAGAGTTCTTCCAAGTATTTCAACATCATCGAAATTTTTTTGTTTAGCAATCAATGTATGTCCACCGCTTAATAATAATGATATAAATGGATATTCTATTTTTGAGTGCATTAAAGGGGCATAAAGATGCCCTAAGATGTGATCAATGCAAATAATAGGTTTTTTTAATGAAATTGCTAGACCTTTGGCAAAGTTTAATCCAACTATTAAAGACCCAATAAGTCCAGGCCTAGATGTTACAGCTATTAAGTCAATTTCAGATATTTTAGTATTTGCCTTTTTGAGTGCTTTTATGCAAACAGACATAATAGCTTCAGTATGAAGCCTTGAAGCAATCTCGGGTACTATGCCGTAATATTTTTTGTGTTCGGTTTGATTTAATTTTATATTGCTTAAAATATGAATTCCATTTTCTACTACAGCTATGCAACAGTCGTCACAAGAGGTTTCTATTCCAAGCACTTTCATCTGATTGTTTCCTCGTAAAGATTTAATAAGTTGTCAAATTCGAATTCCCGGTTTAAATTAGGTCCTTCTTTTTTAAGGACTTTTAGCGTATTTTTAGACCAAATGTGTCCGATTACTTTTACCACTCCGTTTTTTCTAGCAATATTTTTTGCTTTTTCAAGCTCCTTGATTACGGACCCCTCTGTATCTTTACTATCAAGAAATACGTCTCTTTTTTCTACTTTAACCCCAATTTCTTTGCCTATTATTTCCGGTATGCCTCCTGCAATAGTTACGCTATCGAAAAAATACCTGTCAATCTCTTTAAGCTTTTCTAAAATAATTTTCATCAAATCTTTATTTGAAGTGATTAAACTTCCCATATGGTTATTCATTATTTTTGCATCAGGATACTTTTTAAATGCTTTTTCGATTTTTTTCTGTATTTCTTCTTTTTTATCTTTTATGCTTATATGAAATTTTTCTATTGAATTTCTATGTTTTGATTGCATTGGGAAATGTATTATTACTGTTTTGTTAGCATTTTTTAGTTTTTTGTATAAACTCATTGATTTTGGTAAAAATGGAATAATAGCATAATTTATTTTAAGATTAAGTTTTATAAATTGTTCTAACATAAATTCATCATAACCCACGTCGTCGATGATTAAGTAAAACTTAGGTTTGCTTTTGGCTTTTTGATCTTCTTTGTTGTTTGTTATTATTAAGCTTTCTTTTTGTATTTCTTCAAGCCTATTTTTAAGTGAGACATTCGCAACTTTTGAGTTGTTGTTAAAATGGAAAAAACTTGCAAATACCTGAGCTATTGTAATAGCAATAGAAATTATAATAAAAATTACAATAATAAACTTGTTTTTTTTAATATAAAATATAAACATTCATGACCACTGACTTAAAAGTAGACCAGAACACGTCATGAATGTCAATGTTAATTTATCTCTTCTTTTAGTTTTTTAAGAACCCTTTTTTCAATCTGTCTTACAGTTTCTGATGATATTCCAAGTTCTGTTGAAATGTCTTTTAAGGTGCTTTTTTTGGGACTATTGTCTAGGTTATATCTTTTTTTGATTATATATCTTTCCTTTTCATTTAATTTTGTTTCAAGTATATAATTCAAATGTTTTAAAGTTGAATCTTGTTCAAGGGTAATTTCAGGATTAAAAGAATTATCCTCGTATAGATTCAATAGTGTTGAATTCTCAGATCCCTCTATTTCTTTGTCCAGAGAATATTCTTTTTCAAGATAGGGAATGATTTTTATATACTGGGCAGGAGATAGGTTGAATCTTTTCATTATTTCTTCTTTTTTGGGCGATTTTTCTTCTTCTGTTAAATATTTATTTATTTGTAGTATTAGATTTTCTTTTCTGTATGGGACTTTTACCAACCTAGTTTTAGTGTTTAGTGCTCTTTGTAGTGATTGCTTAATCCAAAATGATGCATAAGTTGAAAATTTGGTATTTTTATTTGGGTCATATTTTTCAGCAGCCCTTATTAATCCTAAGTTGCCTTCTTGAATTAGATCTTCAATTTTTAGCCCTTTGCCCGCATATCTTTTTATTATTTTTAAAACAAGTCGCAAATTTGCATTTATCATCTTGTTTTTGGCTTTTGCATTGCCTCTTTGTATTTGTCCTGCAAGTTTAATCTCTTCTTCGTGAGTAATTAGCTTGTGTTCTCTTACCGATTTTAAATATATGTTTAAATCCTCATTACTAAATATATTCATAGTATTATATTTTCTCCCCTTTCTTGAATATTGTGATTAAATTTTTACTACTTAACTTTCATGCAAAAATTGTGCCAATTTAGTTTAAAGTTATTTTTAAATTAAATTGGATATAATTTTGAGGGGGGGGTGTTTTTCAAATTATTTACTTTTTTTGTAATTGATTGTAAATTAAATCGGCAAGTCCAAAGCTTTGAGTTTGTGCTATTTGTTTAGCTCTTTGTTCGCAAAGCATGTCTTCAAAAATTTCTTCTACCTGCCCTCCGTTTAGTAAATTTTGATCTTTGTTAAGAGTTTTTTTCATGCTTTCAAGCATTTGCTTGATAAGCATAGCTTCAAATTCTAAAGAAGCTTTTCGAAGTTCTTCATTCTTTTGAAAGGATTTTTTTATTTCCAAAGAATTTTTTAAATTATTTATTTTATGTATTTGATTTTTAAATTTTAGATTTTGTGAATTAATTTTAGTTTCCATCAATTTTCTCCAAAATAATTGCTCCATTTAACTTATTGATTTTTTTAGCAGCTTGAATAATTTGAATTAATTCTTTATTGCTAAGATTGTTCGAATTTTTTAATATAAATTCATTTACTTTCATTGAGTTTACTTGAATTGTTGTTTTATTATTTTTATTTAAAATGTTTTGGTCGTCTTTTTCAATGGAAAATGTAAACGTTCCTATTTTTGCATTTTCACTTGCCAGGATAATACCATTTTTTTTGTCTATTAATATTTTAGGATTTGTTTCTATTTTAATATTTTCAATCTCTTCTAATAAGCTTATGTTTTTTGCTTCTATTTCTATTGTGCTGTCTGATTTAATTTTGTTGTTGATTTTTTTAGAGGTCAATATTTTATGAATTCTATTTATTAATGTATAATTTCCTTTTTTAAGAGGTATATTATAACTGTGGTTAATATTTTGATTCTCATTCATTATTACACTATCTAGAGTATATCCGGATCCTTTTAATTTATTGTTGGTTTTGATAATTCCTGATGCAATTGCTATTATTTCTCCCTTTTTATTTATAAGATTTGTTTGTAAAAGTATTCCATTTGTTAAATCTTTTGAGTCTAGTATTGGTACAATGTAAGCTTTGTGTTTTGAACCTTTGATTGTATTGCCTGTTACCCCCCCCCGGAGGCTAACATTTACCATTGCAATATTTTTACTTTCTATATTATTAGAGCCTATTTCATTTGTTGTATTGCTTTTTTCTAAAATTTTAATTATAAGGTCTTTTTGTTTTGTAGAGTCTCCTTTTCCAGCAAGCCCTGCTACTATTCCAATGCCTGTTAAAAAATTTGTATTTGTGGGATAAATATCCGCAATTTCTTTTAATTTTACGCTTTCAGAAAGGCTATTGTTAAATAATTGTTCTGTTTTTAGTCCTGTTGAATCTTTGTTTGTTTGGGCTAATAGACTTGTTGCAAATGTAATTAACATCAACATTAGTTTGTTCATTTTTTACCCTATTTATTTTATTTCTTTAATATCTATTATTTTATATCAATTATTGCAATTAATTAAACTTTTTTTCGTCAAATTGCTAATTAATCTTTAATTTGTTGAATATTGTCTGTATTAAGGCAAATTAAAATTAATAATAATAATTTTTAGATTGCGTAAGATGAAATGATGCATTATTCTTTTTGCACTTTATTTAATCTTATCTCTTCATTTTTTATTGTGTTGCGTATAACTTTATATTTACTGTCGTTTAATTCATTTAGACTTAAAACATCGTTTATTCCTATTGTGTTAATTTTGTACTTAAAGTATATGTTGTGTTCATTAAGGATTTCATTTTTTTTTAGATTTTCTTTTGCAAATACAATTGGTTCGATTATATCAATATACATATTAATGTAATTATGTCTTTTGTAGCTTTCAAAGTTTTTAGCATAATAAACCATAGTTTTTTGAATTGGAATATTTTTGTACGAGTTGTTGCTTTTTACTTTAAATTTTATTTTTTTGAAAAATTTATCTTCTATGTTTATTTCAGATTCATCAAAGTTAAATTGAAGTATATAGATATTTTCATTTGATAAATTTTTTGTAATATAATAGATCATTTCAAAAATTATTGATTTTTTTGTTAAGTGTGGGGGGATATATATTTTTGATAAACTTTGATTGTTGCATATTTTTGAATACTTCTTTGAAAAGAAATACGCTTTATTAGGAGTAATATTGAAGCACAAATTATGAGTGGCACTTATAATTGGGCTTGTTGTTAAAAATAAAATAAAAACTAATAATCTTTTTTTTATTTTATTGCCTTTTTAAGTTATTTGCAATTCCTAACATATTGTCAGAAGTTTGAATTGCCTTTGAGTTTATTTCATAAGCTCTTTGAGCTACTATCATTGTTACCATTTCTTCAGCAATAGATACATTTGACATTTCAAGTATGCCTTGTCTTAACCTTCCCATGCCTTCACTTCCTGGTATTCCTGCTATTTCTTGGCCTGATCCAGCTGTTTCTTTAAATAAATTACTTCCAATAGCACTTAGTCCTGCAGGATTAACAAATCTTGATATTTCAATTTGTCCAAGCTCTATTGGTTCGTTGCTGTTATCAATTTTTACGGACACCATTCCTTGCTCGGTTATTGTAATTGAGTTTTGGATATATTCTTCTGGGAAAAATATATTAGGTAATAACTTGTATCCCTGGCTTGTTACAAGCTCTCGATTAGAATCTATTTTAAATGATCCGTCTCTAGTATATGCATAAGTTCCATCGGGTAGAAGAATTTTGTAAAATCCATCTCCTTCAATAGCAACATCAGTGAGTAAATTAGTTGATTGCATTTTTCCTTGTTCAAATATTCTCTGAGTTGCAGCAATTTTTGTTCCGTGACCAACTTGATTCCCAAGCGGTCTTAAAGTATTTTCAGTTGCAGGGGTTCCTGCTCTGTATTGGGTCTGATAAATCAAATCTTCAAATTCTGCTCTTATTTTTTTGAATCCTGTAGTATTTACATTTGAAAGATTGTTAGCAATTGTATCTACATTGTATTGTTGGGCAGTCATTCCGCTTGCTGCTGTCCATAATGCTCTCATCATAAAATATGCTCCTTAATATTTTCCAACTTCATTTATTAATTTTCCTAAGAGGCTGTCTTCAGTTTGTATTGTTTTTTGATTAGCTTCATAAGCTCTGTTAATTTCAATCATTAAAACCATTTCTTTAACAGCATTAACATTGGAAGCCTCAAGTGTTTCTGTTTCTATTTTAGGCCTTAATGATACATCAATTTCTTGTGCTTTGCCAGATGTTTTTGTATCGATCCATAAAGAATTTCCCTGTTTTTTGAGGAATCTGGGATTTTCAAAATTTACAATTCTAATAGTATCAAGCAGTTCATAATTTTCCCAAGAATTTTCATATTCACTAATAAGTCTTTTTGGGTCTGATTCAAAGCTTGAATTGTAAAAAATTTGTCCCTGAGGCGTTATTTTAAAATTATTTTTTTTAAGATGTATATATCCCTTTTCTCCTAGAACAGGAAATCCGCTTTTTGTAACAAGGATTCCTTCTTTTCCAATAGTAAAAGAACCGTTTCTTGTGTATCTTTCTCCATCTGAAGTTTGTATTACGAAAAATCCTTGATCTGTGAGCGCTAAATCTAATGGATTGCCAGTAGTTTTTAATGGACCTTGTTCAAATACTGTGTATATTTCATTTTCTTCAACCCCTGTTCCTAGTTTGCCTACAACTGGAGCTGTTTCAAGATGCCCTTTGGGAAATTTATAAAGGCCATCATCATTTAGTCTTCTTATTAACATTTCTGGAAATGCTTTTTGAATGGACAAATCTTTTTTGTATCCAATAAGATCTATATTTGCCAAATTATTTGATACTGTGTCAAGCTTTCGCCTTTCTGCCATCATTCCGCTGGCAGCTGTATAAATTCCTCTTACCACGGTTAAATCCTTCAAGACAATTAACTTTATTAATATTAGCATTAATTGTCCCATATAACAATTAATTTATCCATTGTGTTTTTGTTTAATTTTATATTTTTTGTCCGGGTTTTTATCTTAATAATTGAAATTATAAAATAAGTTGTATAATGATCTTTGTAGCTAATTTTTAAATTAGCTACCTTAAATTAGTATTAGTAATTTAAAAAAAAGAGCCATAATTTAGGATTATTTAGTTTTAAGGAGGATTGATGATTAGAGTTTTTTCAAAGTTTTTTCTTTTTTTTTGTTTTTCAATACTTTTATTTGCAAATTCAGAAGATTCAAATGAAAAAGAAATTGTGAATAAGGGTGAAAGCCCTGGTTTTGAGAATGAAGTTTTGGGGTATTGGATTGGCTATAATGATGTGAGTAACATAAAAAATTCTATTATTTATGTTTATAAATATAATGGAGAAGTTTATGGCCGAATTTTAACTATAATAAAAGATGGCAAAAAGTATGATGCTAAAAATCCTTCAGGAGACACTGTAGTTGGGTTTGAAAATCTTGCAATAGAGGGGCTTGATTTTATGTGGGGCCTTAAGTATTCTTCTTCTTCTAAAAAGTGGGATAGAGGCAAAATAATAGATCCTAAAAACGGTAAAATTTATAATTCCGAGATGAGCGTTGATAGTAAAACGGGGAATCTTATTACTAAGGGGAAAGTTTGGATTTTTGGCAGAAGCAAAATTTGGACAAGAGCTAAAGATGATGAAATACCAAAGGTAGACTTACATAATCTTGTTCCAGAGCCCCCTGTAAAAAAATAAATTGGGCTTTTGGCTTTGCTATTTTGAAAAAATGTATAAACATATAGATGGGATAAGTAGGTTATGAAAAATAAGACAGAGTATTTTGATCAATTTATTTCAAAAATACCCGATTTTCCTAAAAAGGGTGTTCTTTTTTATGATATTACTAGTGTGTTGCTAAAACCTGAGGTTTATAGTTCATTAATAAATGAGATATATTCTTTTTATAATTTAAAAAAGATTGATTGTATTGCGGTTGTGGAGTCCAGGGGATATTTGATAGGGGCTCCTTTGTCTTTAAAAATGCAACTTCCTCTTGTTTTAATTCGAAAAGAGGGCAAATTACCCAGAGAGGTTTTTAGTGAAGAGTATGAGCTTGAATATGGTTTTGGAAGAATAGAGGTGCACAAAGATGATGTTAGGGCGTATTCCAATATTCTTTTAATAGATGATATATTAGCTACCGGCGGAACTTTAAAGTCGTCTGTAGTTTTGCTAGAGAGAGCCGGAGGCAAGGTTAAGGATATTTTTTGTTTTATTGAACTTTGTAGTATTAATGGTAGACAAAGCCTTGAAAGTTATGAAGTTAATTCCCTTGTAAGGTATAATTAATTTAATGCTTGACTTTTCTTTTTTATTAAATTTACAATGTTTAGTTGAGGTAATATATGTATGCACTGGTAGAAATAAATGGCAAGCAATATAAGGCTATTGAAGGTGAATTTTTAAAAATAGATAAAATTTCTCCTATTGAAAAAGATAAGTTGGAATTTAATAGTGTTTTGCTTATTAATAAAGGTGGAGAGGTTAAAATAGGAAAGCCGTATGTTGTAAATTCTCTTATTAGATGTACCTATAAAGAAGATAAAAAGGATAAAAAGGTTGTTTCTTACAGATACAGAAGAAGAAAATCAAGCGAGAGAAAGGTTGGGCACAGACAAACTTATTCTTATATTTTGGTTGATGAAATAGTTTTTTAAGTAATTGATTAATGTTTTAATAAAAGTAAAAGACGATGTAATCATTTATCTTTCAGCCAATGGTCATGCTATAAGCAAGAATAATGTTAACGTTGTCTGTTCTTCTTTTTCTTTTATTTTGAGAACCTTTTTTAGCGTTCTTGATCTTGAAGGTGAGGTTTTTTTTGTGAAAAATTCAAAAAGAGGTTATTTAGAATTTAAGTCCCTTTTTAAGGATTTGAGCAAAAAAAGTCTTTTTTATTATAGTAGATTTTTAATTAGAGGAATAAATGATTTATGTTTTGAGTATCCTGATGATATTAAATTAGTTTTGGAGGAAAATTAATGGCAACAAGTAAAAGTGGTGGTAGTTCAAAAAATGGACGAGATTCTATATCTAAGCGACTTGGAGTTAAAAGAAGTGGCGGTCAGTTTGTTAAAGCCGGAGAAATAATTGTTAGACAAAGAGGTACAAAATTCCATAAGGGTAAAAACGTTGGTCTTGGAAGAGATTATACAATATTTGCGCTTTCATCTGGTAAGGTGGAGTTTAAAACTTTAAGGGGACGAAAATATGTAAGTATTGTTTAGTTTTAATTGAAAATTGGAGATTTTTAGCTTTAATTGAAAGATTGGAGAAAGTTTGTACAACTTTAAAGACTCTGTAAATATAACGGTAGTTTCAGGTAATGGTGGTTCTGGGTGTGTTTCTTTTTTAAGAGAAAGGTTTAATGCAAAAGGCGGTCCAGATGGTGGAAACGGTGGGAGTGGTGGGAGTGTAATTTTCAAAGTGAAAGAAGATCTTAGCACTTTATCTTTTTATAAAAATGGTCATGTTCTTTGTGCCGAAAATGGTAAAGCTGGAATGGGTTTTAAAAAAAGTGGTGCTAATGGTAAAGATTTAATCCTTTTTGTTCCCCCAAATACACAAGTTTATAATGAAAATGATGGAACTCTTTTGTATAGGCTTAAAAATTTAAATGACGAATTTGTTGTTTTAAAAGGTGGCAGAGGAGGTCTTGGCAATTGGAATTTTAAAACTTCAGTTAGAAGGATTCCAAGATTTGCTCAACCCGGAGAAGCGGGCAATAGTTTAAACGTGCGCCTTGAACTTTTTTTGGTGGCGGATATCGGGCTTGTTGGTTTACCCAATGCTGGTAAGTCTTCTCTTCTTAATAGAATAACTTCGGCAAAATCTAGGGTAGCAAATTATCCTTTTACAACAAAGATTCCTCATCTTGGCATGCTGAGGTGCTCTTATAATGATTTAATTATTGCAGATATTCCGGGAATAATTAAAGGTGCTAGCTTTGGAGTAGGACTTGGAACTAAATTTTTAAAACATATTGCCAAAACTAAAATTTTAGCTTTGATTATTGATGTTTCTGAAGCAAATTTTTTGGAATCATACAGCATTCTTTTAAATGAATTAAAATCTTATAGCCATAAACTTTTTAATAAAAAAAAAATTATTATTGCCAACAAACTCGATTTGGATGGTGCTGAGAAAAATTTTGATTGCTTGCAAAAAACCTTAGGAAAAGAAAAGGTTATTGGCATCTCTATTTATGAGAATAGAGGAATTGATGAACTTATTAAAGAATTTTTTATTTTGGCTAAAACTTTTTAATAAAATTGATTTTATTGTGGTATTTTTTATTTTTAAGGCTTGATTTTTGAATATCAGATTTGATTTAGGAAAGAAATCATGAGAATTGCAATATTAGGAGGCACTTATAATCCAGTCCATATTGGACATATTTTTTTGGCTAAAGAAATAGAGTATTTATTAAATATTGACAGGGTAATATTTATTCCTACTTGCAATCCAGTTCATAAATTGATTGATGAGGATGTTAGTATTAACAATAGAATAGATATGCTCAAGCTTGCATTAGAAAATGAAGATAAAATGTTTATAGATGATTGTGACATAATAAATGGTGGTATAACTTATACCGTTGATACTATTTCTTGTGTTAAAAAAAAATACAAAAACGCCAAACTTTTTTTAGTTATTGGTGATGATCTTTTTCAAAATTTTGATTCATGGAAAGATCCCCAAAGCATTGTAAGCTCTGTTGACCTTGTTGTTGCTCACAGAATCTACAAAGAGAGACTTAAAAGTTTTTTTAAGCATATTTATATAGATAATAAAATAATGCCGATTTCCTCATCAGAGATTAGAAATAGAATTGCAAATGGATTTCCAGTTAGCTATTTATTGCCTTTTGGTGTGTTAAAATACATTAAAGATAATAATTTGTATGTTAAAAAGGTAAATGTTTGAAAAAGGATTTAATTTTTTTATTTTTAATTGTTCTAATAATAGCAAGTGTAGCAGTCTTTTTTATTAGAAGCTCAAAAAAAGAGTTGGTTTACTTTGAGCTTAATACAAAGAGTAATATTAGTTTTTTGTTCCTAATAGAAGATCTTAACAAAAACCTTATAAGTATGCAAGAAATTTTTATTAATATGAAAACAGGAAATATTGGATTTTTAGATATTCCAATTCATACTGGATATGAAGATTTAAAAGGGAATATATCTTGGTTTAAAGATCTTTATAAAAAAAATTCTTTTAATAAATTTTTATCTAAAATTTATACACAATTATCTCATGAATCAGATTATTATATTCGGTTTCAAAAAGAAAATTTTGTTAAACTTATTGATTATTTAGGGGGAGTTAGGCTTCTTGTTAAAAACCCAGTAAAAGTTTATAGTTTTGAGGATTCTATTTTAATACCCTCTGGTACTTCTAATTTTGATGGTGATAAAGCGTATGATTATTTGAGATATTTTAATGATGTTAATCAGTTTGAAGAGAGAATTGAATTTTTTAAAGAGTTTTTTAAAAGACTTCTTTTTCAAATTTCGGATTTTGGTATTGAAAATGACAATTTTTTTAAAATATATTCTATGTTAGATACTAACCTTTCAGAGGTTGTTTTTAAATATATTGTTAAAAATTATAAAATAAATAATGATAAAATTATTTCTATTAATATTAAAGGACAAGAAGAGATTTTTAAGGATAATGATAATAATTTGATAAAGGTAGTTTTTCCTTATTATGGGGGCGCTATTTTAAAAGAATCGGTGGATAAATTAAACAAAGAACTTGTTAATGAAGGCGCAGAAGAGATAGTAAAGATTGTTGTTTTGAATGGAACAAAAGTTGTTGGGCTTGCAAAAAAAACAGCAAATATTTTTAATTCTTTAAAATTTAAAGTTTTAAAATTTGGCAATGCAGATAAAAATTCTTATAAAAATACCTTGATTATAAATAATTCGGATAATTTAGAAATGGCTGTTAGGGTTGGAGAAGCAATTAAAACCTCAAATATTAAGCCAATTTCTGAAGTTCAAACTAAAAGATTGTTAGAGCTTGATAATCTTGATATTAATCCTGATGTAATAGTTATTTTAGGAGATGATTTTGATGGAAGATATGTTAAAAGTAAATGATATTAATGATTTATGTAAAATAATAAGTGATTTTAATGGAATTGATGTTATAGGTATTAATGTTAGTGATGTTTGCAATTGGACTGATTTTTTTATAATAGCTACTTTTGTATCATTTAAGCAAATGGAAGCTTTATATGTTGATAAAATAATTAAATTTTTTAAAGAAAAAAAAATTAATCTTAATGTTCAAGGAAAAGGCTTGGTTTATGATTGGACTGTTGTTTCTGGTTCAAATTTGGTAATTCATTTAATGAGTGAAAAATCTAGGGAATACTATGAGCTTGAAAAAATATGGTCCAAAGGAATCATTATTTATCCTTAATGGCTGCTTAGTTTAATTAAAATTAATTAAAAAAACTAAAAATATCATAAAAATATGTTTACAAAAAATAGAAAATATTTTAGATTTAAGTTATGTACTTTTTGCGGGAGGCTTATAAGTGGATATTACAGACATAAGGATTAAGAAAGTTGATAGTAAAAATTCGGGTTCTAAATTATTAGCATATGTTGCAGTTACTTTTGATAACTGTTTGGTTCTTCACAATATTAGAGTTATTAAAGGTCAAAAGGGAGTATTTATTGCTATGCCCAACAGAAGAACTAGAGTCGGTGAATATAAAGACATTGTACATCCTATTAGTCAAGATTTTAGAAAAGCTTTGCAAACTTCTATTTTTAAGGAATATATAAGAGAAAATCCAGCTGATCTTGAACTTGAATTAGATTTTTAGATAATTGTTGACAAAGCTCGTTGTATCTTGTATGCTTGTCAATTGTAAGTATTAATAAGGTATTTGGGACGTCGACAAGTGGTAAGTCAACTGGTTTTGGTCCAGTCATTCGAGGGTTCGAATCCTTCCGTCCCAGTATTTTACATTAGGAGTTTTTTGGTGGAAAATAGCAGGATTTTAAGTTGCCAATATAGGTCAAGTTTTGGATCTTCTAATGCTCGCAGAATAAGAGCTAAGTGTGAAATACCGGCTGTTGTTTACGGTCAAGGCAATGGTGTTTCACACTTAAGAATTAAAAGTAGTGAGTTTAATAAGAAATTTGCAAAATTTACGGATAATACTGTCTTAATATTAGATGATGGCAAGCTTGAAAGATGCGTTTTTGTTAAAGATGTCGCAGAAAATATTGCCAGCAAGCTTATTTATCATATTGATTTTTACGAAGTAGATAGGGATGTTGAGCTTGAAAAATATGTTCCTATTAAGTTTATTGGAGCTTCTATTGGGGTTAAAGAGGGTGGAATTTTGACTGTTTTAAAAGAGCGGGTTAGGGTAAGGTCTTTGCCCTTGGATTTGCCAGAATTTATAGAGCTTGATTTAACTCCTATTAATAAAGGGGATAGCGTTCTTCTTAAAGATCTTGTGTTGCCTTCTAATGTTAGGCTTGCAGAAAATGACGAGAATTTGGAAGTTGTTATTATAAAGTGATTTTATGGGGTTGTTGATACTTGGATTAGGAAACCCTGGATTGGAATTTTCTTTAACTAGGCATAATGTTGGTTTTTCTCTTTTGGATAGAATTGTTTCTAAAAATGGCCTTTTTTTAAAAAGAAAAAAAAAATATGAATATTCAGAATTAAAAATGATTTCTGGAAGTGTAATTTTGGTTAAGCCATTGACCTATATGAATCTAAGTGGGTCTTTATTTCCTTCAATATTTTCAGATTTTTATATGTGTATAAATAATTTATTAGTGGTTCTTGATAATGTTGATCTTCCTTTGGGAAAATGCAGGCTTAAAGAGCGAGGTGGCGTGTCTACTCATAATGGTCTTAGGTCAATTTCAAGTGTTCTTGGAAGCTCTAATTATAGTAGACTTTATATTGGGGTTGGAAGCAACGTTATGTGCGATATAAAGAGTTTTGTTCTTTCTAGATTTCGCAAGGATGAAATAGATAGGCTTGAAAAATTGTATGATTTTTTAAGCGATGAGCTTATTGATATTAGCAAAGCTAATTTTAAAAATAAGGTTCAAAAAATCAATTCTAGTAATTTTTAATGCATTTTTTAGACGATAATATACAAATTAAAATAGATAAATTTTATAAAAAAAACTCTTTAAATAAAAATCGGGTTATTGTTGCTTTTTCTGGTGGGGCTGATTCTACAGCTTTGCTATTGAATTTAAAATATTACTTAAGCAATAATGTTGTTGCATTTTATTTTGCTCATTTTATTAGATCTGATAATGAACAAAATCAAGAGATAGAGCATGTAAAGGGGTTTTGCGATCTTTACAATGTTGCTTTACAAATTAAAAAATGTGATATAGATATAAAAAGTGAATCAGCTAGGTTGGGAGTATCTATTGAAGAGCTTGCAAGAGAATGCAGATATACTGCCTTAGGAAATGCTCTTAAAGAAAATAGTGCAGATTATATTGCACTTGCTCATAACGAAAACGATCAAATTGAAACAATAATTATGAGATTTTTTCAAGGATCTTTTTTGGATGGTCTTTCAGGCATTCCTAGTGTCAATAGAAACATTATAAGACCCTTGCTTGGGGTTTCAAGACTAGAAATTGAAAATTTTTTATCTTTGAATAATATTGGATTTTTCGTTGATAGTACAAATGCTCAAGATTTATATCTAAGAAATAGAGTTAGAAATAATTTACTACCCGCTATAAAAAAGGTTTTTAAAGGATATGAAAAATGTATTAAAAGAATATCTGAATTTTCAAAGGAATTTGTGGATTATTTTGAAAAAGATGAATTTTTTCCTGTTGAGAAGGGCAAATATTATTATTCTTTTGACTTGAAAACTTTTTTAGATTTTCCTAAGTATTTGGTGTTTAGATTGATTTTTAAAATTTTAAATTCAGAAGGAATTGCAGCTAAAATTTCCTATAAAGCTCTTAATGAAGCATTTAAAGTAGAAATTAATAGAAAGAAAAATAATGTTTTGCTAAAAACCAATGAATTTTTTTTAGAAAAAAGGCATAATAAAATTAATTTGATTTTTAAAAGGGATGAAAAATTTTACAAACCTTTTGATTTTATTTTGGAAGTTGGTAAATGGCATAGTTTATCTTTAGGTAAGATTTTGTTAAAATATTTAGAGTGTAATGTAGATTCTGTATCAAGATTAAAATGTTGTTCTTATGAGTTTAGGTATAAATTTTTTAAGGATAGATTAAAAGCAAAAAAATTTTTTTCTAAGTTTATAAGGTGTAATCCAATTTATTTAATGTTGTTAGCATTAGATAACAGATTAATTGGAATTGTTGATTTAAATACTTTAAACTTAGTATGGAGTGAAAAAAGCATTCTTAAAAAAATTAGTATATCTTTGATTGGAGGGCTTTTAAAGGAATGAATGGCAATAATAATATGAATAATAATGGAAAATCTAATAACAAAAAGAAGAATAAAAATTGGATTTTAGGGCTTGTTGTTGTTTTTCTAATTTCAGCAATATTTATGTCATATTTTATAAGGGGGGGGGGGAGCTATAAAAATGTTCCTTACAGCACTTTTCAGAGTTATTTAGACAATGGTCTAGTTGAGTCTGTAGTAATAATTGATAAAAATTTGATTCAATTTGTTGTCAAGGGTTCTAACTTTGCAAAGTCTTATTTTTCTACCAGTATTCCCTATCTTGATATAAATTTACTTTCAGAACTAAAAAGTAAAAAAGTTGAGCTTAGCTCAGGAAAAAGTCAAGCTTCTCTGATTGGTGTGTTATTACAAACTTTGCCATGGATTTTATTTTTTATTTTCTTTTTCTTTATATTTCGTCAAACTCAAGGTGGTGGTGGAAAGGTTTTTACATTTGGAAAAAGTAATGCTCAAAAGTATGAAGCTGGAAAGAATAAAATCACCTTTAAAGATGTGGCTGGTCAAGAAGAGGTTAAGCAGGAGCTTCGCGAAGTTGTTGAATTTCTTAAAAATCCAAAAAAATTTGAAAAAATAGGTGCAAAAATTCCCAAAGGAGTGCTTTTAGTTGGCTCTCCAGGTACTGGCAAGACTTTGCTTGCCAAAGCCGTTGCCGGTGAAGCTGGAGTTAGTTTTTTTCATATGTCAGGCTCGGATTTTGTTGAAATGTTTGTTGGGGTTGGAGCAAGTCGTGTTAGAGATTTATTTGATAATGCTAGAAAAAATTCTCCATGTATTATTTTTATTGATGAGCTTGATGCTGTTGGTCGAAGTCGTGGCGCAGGGCTTGGCGGTGGTCATGATGAAAGAGAACAAACTCTTAATCAGCTGTTGGTTGAAATGGATGGATTTGGAACGCATACCAATGTAATTGTTATGGCTGCTACAAATCGTCCAGATGTTCTTGACTCTGCTTTGCTTAGGCCCGGACGATTTGACAGGCAAGTAACAGTTTCTTTGCCTGATATTAAGGAAAGAGAGGCAATATTAAATATTCATTCTGCAAAAACAAAGCTTTCAAAAGATATTAATTTACAGGTAATAGCAAGAGCTACTCCTGGAGCTAGTGGTGCTGATCTTGCAAATTTAATTAATGAAGGAGCCTTAATAGCCGCAAGGAATAATCAGAATGAAATTTTAATGAAGGATATGGAAGAAGCCAGAGATAAAATATTGATGGGGGTTGCAAAAAAATCCATGACTATTACTGATAGGCAAAAGCTTGAGACGGCTTATCATGAGGCAGGCCATGCCTTGCTTCACTACTATCTTGAACATGCTGATCCACTTCACAAGGTTACCATTATTCCAAGGGGCAGGGCACTTGGTGTTGCATTTTCTCTTCCAAGGGAAGATAGGCTTTCAATAAATAAGCACCAAATTCTTGATAAAATAAAGATATTTTATGGTGGTTATGCTAGTGAGCAAATAAATTTAGGTGTTACAACAGCGGGTGTTCAAAATGATTTAATGCAAGCTACTAGTTTGGCTAAAAAAATGGTTACAGAGTGGGGAATGGGTGAAGAAGTTGGTCCAATATTTTTAGTAGATGATGAAGCACCCATTTTTCTTCCAAAAGAGTTTTCAAAGGCTAAGGCTTATTCTGAGAACACTGCCGATAAAGTTGACAGAGAGGTGAAAAGAATACTTGAAGAATGCTTAAAAGAGGCGTCAGATATCCTTGTAAAGCATAAGGATCAACTTGTTAGGCTTGCAAAAGAACTTGTTTTAAAAGAAACTTTGACAGATAAAGAAGTAAGAGAGCTTTTGGGTTTTGAAGCTAATAAAGATGAATACAATTTATTTTTATCAGATTCTTCAGACTCTAATGCAAAAGGAGTAAAGGAGGAAGATATAAAAGGTTAGGTAAGTATTTATGTTTTATTTAAAGATGGGTTTCATTCTTTTTATTTCTATAAACCTATATGCAATTTCAGTTAAAGAAGATGAAGATATTTCAAGTATTCTTTTTAATGAGTCTAAAAATTTTTCCAATTTACAAAAAGGGAATGATTTAATTTATGGATCTCTTGATTTCAATTTGCTAGCTTCAGATGCTCTTTATGAGCTTTCATTAAAAGAGAATGTTGCTTTAACGGATAAAATTTATTTATTAAAAGAAGCAATTAATATTAATAAATTTAAAGTAACAGCTCTTAAAGAAGTATACGCTTATTATTTTTCGTTGCTTTTAAGACAAAATGAAAATAAGAGTATGTATGAAGAAATTATTACTTTGTATGGAAACTTGAATGAAGAATTGCAAATAGATAAAGATTTGATCTGTATGAGGCTTGAAGCTTCTGGAAGACTTGAAAGCTTTGGAGATGATTTTAAAAAAATTTTATTTAAAGCTTTTTCTTTATATGGTAATGATTTTTTATTTTTTAAGTGGTTTTTAAAAGAAGATAGATTTTTTTTTAGCATTTTTAATACTATTAGATCAAAAGAAAATTTTTTCTTTACAACCGAAAACATTAATTATATATTTAGAAATTCCAATTTTAATTATGACAATTCTGTTTCTTTGTTTTCTTTTCTTAAGGGCAAAATTAAAGAATATAATGGAATTCACGGCATTTATTTTTTAAAATACAAACTTTTAGAACCTGCTGAAGCTTATAAGGTTTTTAAAAAATTTCCACCCGAGACAATAAATGAATATAAAATGTTTTATGATCTTTTAGAGGATCCCGACATGAAGAGGAAATTTTTAGAAGATTATAAAAGTTTGTCAGGAATTTATTGCATTGATAATAAAAACAATGTTGTCATACTCAAAGATGGAGTTTTAGTAGGTATTTTTTCAGGGATAGTAGATTTTGACAACAAATTTAGTTTAAATAGCAAATATTTTAATAAAATTTATTTTAAAGATAAATCTCCAGTTTATTATGAGAATAGTTTGCTTGGCTATAAAATAAATTATTCTGTTTACCCGTATGTTGATATGATTGAGGTTCAATATCCTGATAAAAGAGATGTTTATACCTTTGCTTTGCATACTTTTAAGTGCAATCTTTTTAACAATTTGGGTTACAATTTTAATAGTCTTGGGATTAGGGAGTTGTTCTTGATTGATATTAAAGATTTTTTCATGTCAAATGCTTTAAATTTATTTTTTGAAAAAACTTCTGTTTTAGATATTAGATCAAGCTTGATAAGCAAAAAAAAATATTTTGGATCTAATTTGGTAGAAATTAAAAATTATCTGGTTGGAAGCTTGGTTTCAATTTATAGAAAAGTTAATGGTTCTAAAAAATTTAATTATATTGAAATTTATGAGAAGAATAAACTAAAAATAAAGAAAGCTTTGTTAGATGATGATGGTTTTGAAAATTATTGTTCTTTTGAATAATAACTTGAATAAAAATTTAATAAAAAATTAAATTATCAATTTTTAGGCTTTTTAATTTTAATGGTTTTTGTTGTTTTTATTTATTCAATTGAATTTTAATTTACTTTGGGGAGGATTTTTGGGTTTTTGTTTGGACTTTGCTAATAAAGAAGATACTAAATTATCAAATAGCATTGTTTCTATTAGTCATTTTGATTTTAAAGTAAAAATAAACTTAATTCTTGTAGTTGGACCTATGGGAAGTGGAAAAACAGAATATGCTGCAAAAATTTATAAAGATTCGCTTGTTGTAAGAAAAAAATCTTTCAAGGTATTGGGTAATATTATTAAAGGAAATAGAAGCAGGGTTAATGTATTTTTTATTAGAAATTTTTTAGACAAAAGAAGGTTTCAAGATTATCCAGAAAACGTAATACCATATAGAGGTGGTGGAAAAGATAAAATTGATGAAATTGGTTTTGCTAGCAACTCTTTTGATATTGAAAATTTAATAGCTTCTAATCCTAGTTGTGGTACTTTTATTATTGATGAAGCATGTTTTTATGATGAACGTTTAATTTTTGTTTTAAATAAAATTTCATTAAATGAGAATATTTTATTTATATTGCCTACGCTGCTTTATAATTTTAGAAAAGAATCTTTTAATGATACTGCTAAACTTTTGGTAGAATATTCAGACAAGATTTATAAGCTTGGGGCTTATTGTGGGCACATTGATTGCATGGAAGAATCTTTTTTTTCGTATAGGTATTATTTTTACAACAATAAAGAAATTCCAGCCCCTTATTTTGATCCTTTGCTTATTGTTGGTGGCGATGAAGATATTGAATCTGCTATTTACCCAAATTATTCTACAAGATGTTTAATGCACCATTATCTTGTAGGCAAGGAATATTTTTTTTCGTTTTTAAAGCCATTTGCTTTGCTATATTCACAAGGAGATAAAAAATTTCTTGAAAATGAAATTGTAGCGCTAAGCACCAATGTTGAAAATTCTAATTTTGCAAATTCTTTAGATAGTGAAAAAGCATGTGAATTTAGATCTGAAATTTTAAGGAATATTTTAGAACTGCCTTTTTTAGCAGAAAGAGCCCTAATAACTCTTTTCTCAGAATATAGTATTTTGAGTAAGGATAATTTTAAAGACCTTGTTTTTAAGTTTTCTTTAAATAAGGATTATATAAATAAAATTTTTTTTTCCAAAGCGGGCAAGGAGTTTTTTTAATAATAGTTTGGCCTTTGTTCAAAAAATTCTTTAGTTTCTTCAATTCTTAGTAGTTCTTTTTTAATAATGTTATAGTAATTAGGCTCTTTAAGAGAAATTTTATGATATTCATCTTCCCAGTTTGTTATTCCATCGTTTTCTAGTTTAACAAATTTGTAATTTTCAAGTTTTTTGTGGTATTTTAGTGCTTCATTGTAGTAATTAATAGCCAGTTTATATAATTTTTTTGATTTTTCTAGATTGGAAATAATTCCATTTTTTTCTGGAGTTTTGAAAAAATATAAATTTCTTGTGTCGAATAAATCTCCTAAATGTAAGTTTTGCTTAACTAGAAGCAAGTTTACATGCATTTTGAAAAGCAGTTTATATTTTTCCCACTGCTTTTTAGTTTCAATTTTAGTTAGTGAGTATTTTGGATTTCCAAATGGGTATTTTAAGGCTTTTTGAAGAAAAAATATATTTTTTTTATAGTTTTCAGAGTTTTTTTTCATTTGAGAGCTAAAGATTATATACCATTGTTCTGCATAATAAAATTTGGACGATGCATTTATCTTTACAACCGATGCTAAAAGAAGTAAAATAATTAAATTTATTTGGAAGGTGACATTTTTAAAAATATAATTAATCATATGATTAATTATATTAGAATTTTATTAGATTAAAAATTTTTTTTGCGTTTTTATCCAAATTATCTTTTATTGAATTGTCAATATAAATTACATTAATTTTTTTTTCCAGTTTTTTGAATATTTTCAAATATTTTAGAGCAATTTGTTCAAAAGTTTGATATTTTTCAAGCTCAAAAAGATCACTTTGTGTTCTATTGTTTTGTATTCTTTCATAGGCTATGTTTGGAGCTGTTTCAATAAAGAATACTTTTTCAGGTAATGGAAAATTTTTATTTAATTCATATCCTAGTTTTCCTTGATAGGCAATTGATGAGAATAAGTAGCGATCAGTTATTATTTTTGTCGATTTTGTTTTTAAAATTTCTAGTATTCCATCTTTTTTATATAAATGATCATGTCGATCTGCAGCATAAAGATATGCAAATGTTGATTCTTTTAAAGGATTTTCAAAATTCATTAATTGTTTTCTTATCATTTCTCCAACTATTCCGCTTGATGGTTCTTTTGTAAAATAATACCTTAATTCATCGTTGCAAAGAGCTTTCAATTTATTGGCGATGCTTGTTTTCCCGCTTCCATCAATTCCTTCTATGCAATAAAAGTTTTTTAATATTTTAATCACAAATATTTTTCTCTTCCTTTCTTTTGATGTCAATAATTAGGTTATCGATAATTATTATATAATAATTATCGATAGAGTGTATGAATTTATTGTTTTTGAGAAATAAGACTTTTTTATTATGGATTTTACCATTTTTTATTTTTGTTTTAATAATTTTTTCCATTAATACATTTGTTCAAGCTCAAATTTATTCTGCAAAGTTTTTTGCTATAAAATATCTTGAATCAAAATTTGGCTTTAATATTAAATATGATAGAATTTCACCATATTTCTTATCATCAATCAAGATAGACGGTTTAGAGTTAAGCTTGGATGGAAAAGATAAAATATTAATAGATATCGTTAGGGTAGATTTGAATCTGTTTAAATTAATTTTAGGTGATGAAAATATTATTTTAAATGTTTATGTTAAAGGGAGTAATTTTAATTTTGATATAAACGACTTTAGTTTATCTGGCGATTTAAATCCTAGCAGTGTCTATCCTGACAATGAAAATGTAATTTTAAATAAAATTTTATACTATCTTTATAGATTAAATATTAATTTAGAAAATATTAATATTAATATTAGGCTTAATAATGATAGTCGGTTGAATTTTAAAGTTAAAAATTTTTCTTTAAGTACCGTAGATGAAGATTTTTTATTTAGCTCTGTAGTTGATTTTAGTGCTGTTAAGGATTTAGAAATTAATTTACCGCCCGAAAGAATTGATGATGGAATTCTGGATTCAACTTTCTATTTTGAGGGGAAATTCAAAAAAGGCTTTGAGGATGGTTATATTAATTTTAGTTTTTTTGAATTTAAAACAAGTTATTTTTCTTTACTTGAGCAAGGGTTTCAAATAAATTATTCAAAAGGAAATTTAAAAATTTTTAATTTACGAAGAGAGAATTTTGATTTTAATTTAAGTTATGACAAGGCTAATGGTTTTGTTCGATTAGATGCTTTATTTTTCAATATTAATCTTTTAGATTGGATTAAGCTGAACAAAGGCTTTGAAATTTATAAGGATTATTTTGATATAAATTTAAATGGGCAATTGGCATTTTCTTATGATTTTAAGGATAAAGATTTAAGATATTCAGGAATAATAGATTCATCTTTAAATGTAGATACCATAGGTAAAGAAATTCAAGGCTTGCAGCTTGAAATTAAGGGAGATGATAGAATTGTAAGCGTTAAGAATGCTTTTTTAAAGCTTAAAAGGGGGGTTGTAAATTATAAAGGTTATTATTCTTTAAAAGATTTGCTTCCAATAGGACGTCTTAATTTTAAGTCTGCAAAAATTTTAAACTTTAACGACCTAAATGGATATTTGGATTTTAATAAAGATAAAGATATTTTTTCGGTTAAGTCTAATAATTTTAGTCTTGGAAATCTTGGTTTTCAAAATTTAAGTTTAAAAACTTATTTTTTAAAGGATAAAGTTTTTGTTGACTATGTGATTTATTTAGAAAATAAAAACTCTCAAATTTCTTTAAAAGGAGATCTTAATGATGAAGAATTTTCTTTAAGTTTAGGCATTAAAGAATTTCCTTTGCTTTTTTTAAAAGAAGTTATTCCTAGTTCTCACTTGATAAATTTTTTTCCTAAGACTTTATTTTCAGGTAAATATTTAAATTTGGTTTCTGATTTTAATTTTAATAAATTTGATTATCATAAAAATAAATTAAAAAAATTCAATTTCATGGTATTTTCGAAGTTAAACAATTTCAAATTTGTGCTTGATGCTAGTGGAGAAAAAAATTTTTACAAATCAAACAATTTTGATTTGCATTATAATGATCACAATTTGAATTCCAATTTATTTGTTAAACTATTTGAAGGTGGATTTAATATTAGCACGAATTTTTCTTATTTGAACAAAGTTTATCCTTTGCATTTTAATGTTAATCTTAAAGATAGGTTTATTGTTGCCGAATCTCCTCTTGGTATTAAATTAGATTTTAATTATTTTGATTCCAAAACAGTTTATACTCTTAATGTTAATGATTTTAGAGTTTATAATAAAACTTCTGATCTTTTAATAAATATAAATTTTAATGGGAGTTATTTAGGCCTTAATGAAGATTTGAAATTTAAAATAGACGAGTTTAATATAATAAAAGCTTCTAAGATACCTGCTTATAATTTCAATTTTGGCTTTAAGGGCTTATATGAATATGATAAATTGTACATTTCTGATGTTAAACTTGTAAACAAACTTTCAAATTTGCAAGGATATGGACAATTTAATTTAAAAGATAATTTTAATGGAAGTTTAAATCTATTTTCTAGCTTAAATTCAGAACGATATTTTTTAGGGATTAATTCCGATGAATATGGAAGTTATTTTTTGCTTAAATTTCAAGACTTAGATTTTAACAATTTTAATTCTTTATCCCTTTTAGAAGGAAAGATTAATGGTAATTTTTTGCTAAATTTAAAAAAGAATGATTTTAAAAATTATTCTTTGAGTGGATATCTTGAGGCAGATAAATTAACGTTATTGGGCGTTCCCGTTCAGTTTTCTATGAATTTGGGATTATTGGACAATAAGCTTAACATATATGACATAAAAGCCAAGCGCAATAAAAAAGAATTTCTTACTGGAAGCCTAAGATATGATCTAATCAGTTCTCTAGGTGTATCTAATATGGTTTTTAATAGTGACTTGCTTACTTATAAGTTTAATGCAAATTTTAGAAATTCCCAAAGTGGAGTTGAAGAGCAATTTGGGGTTTTGAAAACCAAAACAGAGGGCGAATTTTTATTTAGAGATATTAAATATAAAAATGAATTTTTATCCAATCTTACTATTGAATTTAGCAATGATTTTGAAAAATTTAATATGACTTCAATTGATTATGACCTTATTAATGTTTTATACCATTATGGAAGTGGAGAATATAGCTTTATTTTAAAAGATTATTTGCCTCTTAGTTTTAATTCGTCAGGCAAAATAATTAAAAATAAAATTCTTGGGAATGTTAGAGATATTAAATTTGATTCAAAAATAATCACCAAGGATTTTTTGGATTCACATTCTTTATTTAATGTTGACAATCATTTTATTCTTTACGATGTTGTTTTAAATGGTGAATTTGATATTGATGGGGATTTGTATAATCCCAATATTAGTGGAAGTTTAAATATTCAAAAAGGATCAATTAGTACCGAGTATTTAAGAGCTTCTAGGAAATTTGGTGGTGATAGGGCTTTGGAAATATTTGATGTACCAGTTGAAATTCAGGATAATAAAATCATTTTTAGCAATGAGTTTAACCTAGATCGATATTCTAAGATTTTTGTTTTTACTAGTTTAAATTTAAATTTTTTAAGTGATACTATTATTGATTATTACAAAATAGATATTAATGTAACTGGTAGAACGGGAGCTCCTATTAAATTTGACAAAATTGCCTTAAGCTTTATAGGCTATGCTTTAGGCAATTTTTCAATTGAAGGAAATGCTGATGAAATTATGTTTAAAGGCGTTTTAAATATTTCAAATGCTTGGGTTTATTCTCTTGAAAGTTCTGTGGTTGATTTATTAATAAATCCTTTCAAGCGAGCAAAAAGATTGCAAACCGTTAATATTAATTTTCTAGATTTTGATATTTTAACTGATCTTGAGATAAATTTTGACAGCGGCGTTACTTTTCATTGGCCAGATAGTAATATTTCTTTTTTACAAGCTACTATTTCAAGAGGGGATAAACTTGTAATAAAATCTGACACAAAAACAGACGATTTTATTATTAAGGGGGATTTGAATATTGCAAGTGGTTTTGTTAATTATAATAATAAAAAATTTGTCTTTAAAAGTGGTTCTTATATATCCTTTAATGAGAGTAGAGCTAAATTTGATCCATGGATAAAAGCGGAGGCTACAAATACTATTAAGGATAGAAATGATAAACTGCTTGTTACAATAAGTATTGATAGTCCTTTAAGTTTATGGAAAATTGAGTTTATGTCATTTCCTTCTAGAAATGAGCAGGAAATTAAATATTTGCTTTCAGGCTCAACAATAGAGGGGACTGAGGGAGGATTGCGATCGGCAGGGACTAATGCTGCTGAAATGGCAATTGGAATAGTGAGTGACATTGCTCTTGATTTTTTAATTCAACCCATTGAAGATTATATGCGTTCTGTATTAAACTTAGACTTGTTGAGTATAAAGACAGATATATTGAAGAATTCTATTAATAGTAATTTTTTCAAAATCGGGAATCCTACTTTTGTTGATGTTCTTGACAATACAAGTGTTAAGGTAGGTAAATATCTTGTTGAAGGCGTTTTTATTAGTGGGGGTTTTGGTTTTTTGAAAGAACAAATGTCTCCTTTTTCAAAAGATTTAAATTTTGTTGTCAATTTGGGTATTGAGTTTGATTCTCCATTTTTTTTGGTTAATTATGAGTTTGATTACAATTTTATGAAAAAAGGTTTAGATGGAATAGGAAATAATATAGGCATTTCTTGGAAATTTAAATATTAAATTGTTAAGGGGTTAAGATGGGTTCAATTAGAGGTTTGTTTTTTGTAAGTTTTTTAATATTTTTTGTTGTTTTTAGTTTTGGTCAAGTTGAAAATTACAAAGGAAAGATAATAAAGGGCGTTAATTTTGAAGGACTTAAGAATAAGAAGGAGAGAGATTTTATTAATATTTTAAAACCTTACATTGGCGTGGCATATTCTAATGAAATTTTTGATAAATTGCAAATTGATCTTTATTCTCTTGATTATTTTTCTGGGCTTATTAAGCCTATATTTAAAATGGATGGTGATGATCTTTTTATTACATTTATTGTAAAAGAAAAATCTTTAGTTAATTCTGTTTCTTTTTTTGATAGCAGTAGAGTTTTTTGGAATAGTGAGCTTGTTGAGAAGGTGAATATTAAAACCAATGAGCCTTTAAATCTTGCGAGTGTTAATAAAGGTATTGACAAGCTTGAAGAGATGTATAAAGACATGGGATATCTTGAGGTTTCTGCAAATTTTGAAATCAAAGAAGAAGAAAATTTAGTTGATATTATTTTTAATATAGTAGCTGGACCTAAATATGTTGTTAAAGGAATTGACTTTGAAGGAAATTTGAGCTTTAAAAGTAGCACTTTAAGAAAATCTTTAGCATCAAGAGTAGTGTCTCTTTTCTCAGATGGCAAATATTTAAAAAGTAATGTTGATAAGGATAAGCGTCAATTGGAGTCTTTTTATAAAAATAATGGATATATTGATGTTAAGATTATCAATAGTACTGTTGATATTAAAGATGCCCTTAGGGATTCTAAAAGGCCAGAAAAGGAAGTTTTTTTGAAATATTTTCTTTCAGAAGGCAATGTTTTTAGATTTGGAAAGCTTGAAATTTCTGGTAATTCAGTTTTTACTTTGGAAGAATTAAAAAGTTTTATTACCTTTAGTGAAGGTGATATTTTTAATGATTCTAAATTTGAGCAGGATTTTGGCAAAATTAAGGAAAGTTATTTTAAGGAAGGATATATTTTTACAGAAATTATTTCTTCACAAAAGATAAGAGGAGAATTTGTTGATTTGTTAATTAAAATTACAGAAAAGGATAAAGCTCATATTGAATCTATTAATGTTTTTAAAAATAAAAATACAGCTTCGCATGTAATACTTAGAGAGATTCCTCTTAAAGAGGGAGATGTTTTTAGTTTGGACAAGTTTAAGATGGGTATGGCAAACTTACAGCAGCTTGGTTATTTTTCAAATGTAATTCCTGATATTGTTCCAGGCAATACAGAGGGGCTTATGAAAATAAATTTAAACATTGAGGAGCGAGCAACAAGTAATTTTGGATTTGGTATGAATTTTGGAGGCAATTCAAACTCTTCGTTTCCATTCTCAGTATTTGGGCAGTGGGAGCTTTCTAATTTTTTAGGCGAAGGCTACTATTTTGCCGCAAGACTAAATTTATCTTTTTTAGAGCAGAGTCTTAGTTTGACATTTAGAGATAATTGGTTTTTTCAGAAAAGATGGACCGTTGGTGGATTTATAGATTTTTCACACTCTGTTAATACTGCTTATCAGGATATTAATGGGCCTATTTTTTCTGGCAAAAGGGAAGTTCCTGATCCATTTACAAGTTGGGAAGAATATCGAGATGCTAAAAGCTTTTCTGATTTTAATTCCATGAATTATTCTTTGCTTAAACTTGGTTTTGGAGCGTTTACCGGGTATACTTTTTCTAATTATCTTGGTAAGCAAACCCTTCTTGGTACTTTGCAAACTGCTTTAAAATATGTTTTTTATGATAATGAGGTCAACAGACCTTCAAATTATTATTTAAGAGATAATTACAAAACTTTTAGATTTGAAAATTCTCTTAGTTTGAGTGCGGCTTGGGATACAAGAAATTCTACCTCTTTATCTAATAATGGATTTTTACTTAAGCAACAGTTTGATTTTTTTGGTGGATTTTTATTTGGTCAGAGCCATTTTATTAAATCTTCTACAACCTTTGAGAGATATTTTTCTCTTTTAGGATATGAGGATGTGTTTACTCCTTATTTTGATATTATTTTAACCTTAAGAAGTGTCTATTCTAATATATTGCCTCCTCTTGGTAATGGTTTTGAAATTGAAATTCAACCCCATCACCATATAATTCTTAGTGAAAATTTTATGCAGGCTAGAGGTTGGGGGATTTTGAAAAATATTTACAGTTCTTTTGTAAATACTGTTCAGATATCAATTCCTTTGTTAAAAAATATTTTAGTTTGGGATGCCTTTTTTATAGATTTTGCTTCCTATTCTTTGGAAGGGCAAGAAAATTCTTTGTTTAGACCTTTTAGTAGTTTTGCTTTTAGCTGGGGAACTGGAGTTAGAAGTCTTTTGCCTCAATTGCCGCTGTCTTTTGTAATAGCTTATCCTTTTTATTTTGACAATAATAAAGCCAAAAGTTATTACCAATATTATTCTGGATTTAAATTTTTCTTAGGAATTGAGATGAGATATTGATTAATGCTATGAAGAAATTTGTGTTTTTTTTGATTTTACCATTGTTTTTTTTATTTTCTTTTAATGTTTTTGCGATAGATGTTATTAAAATAGGAATTGTTGATTTTGATAGAATTGTGATTGAAGTTTTAAATCCTCAATTGAAAGCTAATCTTGATCAAATAAAAAATCGGTATCAAGAACAAATAAATACGTTAAATTTAGAGCTTAAAAATTTAAGGGATATGTATGATAAATCTATTGCTGATAATGATTTAGATAATGCAAGATCTTTTGGAAATCAATATAATTTGAAAGTTGATGAGCTAAAGAGAGTGTCTAGTTTGGCAAAGAATAATTTAGAACAGCAGAGATTGGCCAATATTAATAGTTTGAATAATAATAGTGAATCTCTAAGCAAAATACTTCATGCTATTCAATATGTTGCAGAAATTAATGGGTTTTCTTTGATTATGAAGAAAAATAATCCATATATCCTTTACCACAATAGCACTGTTGATATAACAGACGATGTTGTTAAGCATCTTTTAGAAAAGGATAATAAAAATCCTTAAAGGCTTTTCCTTTCAAAATATTACGTTCTTTTTTAAAATTTTCAATTTCGCTTCAAAATAAGTTTAAATCTAACTTAAACAAAAAATATTGTTTATTGTGAAAAGTTTTTTGCAAATTTTTTAAAATTAATTAAATTTAAAACAGTAGGCTTTTTAATATTAGATATCTTTTGATTGTATAAAATATTTCTTTTACGGTCTTTTAATCATTTTATATTCTTCCTTTTTTTTAATTGGATTATATTTATTTTATAATATCAATTGTAATTCAATATTATTTAGGAAGCATATGGAAAAAAATGTTACCCCAATGATGAGGCAGTATTTAGATATCAAAAAAAAATATAAAGATGCTATTCTTTTTTTCAGAGTAGGAAGTTTTTATGAAATGTTTTTTGATGATGCAATTGAAGCAAGCAAGCTTCTTAATTTAACATTGACAAAAAGAGAAAATGTTCCAATGTGTGGGGTGCCTTATCATACCAGTAAAGAATATATAAGGAAATTAATTTTATTTGATAAAAAGGTTGCAATTTGTGAACAAGCGTCTAATTCTACTTCTGGGGGGCCTTTAGAAAGAGAGGTCGTTGAAGTAATAACCCCAGGCGTTATTATTGATGAAGATTTTTTAAATGATGATGTTAATAACTATTTAGTTGCTATCAGTGATTATAAAAATTATTATTCATTTTCTTATATAGATTTATCTACTTCTAGTCTTGGGATAATGTTTTATGAGAATGGGTTTTTTGAAAAACTTAAAAGGGATCTTGAGAAATATTCTCCTAAAGAGATAATAGTTTCTGAAAATTTTTATTATGAATACTCAGAGAAACTTAATTTTAGTAGGTTTTTAATCAACAGAGTTCCCACTTGGCATCTTGATAAGGATATTGCAATAAAAACAATAAAGGAGCATTTTAATATACTTGGATTGAGCTCTCTTGGATTTGATGAGGAAAAGCCCTATTACATTTCAATTTTTCTTATTATAAATCATATAAAAAATAATTTAAAAAATTTATTAAGTAATATTGATAAAATAGATATTAATAATGATTCTTCGTACATGTTTCTTGATGACGTAACTCAAGTTAATCTTGAACTTGTAAAAAATAACAATGATTTTTCTTCTCAATATTCATTATATTCTGTGTTAAATGATTGCAAAACTGCAATGGGAAAAAGACTTTTAAGGGAATTTATTTTAAATCCAATTTTAAATATTTCTGAGATTAATACCAGACTAGATCATGTTGAGTTTTTTTGCAAAAATATTAGCTTAACTGTGACTTTAAGAGAAACTTTTATTAATATATGGGATATTGAGAGAATAATATCTAGGATTCAAATGAAAAGGTATATTAAAAAAGATTTTTTATTTATTGAAAAAGCCCTTTCTGTATTTTTTACGGTAAAAAAGTTATTTAACAAGCATAATTTTGATTATTGGAATTTTAATAAGTTTGAAGAAGATAGTATTTCTAAGGTTTATTTTTTAATAAATAGTGCAATTTCAAGCTCGCCTGATGAGCTTATTAAAAGAGGTTATGATTTAAAGCTTGATGGCTTAAAAGATTTAAAGATTAATGCAAATAAATATATTGATCAATATCTTGAATCAGAGAGATTGTTTAGCAAGATCAATAACTTAAAGATTAGAAAAACCAATAATAGGGGATTATTTTTTGAAGTTACAAAAAGTAATTATGCCCAAGTTCCATCACATTTTATGGAAAGCCAAGCTTTAAATTCTTCAAAAAGATATAAAACAGAAAAACTTATTTCTCTTGAAGCAGATATTAATAATGCTGAAGACAATGTGGTTGCTTTTGAACAGGAAATTTTTGATGAAATAGCATCAAATGTTGTTAAACATAATAAAGTTCTTAAAAAGGTTTCAGAATTTTTTGCATATATTGATTTAGTTGTTAACTTCGGTTATTTGGCAAAAAAAAATGAATACAAAAGGCCTTTATTAACGTCAGGTAAAGAAATTTTTCTTGATAAATCTCGTCATCCTGTTGTTGAGCACTACACTAAAAATACTGAAATCTTTACTGAAAATTTTGTAAGGATTAATAAAGAAAAGTATTTTTGTTTAATTACTGGACCTAATATGGCAGGTAAATCAACCTATTTGCGTCAAGTGGCTTTAATTACTTTAATGGCTCACATAGGTTCTTTTGTCCCGGCTTCTAAAGCTGTAATAGGCATTACAGATAAAATTTTTTGCAGAATTGGAGCAAGTGATAACATTTCCAAAGGCGAATCTACTTTTTTAGTTGAAATGAATGAAACAGCCAATATTTTAAGGAATGCAACAGAAAAGAGTTTAATAATTATGGATGAGGTTGGAAGAGGTACTAGCACTAATGATGGGCTTGCTATTGCTTATTCTATTATAGAATATATTTTAGAGTATATTAAAGCTAGAAGTTTGTTTGCCACACATTTTCATGAATTGTCATCTATTAATCACAAAGCTTTTATTAATCTTTCAATGAAAATTGAAAAGCAAGGCAACGATCTTGTTTTCTTAAGAGAAATTGAAGAAAAACCATCACTTAATTCTTATGGGATTTATGTTGCTCGTATAGCAGGACTTCCTTTAAGAGTGATAGATAGAGCTAATGTTATTCTAGAAACTTTGCTGGGCCGAGAGGGCAGTTCTTGTTTAGAGCTTTTTCCCTGTGTTTCTTCTGATGGTAATGATAAAGAGGTTTTGAAAAATGATACTGATATTCATATAAAATTAAGTGAGTATTTGGAGTTAAAAAATTTTATTTCTAACATAGATATTAATAATATTACCCCTTTTCAATCAATTGAGCTTTTAAATCAAATTGTTTTAAAGGTTGTTTCTTGGTCTAGTTAGTATGAGTTATTTAAATGCTTTGAAGAGTATATTTTTACCTTTTTGTGTTTTTTGTAGAAAAAGATATGTATCTTCTAATGCTCTTTGTGATCAATGTAAGCCACTTTTTAATTTTAAAATTAAATTTGATGAGAATTTGATTTATTTTTTTGAATATAAAGAGCACTACAAATCTTTAATTTTGTCTTATAAGAAGGATGCTCAAAAGTCAATTGGCAAATTTTTAGCAAGTGGAATTGCTGAATGTTTAAATAATATTGATTTTGATCAAATAGTAACTGTTCCCTGTAGTTTTAAAAGAAAATTATTTTATGGTTTTGATCATATGGAATATATTGGTATTTTATTAAGCCGTTTTGGTTTTAATTATATAAATATTTTTTCAAGAAAGTATGGAAAAAGTCAGAAATTAATGAAAGGCAATCTCAGATTTAAAAATCTTGAAAATAAAATTAAATTAAGATCAAAATATAAAAATTTTCAGTTTAAAAAGATTGTTTTGCTTGATGATATTGTTACTACAGGAGCATCTATGTGTATTTGTGAGGATCTTATTATGCAATTGGGAGCTTATAAGGTTATAAAGCTTTCTTTGGCTAGATCTTATAATTTGGTTTAATGTTGACATTATTTTTGCTAAGTGTTAACCTTGATATGAGGTTTAGTTTATGTATTTAATAAGGTTCTTTAAAAGAACCTTATTATTTTTAGGAATACAGTTGATTAAATATTTTGATAAAAATAATGAAGTTTTTAATTTGATAAAAGATTTAACAGGGCGTTTAAATGTTGAGATATTGGAAATTAATATCTTTAGAAATAAAAATAATGGAAAAATTCAAATAGTTCTTTATAGTAAAGATTTTTCCTTAGGTGTTGATTTGTTGACTGATTTGCACAAGATGATTTTATTAATTTTAGAAGCAAATCTTAAATATGGTTTTATTTTAGAACTTTCTACTCCAGGAATAGATAGAAAAATAAAAAGTGACAGAGAGTTTAAAATTTTTGAAGGTAAAAAGATTAAATTGATGCTAGATAATGAATTTGAAGAAGGTTTTATATTAGAGTCAAAGCCAAAAAGTTTTATTTTTAAAACAGATAGCAAAGAAGTAAATGTTTTTTATAGTGATGTTAAGAAAGCCAGATTAGTTTAAGGAGGAATTTTGGATGATAAAGGGCACGGGGCATATGATTGTAAATATTGCAAATGATCGTGGCATGAGTATAGATTCTATTAGAAAAACAATTAAAGAATCGATATTAATAGCTTATAAGAAGTATTTTGGAAGCAATGAGAATGCTTTTATTAAGTTTGATGATGATACTGGAGATTTGTCTGTTTATGCAAAAAAGAAAATTGTAAAAGAGGTAAAAGATTCTTTGCTTGAAATATTAGAAAAAGATATCTCAAAGGAAAATATTGTAGAAGGTGGTTATGCTTACATTGAAATTAATCCTAAAGTTTTTGATAGGCTTTCTATTCAGGTTGCCAAACAAAGAACCAAAAATGACTTGCAAGGAATTGAGGATAATGAGATTTTATCAGAATTTAAAAGCAAGTTGAATAAAGTTATTATTGGATACGTTCAACAAAATAGAAATGGCGATCTTTATGTTAATCTTGGCAATACAGATGGTATCATTCCCAAAAAGTATCAGTCGCCAAGAGAAGTTTATAACCTTAATGATAAGATTAGGGTTTTAGTTTATAGTGTCAAAAAGGGGAAAAATGGTATTGAAGTTATTCTTTCTAGAACCCATCCAAAGTTTATTGAAGAGCTTTTGGCACTTGAGATTCCAGAAATCGAAGAAGGTATTATTAAGATTCATAAAATAGTTCGCGATCCTGGTTACAGAATCAAAGTTGCTGTTTATTCTGAAAAAGAAGAGATTGATCCTGTTGGTCCTTGTATAGGGCAAAAAGGGGTCAGAATTCAATCTATAATTAAGGAACTTGAAGGAGAAAAAATCGATATTATCCCTTATAGTAAAGACATTAAAGAATTTATAAAGGATTCTTTGACCCCTTCTAAGATAGAACATGTTTATATTCTTGACGAGGATTTACATAAAGCTTTAGTAGTTGTTAGCGATGACCAACTTTCTCTTGCTATAGGTAAAATGGGCCAAAATGTTAGACTTGCCAATAGACTTCTTGACTGGGCTATTGATGTTAAAACTAGCAGTCAATTTGCAGAAATGAAAGCTAATTCAGAGTTTAAGCAAGAAACACTCGAAATGTTTGATAAAGTTATGCAGGATGTTGTTGAAGAGGAGCAATTTGAAGAGATAAGTAAAATAAGTGATCTTAAATTACTCGATCCTTCTGTGATTTCTAATTTATCAAAAGAGGGGTTTGATGATATTAATAATTTTTTACAAGCAGATGAGGGGGTGCTTTTTAATCTTGGTGTAAGTTATGAAAACCAAGAAGAAATTAACAAAATATTAAAAGAGGGGATGATAATAATTTCTAATGACAATAATGAGTCTATGGAAAAGGCAGAAGAAGATGAAGAGCTTCTTTGCCCTGAATGTGGTGTTGTTATTAATGAAAATATGACCTCCTGTCCGGGTTGTAAAATAGGGCTTAGTTTTGAGTTTGAGGAGGAGTAGGTTTGTCGAAAAATATTGATGATATTAAAAATGAAGATGGCAAAAAAATTAAGATTATTAAGTTAAAAAAGAAGGTAGTAAAAATTGTAACACACAATGATTTAAACAGTAAAAATGATTCAAATGGTTCTGTTGATTTGCATAAGCACAGCAGAACTGGTGGATATTCGCAAAACAGGGATAACAGAACTGGTGGATATTCACAAAACAGAGACAACAGGGCTGGTGGATATTCACAAAACAGAGACAACAGGGCTGGTGGATATTCACAACAAAACAGAGATAACAGGGCTGGTGGATATTCACAAAACAGGGACAATAGAACTGGTGGATATTCACAACAAAACAGAGACAACAGAACTGGTGGATATTCACAAAACAGGGACAATAGAACTGGTGGATATTCACAAAACAGAGACAACAGGGCTGGTGGATATTCACAAAACAGAGACAACAGAACCGGTGGATATTCACAAAACAGAGACAACTCAACTTCTCAATATCAAGGTTTGGCAAAGAGAACATATGTTGCCAAAAATAATCCTCAAAATAAATATACTTCTATTTCCATGTCTTTTAGAAGAGTTGTCAAAGCCAAAATTCCTGTTGTTGGCAGCACACCTTCAGCAGATTCTGAGAATAGTAAAGAGTTAAATCGTAAACTTGGTGAGAAAAAAAAACAGCAACAAGAGAGTCAAAAAAGCTATAAGAGAAAAAAAGCAGAAACTGAGAGCAAAACAATTGAGCAAAAAGTTTTTGATCAACTTCAAAAAAAGAAAAGAGAAAATTTAGCTAACCCTATTCCAAAGTCAATTGATATTATGGGTAGCATTACTGTTTCTGATCTTGCAAGAAAGATGAATTTAAAATCTTCTGATTTGATTGCTAAATTAATGGCTTTGGGTGTAATGGTGACTATTAATGAAAAAATAGATTCTGATACGGCAACTATTTTAGTTGAAGAATATGGTTCAAAAGTTAATGTTGTTTCTATTTATGATGAAACGATTATAGAAGAAGAGGTGGAGGATCAAAGTAAAAGAGTTGAAAAACCTCCTGTTATTACAATAATGGGTCATGTTGATCATGGCAAGACTAAACTACTTTCTGTACTTCAAAATATAGATATAAATCAAACAGAGTCTGGTGGCATTACTCAACATATTGGAGCTTATACTATTGTTTATAATGATCGAGAAATAACATTTTTAGATACTCCTGGCCATGAAGCTTTTACTATGATGAGAAGTCGTGGGGCGCAGGTTACAGACATTGTTGTTCTTGTCGTGTCAGCAATTGATGGTGTTATGCCTCAAACTATTGAGGCCATAAATCATGCAAAAGAAGCAAATGTTCCAATTATTGTTGCTATAAATAAGATTGATTTGCCGGATTCAAATCCCGATAAGATTAAGCACCAGCTTTCAGAATATGGTTTAGTATCCGAGGATTGGGGGGGAGACACTATTTTTGTGCAGATTTCTGCTCTTAAAAAGATAGGAATTTCTGAACTTCTTGATATGATTCTTTTACAGTCAGATATGATGTTATTAAAGGCAAATCCATCCAAAAGAGCTATTGGAAAAGTACTTGATGCCAAGATTGATTTGGGGCGAGGAATAGTTTGTTCTGTTATTATTGAGGATGGAACTCTTTATGTGGGAGATTCTTTTGTGGGTGGGGCGTGCTATGGTAAAGTTAAGGCATTAATTAGCGACAAGGGTGTTCCTGTTAAGAGCGTTGGGCCTGCTAAGGCCATTAGTGTTTTGGGATTTTCTTCAATGCCTCAGGCTGGGGACCCTTTTCAAGTAACCAAAACTGAAAAAGAAGCAAAATTGATCAGCTCCAAAAGACAAGATCTTAAAAAATATGAATCTTCCAAAAATGTAAAAAAAGTTACCATGTTAAATCTTTATGATTCAATCAAAGAAGGAGCGCTTAAAGAGCTTAAAATAATTTTAAAAGCAGATGTTCAAGGCTCAGTCGAAGCGTTAAAGAATTCTCTTGAAAAATTAACAAACGATGAGGTTCGAGTAAGGGTTGTGCATTCATCAGCAGGGGTGATAACTGAAACAGATATTAGTTTTGCTTCAGCAAGCGATGCTATTGTTATTGGATTTCATGTAAGGCCTACTGCAAAAGCTCAGGTGCTAGCAGATCAGGAAAAAGTTGAGATTAGAAAGTATAATGTTATTTATGATGCTATAAATGATGTTAAGTCAGTTCTTGAGGGAATGCTTGAACCAAATGTTGAGCAGCAGTTTATTGGTTTTGCTGAAGTAAGAGCTGTAATAAATGTTCCAAAAATTGGGGTAATAGCCGGTTGTTATGTTTCTCAAGGACTAATAAAGCGAGATGCGATTACTAATGTAATGAGAGATGGTTTGCAGATTCATTCCGGCAAAATTTCATCTTTAAAGCGATTTAAAGATGATGTTAAAGAAGTTGCTGAGCAATATGAGTGTGGCGTTGTGATTGATAATTATGCTAATATTAAAGAAGGAGATATAATTGAAGCATTTGAGATAAAAAAGGTGAAAAAATCTTTTAAAACTTAGTATTGCTTTATTTATATGTGTTTATGTATAAGGATATTAAAAAGTTTAAACTTGAAAGTTTTATTGCTCAAGAAATTGGCAATTTAATAGTAAGTGGAGGGATTAAAGATCCCAGAATTCATTCATTTTTAACGGTGGTTAAAGTAGAATTTTCAAAAGATTTAATAAATGCTAAGGTGTTTGTGGGCTCTATTAAAGAGGGCGCTTCTTTGGATAATGCAGTTAAAGCTTTAAATAATGCTAAGGGATTCATTCAAAGTCAAATTATTAAGCGAATTAAAGTTAGAAGTACTCCTAAGTTATTATTTGTTAAGGATGATTCTCTTTCTAAATCATTTTATGTTAATAAGTTAATTGAAGGATTAAATGCTACAAGAGAGAATTAAATTTGGAAAATGGATTCCTTTTAATTAATAAAGAACAAGGTAAAACCTCTTTTGAAACTCTTTTCCCTGTAAAAAAATATTTTAATACAAATCGTGTTGGGCATGCTGGCACGCTTGACAAATTTGCAAGTGGAATTTTGATTGGTCTTGTGGGAAAATATACAAAGCTTTCAAGTTATTTTGCTTCTTTAGATAAAGAGTATGTAGCAGAATTTAGATTTGGATTAGAAACAGATACCCTTGATCCAAATGGAAGAATAGTGAATAAAACCGATCATATTCCTAATTTGGAGGATATAGATTTAAAGCTTAAAGATTTTGTAGGAGAGATTTATCAAAGTCCCCCCAAATTTTCTTCTGTTCATATTGGTGGCAGCAGAGCCTATAAACTTGCTTTGAATGGAAAGTTTTTTGAAATTAAAAAACGAAGAGTGACTGTTTATAATATTCAAAGATTAAGTTATGATTTTAGTTCTTCCTTGCTTGGTTTGAAAATTAACTGCTCAAAAGGTACTTATATTAGGAGTATTGCAAGAGATTTAGCCTATTCTCTAAATTCTTGCGCGTATGTTAGCAGTTTAAAAAGAACCAAAGTAGGTATGTTTAGATTAAAAGATTCAACATTGTGTGAAAATTTAAGTAAAGCCCCCTTAATTAGTCTAGAATCTTTAAAAAGTTTTAAAAAGGTTTACATTGATTCTAATAAGATAAATTTTGTTAAAAATGGTGTTTATTTTGAAATTAAAATCAATATTAATGAATTTAGGATTTTAAAATCCAGAGAAGAAAAAGTATTAGCGGTAATTCAAGGGGTGGGTTTGAATAAATATAAATATGTTATTATATTTTAATTATAAATATTTTATGACATTTTAATTTTATATTTGTTTTTTTAAACAATTTAATAATTTATTATTAAAAATAACTTGAAAAGGGCACATTGCTTTTGTTATTTTTAAGAAAAAATATTATAATCTATTGTAGTAGTTATTTTAAATTATAGCAAGAGGTTTGTTAGAGCTTTGCTATAATGGTATAGGAGTTGCTTTATGATAGATAAAAAGCAAAAGCAAAAAATAGTTTCTGAATTTGGAAAAAATGAAAGCGATACTGGTTCTGTTGGGGTTCAGATTGCACTTATTACAGGTAGAATAAAGTATTTAACTGAACATTTAAAGATAAATAAAAAAGATCATAGTTCAAAAAGAGGTTTATTGAAGTTGGTAGGGCAAAGACGAAGTTTGTTGCGGTATTACCAGAAAAAAGATTTAGAGGCTTATAGGATGTTGATATCTAAACTTGGTCTTAGAAAATAAAAAGAGGTTGAATTTTGAGGAAAATATTAAAGTTGAAAATAGGCAGAGACGAGTTAGTGTTTGAGACCGGATTTATGGCTAAACAGGCTAATGGATCAGTTCTTGCAACTTATGGGGGATCTTCGGTTCTTGCAACTGTTTGTTGTTCGAGTAATGTGAGAGAAGATTTGGATTTTGTTCCGCTTTCTGTTGAATATAATGAGAAATATTATGCAGCTGGTAAAATCCCGGGAGGATTTATCAAAAGAGAAGGAAAGCCAAAGGATAAGGAAATACTTGTTTCCAGGTTAATAGATAGGCCAATGAGGCCTCTTTTTGATAAAAGATTTGGTCGAGAAATTCAAGTAATTCCTACGACTTTAGCTACAGATCAGCTGAATCCTCCTGATATTGTAGGGATGAATGCTGCTTTTACGGCAGTTTTTTTGTCAGATATTCCGTTTAACGGTCCAATTGCGGCTGTTAGAATGGTTTATTTGAATGGTAAGTTTATAGTAAACCCTTCATTTGAAGAGATTCATGATTCTGATCTTGATATTGTTGTTGCCGGAAGTTTAAATGGAATTACTATGGTAGAAGGTGGTGCTAATGAGGTTGGTGAGGATATTTTGCTCTCAGCAATAGACGGTGCGCATGAATATATTAAACAAATTTGCAATGCTCAAAAAGAATTTTTAGATATTGTAGGCAAAAAAGAAAAACTTCCTTTAGCTTTTGAAGAAAAAATATTTGAATTTAAAGATGAGCTTAGAGATTTTGTTTATGATGATCTTAAAGAAGCTTGCTTTGTTAAGGGAAAGCTTAATAGAGATAAAGCGATAACTTTGCTGCGAAATAAATCCTATGAGCATTTTTCTTCTCTTGAGAAGTTGACTGATAGCAATGAATCTCTTTTTCATAAAGCTTTTGATGATTTTGAGAAGGAGATTGTTAGAAGTTCTATTCTTAACGACAATATTAGAACAGATGGCAGAACTCCCAGTGAGATAAGAGATATTATTTCAGAAGTTGATATTTTAAGTAGGACGCATGGATCTGCACTTTTTACAAGGGGCGAAACGCAAGCTTTAGCGGTAACTACTCTTGGTACAAGCATTGATGAGCAAATAATGGATGATATTGATGGCGATAAGCGCCTTAATTTTATGCTCCATTATAATTTTCCTCCATTTTCAGTTGGTGAGACCGGTAGACTTATGACCGGCAGGCGCGAGATTGGGCATGGTCATTTAGCTCAAAGAGCTTTAGAATCAATGGTTCCTGGAAAAAATGATTTTCCTTATACTATTAGAGTAGTTTCTGAGGTTTTAGAGTCTAACGGATCTTCTTCAATGGCTACTGTTTGTGCTGGGAGCATGTCTTTAATGTCAGCAGGGGTTCCTGTTAAAGGGCAAGTTGCAGGAATAGCCATGGGGCTTATTAGCGAAGGGGATAAATATGTGGTTTTAAGTGATATTCTTGGAGAAGAGGATCATTTAGGTGATATGGACTTCAAAGTGGCTGGTACAAAAAATGGAATTACTGGATTTCAAATGGATATTAAGATTGAAAATGTTACCAAAGATTTAATGAGGGATGCTCTTGAGCAGGCAAGAATAGGTAGAATACATATATTATCTATTATGAATACTGTAATTTCTAATTCAAGAGTTGGCATATCTAAGTATGCTCCCAAAATTGTTCAACTTCAAATTGACATTGACAAGATATCTCTTGTGATAGGATCTACTGGAAAAACCGTTAAGGCTATAACAGATGAGTTTGAAGTTAAGGTTCAAATTGAACAGAATGGGAAAATCATTCTTTTCGGGGATGATGATTTTAAGATGCAAAAGGCCAAAGAAAGAATAGAGAGTATTGTAAGAGAACCAAAGGTAGGCGAAATTTATGAAGGAATTGTTAAAAAGATTAATAGCTTTGGGGCCTTTATTGAACTTACTCCTGCAAAGGAAGGATTTTTAAGTACTCGTTTAAAACCTAGAGACAGTAAGTATGGTTCTGGAAGATTTGGGAATAGTAATAGATATTCTAGATTTGGTAGTGGTGGAGATAATATAAGAGGTAATGCGGGGTTAGTTCGTCCTCCAAAATTAGAAGAAGGTCAGCGAATTAAGGTTAAAATAATTGATATAGACAAATTTGGAAAAATTGATCTTGAAATTGTTAGAGATAAAGATTATTAAAATAATATGAAATTTGTTTTGAATAATTTATTTAAAGGTTGTCTTATATGTTTTTTCTTGTTTTTTTCCTGCCTTACTACAAATAAATCTATTCAAGATTCTAATATTAGTAATATTGTAGAGAATAAAAAAGAATCAGTTATTATTGATGATAATAACGATGCTTTTGAGAGTGAATTTAAAAGAGACTATTTGATAGGATTAAAAGATAATGAATCTTTTTTTCTTAGTGATGCTTTTTTAAAAGAAAATAATTTTTATTTCAAAAAAGCCAGAGAAAGTTATGCTAAAAAAAATATTGGCTTGACAAATTATTATTTGAATAAAATAGTAGCCAATGGGGATAAGCACAGCAGGGAATTGCTAGCTAAGGCGAATTTGCTTTTTGGATATGTAAATTATGAGAGTGGTTTTTATGATCTTTCCGAATATAATTTTGATTTATTTTTAAAAGACTATAAATATTCTCATGCTAGTTTAAGATCAGCTGAATTGAAATATCTTGCTAGAGAAAAATCGGATGCAATTTCTGTATTTAAAGAGATTAACGAATTTTCTATCTCAGGTTATGATAAAGAGATTTATGACTTTTTAAGTAATAAACTTGGGATAAGTCATTTAAAATTAGAGTCTTTAGGATTCCTTGACAACAGTGTTTTTGATACATTTGTCTTTAATGATAATATATTTGTAACTAATATATTGGGAGGGCTTTTAAGATATAATATTAAAAAAAATGATTGTAGAGTTTATCTTAAGGATAAAAAGAGCATTTTTTTAAATGGCATTAGGGGTTTTGCAGATTATAATGGAACAATTTATATTGGTGGTAAAAATGTTGTTTATTATATAGATGATGTTGATGGGGATTTAAAGCAAATAAATGTTCCCAGTAATGCTGATTTTAGCAATGTGCAAGTTTTGATCGGTGTTAAAAATGGAATATTTGTTGGTACTTTAAATTCTGGGTTATGGTTTTATGATTTAAAAAATTGGAAAAATGTACCTCTTGGATCCAATAAAATTTCTTCACTCTGCTTTGATAGTTTAAAAAATTTATTGTTGGTTGGAACAGTTGACAAGGCTATTTATAGTATTAATGTAGATAATTTGAAAAAGATCGAACATTTGGATTTTTTTAGTAAGAATGATAATGAGAAAAATATTAATTTTATAAAAAAATATAAAGATAGTTATTTTGTAGGGACATATGGCGGGGGGCTTTTTGAATTCAATTTAAATAAAAATAGCTATAAAAAGCACGTTATTGCCAATAATGTTGATGTTAATTATTTTATGGATATGGAGATTAAAGATAAAAAGTTATTGTTTGCAACCTTTGATCATGGCCTATTGATTTATGATTCTGAAAATGACAATTGGGATTATTTTGGACCCAATAATGGACTTCTTAATTTAAATTTAATAAAAGTTTCTAGATTTGAAAATTATGTCATATTGGGCACTCTTAATAACGGTTTGGTTTTTGTAGATGAAAATATTAAAAAACAGTTATGAGTCTTACATAATTACTGAATTTTTAAAATATTTTTTAATTACTTTTTTATTTTTCTTTTTCGTATTTTTTATAAATCAAGTTTTATTCTTTATGAGAATACTTCTTCAAAATTATGTTCCCTTTTTGAAGGCTTTTATTTTTATTATATATTCTCTTCCTATGGTTATTGCGCTTTCTCCTCCCTTTGCTTCTTTGATTTCAGTAATTCTTACTATTCATAAATTCAAGCTTCACAATGAAATTTTAGCTTTTCGTTCAATTGGCATATCAATTTTTGATTTACTTGTCCCATTTTTTAAATTGGGAATAGTTATTGTTTTTATATCTTTTATATCTAATGATATTTTACTTCCACTTGGATCTATTGGTAGGTTAAAAATTTTTAATGAAATAAAAGAAGAAGTTCCCCATTTGGTATTAAAGCCTTATTCAAGCAAGCAATATGGAGATTTGATTTTTGTTTCTGGTGAGAAATCGGAAAATGGTTATAAAAATGTAACTTTTTTTGATAACACTGGGCTTAAGGGTTTTGATAGAATATTTATGGCAAAAAATCTTGATATTAGAAAAGAAAATTTTCAAGTATATTTTATTTTAAATGATGTTATATCTATTGCTTTAACAGACAGTGAAAGTGGATTTTATGATTATTTTTATGCAGATAAGATGAAATATTCAATCGATCAGGTTACATTTAGTGATAGTTTTTTATTAAATTATGTAACTCCTTCTCAAATGAGCATGAGGGATGTTATACAATTAATTAAAAAGCAAAATAATTTAATTGCAGATTCAAATATAAAAAATAATCTAGAAGGAGACTTTTTAAGTTTAAATTTTTCAAATCTTTATTTAAATTATTTATACAATCAAAACTATTATATGGATGAATCTTATGTTTTTGAAAATTTAAACTATATGTATAATTTAAATTTAAATTTTAAACCTTATCAAGATAGAAGCATGAAGCAAAATTTGGCTCTGTTTAATCTTGAATTTTATCAAAAAATTAGTTTACCACTTTCAGTTTTATTTTTTATTTTTTTAGCTTTTTCAATGGGAATGTATTCTAATAGAAAATATTCCATTATTCTTGAACTTGTAATTTCAATTATTGTTTGTGTTTTTTATTGGGTAATGTTTATTGGTGGAAAAGTTTATACTGTGCAGTATGCACCAAATCCTATTATTGTTACTATTTTGCCCAATTTAATTTTAATTATTGCAGGAGCAATTCTCTTTTTGAGATTGTTAAAAAAATGAAAATAGATAAGCTTTTTATAAAAAGCATCATTCTTACTTTTTTGTCCATGAACTTACTTTTCATGATTTTAATTATGCTTGGTGATTTGTTTGTTAATCTTCTTAATTATCTTGAAAAGAATATTGGCCTTAAGGATATTCTTTATATTTATTATTTATATTTGCCAAAGGCATTCTCAGATGGGGTTGCTTTATCTTTTCTTTTTGCTATTTCGAATCTTATTGGCAATCTTTCTATGAGAAATGAAATAATAGGTCTTTTTAGTTGTGGAGTTCCACTTACCAGGATATTAAAACCAATCATTTTAATTAGTATATTTATTTCAGTTAGTCTTTTCTTTTTTGATAATTATTTAGTAATAGACACTATAGCAAAAAGAGATGTTCTTATTAAGAATAGCATTGGCAATAGTGGATCTGGTGATAAAACCATAATAATAAGAGATCTTGCTAGAGAAATTTATAATATTAAATCTTACGATATTGATGAGAATACTTTTGCTAATTTGATGATTATAATTAAAGACAGCAAAGATGAATTTCAAACAAGGTACGATATAAATAAAGCCGAATGGAAAGATAATAAATGGAAGCTTTATGGTATTAGAGAGTTTGTTAGGGTTGATAAAAAAATTAAAGAGAATGCCTACGATGTTCTTGATGGAACAGGAATTATTAAGCTGGCACCTGATTACATAAGAACCGTAATGCTCTCATCAAAGGCATTAAATTTTACTAAACTTATAAATTGGATAAGTTTTCTCAAAGCCGAACGTTTAAATTATTCTGATGCGTTGTTTGATTTGTTAAATAGGATATTCTTTTCATTTAGATTGATTCTTCTCAGCTTTACTGTTGGTTTTATTGCTCTTGCTCTTAAAAAAAATATTTTTATACTCAGCTTATTAAATAGCATTGCTTTTGCTGTTGTTTATGTTATTTCTATTGTAATTTTTAATTTTTTAGCGGATCTTGGTTATTTACACATATATATAGCAAGCTCTTTTACAACTATATTTTTTTTGATTATCAATTTTTTTGTTTATAGGATTGTTAGGAAATAATATATATAATAATTATTTGAGATATTTATATGTTTAGTGTAATTAAGAATGACAAATATTCTAATGCGAGGGTTGGATTTCTAAATCTTCCTCATGGTAGAGTAGATACTCCTTGTTTTATGCCGGTTGGTACTTTGGGAGCAATGAAAGGATTGAAACATACTGTTCTTGAGAAGTTGGAATGTAATTTGATGCTTGCAAATACTTATCATTTATATTTAAGACCGGGGATTAAAACTATTGAAAAATATGGTGGTCTTCATAATTTTACAACTTGGAATAAAAATTTTTTAACTGATTCGGGTGGATTTCAGGTATTTTCTCTTTCTGGTCTGAGAAAAATTGATCTAAAAGGTGTACATTTTAAATCTCATCTAGATGGATCGTATCATTACTTTACTCCTGAGGGAGTATTTGCTATGCAAGAAATTTTTGGTAGTGATATTATTATGCCACTTGACATTTGCAGTTCTTACGGGATTGATTATAATGAAGCCAATTTATATACAAATATTACAACTAATTGGGCTAGCAGAACATTCAAATCTTATAAAAACAGAAAAGAGGGGTATAACGGTCTTTTATTTTTAATAACTCAAGGAAATTTTTTTAAAGATTTGAGGAAAAGAAGCATCAATGATATATTAGAATTAAACAGTCCAGGTATTGCCATCGGAGGCATTTCTGTTGGAGAACCAAGAGAGAAATATTTAGAAATTCTTGAATATAGCTCTTTGTTGATACCAAAAGAAAAACCAAGGTATGTAATGGGTATTGGTACTCCCCATTACATACTTGATGCCATATATTACGGTATTGATATTTTTGATTGCGTTAATCCCGCAAGAATTGCTAGGCATGGGTCTCTTTTGACAGATAATGGGGTAATGCGTATTGGTAGAAAGGAGTATAAGGATGATACTTCTAGTGTAGAGAAAAATTGCGGCTGTACTTTATGTACAAGGTATTCAAGAGGATATTTAAGACATTTGATGAAATCAAAAGAGCTTTTTGGAATAGTTTTGGCAAGTGAGCATAATATTTACTATATGTTTCGATTGATTTCCAAGATCAGAACCGCAATTCTAAATGATAATTTTTTAAACTTTAGAACTTCATATTTAAAAAAGTATGAAGAGGGAAATTTTGATGAATAAATATGTTGTTTCTACAATTTTGGTCATGATTTCCACTTTTTTTTCAAGAATAATGGGCTTTGCAAAGATAAAGATTTTCTCTTATTATTTTGGTGCAAATCTTGATGCCGATATTTTTAACTATGTTTTTAATATTCCTAATAATTTGCGCAAAATTCTTTCAGAGGGTGCAATGACTTCGGCTTTTTTACCTGAATTTACACATGAAAAAAACAAATCGCACGCAAAAGCCGTTTCTTTTTTCAGAACTGTCATAACCTTTAACATTATTTCCATTGGGTTAATTGTGTTAGTTATGATTATTTTTGCAAAGCCTATTATGTATTTTATATCTTATTATAGGGGCGAAAACTTAATTTTTGCAAGTTCTGTATTTAGTTATTTGGTATTATATATTTTGCTAATAAGCCTATCATCAATCTTCGTATCTGTTCTAAATTCGTATAGGATTTTTTTCATTCCTTCATTTTCGCCTATTATGCTTTCTTTTGGAATAATATTGAGCATATTCTTATTTTATGGCCGTTTTGGAATATATAGTGCTGTTATTGGCGTAATTTTTGGGGGGATTTTTCAATTTTTGATTCCGTTTGCAAATTGCCTTATGATTGGTTTTACCTTGAAACCGACATTTTATTTTAGAGAAAAAGTATTTTTAAATTTTTTAACCAGATGGTTTCGCATGATTTTTGGATTTTCCATTTCAATTGTTACTCAGCAGATTTCATTTGCATTAGCATCTACTCTTGAGATAGGAAGTGTTTCTATTCTTAGTAATGCTGTAGTTTATTATCAGCTTCCTGTAGGAATTTTTTATATTTCTATTGCAACAGTAATTTTCCCTAAAATGGCAGAGCATGCTGCTTTGGGTAATAATATAAAATTAAATGCCCTTTTATTAGATGGAATTAAAATTTTATTGTTAATTTTTATTCCAGTATCTTTTTTAATGTTTATTTGGTCTGATTATATTTTGAATTTATTTCTTATGGGGGGAAAGTTTTCTATTTATGATACTCAAAAAACAGCAGGTGTTTTGAAATGTTTTCTTTTAGGTTTACTTTTTTATTCAATGTTTAGTTTTTTTCAAAAATATTATTTTTCTATTCGTGATGCAAAAACACCATTTTATTTGAGTGTTTTATTTTCTATTCTTGATGTTGCACTTTCTGTTTTTGGCATTAATTATTATGGTTTGAATGCTTTAGCATTAGCCCAATCTATTTCTTTTATGATTTGTGTAATTGTTTTCTATTTTATAATATTAAAAAGCGGGGTTAAAATTGATTTAATTGAAATTTTATTTGTTCTTTTAAAGTCAATTATTACACTTTTTCCTTTATATGCAATTTATTTCTTTTTTGAAAAGTTTCAGTGGGATGTGGGGTTTAGTCTTAAAAATCTTTATTTTTTAATTGCAGCTGGAATTATTAGCATTTTTATTTTGTTTATTTGTTATTCTGTTTTGGGAATAAATAAGCTTTTTAGGTATATTAGGAGGGATGCTTTATGAAATACTTTGATTTTTTATTTTTTTTACTCATTTTTAATGTATATGCTCAAAATGTTAATCCTCCAACTCTTCCCAGTCCTCCTTTGTTGCCCAAAATTACAGAAAATAAACTTGTTGAGAAGAAAAATTCTTCTAAGGGGGAGGGGGAGAATTTTTCTAATGTTGGTTTAGATGGTAAGTATGTTGACGATACAATTCTTTATGGGCTTGATAGTCAAGTTACAAACATTATAAAAGCTCTTAAAAAATCAAGCGATAGTCAATATAATTTTTCTCTTAAAAAAAGACTTGAGAAAACTTTTAATGCTGAGATTAAAAAGGAAATACTTGAATTGTTTATTTCTCTTAAGTATTCAGGGGGCATTGATACAGCAAATTATATTCTTGAAAATTATGAGAGCAAAAGATATTCAACTGCTTTATTTGGCTTGGCAATTTCATATCTTAAGGAGTTTGACGATAAGGAAAAATTAAAAAAAACTCTTATTGACATTCTTGAAAATAAAGAAGGTAATGTGGTATCTATTGCAGCTTATTATTTAGGAGAGCTTAATTCTCTTGAGTATTCTAAAAATATGATGGAAGTTTTTGAAAAATATTCTGGAAATGATGGAGCTAGAAGAGAAATACTTATTGCTCTTGGAAAAATGACTGCTATTGATTATCAAGATAGAATTTATGAAATTTCGTTAGATAATTACGAGGGTCCATCAATTAAGGCTGCCGCAATTGAAGCGTTGTCATATCTTGCTCCAGATAAAGTAACTTCAAATGCTGATTTATATCTTCAGAGTAATAACAATAATTTAAATGTTAAATTAGCTATTATTGCTTCTTTATCTAAAGACCCTTCTTTAAAGTCCAAAGAGATTTTACAAGGATTTTTAAGAGATTCTGATGATAATATTAGATTTAAAGCTGTTAATGCAATCAAAGGACATGGGGATTCTTCAGCAAAGGATATTTTGATTTACAAGCTTAAAAGTGATCCATCTCTTAAAGTTAGAGAGGCTTCCGCTAAGGCCTTAATTGATATGGATCTTGGGGATATTGAGATAAAAAACATTATGTTTGATTTTAAGATTGAAAATAATTTTAAAATTTTAATGTTTAGTTACCTTTTGGATAAAGATTCTTTAAAAGCATTGTCAATTGCTTTAGAAATTGTTAATAAAGAAAATGTTAATAAACCCTCAAATGTTTTAATAGGCATTGCTTCAATGCTGGCTGGTAAAAAGGGTAATTTTGATAATTTTTATTCTAAAATCATTGACAGCAAAAATGTAGATTTAAGACATTTTGCATTAAAAGGAGCCGTTTATAATAAATCTTCATCGCTTTCTGATAAACTTAAAAAAATTAAAAGTGAAACGAACTCCGAATATATTAAAATGCTTTTAAAAGATTATTGATTATTAATAAACCATTAGCATATTAGTATAAAATTTTTAAAATCTCTTTAGCTATTTCTGATTTTTCCATTTCTGGCAATTCTTTTGTCCTTTGTTTATTTATTATATAAACCTTGTTTAAGTTTGAACCAAAATATTTAAGTTCATTTGCAATGATAAAGTTTAAGTTTTTCTTTTTTAATTTTTCTTTAGCTTTTTGAATTAAATTTTTGGAATTCTCAGCGCAAAATCCAATAACAATTTGGTTTTTGAGCTTATTGTGTCCTATGTGTTTGATTATGTCGGGATTTTTTACCAATTTTATATATAATCTGTTGGTTTTGTTTTTTTTAATTTTACTATTGAAAATGCGTTTGGGTTTAAAATCGGCAACAGCTGCAGCTCCAATTATTATTTCAAATTTATTATATATTTTTAGAGCTTCCTTGTACATTTCCATTGCGGTTTTTATTTTTATAATATTGACCCCTTCAGGCTCATTTTCATTGGTTGGTCCTGTAATAATTGTAACGTGAGCTCCTAGTTTGACAGCCTCTTTTGCTAAGCAAAACCCCATTTTTCCCGTTGATGTATTTGAAAAATAGCGGATTGGGTCTATTAATTCTTCAGTTCTGGATGCTGTTATAAGTATTTTTTTGTTTTTTAGGTAATCTTTTTGTTTAAATTCATTCAATATTATTTTTATAATTTTATCTTCATTTTTAAGGCGCCCCAAAGCATTTGATGAGCAAGCCAAAAATCCTTTATCAGGCTCAATGAATTTATAATTATAAGCTTTAAGCTTTTTTATATTTTCTTTTAAAATAGGGTTTGAATACATTATATTATTCATTGCTATTGCAAAATAAGTAGGGGCTGTGCTTGCAGATATTATTGTAGTTAATGCATCATCGGCAATTCCTGATGCAATTTTAGATATTGTGTTGTAAGTAGCAGGAATAATAAGAATTAGATGTGCCCATTTTGCAATTTTTATATGCTCAACCTCATTGTGATCTAAATCCCATAAATTATTAATTATTTTGTTCTTAGAAATGGTTTCTAGAGTTAATGGAGCAATAAATTTGGTTGCATTTTGTGTCATTACAACTTTAACTTTGTATCCTAATTTGACTAAACTAGAAACTATGTAAACTGACTTGTAAGAGGCTATTCCTCCACATATACCAATTAATATATGTTTGTTTTTATTCATATAATATATATTATATAATATGCGTTATATTTGGATTTATAAATTTTAATGTTCTTTTGTTAAGGTTGCTTTAAATGAGAAATAGGATTTTATACGCGGTATTATTGTATGTTTTTATGTTTGTATTGTGGTTTTGTTTTGCCTATTTTATTGACACATCGGCTACTATATTTAATATTCCTTTGTGGTTTTTTTGCTCAGGAATTTTATTCCCCAGTATAAATTTTTTTTTGGTTTGTTTTCTTGTTTTAGTAATTAGTAAAACTTGATACATTATTGATAATTTTTATTTTAAATTTCTTTAAAATAAAAGAAATATAGGTAGATTTTTGTTATTAAATAAATATTTTCTTGCAAATCGAAATATCAATTTTATTGTTATGGCTTTGTTATTTGCTTCTAGCTATATTAGTGCTAGTAGTTTTATTTCTGGTCCTTCTGCTGTTTATAAGTATGGGTTATCTTTTATGTTATTAGCTACCATACAAATTCCTACGACTTTAATTGTTTTTATTATTGTTGGCCAGAAATTAAATCGCGAATCAAAAAAAATTAATGCAATTAATATTATTGATTATATTAGGCATAGATATGAAAGTGATTTTTTGGCGTTAATGAGCGGATTTGTATTGATTTTTTTTTCAATGTTTTTGATTTCTGCCCAATTAATAGGTGGTGCTAAGCTTATAGAAGTTTTTTGGGGTATTGATTATGCAGTTGGTCTTTTGTTTTTTGCCTTATTGGTTTTTATTTATGTATTTTTTGGTGGTTTTAAGGCAGTAGCTTATACGGATTTGATTCAAGTATTTTTAATGCTAGTTTCATCCGTTATTTTGTTTTCCAAGATGCTAGATTTGGGGGGAGGTATTAATAATTTATTCAAAATAGCAACGTCTAGCTTAGATAAAAGCCTTTTACTTCCTTCAAATGTTGATCTAAGCCCCCAATATATAATTTCTTTTTGGATATTAATAGGAATAGGAATATTGGGACAACCTCAGATTATTAATAATTTTATAGCATTTAAAGACGAGAATGCTATAAAATTTTCTCTTCCCATTTCTACTTTTATTATCAGCTTTTTAATTTTTTTAATGCATTTAATAGGGTTTTTTGCTATTATTCTTTTTCCAGATTTAAATCAAAATGATAAAGTTGTTTTAAATGTAGCTTTAAAAGTTTTAAGTCCTTTTTATTGTTTTATGTTTTTTATGGGTCTTTTATCTGCAATAATGTCTACAGTAGATTCAAATTTACTTCTAATGACATCTGTTTTAATAAAGTCAATATTTATTTATAAAAAAGATTTGAAAGAAGATGTAAAGGTTGGCAGAGTGATAATGATTTCTAATATTTTTTTTATTTTAATAATACTTATATTTTCTCTATTTCCTCCCAATTTTTTATTCTTCGTTAATATTTTTGCTTTTGGAGCTTTGGAAGTTTCATTTTTTTCTATTATTGTTTTTGGACTTTATTTAAATTTTGTAAGCAAAATAGCCGCTTTTGCTTCTATGTTTTTGGGCTTAATATTTTATTTGTCCATTTTATTTTTTAGTTTAAATATTTGGTTTTTTCACCCCGTTTTTCCATCATTTTTTGTTTCTATATTTACATTTTTAATAGTTAATTTTTTTTGTAAAAAAAATAGTAAGGTTTGTTAGGGATATTTTTTGCGTTTTGATAAATATATTGTTTTAGATGTACTTGCTAATGATAATGGCAAGCGACTAGATTCAATTTTAATTAAAATTTTAAATTTATCTAAAGCTTTGATAATAAAACATATTAGAAAGGGTGATATTAGGCTAAATGGTCTAAAAGCAGATTTTTCATGTAGAGTTTGCAAAGGCGATAAAATTTATTTGTATAAATCTTTAGCCCAAAGTTTGAATTTGACTACGGATGAATGCTTTAAAGACAATATTGATTTTCAATATATTAAAAAAAGAATAATTTATGAAGACAGCAATTTGCTTGTTTTGGATAAGCAAAGAGGCATTTTAGTTCATGGAGGTAAAAATTCTCTTGATTTTTTAGTAAATGCTTATCTTTTAAGTCAAAATTTAAGATCTCTAAGCTTTAAGCCTTCGGCAGTTCATAGGCTTGATAGGAATACTTCTGGTATTATTATTTTTGCAAAAAATATAAATGCTGCAAGAAAGTTAAGTGCGGCATTTAGTGGTGGATCTATAATTAAAAAATATTTTGCAATCCTTTTGGGTGAGGTTAAATCAACTATTGTTTATAAAAATCATTTATTTAGAAATAAAAGGTTGAAAAAAACTTTTGTTTTAGAGAATAAAGGAGATATTAATGCAATTACAAAGGTTAATCCAATATTATCTTTCAAAAGAGCTACTCTTGCCGAGATTGTTATTGAAACAGGCTTTACTCATCAAATAAGGTCTCAGTGTTCCTTTAACAATCATCCTTTAATTAATGACAAGAAATACTGTGATAAATTCAAGAAAAGCGATTACTTTTTACATGCTTTTTTGGTAAAATTTAATGGGACGTTCTTTAAAAAGAATGAATTTTACTCTAAGCCCAGTTTAGAATTTTTAAAGCAAGTAAAAGATATTTTTAATGTCTATGAATTTTCAGAGTTTTTTAAGTGATTTTTTTTTAAAAAAAATATTAAGCAAGGTTAAAAACTTTGCAACTAGCATTAAACATAAATTTGTTAGAGTTAAGGTATATGCATTAGTAGGATCTGCTGGAACTGGTAAGAGTTTTAGATCGCATTTGGTAGCAGATAAATATTCAATACCTTTAATCATTGATGATGGTGTTTTAATTAAAAACATGAAAATTATTGCTGGAAGTTCTGCCAAGTTTGAAGATAATGTTTTTAAAGCGGTAAAGCGATCTGTATTTGAAGATGATGCTCATTGTAGAGAAATGCTTGAGGTGCTTGCAAAAGAAGAATTTAATAAAATATTAATATTAGGAACAAGTCTTAAAATGATAGATAAAATAATTTCAAGACTTTTGTTGCCAAATGTTTTTAAGACTATTTATATAACAGATGTTTCAACCAGACAGGAAATAGAAAAAGCAAGGATTTCAAGGCAAATGGGGGAGCATGTTGTGCCAGCAGCTGCTTTTGAAATAACGTCTATTAGGCCCAATTTGCTATTAAACTCAATTAAAGTTTTTTTTAAAAGCGGATGGTTTTTTGCTAGGAAGAAAAATTATATTCGATCTGTTGTAAGGCCTCATTTTCATGAAGAAGGTGTTTTATCTATTTCTAAGAGAGCTGTAAAGCAAATTATTGAACATTGTGTTTCTGAGTATGATAGAAGTTATATTGTTTATGATCTTAAAATCAGAAAAGATGGAAACAATTACCTTTTTAAGCTATTTTTAAACATTCCTCTTGGAAATAACTTGCTTAATAATACAGAAATGCTTAGAACCTATATTATTACGAATGTACTTAAGTATACAATAATTAATATATTATCTATTGATATAGTTATACATAAATTTTATGACAAAAAAGATTATTTAGAAGAGAGTTATGAAGATTGATTTTGACGATTTGAATAATATTTTTTTTGTAGGAATAAAAGGAAGTGGAACTTGTTCTCTGGCTTGTTTTTTGAATTCAAAAGGGTATTGTGTAGAAGGGGTAGATGTTCCTGATAAATTTCATACCGATGAAATTTTAAGTAATAATAAAATATCTTATTATGAGAATATTTACGAGTTTTCATTAAAAGAGCTTGATAGGCTTTTTGATTTAATAGTATATTCTTCAGCCTATGATAAGGATAGCTTGCAAGTTTTGCTTGAGGCAAAAGAGTTGAATATACCTATTTTATCTTATCCTGAGGTTCTTGGTGAGCTTTCTAGAAAGTACTATAGCATTGGAATTGCAGGCTCTCATGGCAAAACTACTACTACGACATTTTTAGGTATTCTTTTTGACAAATTAGGATTAAATCCTAATGTTATTGTGGGGTCAAGTGTTAAAGATTTTGAAGGTAATTCTGCAATAGCAGGTATTAGTAATATTTTTATTGTTGAGACTTGTGAGTATAAAAAACATTTTTTGAATTTTAACCCCAATGTGCTTATTTTAACTAATGTTGACTACGAACATGTTGATTTTTTTAAAAATTATGAGGCTCTTGAAGACGCTTTTTTACAGTATATTAATAATTTAAAGAAAAATGGAATATTAATAATTAATTCTGATGATAATAATTTGCTTAAAATTAAAAGCCAAATCAACAGAAAAGATATAAGTATTTTTAGCTATGGATCTGGAGATTTATCTGATTTTCAAATAAGTAATATTTCAGTTAAGAGTGAATATTTTTGTTTTTCTTTTTTAGGCTTGTTAAACGTTGAGCTTAAGACAGTTTTATTTCATAATGTATTAAATTTTTCAGCGGCACTTTTGGCTTTAAATCTTTTTTTAGAAAGTAGTGGAAAATCAATTTTTGATTTTGAAGAAACAGTAAAGAGAATTGCAAAAAATTATAGTGGTATAAAAAGAAGGGTTGAAGTTGTTAAAGAGGAAAATGGAGTGATTTACATGGACGATTATGCTCATCATCCTAGGGAAATTAAAAATACACTTTTTGGTATTAAAAATTTTTATAAGAACAAACGTATAATTTTGGATTTTATGCCCCACACCTTTACAAGAACAAAGGAATTTTTTGCTGATTTTGTTGAAGTTCTAAGTGCTGCTGATATATTAATTTTGCACAATATATATCTTTCAAATAGAGAAAATTTTAATCCAGATGAACTTTCTGTTAGATTGTTTTTAAATATTAAAAAAATAAATAAAAATACTTATTTTTTTAAAGATGTTAAAGACTCTATTAATTTTATAAAAAATTTATTAATATCGGGAGACTTATTTATTACAATGGGCGCTGGAAATAATTTTATTTTACATGATTTTCTGTAAGGGTGTTTATAGTGAAAAGCATGACGGGATTTTTTTATTTGGAAAAGATAATTGGTAACTATATGTTTAGTGTTAATTTAAAATCCTATAATGGAAAGTTTTTAGAATTTAAATTTAGGTTGCCAGAAATTTTTTCTGGTTATGATCTTGATATAAGAAATTTGATTTCAAAATATATTAGCAGAGGCAATGTTTTTTTAAATGTAGGATATAAAGAATTGGTTCCTCGTGTGAATTTTACAGTTAATCCTAATTATATTGAGGCTATTTCTAGACTTAGAGATTCTTTGGCACATACCAATCTTAATATTAAAAACGAGCTAAGTTTGGGCGATTTTTTATCATTAAAGGGAGCTTTGATAATTGATGAGGACAGTGAACATCAAGAAGAGATTTATGGTTTGTTCAAGGGTGTTTTAGAAGAGGCCTTATTAAATTACAATAATGGAAGAAGTTTTGAAGGAGAAAATACTAAGTCAGACATAGTGTCAACCCTTGTGTTAATAGAGCGAGATCTTAAAATTGTTAAAGATGCTTGCAGTGATATAAATGTCAGATTATTTGCAAGCATTAAAGAAAATATTTCTAAATTAATGGATGAATTTAGAGATTTAAATATTGCAGAAGAGGCAGCTAAAATGGCAATTCGTCTGGACATCAATGAAGAGATCATGCGCTTAGATTCTCATATAGAAACTTTTTATAAAAATCTTGAATATGAGATATGTGGCAAAGTTCTTGAATTTATTTCTCAAGAAATGCACAGAGAAATAACAACCATGAGTAATAAGGCGGTTGATCTTGATATTAAGAATTTGATTTTAAATATGAAGTTAAATTTAGAAAAAATAAAAGAGCAAATAAGGAATGTTGAATGAAAATAGCGCTTTCTGGTAAGAGTGGTTGTGGCAATACTACTGTAAGCGGGATGATTGCCAAACATTACGGTCTTGAATTTATTAATTATACTTTTCATGATATTGCAAGAGAGCATAATATTCCTTTTTCAGAGTTTTATGAAAAAGAGATAATAGGAAGAAATGATTATTATTGGGATAGATATCTTGATAATAGATTGTCTGTGCTTTCTAAAAAGAATAATACAGTGTTTGCATCTCGTCTTGCTATTTGGATTTCTAAGAGTGCTGATTTAAAAATATATCTTTATGCTAAAATGGAAGTTAGAGCTGAGAGAATAATGACTAGAGAGGGAGGCATGTATTCTGATGTTTTAAGCAGTACTTTTAGTAGAGATGAAAATGATAAAAAAAGATATTTAGCTATTTACAATATAGATATTGATGATTATTCTTCAGAGACCGATTTAGTGATTGATGTTACAAATATTAACCCAAATGAGGTTTTTGAATTAATTAGAGATGAAATTGATAAAAGAAACTTGAAAAAAATTAGCTAAACTTATTAATATGTTAGTGTATAGGAGATTAAATGACTAAAGTGCCTTTAAAAAAAATACAAGATTTTGATGGAAATTTTTATGAACTTGTTGTTGCAACTATAATGCGTACAGAGCAAATCATAGACAATATTTCTTTAGCAGAACATGCTATTTTTGATGATAAAATATTAGGACAAGCTTTTAATGACGTTTTAACTGGTAAATTTAGCTATTCAATTGAAGGAAGATAGAATAGTTTTTATTTTTGGCCCTACAGCTGTGGGCAAAAGCAATATTTTGTTTCATTTTCCAAAAGATAAAGCAGAAATTATTAATGTTGACTCTATTCAAGTATATAAAGAGTTTGATATAGCTTCTTCAAAGCCAAGTAAAAATTTAATGAAACATATAAAGCATCATTTAGTAGATTTTTTAGATCCTGAAAAGGAATATACTATTGGAATTTTTTACGAACAGGCTTTAAAAATAGTAAAAGAAATAAGACAGAAAAAAAAAATTCCTATATTTGTAGGAGGTACCGCTTTTTATTTTAAGCATTTAAAGGATGGATTTCCTTCAACACCCTTGGTTACTTCTGAAATAAGAATTTATGTAAACAATCTTTTAGAGCTTAAGGGTAAATCTTATCTTTTAAAAGAATTAAAAAATGTAGATCCCATCAGATTTAATATGTTAAATAAGAATGATATTTATCGCATTAAAAGATCACTTGAGGTTTATTATCAAGCAGGAATTCCTATCAGCCAATTTAAAAAAAAACAAAATGGCGAATTTAAAAATATTGTGGCTATAGGCCTTAAGAGATCTTTTGAGGATTTGAAAACTAGAATATCAATAAGAATTAATGAAATGCTCAATAGTGGATTACTTTCTGAGATTAAAGGTTTATTTAGTAAGGGTTACAATGAAAATACTCCAGCTTTTAAAGGGATAGGCTATAATGAGTTTTTATTATGGAAAAGTAGACCTTGGTATGGTTTAAATGATATAATAAGTTTAATAAACAAAAATTCGTTTTTATATGCAAAAAGGCAAATGACCTTTTTTGCCAAAATTTCTGATGTTTTATGGCTTCATCCAGAGGATGATTTAGATGACATTTTGAATTTAATTTTTAAGGTTGATAAGGAGATTTAGGGGTGCCTTGCGGAAGAAAAAGAAAATTAAAAAAAATTTCTACCCATAAAAGGAAGAAAAAAAGAAGAAAAAATAGACATAAGAAAAAAAATAAGTAATTTATTGCATTGATCGGACTTTTGTCCGGTTATGCAGTAAAGCTATTTAGAATGTTCAATTATTAGATTATTGACTATATTTATGTCTTTGCTAAAGATGTATCTTTTAGTTCCCCTGTAGTTGACTAGGATCCAATTTCCTTCAATTCCATAGCGCTCTGTTTTTTCTAGTGTTTTTTCAATTTTTACAACCTCATCTTTTCTGAGTAGAATTGCGTAATCATAATCCAATTCGCTATTTTTCTTAGTGCTTTTACTAAGAAAAGCATAATCTTTTATTATTATGCCCATTTTATTGTTAAAACCAAGAATACTGCTTTTGGGCAAATTTAATTTTTGAATGAGAGGAATTTTATTATTTTTATTGCAAGCCAAAAGAATTAAGGATATTAAATATAATGTTTTTGTATTCATAATTTCCTTGATTTTTTATATACTACTTTAGTGTGTTACTATAATAATATAGTATTTTTTAGAATTTTTAAGGATTGTTAATGAAGAAATATCTTTTTTTTATTTTATTTCTCATCTCTTCTAATAATTTAATTGTTTCTTATCCACTTTCTTTTGGTGGAGGTTTTTCTTATCAATTTACTAATTATACTGATAAAACAGGTGCCAATAAATTTACTTCAAATTTTACTAGAGTAGATCATGGGATTAATTTAAATTTGTTTTTTGATGCAAATTATGTACTTTTTGAAATGTCTTACAAAGAGGCTTTTGTTATGACTCACAATGGAAGATATTTCTCGCTTGGGCTTTATGGAACATATCCAATGGTTTTCAAAGAGCAGGTTAGAATGCTTTTCCCATTGATTGGGCTTAAATATGCTTTTGATTTGGGCTCTAATAACTTCAATCTCTTTTTTTTAAGCATGGGGCTTGCTGCTGATCTTTTTATTCCCGATCTTGATGGTTTATATATTAGGCCTTTGTTTATGCTTTCTATTTCTCCATTTTCTAATTATAAAAATTTTTCTGGGTTAACAACTGAGATTATGCTTGGATTTAATATTGGTTGGAAATTTTTCAATTAGGAAGTTTTATTCCTAAATGAAATGGGACAGATCTTTCCTGTCCAAAGATGTTTGCAGTAAAGTTTAATTTGTAAGGGGCGTTATTTGATTTTACAACAAGGGTGCTTGAGCCTCCTCCATCTAGATTAATGGCATTAGTCATACCATATCTTAATGCAAAATCAATAGCTTCATTAAGAGAAGCTCCTTTGCTATTATTGACACCTCTTCCTTCTATTGTAACAAGAAATAAATGTTTATTATTTTTATCAGTTCCTATTATTGTTCTTGGGTGCTTTGTTTCTTTGAAATTTTTTTTATACTTTCCGTTTTTGATTAAAACAAAAAATCCGCTAAATCCATAATCACAGTTTTCTATTTCGTCTTCTTTGGGATTTAATATAATTTTATTGTGTTTTATTACAATCTCTCCGTAATTATTTATTTGTTTTGAAATCATTTTTTTATTATATATGTATAGTCCTTTTGGGAAAAACATGTTTTGTTTGACTTCGTATGGACTTGTGTTAATTGCAATGTCAACATTATTAGAAATTAAGAAATGGCTTGTTGTTTGGCCTTGAAAGAAGTAATTATTTAGCTTTTTGTCGTAAATAGGTTTTGATATGGTAAATTTTAGATCTTTATTTTCAATTTTCACTAGAACATAATTGCTGTTCATGAAATTATCTCTAATAATCTTGTATTTGGCTTTTTTGGTGATTGATTTGGATAGCATTAGTCCTGATGAAATGCTTAAAATCAATACTAGCAGTGTTAATATTTTTTTATTCATTTCTTTTTATTTTATAAGAATAAATGCTTTTGGGATAGTTTTTTAGTATAAGGGTTTTAATTTTAGTGGCTAATTTTTCATTTTTAAATTTTATAAGACTAAATATTTGATAAATTATTTTGACATCTATATTTTTTTCGTTATTTAAAATTTTTTTAATTTCTTCTTCATTAATATTATCTTCATTTATTCTTAATTTTAGCGAAATGATTTCGTTTTTTATTTTTTTATTTTTGATCTTTTTTGG
>NZ_JAJNFB010000060.1 GCF_021043605.1 Borreliella americana
AAAATTTCTTGAATATTGGATATTGGTATTCGATATTCTACATTAGAAGGATTTTTTATTAAAGAGCTTTCTAGTGGTATTTTTTGTGTTAATATGATTTCTGATGTGCTTAAATTTTTTGACTTATTATCTGCAATTAAGGCACAAGAGAATAATAAAGTGTATGTAGTTAATATTAATAATATTAATCTATTAATATTATTCATGTTATTCATGATTAGTATTTTAGCATAATTTTTTGTTTATGTTTTTGATTTGAAGTTTTCTAGAACTTTTATTTTTTGTTTTTCCAATTTTTTACATTTATATTATATTTTTAATATTATTAAAAATAATTGATTTTTTTAATATAAATTATAGTATTTTAATTTTTTTTAAAAATAGTTGATGTTTTTTAATATAAAC
>NZ_JAJNFB010000061.1 GCF_021043605.1 Borreliella americana
AGTTTTATTAGAGCAATTTCATTTTGTTTTAGTATTTTCATTACTTCAATCTTTGTATCTTTATCAGTATCTAAATACAAAATAGAAAGAGCTTTTTCAGTTTTAAAATTACATTTATTGTAATAATTTTTTATTTGAAACTTTTCTATTTGGTTAATCTTTCTTTCTTCTTTTATATTATTATTTTTATTATTATAACACCCCACTAAATCTACACTACCATTTTTATTAGTAATATTGTCTTTAAAATGGGTATTAACTCTAGATTTAAATCTAGAGTTTTTTCGTTCTTTAAAGTACTTGTTAATTTTCTGGTAACACTCTTTTTTAGGATAATTAAGCTTATAGTAAATTTCAGTTCCAC
>NZ_JAJNFB010000062.1 GCF_021043605.1 Borreliella americana
ATTTATATTAAAAAAATCAATTATTTTTAATAATATTAAAAATATAATATAAATGTAAAAAATTGGAAAAACAAAAAAATAAAAGTTCTAAAAAACTTCAAATCAAAAACATAAACAAAAAATTATGCTAAAATACTAATCATGAAGAATATTAATAGATTGATATTATTAATATTAACTACATACACTTTATTATTCTCTTGTGCCTTAATTGCAGATAACAAGTCAAAAAATTTAAGCACATCAGAAATCATATTAACACAAAAAATACCACTAGAAAGCTCTTTAATAAAAAATCCTTCTAATTTAGAATATCGAATACCAATATCCAGTATCCAAGAAATTTC
>NZ_JAJNFB010000063.1 GCF_021043605.1 Borreliella americana
GATTATAGGGCAAGCAGTTCCCCAAAATTGTTGCTAATCCCTTGAAAATTTTTGACATAATAATTTCCGTATTCATTAATCAGGGATTTATCTAAGATTTTATCCAATATTGAAATTCTTTTTTCATTTACAATTCTAATTTCTAACCCTTTCCTCTTCCTGTTCCAGAGTCAAAATATATTCCAATTGGGTGATGATGAATTTTGTTCTCATTATTAAATAGCCAATTTTGAGCTTGTTCTATTGTTTTGAAACTTTTTATTTTATTGTTTTTTCCTTTAATGGTAGTTTTGCATTCTT
>NZ_JAJNFB010000064.1 GCF_021043605.1 Borreliella americana
AATAACTTCTAGACCAAAAATAAGGTTTCCAGTAATACCTACCTAGATAATTAGAATATTTTTTTCTTATAAGCCTTGAAGATACTGTTTTTAGATTGTTGATGAATTTAGAAGGTTGAATATTAGGGGTAAGTTCTAGTAATAAATGAATGTGATCTTTGTCATGATTGAATTCATTAAGGGGTACTTTCCATAAAGCACAAATATTAAGTATTATTTGGTA
>NZ_JAJNFB010000065.1 GCF_021043605.1 Borreliella americana
GCTATCAACGGAATAACTATCATAGGAGATTCAACTATTAATTACGCAAGTTTAAGAGCGGCAACTTCTAGAATTACTAGCAATATCAACAGTTTGTTAAAGTAATTTTTGCTAAATATGCTATAATTATACTAATATGGATTTAAAAATCGGCAACAATTTTGAATTGTCATTTAACAATGATTTATCGCTTGTTGATGGAATT
>NZ_JAJNFB010000007.1 GCF_021043605.1 Borreliella americana
AATTCCTTTTGTATTTCTTTGAATATTATGATGGGCTATGAAATGCATAATAGTAAAAAAGAAGTTATGAAAGTTGCAATTTATTTAGGTAGAATTGGCTTAAAACTTGCTTTTTTAACATCTTTTGTATTGTTTGTGTTTTCATTTTTTGCTCCGTATATTTTTTATACATTAAAATATTCGCACCTTATAGGAATTATTTTAAGGTATTCTTCTGTTTCTGCCTTTTTTATGGCTCTTGCTTTTCAATATCTTTTTGGATTTTTTCGTGCAGGAGCATCTCCAAGTTTTGGTGCTATTATGGAAGGCTCTGTAACTTTTATTTATACTATTCCTATTGCTTTTGTTTTAGCAAATTATACAAATTTGCCTTTTGAAATTGTTGTTTTTATTCCAGCTCTTGAGGATGCAATCAAACTTGCTATTTCACTTCCTTATTTTTATAGTGAAAGGTGGATTAAATCTATTAAAACAGGCTGGTAGGTTTGATATAATCTTATTGTGCGTTTAGACGAAATTAAAGATTTAAAATTTTTAGTCATGGGTTTAGGTATTAATGGGGGAGGAGTAGCTCTTTCTAGATTTTTATTAAAGCATGGGGCAAAGTTAGTAATTACTGATCTTAAAAGTGAGGCAGAATTAGCTTTAAGCATTGATTCTTTAAAAGATTTTGATAATCAAATTAGGTATGTTTTAGGCAGACACGATATAAACGATTTTAAAAGTGCTGATATTGTTGTGAAAAATCCCAGTGTGAAACCCAATAATAAATATTTAAAGCTTGCAAAACGAGTTGAAACTGATATTAGCTTATTTTTGATTTTCAATAAGAATCCTATAATTGCAGTAACAGGCACCAAAGGTAAATCTACTCTTGTATCTCTTTTGTATCAGGTTTTGAAAAAAAAATATCCAAGAGCAAAGCTTGGAGGAAATATTGGCGTGTCTCCTTTGAGTTTTTTTGATCAACTTGACGGAAGATTTCCCGTGATTTTAGAGCTTTCTTCTTGGCAATTACAATCTTTAGATAATTTTAATCCTATTCTTAGCATTATTACAAATGTTTATAACGATCACCAAAATTATTATATAAATTTTGATGACTATATTATCGATAAGTCAAAAATTTTTGTAAATCAAACTTCAGGAATTGTGATTATTCAGGACAAGGCTTATTACAAATATTTTTCAAAATTTAAAACAAAAGCCAAAGTTATTTTGTTTTCCGAATCCAATTCTTGTGATTTTGATCAAGATATTTTTTATTGTAATAAAGGTAAGGTATATTTTAATGACAACCTGATTGGAAGTTTTTCTGATTCACAAGTTGTTTTTATGATTCCCAAATTTATTGCTTTTTTTGTTTCGTATTATTTAAATATAGACCTTAATCATACGTCTCAGATTTTAAATAATTTTAAAGGCATTGAGCATAGATTAGAGTTTGTTAGATTAGTTCAAAATGTAATGTTTTATAATGATACAGCTTCAACTATTCCTGAATCTACGGTTTTATCTGTTAAAAGTTTAAAAACAAAAGATAACCATATTAACTTAATTGTTGGGGGAACCGATAAAGAACTTGATTTTTCAAGTTTTAGCAAGATAATAAATATTGTGAAAACTTGGATCTTAATAAAAGGTAGTGCAACTGTAAAAATTATTAAGATTTTAGAAAAAAGTAGCATACAATATTTTGTATTTGATTCTTTAAAAGACGCAGTAAATTATTCTCTTGAAATTTCAAATTCAGGTGACATTGTATTATTTTCTCCTGCTAGTGCTTCTTTTGAGCTTTTTAATAATGAGTTTGATAGAGGCTTACAATTTAAAAATTTAGTTAATATGCTTGGTTAAATTTTTTTTCTTAATACTTTGTAATAAAAGTATCTAAGTTTTTCAAGATTTGCATAAATTTTATAAATAAAATTTTTGTAAGTAAAATCATAGCATCCAATTCTGTGAATAATATTTCCTCCAAATCCTGTTTTAAAACCAAAAAGACCATATAAAGGATGTTTTTTATTTGCAATTGGGGGAATTCCTAATAAATCATATTCTTTTATTCCTGATTTTTTTAAAATTTGTATTGCTTTAAATTGTACTGCGTAATTGGGCATTAAATTTTTATGTTCTTTGCTTGAAGCCCCATAAAGATAGATGGCTTTTTCTTTGTAAATTCCCACTATTATTCCAGAAATAATTATGTTGTTGTAAAATGCAATTATCAATTTTATTTGGGCATTTTTATCTTGTTTGAATATTTGAACGAGGTTTTGTATATATTCTTCTGAGTGAATAGCAAATTTATCTCTTTTGCTAGTTTCTTTATAAAGTGTATAAAATTCATTTAAATGTTTAAATTTATCATCTATTACTATGTTTAGATTTTTTTTTGTGCTGAGCTTTATGTTGTATCTTGTTTTTTTTTTCATGTTAAGCAAAATATTCTCAAGAGAATTATTTAAGTTTAATATTGTTGTGTTTGAAGGCTGTATGTCATCAAATGATTTTTTTAGGTATTTGATTTTAATTTTTATTGGAAAGTATTTGTCATTCAGTTTTCTTTGATAGTAATACATTAAATCAAATCTTAAAAAGATTGTATTTTTATGTAAGTAGGGCTTTATTTTTATGCTAAATTCTTTAATACTTTTGCTGATTTTGTCAATATTAATGTTGTTAAGAGTTTTGTTTGAGAACTCTGGATGTGGAATATATGCTAAGTAAAAATTTTTAAACAGCCTTCTTTGCATTACAACAATTTTACCAAGGACATCACTCTCAAATGCCATGGCTTTCCAATTGTTGTTTTTTGTTGTTTTTATTAATGCCCACAGTTCGCTTTGAAGATAATTTTCTTCCATTTCTTTTGTTTTTATTTTTTTAATGGTCATTAATAGCTCTTAACAAATTGTTCCGTTTGTAATATCTTTAGACAAAATTTTTTTCTTAGAATTTTCTAATATTAAATTTATTCCATTTATTTTAAGTTCCCCGTTTTCTGCTACTATATTTGCTTTTAAAAATTTATTTATGTCAATTCTAGGCGGGCAGGCAAGATCTTTATTCTGATCACTTTCAAGGATTACTCTCTCTCCAGCAATAGGATTTTGTATTGAATCTTCTACAATTATGACTTTAAAATTTTTATTTTTGTCCTCAGCAGCTATTAGCATTCCTTCAGATTTTATTCCCCTAAACTTTGCGGGCTTTAAATTATCTACTATTATTATATGTTTTTCTAAAAGATCTTCTTCTGTATAATACCCTTCAAGGCTGCTTACTATTTGTTTATCCTTTCCAGTTTTGTCATCCAGTTTTAATATGAATAAGTTTTTAGCTTCGGGGTTTCTTTCTATTTTATTTATTTTTACAACTCTTAAGAGCACTTTTTCTCTGAACAAGTTTTCTGGTTGCTCTTTTTCTATAGGCAAGATTTCTGCTTGTTCGTTTTCTTTCATGTTTTTCTCTCCTGAATATTTTAGCTTTAAATTGTTGATTTTTTTTTGCTCTAATTTATTAAATAATATTTCTGTAAATTCAATTTTTTTAATTCCCGATTTAGTTCCAAGAATTTTGGTTGAAAATTTATAACTGTTGCCAAAGAATTTTTGTATCTTTTTGCTTGTTTCAGGAATAAATGGCATCATTAAAATAGATAAATCTCTTATTAGGTATATTAGGTTTGAGATTAGTGCTTTTGTTTCTTGTGGAGAGCTGTCTTTTCTTTTCCATGGTTCGTTATCTTGAAATATTTTGTTTCCAAGGGATGAAATTTTAAGTATTTCTTTGAGTGCAGACTTTAGCTCTGTCTTTTTGAAAAGATTTAATATTTTACTATATTTCGGTGTTATTTGTTTCCAAAATTTATTTTGAATTTCTATTTTTTCTATTACATCTCCAAAGAATTTTCTTTGAAATGTTAATACTCTGTTTACAAGGTTTGAAAAATTATCAATAAGCTCTGTATTTACTCTTTCCATGAGATCTTGCCACATGAATTGAAAATCAGATTTTTCAGGTCTGTTATAATAAATATAAAATCTCCAAATGTCAGAGGGGATTCCTGTGGTAATAGCATCGTTTCCAAAAATTCCTGTTCCTTCTGATTTTGAAAATTTGAGATTTTCATAATTTAAGTATTCGCTTGATGAAAGTTGATTTAATACTGTCCAATTTTCTTCGCTTCCAATTTCTATGCAAGGGAATATAATTGTATGAAATAATATATTGTCTTTTCCAATAAATTGTACAAGGTTTACTTGATCATTGTTTTTCCACCAAGATTTCCAATTTTTGACAATGTTTTTGGTAATTGAAATGTATCCTATTAGAGCATCAAACCACACATAAAATACTTTATTTTCATAACCCTTTTTAGGTACGGGAATTCCCCATTTAAGGTCTCTTGTAATTGCTCTTTCTTTAAGGCCATCTCTTAAAAAAGCTTTTGTCATTTTAAGAGCATTGGTATTCCAATTCTTGTTAGTATCTGGATTTTTTATCCATTTTTCAAGTTTTGTTTTTATTTTGGGAAGATCTAAATAAAGATGATTGGTTTTTTTTAAAATAGGTTTATTTTTACAAATTATGCATTTTGGATTTATTAGGTCTGTTGGATTTAGAAGCTTAGAACAGTTGTCGCACTGATCTCCTTTAGCCATGCTTTGGCATTCTGGGCATTCTCCTATTACATATCTATCAGCTAAGAACATTGAATCTTTATTGCAAAAAAACTGTTCAGTTTCTCGCTCTTTTATATATCCGTTTTTTTCTAATTGTAGGAAAAATTTTTGTACAATGTCTTGATGGTGCTTGTTGGTTGTGCGACCAAAGATGTCAAATTCAATATTAAACCATTTGTAAATTGATTTATGTATTTCATAATATTTATTGCAAAGTTCTAAAGGGGTAGTATTTTCAATTAAGGCTTTAGTTTCTGTGGCTGTTCCATATTCATCTGTTCCGCAGATATAAAGAGTTTCAATTCCTGACATTTTCGAATATCTTGCAAAAGCATCAGCTGATAGTACTTGAACTAAATTTCCAAGATGAGGTATGTTATTAACATAGGGTAGAGCAGCTGTAATTAGATTCATTTTTTTCATTTAGTTTCCCCTTTTTTGCTATTAATATTGTAATATGGATAGGATATTTTTTTTCAATTTCTTTTACAAAAATTCTTTTAAAAGTAATTAAGTTTTGATTTTTTTTGTAAAAAATGATATAAGTATTCTTTTACTATAAGGAGTGTGAGTTTATGAATAATTGTTTCATAAAATTTTTTATTTTTTTATTACTTTTTTCAAACGGTTATGTTGCTTTTTCTAAAAATGTCAATGTTTTAATAGTAACTGCTATAGACTCTGAGTTTGAGCAGATAAACAAGCTTATGTCTAATAAGGAAGAAATAGTTCTCAAGGAGTATGGTCTTAATAAAAAGATTTTAAAGGGGAAGTTGTCTAATCGCAATGTTATGGTTATTATTTGTGGGGTTGGTAAGGTTAATGCGGGCGTGTGGACTAGCTACATTTTGTCAAAATACAATATAAGTCATGTCATTAATTCTGGTGTTGCTGGTGGTGTTGTTAGTGCTAAATACAAAGATATTAAAGTGGGAGATGTGGTGGTGTCTTCAGAGGTTGCATATCATGATGTTGATTTGACTAAATTTGGATACAAGGTAGGACAGCTTAAAGGATTGCCTCAAAAATTTATTGCCAATAAAAATTTAATTAAGAATGCTATAGAGGCCGTTAAATCAAAGGTTGGAGGTTCTAATGCATATTCAGGATTAATAGTTTCAGGAGATCAGTTTATTGATCCAACTTATATTAACAAAATTATAGGAAACTTTAAAGATGTAATAGCTGTTGAGATGGAAGGTGCAGCAATAGGGCATGTTTCTCATATGTTTAATATACCCTTTATAGTTATTAGGTCAATATCTGACATTGTAAATAAAGAAGGGAATGAGGTTGAATATAGTAAATTTTCTAAAATAGCTGCTTTCAATTCAGCTAAAGTTGTACAAGAAATTTTAAGAAAACTTTGAGAAATATTTAATTTTTATAATTGGAAATCATGTATGAAAAAAGATTTTTTATTTTAAAATGTTTTTTTTTATGCATTATCAATTGTGTTGTATTCTTTTTATAAGGTGTTTTGTTTAAAAGACTATGTTTTTAATAAGGCAAGGATATTTGTAAAAGAGAATAAGCTTAGAGCCAATATAGTTTTTCCCGAAAGTAGTGACCCTAGGGTTTTAAAGGCAGCTATTGTTGTTTTGCAAAAGAATCTTGCAGATTCAATTATTTTGATAGGGAAAAAAGATCCTGTTATTAATTCTTTAAAAAAATTTTCCAATTGTAATGATATTTTAGAAAGAATAGAAGTTATTGATCCCAATTTTTTCCCAGATATTGAAATGTATTTGGATGAATATTGGAGTTTGCAAAAATTAAAAGGAGTTACGAAGCAAAGTTTAAAGACTCAAGTTTTAGATGAAATTACTTTTGCTATGCTTATGGTAAGATTTGGTTATGCTAAGTCTTGTGTTTGTGGGGCTATCTCAACTTCTGCTAAAGTTTTGTCTAATGCTTTAAGAATAATTCCCAAGTTGGAAGGTGTTAAAATTATATCATCTTTTATGATTATGGATACTTTATGCACTGCTCGTAATGTTGATTTTTGTTTTGGGCATAATGGAATCTTATTTTTTGCAGATTGTTCTGTAGTAGTTAATCCCAATTCTTTAGAGCTTGCAGAAATTGCATTGCAAAGTGCTAAATCTTTTAAAGATATTTTAAATGCAAAGCCCAAGGTTGCTCTGTTAAGTTTTTCAACAAAAGGGTCTTCTTGTGTCAAAGAAGCTGAAAAAGTAAAGAATGCTTTAGATATTGTTAAGAATAAAGAGAGTGATTTACTTATTGATGGCGAGCTTCAACTTGATTCGGCCATAATAAAAGATGTTGCAGAAAAAAAATGTAGAGAATCTTTAGTAGCCGGTTCTGCCAATGTTTTAATATTTCCCAATTTAGATGCAGGCAATATTGGTTATAAATTAGTAGAGAGACTTGCTTTTGCTAAGGCCTACGGTCCCTTTTTGCAAGGTTTTTCCAAGCCCATTAGCGATCTTTCAAGGGGTTGCTCTGTTGATGAAATTGTATTTGCAAGTGCTTTAATGATAAGCAGTTAAAGTGTTGGAAATTTGTATAAATTCCTCAACAGAAATGTTTTCAGGTCTTTTGTTTAAATATTTATTTAGAAAATTTTCTCTCAGAATAGCTTTATTGGCAATGAAATTAATAATAGTGTTTTTTAATTTCTTCCTTCTGCTTGAAAATACAGTTCTAACTAATTTGTTAAATTCTTTGAAGTCTTTTATGTTGTTTTTTTTAGGAATTAATTTTAGTGTTGTAGATTTAACTTTGGGTGCAGGATAAAAATTGTTTTCCCCTATATCTAATATTTTAATTACCTTGAAGTGTGATTGTACTAGGACTGTAAATGAAGAATAGTTTTTGCTATTTATTTTTGCAGTTATTCTGTCAGCTAATTCTTTTTGTACTGTGAATACCATTTCTTTTAAAAAATTTTCTTCAATTAATTTAGATATTACTTTTGATGCAATATTGTATGGCAAATTTGAAAATATTTTATCAATGTTTTGATTTTCGTTTTTGTATTTTTTTAAAAAATCCCCTTTTATCAATTTAAAGTTTTTTAATTTTCCAAATTTTTCATTTAATATTTCTGAATATTTTAAATCAATTTCAAATGCGGTTAAAAGATTGGTTTTTTTTAATAAAATCTCAGTCATTGCGCCAAGGCCTGGGCCAATTTCCCAGATTTTTTCATTTTCTTTTATATTTAAGCTTTCTATTATTTTTTGCCTTATGCTTTTGTTGATTAAATAGTTTTGTCCCCACAATTTTCTTGGAGCAATTTTTTTTTCTTTTAATGTTTGTTTTATGCTAGCTATGCTATTATAGTTGATATTCATAGATAAAAGAGATAGTATCATATTATTCTTTATAATGGCAGCTATTTTAAAATTATTTTATTTTTTTTAGTTTCGTTATTATAAATAATGTAGGTTACAAGAAGAATACTTAATATTAAAAATATAGGTATTTGATGGTGCTTGACAATGAAGAATTTGCTAAAAAATACCGCTGTAATTTTTATTGTTTGAAATATGTAGGCATTTATAAGGTCAAGAGGAAAAAATAAATTTAAGCTTGAAAAGTAAGTTATTAAGCTTAATATTGTTATTGCTAAGAAAATTGATATTAATGGAATAGTTATTAAATTTGATAATACTGAGATTGGCGTTAGATCAAAATTATTAACATAAATTACTGGCGAAGTGAATATTTGAATAAAAAATGTTGTAAGCATTGATGATGTTAGTATATTAAGATCATATCTGTTTTTTAGATGAACTGATACTGATATCCCTATTGTTGCAAGATAGGAGAGCTGAAAACCTATTGAATTTAGCGTTTCGGGGAGTACAAGAGCATTTATTATAAAACTAATAGATGTGCAGCTTATTAGATTAATTTTGCCGTAAATTATTTTGTATATTATAAGAGATTCTGTCATTAAAAATGCTCTTAGTGTTGAAGGTGCAAATCCAGTTAATATTAGATAATTTAATAAAATTATGCTTAATATTAAGTATTTTAATTTTTCATTTGTGATTATTAAAATCAAATAATAACTTATTAAACTTATTAGATAAAAATGCAGGCCAGATACTACTAAAATATGGGCAATCCCTGCATTTTGAAATAATGTTTTTTCATATTTTGTTATTTCTGATTTGATATTCAAAATTATTGCTTTTGAAAAATGAGAATAACTAAGATTTAATGCAGCAAAAAAATTGTTTAACGTGTTTATATATTTTTCTCTAAGCTTGGCAAGAAAGGGCCTTTTAATAAAGTTTATTTTTTGATTTTCAATGTTAATAATATCTCCTATTTTGTAAATATTTTCAATATTTTTGAAGCCGAATTTGTATATATTTGATTGATTGTCAATTACTTCTATAATAGTTTTTGAATCTTTTTTAAAATTTTTAATGTTTGTTATTTGGTAAATATTTTTTTTAAATGTTTTACAATTTAATCTAGCCTGAAAGCTTAATAGCAATGTTGTGCAAAAAATAAAACTAAGTGCTAAGTGTTTGTTATTTTTAAGTATAAAAAATAATGCCAGTATTGTGTTAAAATAAATTAAATTGAATTTTAAATAATATTGAATCACCAAATTAAGTGAAATAAGGACAAATATTAAAATCATTTATAATATTCTTATTTTTATTTAGAAATAATTATATTTTGAATTTTAATTCGTTTTGATTAATCAATCAATAATCATTCGTTGACAATTAATAATTATTTAATTACAATACTTTATGCAATTGTTAAAAAATAAATATTCATTCAAGCGGGCTTTGCTTGATATTTTTTTGGTCTACGCAATTATTTATTTGGCATCTCCTTTTGTAAATGTTGATTCAGAATTTTGGAATATTGATAAAAATCATTTTTATTTTTGGATTTCAAGATCTTTTTTAATTATTTTTATAATTTATTTTTTTAAACTTACTAGTTCTTATGATGATTTTAGAGTAGAGTTTTTTATTCCTAAATTTAAATTTATTTTTATTTGGGATTCTGTTGTAATTTTTATTAAAACAATATTACTTGCAATGATATTCATTTTTTTAATAGCTTTTTTGCTTGAATATCTGTTGCCAGAATCGGTACTTGTCTATTATTTCCAAAACAATGCTGGATTTAATTGGAAAATTAGCAGCAAAAAAGCATTTTTTTTAATGACTTTTACCTCTTTTTTTACAGGAGCTTTTGAAGAACTTTTTTATAGGGCTTTTGTTATTGCTAAGTTTACACAAATGGGATTTCCTGTTGTCGTTACCGCCATTCTTAGTAGCATTTTTTTTGCTTATGGGCATTTATATTATGGAATTTTAGGATTTTTGGTTACATTTATATTGGGGATATTTTTTGCTTTTACTTATTTAAGGTATAAAAATGTATATTATGTGATTTTTATACATAGTTTTTATAATATTATTGTTAGCAGTTTGTTGCTTTTTTTAAATTAATTTTAAATTGTTTTGAGGGGGATTTATGAGTGATACTGTGCCTAAGCGCTTTAAAGATGCGGCGGCTCTTTATAGTGAGCTTGATATTTTTATATATAAGGAAGGGGAATCAAAAAGTTTTAAGAAGCAAATATATGCGGATTTTTGGAATGAAACAAAAAGAGTAGCTTCTGGGCTTTTGCATTGTGGTATTAAAAGGGGAGAAAAAGTTGTAATTATTTCTGATTCTAGAAGAGAATGGATAATAATCGACGTTGCTACTTTGGGGTTAGGCTGTGTTGATGTTCCTAGAGGAAATGATTCTTCTGAGGATGAATTAACTTATATTATTAGCCATTCTGAATCTACTTTTATTTTTGTTGAAAACAATAAGCAACTTCACAAGGTTTTATCTAAAAAACATGATCTTAAATTTGTAAGATGTATTGTTGTTATTGATGATGATAAATCTTATGAAGAAAAAGTAGAAAATATTACTGTATTTTCTTATAAAAAATTACTGGAACTTGGAACTGAGTATTTAAGAGCTAATCCAAAAGCATTTGATATGGAGATTGAAAAAGGTTCTTCAAAAGACATTGCAACCATAATATATACTTCTGGTACAACAGGCATGCCAAAGGGAGTAATGTTGAGGCATGAATCTTTTATTTTTCAATTAGATAGACTTTATGATTATCTTCCAACACTTAAACCCGGCAAGATGATGCTTTCTATTCTTCCTCTTTGGCATTCTTTTGAGCGGGCTTGTGAATATATAGTTGCTTTAAAGGGCATAGCAATTGCATATTCAAAGCCCATAGGTCCTGTTTTGTTAAAAGACTTTTTACTTTTAAATCCTCAAATGATTATTTCTGTACCTAGAATTTGGGAAGGTATAAGAATAGGTATTATTAAAAAGGTGTCAGAATCTTTTATTAAGAAGCTTGTGTTTGGGGGGTTTTTAAAAATTGGAATTATTTATGCAAAGCTTAAGGAGAGATTTTTAGGACTTTCTCCTATTTATAAAAAATCCAATTTGTTTATTTTGCTTTTTTCAAAATTATTTTTATTTGTGGGGGTTGTTTTAATTTTTCCTATTAAATTATTGGGTGATATTTTAGTGTTTAAAAAAATAAAAAATGCCCTTGGACAAAATTTTGAATTTGGAGTTTCTGGTGGTGGGGCATTGGTTGATTACGTTGATTATTTTTTTAAGGCTGTAGGAATTAAAGTTCTTGAAGGTTATGGTCTTACTGAAACGGGTCCTATCTTGAGCGTTAGGCATCTTAAAAGCCCTGTAGCAAGAACTGTAGGGCCCATTTTGCCAGATGTTGAATGCAAAGTAGTTGGAATTGATGGAAAAGTTTTGCCCTATGGAGAAAAAGGTGAGCTTTGGATCAGGTCGCCACAAATAATGAGCGGCTACTTTAAGGATAAAGCTAAGACCAGTAAAGTTTTAACAGAAGATGGTTGGTTTAACACTGGGGACTTGGTTAGATTAACAATTAATAATGAAATTTCAATTGTTGGTAGAAGCAAGGATACAATTGTTCTGAGGGGGGGGGAAAATATTGAGCCTGAGCCTCTTGAGAGAGTTTTAGGCAAATCTTTGTTTATTGAAAATATTATGATTGTTGGCCAGGATCAAAAATTTTTGGGTGCTGTTATTGTGCCTAATTTTGATAATCTTGAAAAATGGGCAAATTCTAGTGGGGTGTCTTTTTCTTCCAGAAGTGATTTGCTGGCCAATGAGGATGTTAATAAGCTTTATTCTAAGCATATTTCAGACACTATTAATACTAAATTAGGTTTTAAAAGTTTTGAAAAAATAGTAGGCTTTGTTTTACTTCAAGATTCTTTTTCGATTGGGGAAGAGCTTACTAATACTCTTAAGTTAAAAAGATATTATATATCCAAAAAATATGAAGATAAAATAAAATTAATTTTTAGCAAAAGTGACTTAGATTTAAACGGATATTAGACAAGAAAATTTTGCAAAATTTTCTTGTCTACATTTTTAACATATAAGGGATATTAAGCAGATACATACAATTTTTTATTGTTTGTAATATGGCTTTTAAAAATTCGATTCTTGTGATTGTTAAATCAATATTGTTTATATCTATTACTTTAACTTCTTGATAGTATGTGCTAAAATGCTTTGCAAGTGAGTATGAATAGTTGGTAAGTATTGAGGGGTTTAAATCTTTTGCTGCCTTGATTATATTTTCTTCTAATTCCGATATAATTTTAATAATTTCCCATTCTTTTTCATGTTTTAAAAGGTCAAAATTAATTTTTTCTATTACAGGAATAGAAAGTACGTTATATTTGTCAAGAATGCTATTAATTCTTGCTCCAACATATTGGATATATGGTCCAGAATTTCCTGTAAAAGATAGGCTTTCTTTTTTATTAAATACAATATCTTTATGTATAGCTGATTTTAGTAGATAATAGTGAATTGCTCCTAATGCAATGTTTAAAGCATTTTTTTTGGCACTCTCTTTGTCCTCAATTTTTTGTGTAATTTCAGGTATTATTGATTCTATTAGATCTGAGATTAAGTTATCCGCATCAATTACATTGCCTTCTCTTGATTTCATTTTTCCATCAATAAGATTAACCATTCCGTGCGACAAATGAATAAGTTTCTTGTTTTTGGAAAGTCCTAATTTTTCTGCTACAAAAAATAAACTTTTGAAGTGCTGAATTTGTTCGCTTCCAACTACATAAATCATTTCTTCAAAATTAAATTCTTTTGTTCTTACTGCTATATTTCCTAAATCTTGGGTAAGATAAATAGATGTTCCGTTTGATCTTATGAGTACTTTTTGTTTTACGTTAGGATCTTCTTTTTCATCTGAGCCTGAGGGTAAGTCAATGCATATTGCACCATCTTCTCGCTTGTAGCAAAATCCTTTTTCAAGCCCTTCTAATACGACATTTTTCCCAATTTCAAAAATTTCACTTTCAAGGTAAATTTTATCAAATGAGGTGTTTGTAATTTCGTATGTTTCTTTTATTCCTTCAATTGCCCATTTATTTAACTTTTTCCAAAGTTCAATTGTACTTGCATCTTTTTGTTCCCATTGTAAAAGTAGATCTTGAATTTCTTTTTCGGCATTTTCATTTTCTTGTGAGTATTTGTTGTATTTAACATAAAAATCGCCAATTAAATGATCTCCTTTTTTAAAAGCTTTTTCGGGGGTAATGTCATTTCCAAATTTTTTGTATGCAAGCATTGATTTGCAGATGTGAACTCCACGGTCATTTATTAAGTTGATTTTTGTGATTTTTGCACCTACAGCCTTTAATATTCTTGACAGACTTTCTCCTATTACGTCATTTCTAAGATGTCCCACATGTAGTGGCTTGTTTGTATTTGGTGATGAAAATTCTAATATTATTTTTTTATTGTCTAGATATTTGCTTGTTCCATAGGCATCTTTTTGGGCATTTACCATTTGTATTGTATTATTAATATATTTTTTTCTAGAAATTTTGATGTTTAAGTAAGGTCCCACAGCTTTAATTTCATATTTAGCTTTAAGATTTTTTATTATTTCTTCAGAGATGGTTTCAATAGGAAGTTTTAAGGTTTTGCTAATTTCAAACATTAATATGGAAATATCTCCTAGATCGCTTTTTGGAGGTTTTTGAATATTTATATTAATTTTATCTAGCTTTATGTTATTTGATAATGCTAAATTATTGACTATAACATTAATTTCGTCTTTAATCTTGTTTTTAACACTTTTATTCATTTTTTCCCTCTTTAACACTTTTAATAATTTTTTCTTCTTTAATGCTTGTTAAAATATTGATTAATAGTAAAATTAAGGACGCTAAAATAAAAATGTTTGAGCTGTGGGCTGACATTTTTGTATTTATAAGCTCCTTTATTATGGGTATTTCGTTGTTAAAAAGTTTTAAATTGCCAGTGTTTAATATTTCCCTAATAAGTGAGGCTGTTGAACTTAGTGCAATAAAAATTAAAATTGGAATTTTAGAATATTTAATTATCATTGACGGGTTTTTTAGCATTTTAAAAGGCTCGTTTTTATGAAATGATATTATTATGGCTATTAAAATGGGTATTGAAAATTTAAATTCTTTGTATAAAGTTGGTGTTAAATAGAGCATGAATAAGTAGGTTAGACTGGTAAAAATTCCTATTATTAATAGATATATCCCTAATATATGGCTTTTATGCTTTTTTAGTTCTATTTGATTGATTATTAAGGCAGGAAGTATTATACATATTGAAATCCAAATAGATACGATAATAGCATCTAAAAAGTTTTTTGTATAAGCAAAAATAGGAAATAACATTAAATGGCTTTTAAGATATTTTTCAGTATTATAAAATGTCTTTTTTTGCATATTATTTCCTTTTAATCTAGGTTATTTGGTTTTAAATTGATTTGTACTTTCACTAATTCCAGAAATATGGCTTGAGTTTGTAGTTCCTAAAACTTTAATACGCTCAATTGCTTCTATCAGTTTATTAATCTCTTCTTTTAAACCTTTCATGGAGTTTGAGACCGTAATATTAATTTCTCCCAGCAGTTTAATGGTGCTAATAATTTCTTTGTTGCCTCTAAACATATCATTTGAACCAATTTTTACTTCATATGTTATTTCCCGCATTGTATTTAAAGCCTTTAAAATTTCTTGGCTACCTATTGATTGCTCTTGCATTGTATGATTTATTTCTTCTATTACTTGAACAACTAAATTGATCGAATCAAATATTTGGTTAAAAGCTTTATTTGTTAATTCAGAAGTGTTTACGGTTTTGGTTATTGAATCCATTATTTCGTTAATTGATGAGGCAACAGATTCTGATTGTGATGTCACTTGTTCTGCCAGGTCTTTTATTTCTTCTGCAACAATTGCAAATCCTTTTCCGGCTTCACCAGCATGAGATGCTTCAATTGCAGCGTTCATTGATAGTAGGTTGGTTTGACTTGCTATAGATGAAATTAAAGAGTTTGCTTCTTGTAATCTTGTTGAGTTTTTGAAAATCTCTTTGATTTGAGTAATAACTTCTTCTTGTTTTTTTCGTCCATCGTCAGAGAATCTTTTTAGTTCTTCTGTGCTTTTTGCAGCTTTTTGAGTTATTTCTGTTATTGACTGTATTCCTCCTATCATTTCTTCGATAGCCGATGAAGATTGTTCAACACTTGCGGCTTGAGTTTCAATTGAATTGTCAAGAGATGAAATATTTTTTGAAAGACTTTCAATTATATTTGTTGTATTAGAGATGAATTCTACTTGCTTTTCTACTTCTTCTTGTGTTTTTTCTATGTATTGATTTGAATTTTTTATTGTATTGTGGGTTTTATTTATTTCGCTAAATAAATGGTCTCCATTTTCTTTAAGTAGCTTTACTCGTTCTTGTAGTGAATTAATTACATTTTTTAGGTTTTCAATAAAATGACCAAAAAGATTTATTGTTGAACTTATGGAATCTTTGCCTTTTGATTCGATTTTAAATGTCAGGTCGCCATTTTTAACTTTTGGAATTACAACGTTGAGTTTATCTATTTTTGATATTATTAAAGTTTTTATGGTTGATATCATTATTAATATAAAAATTATTACCAAAATAAATATAATAGAAAGTGAAACTAATCTCATATTTTTAAATTCTTTTGAAAATATGTTATTATAATCTATTTTTATTCCTAAGTACCAATGGGATGTTGTAATCCTTGCTAGGGAGATTATTTCATTTGAATTGCTTGTATTGTAATTTGCCTTTCCTTGAGATAATACATTTAGTATTTCAGTTAATGTTTTTAGGTTAAAGCCAAATATGTGCTTTATATTTTTTAAAACCTCGTCTTTTCCTCCAAATGCATCGCCATTGTTGTTTATTACGTATACATTAAAGTATTTTGATGAGTTTTTGCTGCTTGCATTTTGTTCTAGTAATGAGTTTTCCAAAAGCAGTAAAAGATATTCTTTTAGTTCGGCAATTTTTTCTGAAATGTCAGCATATAAAATAATATATCCAATATTAGATTTTTTTGAATCTGTTATTTTATATGCTATTGGAATATAAAAATTGTTATTTATTTTTACTAAACTGTTGTGAAGAATTGAAATTTGAAATGTAGTTATAGATTTACTCAGAAGCAATTCTTTTAAGCTCATATATTGACCGTTTCTTTTTTTTTCGCTTGATGCTATTATGTATCCATCTTTGTTTGTATACTCTATTATTTTAATAAAAGACGGTAGTGTCATTAAAATCTTGTCAGATACTAAGTACTCTTCATTTTTGTTATTTAGAATTGCAGATTTATAATCATATCTGGTTGTTAATATGCTTAAAGCTTTTACTATTTCTTTAGATTCATCAGAAAAGCTTTTAATCATTGCTTGGTTAATGAATTTTGTAAAGTCTTGTAGCTCTTTTGTTATGATTTTTTTATAGCCCTGATCTAGTAGTAAAAAGGTTGTTGCAATAATTATTATTGTATATGCCAGAATTATAAAATTGAATTTATAAAAAAGGTTGGAGTTAAGTTTCTTTCTTTTCACTAAGTCCCCTCAAAAATTTTATTTTTTCATAATTTTCATAAAATTTTTAAAACATTAAATTTTTAGTATTCTACATGTTTTATTATATAATTATATATGCATGTAGCTAAATAATAAAATAATTATTTGCAAATATTTGAAGGATTTAATCTTTAAGATTCGGAAAGAAATGTTTAATTTGCCAATTGTTATTAGTAATTATTTGTATATGATTTATGAAGGTGAAAGTTTTGTTTTAAGATTTTAATCATGCTAATGTTATGTTTGGAGAGCTTTTATGACAGATGAGAATTTAATCGATGTTAATCTGAAAAATACTAAACGATTTCTTTATCTAGTTTTATTTGGATTCCTTTTTTTAAATTTTTTATTCATAGGCTATGCTTATATGAATCATAAAAATGAATATTTGGATCGCTTTAAATTCGATTCTAAGTTGTTTTTAAACAGTGTTTCTGCTGTAATTAAAGCCAAATATTCGGAATCCTCTAGGTTTCTTGAGGAGCTTATAAAAGATAGTTATAGGTTTGGGATATTGGTGAATTCTTCAAAAAGCTTTCTTTTGTCTTCAAGTTTAAAGTTGGGTGATAATTTAGATGAAAACAGCGATTTGTTTTTAAAGTCAAGAGAATTTAGTTCCATAGATAAAATTTTTAAGACTATTCCTTTAGCAAACGATTCACTTGAAGGTATATTTTATATTCCTATAGGAAAAAATGTTTTAATATCAAATTCAAATTTTTCATCTTTAGGCTTAAAAGATATTAGATTGGATCCAATTTATTCTGTTCCTGTAGAAAAAAATTCTAAGTATTATTCAAGATATATGCAAATAGATGGGAAAATTTATTCTGTGGTAAGTTTCCCGGTTAGAGATTCTGTTGCAACATTGGGCGTGATAGGGATTTTATTATGCTTTGATGAGTCGTTAGATATTATTGAAAATCAATTGTATTCTTCTCTTAAATTTGGCAGTAAGAATTATAATTTTTTTATGCTTGACAGGAATTATATGCCCATTTTTTTAAATTTTAATAATCTTCAGGCCAAACCTTTTTCTACGGCTTATGGTGAGAATTTTTTAAGTAAAGTTATAGCTTATGTTAAAGAAGATTCTTCTGGTTCTCAGTATACTTTTAATTATGGAAGAGATTTTTATTCTTTGAACTTTGTGAAAACCGATGATTTTTTGACTCAAGGGCTTATTTTAAATGTTAATTCTATTTCTATTATGTTTAAATCGAATTGGGTTATATTTTTTATGCTTTTATTATTATCTTTTTCAATTATGTTTTATTTGTGCAATACTTTTGTTTTTTCATTAATTAATGATTTTAACAGGATTGTTGCTTATCAAAAATCAAAAAGCGATCCTTTTAGTCTTGAACCTCCCTTAAAGGTTAAGTATTCCTCGTCTATTATTTCTTATATTAGTTTAAAGCTAGATAATCTGTCTTCTAAGAGTAATGAATCTTTTGAAAAAATAAAATTTTATTCTGAAGATTTGAATGAATATTTGGAACAAATAGAAACTGCTGTATCAAATACTGAGAGTATGGATTCTAGCATTTTAGTTTACGAACAGCTAGGAGATACTTTTTCTAGATTTGAAAAATCAATTGCTGATATTTTAAAAGGCTTTGAATCTATTGCTGATCCGATCAATGACCACAATAAGTACATATCAGAAATCTCTTCAAATTTTGAAGAGAATGTTAGTTTTTTCTATAGTATAGATAAAAATTTGGAAATTTTTAATAAGGTTGCTACAATAAATTCTGCTGATATTGAAAATATTAAAAGTAAGGTTTTTGATTTAAATATTGTTTTTGAAAATGTGAATAAAAATTTTGCAGATCTTTTGTCTCAAACAAATAGTTTACAAAGTGTAAATAAGCTTTTAGTTTCAATTTCAGCTCAGACCAATATGCTTGCTATGAATGCAGCAATTGAAGCAGCAAAAGCAGGTGATGCAGGCAAAAGTTTTGCAGTTGTTGCTGAGGAGATTAGAAAGCTTGCTATTAATTCTGGAAAATATTCTAAAACCATTAAAGATGAACTTAAAACTGTCGACAGTATTATTGCAGTAATTAATTCAGAGATTGATACAATTTATAAAAATTTCATAGACATTCAAGATAATGTGGACAACAATTTTTCAAGACATGAGAAAGTAGATCTTACTCTTGCTAAGCACTTTAAAGAAATTGGTGAGTTTAAAGAAAGGTATTTGTCTCACGATACTAAGATCAGAGATGCTAAGAATATGTATAAAGAAATATTTAATAACCACTATTTTATTAGCAGCAAGTTTAACAACTTTAGCCAAGATTTAAAAGAGTTTAAAGTTTCTAAGATGAATTTAGATGCGGTAAGTTCTCTTCAAGAATATTCATCTTTAGTGAAATCCTCTAAGGATAAGATATTAAAGACAAAGGAATTGATTCAAAAGATTAATGATGAGATTAAAGATATTCTTTTTTAGTTTTTTTGATTATTTGAATCCTATGTAAAGAACTTCTTCTTCAAGCAAAAACCCAGTTTTTAAGTAGACTTCAGCTTTTACTTTTTCAATTAAGCTTTTTATGTCGTTGGAAGTGGCATTTTTAATATTAATGATAAAGTTTCCATGATATTTAGCTACTGTAGCTCCTCCAATGCTTAATCCTTTGAGCTTGCACTCTTCAATTATTTGTCCACTAGGTTTGAGAAATGCTTTGTTGTTTTTAAAAGTGCTTCCACTACTTGGAAATAAATAGTGCCCCCTATTTATTCTTGCTTGTTTATTTTTATTCATTTTTTCTTCAATAATTTTCTTATTGTCTTTTTTTAAATTCAATTCAATTTTTAATATAAAAAAGTTTTTATTTTGAAAAGGTGATATTTTATATTTAAAGTCTTCTTTTTTAAATTCTTTGCAAATAGTTTTTCCTTTATCATTTATAAATGTAATTTTTTTTAGTATCTCAGAGATTTCATTTCCAAAGCATCTGGCATTCATCCATACAGCGCCCCCTAGTGTTCCGGGTAGTCCATAGATAAATTCTAGGCCACTTAAGCTGTTATCAAGCGCAATTTTACATAAATTCTCAAAATTCGCACCACATTCGCCAATGATTTTATTTTTGCGAATTTCTATTTTGTTTAGATATCCAGTGTATATTATTGGAAAATCAAGCTCTTTATCGTCATTGACTAAAATATTTGATCCTCCCCCAAGAATAAATAGTTTTATTTTTTCTTCTATTGCTACTTTGAAAATATTTTCGGCTTCCTTAATATTTTTAGGAGTAAGAAATAATTTCGAAATGTTTCCAATTTTATATGTTGTATAGTCAGCTAGATTTTTTGTTTGAGGCTTAATATTGATTTTTTTAAGAAAATTATTTAGGCTTTTAGGCATACGTACTTAATAATAAATGAGATTTTTTATTTTTTCAATTTTGAGAAATGTATGATTTTAAAGTTATATAATACTAGAACAAAGGATTTTTCAGAATTAACAAATTTTGAAAATGTAAAAGTGTATGCTTGCGGGCCTACTGTTTATAATTATGCGCACATCGGAAATTTTAGAACCTATATTTTTGGAGATTTATTAATTAAAACTTTAAGGTTTTTAGGGTATAAAGTTAATTATGCGATGAATATTACAGATATTGGACATTTAACAGGTGATATTGACGATGGAGAAGATAAAGTTGCCAAGACTGCAAGAGAGAAGGGCCTTACAGCTTATGAGATTAGTGAATTTTTTACAGAAGCTTTTTTTAATGATTGTAGAAAATTAAACATTGTATATCCCGATAAAGTTCTTGTTGCAAGTAAACATATTCCCATCATGATAGCGGTTGTTAAAATTCTTGAAGAAAAAAAAAATACTTATTTTTCTAATGGTAATGTATATTTTGATACTTCTTGTTTTAAAAGCTATGGTGAGATGGCCGGCATTGATCTTATTGATAAAAATATGACCTTGCCCAGAGTTGATGTTGATAAATTTAAAAGAAATAAAACTGATTTTGTTTTGTGGTTTACTAATTCTAAGTTTAAAGATCAGGAGATGAAATGGGATTCTCCTTGGGGATTTGGTTATCCAAGTTGGCATTTGGAGTGCGCTGCTATGAATTTGGAGTATTTCAAAGATACGCTTGATATTCATTTGGGAGGAGTTGATCATATTGGAGTTCACCATATAAATGAAATAGCAATAGCAGAGTGTTTTTTGAATAAGAAATGGTGTGATATCTTTGTTCATGGAGAATTTTTGATTATGGATTACAATAAAATGTCAAAGTCAAGTGGAAATTTTATTACAATTAAAGATTTGGAAGATCAAAATTTTTCCCCTCTTGATTTTAGATATTTATGTTTGACATCACACTACAGAAATCAATTAAAATTTTCATTGGATAATCTTCAAGCAAGTAAAATTGCTAGAGAAAATTTGATAAACAAACTAAGTTTTTTTTATGAATCTTTAGATCCAGTTGATTTAAATATACTTAATAAGGATTTAAAAAATTTTGGTTTTAGTGCAGAAAAAGAATATTATGACTCTTTTGTAGAAAAAGTTTCTTTTGATTTAAATGTTTCTCAAGGATTGGCTTTGTTTTGGGAGATGATTAAATCTGAAAATTTAGGCTTTGTTTCGAAGCTTAGATTAGCTTTTATTTTTGATGAGATTATGTCACTTAATCTAAGAGAAGAAATTTTGAAAAATTTAGAAAACCATGATGTAGTTATTGATGAGAATATGAGGGCTTTGATTGAAGAGAGAAGAATGGCTAAATATGAAAAAAATTTTAAGCGTGCTGATGAAATTAGAGACCTTTTTGCCAAAAAAGGTTTTGTTTTGGTTGATACTAAGGAAGGAACTAAGGTTAAAAGAGGCTAATATTTGGCTATTTTTTTAAAAAACAAATATTTTTATTTAAGCTTAATTTTTATTATTTTTTTAGTTTTATTTGTTTTTTCTGGATTTTTATTTTATTCAAAGCCAATTATTTATGATATATCTCCAATTCCCACTTCGCACAAGGATATTATTGTTATTAAGGGGAATAATTTAGGCCACAGTACAGGAGAGATTAATATCAACAATAATTATTTGGTTAAAAGTAGCATTATTAGCTGGAATAATACGGAAATAGTTTTTAAAATTACAGACGAAGTGAATTCTGGACTTATTTTTGTAAAAGGTGAAAGGGGTATTAGCAATGAGCTTTTTCTTGTCATTAGTAGGCAAGTTCCCGTTAAGCTTAATAGGAAAAATGTACCTTTTATTTTTTCAGAGGATAAAATAACTTTAAATACAAATTCTTCAACCTTATTGCAGGGTATGAATTTGTTTTCATATTTTAGTACTATTAAAATTTTTCTTGAAACCAAGGATAAACTTTATACAATTTTACCTCAAAATATTTTAAATGTTTCTGAGAATAGCTTGGAATTTATTTCTCCTAAAACTCTAAATTCTAGTGGGAAACTTTATGTTTTATTGGACAATATTCAAAGCAATAAAGTTTCGTTTTCTGTTAAAGATAATTTTTTTAAGTGGACTTTGAATGATTCAAAAGAGTTTACAATAATTGAAGAGATTTATTTTAATCAAAATATTAGTAGTAATTTTGATTCAAACCCCGAAGATATTAATTTTAATATCTTCTATTTAAAACCAATTGAGAATGAGCGTCAAAAAATTACAGATCTCAGTAATGAGCATCTTGATTTTAATATTGATAATTTATTTTTTGAAAATCTTAAGACAAATAAATTTGTTTTTAAGACTAAGGTAAAAACTTATAAACTTAATTTGGAATTTTTAGATGCGAAATATTTAGAAAGTATTGAGATTAATAGAGATATTAATAAACAAGAGTACAAAAAGTATGTTCAAGACAAAAAAAAAGATTATTTATGTTACAGCTCTGTTGATTTAATGTCGTTAGATTCTCTAATTTTATCCAAAACCGCTGGCAGTAATTCAGTTTATAAGTTGGCTAAAGCAATTATTGATGTTTTGACTTCAAATTTTAAAATTATTGAGAATAATTTAAGTTTAAAGGATTCTATTAAAGAAAAAAAAATTTCATATAGCAATTTAATAGTTCTTACGAATTTATTATTTTTAAAGTACGAGATTCCACTGAGAAATATAGTCGGGCTTTATTATGATTCTAATTCTCTTAAATTAAAAGAGCATTTTTGGTTTGAATTTTTTTTATCTGAGGTTGGTTTTATATATTTTGATATAATAAATGCAGTATTATTTAAAGATAGCTCTAAGTATTTTTTGAATATGTCTGATAACTATATTCAATATGGATGCAAAGAGGATTATGATAAAAATGAATTTTTTGACGGATATTTAGATTCTAGGTTTTTAAAGTATAAAAGCTTGACAAACGGATCGTATTCTTTAATGCATAGGTTTGTTTTGGAGGATAATTTTTAATGAGAGATGATCAAATATTTAATTTAATTGAGAAAGAAAAATTAAGAGAAAGAGAACATATTGAGCTTATTGCTTCTGAAAATTTTACATCTTTAGAGATAAGGCAGGCTGTTGGTAGTATTTTAACCAATAAGTATGCCGAAGGCTATCCTTTGAATCGATATTATGGCGGGTGTTCTTTTATTGACGAGATTGAAACTTTGGCAATTTCAAGAGCAAAAGAGCTTTTTGGTGCAAAGTATGCCAATGTTCAACCGCATAGCGGATCTCAGGCCAATATGGCGGCCATAATGGCTCTTATTGGTCCAGGTGACAGGATTCTTGGTATGCAATTATCCCATGGAGGACATTTAACTCATGGCAGCAGGGTAAATTTTTCTGGTATATTTTTTAACACCTATTTTTATGGTGTTTCTAGGGATTCTGAGCTAATTGATTATGATGAAGTTCTTAAAATAGCTAGAGATTGTAGGCCGAATTTAATAATAGCTGGAGCTTCTTCTTATTCAAGAGAAATTGATTTTAAAAAATTTAGAGAAATAGCAGATGATGTTTCTGCTTATCTTTTGTGTGATATTGCACATATTGCAGGCCTTATTGTTGCTGGTTTTCATAATTCTTCAATTGATGTGGCGCATCTTACTACAAGTACTACGCATAAAACGTTAAGAGGACCAAGAGGCGGAATAATACTTTCTGGAAAGGATTTTGATAAATTAGTAAACTTTAATGGAAAAGAGAAACCCTTATTTAGTGCTGTAAATTCTAAAGTTTTTCCTGGAACTCAAGGGGGTCCTTTGGTTCATGTTATTGCGGGTAAGGCTATTGCGTTCAAAGAGGCTCTTCAGGAAAATTTTAAAGAATACATTGCTAACGTAATAAAAAATACTAAAGTTATGGCTGAATATTTTAAATCAGAAGGATTTCGTATTGTTAGTGGTGGCACAGACAATCATTTGTTTTTGGTTGATCTTAGTAGTTCGGATCTTACTGGTGCTGATGCTGAGAAATTACTTGAGAGTGTAAATATTACTTTAAATAAAAATGCTATTCCTTTTGATAAAAAAAGCCCTTCTTTGGCTTCTGGTATTAGAATTGGGGGTGCTGCTATTACTTCTAGAGGCCTAAATGAAAGCGATTCTTTAAATGTTGCTAAATTTATTGTTAGAGCCTTAAAGGCAAAGTCAGATATTGAATTAAAACAAATAAAAAAGGAAGTTGTAAGATTTATTAAAGATTTTGACATACCTTGATTACGTTGGAGGTTATGATCAATAAATGCCAAGTCCAATTAGAGTGTTTTTTTTAGTGTTGTTGTTTATTTTTATTTTTAATCCCGTTTTAATAGCGATGCTTTTTATTTTATTTCCTTTTGTGTTGATATTATTTAGTTTTTTAGGTTTTTTTAGAATATACTTTACAAGAGATTACTCATATTCTAGATCTAGAGAGTTTGAATTTTATAAACTTTCTTTTTTATTAATGGCCAAATTGCTATCTATTTTGGGAACTGTAACTGGAGAGCAACTAAATTATGTCAATTTTATTATCAATTCTTTAAATTTATCTGAACGTGGTAAATCAGAATTGTATACTATCTTTCATTCTGCTATTACTAAAAATAATAATGCTGATAAAATTTTATATACTCTTAAGCTTGGTTATTTTCAGCATAAAGATCTTTTTATATGGCTTTTTGCTTCCCTTAAAGAGATTAATAGGCTTTCTAGGTATAAAAATTTAGAAGCTGAAAAATTTATTTCTTATGTTGGTGTTTTTTTAGAGCTTGAATCTGATGGTTATGAAGCCTATAAAGATATTAATATTAAAATTGTAAATCCCTATAGTGTTTTGGGGTTAACATATAGTGCTAGTGATGATGAGATTAAAAAGGCATATAAAAGCCTTGTTATAAAATATCATCCTGATAAGTTTGCAAATGATCCTGTAAGGCAAAAAGATGCAAATGATAAATTTATAAAAATTCAAGATGCTTATGAAAAAATTTGCAGGGAAAGAAATATAAGGTAATCAATTAATCAATTGTTTTTAAAGATAGAAAAGAAGGGCTTTAGCCCTTCTTTTGCTGTTAGCTTCCGCTGTAGGCTATTTTGAATTGCAAGAAAGCACTTCCAATGGCAGCATTATTTGTGTTTTTATTAGCAAGTTCTATGATGTTATTTGAATCCCATCCAAGAGAAATTGTTGTAAATCTTATTAGTTTTTCAAGGCTAAGTCCTGTTTTTAAATAAATTTTTGTAGCATCGCTTGAGAGTTTATTAAGAGGCCCTAAAATGTATGCCCCAATATATGGTACTACATGTGCTTCTGTTGAAATGGATGTTATTGGAATTGCATAATCAAGATATACAGCCAAGCCGAGTTTCATTGCATCTTCAAATGTCAGATCGGGGGTTGTAGTCTTTGTGCCTGCTGAACTTTTTCCAGTTTGATTTTTTTCATCGGCGCTTGGAGCTACTGTGGGATAGTTTTCTACAGATTTTTGTCTTAAAATATCGTAAAGTCCGATAGATGTTATCCATCCTAGTCCATTTATAATTCCCTTTTTGTTGTCTTCATAGCTTGAAATTTCAACATTTAAGCTTTGAAATGTATTCTCAGATATGGTTTTTAATCTTTTGTTGGTGTCTTTAGATCTGTAAAGGTTTTGTCCATAGCTTATTCCTAATGCAACTCCAGATTTTTTGTCTTGTTCTCCAAATAGTTTTGTACTGTAGGAATCAGATCCTTTAACTGCCCAGGATTCTTTTTCGCCAGTATCTTTATTCCAAGCAAATCCTATGCTTGCTCCTGTTGAAAATGCAATACCCAATTCTGTATTTTTACTAAAATTAAGAGCATTGCCTTTTGGATCAAATATATTTTCAGTTTTTTTATTAGGATCTGAGGATGTTTCTTTTTTAAAATTCGCTGCTTTTGAGATGTGTCCAAATACAGAAAAATCGCTTGCAAAAGGATCTATTCCAAAATCAGTTCCCATTTGTAAAATAAGATAAGTATTTTTATCGTTGATTTTTGTTAATCCAAGTTTATATTGAGCTCCAAAAGATGCTAAAATTGCAGAATTTGATAAAGTTGGACTTAATAAATCGTTACCAATTACGGATTTATCTTTTAAAGAGTATGTTATTGATGACTTATTGAATGTTTCATTTCCATAGGCTCCTGATAAGCCAAAATTTAATTCCAAAGGTGTTTCTGCAATTACAGATTTAGTATCTTCATTTTGATCAAGTAGATTTTTTATTGGCTTCCATGTTGCTTGAATTCCATAAAGGATTCCCTGATATGTTTTATTGTATGGAGTGTCTTTGTCATTTTCTTGATTTCTGTTACCAGTGCCTGTTCCTCCTATTGCAAATGTAAGGTCGAGTTTTGGAAGCTTGTATCCCAGTTGAATTGTTCCTATGTTTTTAGAAGTACCTCTTGCAAGAATTGTCCCCCTTACTATTCTATCATTACTTGGGAATCCATAGTAAGTGCTTTTAAATCCAGTCATAGGTGCAAAACTAAATAAAGACTCTTTATTAAAGTCAAAATCTGTCATAGTACTTATTTTAATAAAAAAATCGTACATATTGATTTGTGCTGTAATGTCTCCTACGTCAATTTTAAATTGATCACCCTTTTTGCCATCCGCTTTTAATGCAAGATCATCTACCTTAATGTAAGCTGAGAATGGATCGTCTTTGCCTAATTCGGGATTAGCTTCAAATGGTTTAAGCTTAATAATAATTTTGCTTTTGTTTTCAAACCCAGGGACAAGCTCGTCCATATCTAATCTGAATTCACTTGTATTTTCAAATCCGAATGTCGGCATCCATGGGTTTATTTTAAATATATCTTTTTCTTTTAATGCGTCTGCTGCAAATATTGCTGCAGATGTGGTTAAAAATATAATTAATTTATATAAAATTTGGTTTTTCATAATTATACCTTCCTGTTGTAATTAGAAATTTTTTTATTAGTTCCAGTTATTAATTAAACGTATTAATAAATATATTATAGATATGCTATTATGTATAATATATTAAACATATATATAACATCTATATAATATTAAAATATTAGTTAAAAATTCAAGGCCATATTATTATTTTGTTATTTTTATATTATTCAAATTTATAAATAAGATTAATTTTAGTATAAATTAATCTTATTTATTTTAAATGATTAATTTATACTAAATAAACTAGCAATCCTGTTATTAAAATGTAGCATAAAGCATAAATTATTGTTTTTGATAAAAGCTTGCCTTCTTGTCCAATTAATCCGGCAGTTGTTGTTGCTATTGTGATGTTTTGGGGAGAAATCATTTTTCCTCCAGTTGCTCCTGTTGTATTTGCTGCTGCAAGCCAGTAAGGATTTGTTCCAATATTTTCTGCCATTTGTGTTTGTAGAGGGCCAAAAAGAACATTTGAAACTGTATCGCTCCCTGTTAAAAATGTTCCAATAGCTCCAATTAGTGGGCTAAATAATGGTCCAAATTTTCCTGTTATCATTGAGATTCCATTAGCAAGATCTCTTATCATTCCGCTATGTGTCATTAATCTTGATATTGCAACGATGCATATGATTATGAATGAAGATAATGCCATTTTTTTCAAAGTTAGTGTAAATATTTTTAGCTGTTTTAACATTGGAACCCCTCGTATTGAATAGGATATTATTGTTGCAAGTATAATCAAGAAGCCTGGAGAGACAATCCATTTAAAGTGTAGGGGATTTGCCTCTGGATAAATACTAACAGTGCTTTGAAAAGTTTTTAGGTATTCGTGAATTCTGTCAAAAAGAGGAGATACAAGCACTATAAATGTTACTATTAAAATGTAGGGCGAGCAGGCAATAATACCTTTTGATAAGGATATTGTGTTTTTGCTTTGGTGCTCAGCAGCTTCTTTTTTTTCTCCAAAAAACTTTGCATAAACTATTGTTATTGTCATAGAAAGAATGCTTCCAAGGATTGCAGGAAGTTCTGGTCCCAAAGTTTTTGATATAAATAATTGTGATATTACCATTGACATTCCTGAGAGTAGGGTAAGAAGGAATACTCCCTTTAATCCTTTAATGCCTCCTTCTGTAAGAATTACCAGTACAAAAGGTATTGTTAGGGTTGGAAGTATTAGTTGGAATGCAATCTCAGATGAAACAATATTAACATCCAAGTTGGTTGCTTGAGCTAAAGATATTATAGGAATTCCTACAGATCCATAGGCGGTTGATGAGGTATTCATTATTAAGCAGATTAAGCAGGCAAAAAATGGTTCAAATCCCATTGCTATTAATATTGATACAGGGATTGCAACAGCAGTTCCATATCCAGCAACACCTTCTAAAAAATTTCCAAATCCCCATGCTACTAGCAAGACTATAATTCTTCTATCAGAAGATACGTTTGATAAAATATTTTTAATAGTTTCTATATCTTTTTGATCTTCTGACATTTTGTATGTAAATATGGCAGCAATAATTACAGTTGCTATTGGCCATACTCCCATTAGGGCGCCTTCAAGCATTGCAAGACTTGTGTTTACTATTCCCAAGTTTTTATAAAATATAACTATAGCAACGGTTGCTATTAATGATATGGGTATTACATAGTAAGCTGGCTTTTTTATTATGCCAAGACCAATAATTATTAGGACTATTGGTACCAAAGCTGTTACAAAATCATAAGAATTCATAAAAATGGCTCCTTTTAAATTGTATTGTAATTAACAATCGATAAATAATATATAATTTAATATTACAACATGAATAGTATCTATGTTATTGGGAAATTGTTATTAATTTTATTTTTCTTTTTTCCCCCGCTTTGTGATGATCTTTTTGCAGTTAATTTAGATGAGATTAATAAATTATCAAGGTATGCAAAATCAATAGTTTTAATGGATTTTGATACTAGGCGAATACTTTATTCTAAGAGGCCCAATTTAATTTTTCCTCCAGCATCGCTTACAAAGATTGTTACAATTTATACAGCTTTAATTGAAGCTGAAAAGCGAAACATAAAATTAAAAAGCATAGTTCCTATTAGCGATTCTGCTTCATATTATAATGCACCCCCCAATTCTTCTTTAATGTTTTTAGAAAAAGGTCAAATTGTTAATTTTGAAGAGATTTTAAAGGGACTTTCGGTTTCTTCGGGCAATGATGCTTCTATTGCAATTGCTGAGTTTGTAGTAGGCAATTTAAATAGCTTTGTTAATTTAATGAATATTAATGTTTTAAATTTAGGACTTTTTAATATGCATTTTGTTGAACCTTCTGGATATAGTGGTGAAAATAAGATTACAGCACTAGATATGGCTTTTTTTGTAAAATCTTATGTAGAAAAATTTAAATTTATGCTTAATATTCATTCTTTAAAGTATTTTGTTTATCCAAAGCATAAAAATTTAGGAACTGCTTTGTCATCAAGATTTTTAAACTTAAAACAAAGAAATGCTAATTTATTAATACATGAATATCCTTATTCAGATGGTATTAAAACGGGATATATTAAGGAATCAGGCTTGAATCTTGTTGCCACTGCTAAAAAGGGCGATAGAAGATTGATAGCAGTTGTATTGGGGGTTGAAAAAGGAATTAATGGATTTGGAGAGAAAATGAGAGCTTCGATTGCAAAAAATTTATTTGAATATGGATTTAATGAATATTCTAAATTTCCTTTAATAGTAAAATTAAAAGAAAAAGTCTATAATGGTACGGTGGATACAGTTGCTCTTTTTTCTAAAGAGCCTTTTTATTATGTTTTAACTAAAGATGAATTTGATAAAATTAATATAAGCTATACTGTTGATAAGTTGGTTGCTCCACTTAGTGGAGATGTGCCTGTTGGGAGGGCTATGATTTTTTTAGAAAATGAAAAGGTAGGTGATGTTGATTTGTTTAGTGAGAAGGTAAATAAATTAAGGTTTTGGCAAAGCCTTTATAAGAGTTTTATAAATTTTTTTTCAAGAGAGTATTAATTTTATGTTGAATCATTTTAATTTTAAATTAAAACGCGATGTTACGATAATAGTTCCTGGTGAAGCTTTTGTTTCAAATAAAAGAGTGATTTCCACAATTCTTGGTTCTTGTGTTGCTGTTGTGCTTTTTGACGAAGCAAACAATTTAATTGGGATGAATCATTATGTTCTAGTTAAGTCAGATCTTGACATATCTCCTGAGCAAAGGGGAAGATATGGAATTTATGCTATTCCCATGTTAATAAATGCGATGCTCGAAAATGGAGCTAATAAAAGCAATCTTAAGGCCAAGCTTTTTGGAGGAACTAATTTTATGGCAAAAGGATCAGTTAAGGTTGGACTTGAAAATTCAGAGTTTGCCGTTAATACATTGAATAAGTATTGTATTCCAATCTTAGTCAAAGATTTCGATCAATCTAAGTCGCGAAAGATTTTTGCTTTTCCTGAAAACTTTAAAGTTATTGTGGAATATCCAGACGGAACAAGGGTTTTTTAATTTTGCCTAATGATGATTTTTTTAAAAAATCTCTTAATCAATTTCAATATGAAGCAGTTACTACTATTGAAGGTGCTCTTTTAATTATTGCTGGTGCTGGTAGTGGAAAAACAAGGGTTGTTACTCACAGAATAGCCTATTTGCTTTTAAAAGGTATTGCTCAGAGAGAGATTTTAGCTTTGACTTTTACCAACAAGGCTGCTAATGAAATGAAAGACAGAATTAAAAAAATTTTAAAAAGTCCTCTTAGCAATCTTATGGTTTCAACTTTCCATGCTTTTGGGCTTTTCTTTTTAAAAGAAAATTATAAATTATTAGGATATAGAAAAAACTTCAGCATTTATGATGACAATGATAGAATTTCTCTTCTTAAAGAGATTTTACTTGATGAAGGTCTTTTTAATAAAAAAATTTCTTTAAATTCACTTAGTAATGTTATCTCGCTTTTAAAAAACGGGATTCTTACCCTTGATGATTTAAAGGAAGAAGATTTAAATATTTACAGGCTTTATGAAGATCGATTAAGGCTTTATAATTCTTTTGATTTTGATGATTTGATTTTAAAACCAAAAGAATTGTTAAGCAGCAATTCTGATATTAGAAATAAATATTCTAAAAGATATAAGTATGTTTTGATTGATGAGTTTCAAGATACTTCTTTGATTCAATATAATTTTATTCGTCTTTTGATAAATCATAGTAATTTGTGTTGTGTAGGGGATGATGATCAGTCTATATATTCTTGGCGCGGGGCTAATTATAACAACATGTTGCAATTTGAAAAAGATTACAACGTTAAAGAAATAAAGCTTGAACAAAATTATCGTTCTGCAAAAAATATTTTAGATGTTGCCAATTCTGTGATTTTAAATAATAAAAATAGAAAAGAAAAGACCTTGTGGTCCTCAAAGATTTGTAGCAAAGTTATTGATGTTTTTATATTTGAGGATGAAATTCAAGAATCTGAGTTTGTTGCAAATAGAATCATGCAGCTTTCAAGGCTAGAAGGCTTTAAGTCTAAAAAGATAGGAGTTCTTATGAGAACCAATGCTCTTTTTAAAAACGTTGAAATGATTTTTAGAAGACAGGGCATAAAATATAAAGTTTCAGGGGGAACGTCTTTTTTTCAGAGAAAAGAAATAAAAGATATTATTTCTTATTTAAATGTAATAATAAATCCTAAAAGTGATTATGATCTTCTTAGAATCATTAATGTTCCAAGAAGGGGTATTGGCAAGGAATATTTGAAAAAAATTAGAGATATAGCAGACAAGAAAGGTTGTTGTATTTATGATGCTCTTTGTGACATTACTTTTTCTTTTACAGACATTTCTAGTTATGATAAAGCTTTGAATAAGCAGGTCATTGAAAGCATAGAAGATTTTGTATCTTTTATTGAAGAGTATCAATATAAATTTAGTATAACAAAAAACACTTATTCTAATATAATCAAAGAAATGATAGAAAGTATTGAATATTGGGGATTTTTAGTTAGTGAAAATCCTAATTCAATCAAAGTGGCTGAATATAAATATCAAAATATAGAGGGGTTTTTAAGCATAATTAAAAATTGGGAATCCAAACAATTTGGTGAGTTGAGAGATTTAAGCAGTTTTTTAAATTACATAGTTATTCAATCTAACGAAGCAAGTGAGGAATCTGAAAATATTAATATTAATTTAATGACAGTACATTCTGCTAAAGGTTTAGAATTTGATTATGTATTTTTTATTGCTGTTGAAGACAACATTATTCCTCATCATAGAATCATTGAAGATAGCGAGGTTGACTTGGAAGAAGAGAGGCGAGTTTTTTATGTTGCATTAACTCGTGCAAAAGATTCTCTTGTTATTACTATGGCCAATAAGCGTAAAAAAGATAGGCAAATTTTTGATCAGGTGCCTTCAAGATTTGTTTCAGAAATTCCTAAAGAATTTTTAAATTTTAATTATTATGCAGATTTTGTTGAAAACAAAGCTTAACCAATATTATTGAATTTATTGAATGAATTCAAAGATTAATTTAGTATAATATATTATTAATTATAAATTAAATCTAAGTATATTTATGGATTTAATATAATCAAAGGAAAGTTATTATGAGTATTGTAATTGATTTTTTTAAAGAGATATCAAAAATTCCAAGATGTTCAAAAAATGTTAAAGGAATTATTAATTTTATTAAGCAGAGAGCCAAAAAATTTGGTTATTCTTTTAAAGAAGATAGTGTTGGTAATATTGTAGTGCAGATAAAGTCAAATAATAATATTAATATGCATCCTATTATTTTACAATCTCATGTTGATATGGTTTGCGAAAAGAATGAATCTAGCTTGCATAATTTTGAAACAGATCCGATTGAAATTATTGAAGAGGATGGATATCTTAAAGCAGTAGGGACCACTCTTGGAGCTGATGATGGGATTGGAGTAGCTATGATGTTGGGGATTATGAGTGAAGCTAATAATTTTTCTCATCCCGACTTAGAACTTCTGTTTACTGTTGATGAGGAAATAGGTTTAATAGGTGCTCTTGGCCTTGATCCCAATTTATGTAGTGGTAAAAGCCTTATTAATCTTGATGGAGAGGAAGAAGGTTATTTTTTAGTTGGTTGTGCGGGATCAAGACTTGTAGAAATTGTTTTTTCTCCTAAGTATAGTCTTGTAACGAAAAAAACAAAGGTAGAGATTTTGTTTAAAGGGCTTAAAGGTGGCCATTCTGGGTCAGATATTCATTTAGATTTGGCAAATTCTTTAAAATTAATGTTTTTTGCTCTTTTTGAAATTAAGGCAAATCTTAATTTTGAGATTGAAGGCATTTTTGGTGGAAATAGTAGCAATGCAATTCCAATTGAAGCCAGGGCTTTAATCTTTATAGATGATAATGATTATGATTTATTAAATAAAGAGCTTAAACTGTTTGTACTTAAAGTTAAAAGTGCATATTCTCTTGAAGATGAATTTGATATTATTGTTAATAAAAGAGAATTTTCATCAGTTAAAGTTCTTGATGAAAATAGCAAAAATAAGCTTTTAAATATGGGAATGGGATTTTTACATGGAGTTCAAAAAGTAGAAAATTATGAAAATAAGCTTATAAAGACCTCTTTAAATTTTTCAAGTCTTTTAAGAATGCAAGACGATTATATTTTTACTTTTTTAATAAGATCTTTATTAGATTCAGACAAAGAGTATGTTTGCAATCATTTGCAGTCCATAAGTGATTTATCAGGAGCTAATTTGCGTGTAATTTATGATGATCCTTCTTGGCAGCCTGATAAGAATAGCAATCTTTTAAAACATCTTCAAGGAGTGTATAAAGAGATGTATCTTAAAGATGCCAATGTTTCCACAATACATGCAGGTCTTGAAACAGGCATAATATCTTCTAGGTTGGGAGGTGTAGAATCTGTTACCCTTGGGCCTTGGATTGAATGGCCTCATACTACTAGGGAAAGAGTAAATATTTCTTCAACTATTAGAGTTTATGATTTTTTGAAAAAAAGCTTAGAAAGATTTCAAAAATTTTAGTTTTGAAAAAAAATAATATTTTATTATAAATTTTTTAATAAAAGTCTTATGGCTTTTATTATTTTTATCTTTTATTGACTTAGGAGTTAAATATATATAAAATATTATAATAATCATAGTCACTAGTTATTGGTGGTTGTAGCTCAGTTGGTAGAGCGTCGGGTTGTGGTTCCGAATGTCGCGGGTTCAAGCCCCGTCAATCACCCTTTAATCAATTTTATTTTTAATTGCATTCATAGCTCAATTGGATAGAGCGGCGGACTTCGAATCCGAAGGTTGCAGGTTCGACTCCTGCTGAGTGCGAAATTATTATTTGTTTGGTAGATTAGGCATACTTGCAAAAGCTTTTAAGTTTTTGTATACTAGTTTGAGTATGAAGTATGCAGGAGTGGTGGAATTGGCAGACACGCTAGACTTAGGATCTAGTGCCTTTGGCGTGTGGGTTCGACTCCCACCTTCTGTAAAAGTGCGAAAGTAACTCAGGGGTAGAGTGTCACCTTGCCAAGGTGGAAGTCGCGGGTTCAAATCCCGTCTTTCGCTTTTTAATAATTATCAGTAAGGTTTAATTGAGGCATTAACAGTGATTTTAAGTAAAGATATTAAGCTTCTTCCAGGTTCAAAAGTTGAGGTTGTCATTAGAGTTTCAAAAAGTGTTATTCAAGAAAAGTATAATTCATTATTGCAAGATTATTCTTCCCGACTTAAAATTCAAGGTTTTAGAATTGGAAAAGTTCCTATTAATATTATTGAGAATAAATATTCTGAAGGTTTAAGAGCCACTGTTTTAGAAGAAGTGATTAATAATTCTCTTAAAGAATTTTTTAAAGAAGAGTCCAAAATGCCTTTAAGCTATACTACTCCTACTGTAAAGGAAAATAATTTAAGATTAAATCTTGATGAAGATTTTGAATTTACTTTTGTATATGAGACTTATCCTGAGTTTAAAATTCCAAGTTTTGCTGAGATTGATATTAAAGTGGAGATTCCCGAAGTTTTTATTGATGATTCTGATATTGATGATGAGATTAGAAATCTTCAAATAGAAAATGCAATTATCATTGAAGATGAGGAAGGAGTTGTCAAGAAGGATAGCATTGTTAAAGTGAATTTTGTTGAGCTTGATCACTTTTTAAATGAGATAGTATCAACAAAAAGACAAGACTTTGTTTTTACGGTTGGGAAATCTGAGACCTATTATGATTTTGACAAAGATATAATTGGTATGAGAATAAATGAAGAGAGAGTTATAGAAAAATCTTATATTGCAGATTACAAATTTAAAGAACTTGCGGGCTCTTCAAGAAAATTGAAGATTAAGATTAAGAGTATTAAAAAAAGAGATCTTCCTTTAATAGACGATGAATTTGCACAGGATATTAGTGGTAAATATAATACGCTAGATGATCTTAAAAATTTTATAAAATCTAGTCTTTTAAACATTGTTGAAGAAAAAAAAGAAACTTTAAAGCTAAATAAATTTTTTTCTATTATTTCTGAAAAATTAGAAATAGATATTCCCCATTCAATGATTGAGGTCGAAATTGAAATTGCTTTTAAGGATTCTAAAAGGCAAAATAAAAATAATATGAGCCTTGAAGAGTTTAAAAATATATTTTATTCTTCAGGATATGTTGGTAGTGATAATTTAAAAGATGAGATTCTTAAGAATTTGAAATCTAAGCTGATAATGCAGAAAATGATAGATTTAGACCCAATTGAAGTTACTGAGAGCGATATTGAATATGAAATGGCCAGGCAGTCTGAGAATTCGGGTGTAAGTTATGAGGAGATTAAAAAATTTTATGAAGATCAAAATTTGACTTCTTATTTAAAGGATGATATCAAAAGGAAAAGAGCTAAGAAAAAAATTTTGGAAAATCTTAAAGAGGTAAAGGGCAAAAAAGTTTCTTTTAAAGATTTTGTTAATTGTAAAATTTGTGAGTAAGAAAAATGGAATTTATGCATAATTTAATACCCACTGTAATAGAGAATACGGGAAATTATGAGAGAGTATTTGATATATATTCAAGGCTGCTTAGAGAGCGTATAATATTTTTGAGTGGTGAGATTAATGACCCTAAGGCAGATACTGTGATTGCTCAACTTTTGTTTTTAGAATCAGAAGATTCAAATAAAGACATTTATCTTTATTTGAATTCCCCAGGTGGCAGTATTACTGCAGGTCTTGCGATTTATGATACTATGCAATATATAAAGCCCGATGTAAGGACAATTTGCATTGGACAAGCCGCTTCAATGGGAGCTTTTTTGCTTGCGGGTGGCGCTAAAGGCAAAAGAGAATCTTTAACTTATTCTAGAATAATGATTCACCAACCTTGGGGTGGAATAAGTGGTCAGGCTAGTGATATTAACATACAAGCTAATGAAATTTTAAGACTTAAAAAATTAATAATTGATATTATGTCTAATCAAATAGGGGTTGATAAGGAAAAACTGGCTCTTGATATGGAAAGAGATTATTTTATGACTTCAAGTGATGCTCTTAAATATGGTCTTATTGACAGTATATTAGCAAGGGAATAGTTTTATTTTCGGTAAAAGTTTTTATGGCAAGAGTAAAAGGTCAAAAAGTAAAAGAGTGTTCTTTTTGTGGACTTAGTGTTGCCGAACTTGGCGGTAATGTTGTTATATCTAATGGAGTAGCGATTTGTCCGGAATGTTCTAAAATATGTCACAATCTTTTTAAAGAAAAGTTGTGCAAACCGTTAGATTCTAATTCCAACGGGTTGCCAACTCCCAAACAACTTAAAGATCATTTAGACATGCATGTTGTTGGGCAAGAAGATGCAAAAAAAGTTTTATCTGTAGCTGTTTATAATCATTATAAGAGAATATTGAAAAATGATAAATATGACAACGGTATTGAGATTGAAAAATCTAATATACTTTTAGTTGGGCCCACGGGCAGCGGTAAAACTTTGCTTGCAAAAACGTTGGCTGCAGAGATGAATGTTCCATTTGCAATAGCAGATGCTACAACTTTGACAGAAGCAGGATATGTTGGCGAAGATGTAGAAAACATTTTACTTAAATTGATACATGCTGCTCATGGGGATGTTAGTTTAGCCGAGAAAGGGATTATTTATATAGACGAGATAGATAAAATTGCTAAAAAAAACGAAAATGTTTCAATAACAAGAGATGTTTCTGGAGAAGGGGTTCAACAGGCTTTGTTAAAGATAATTGAAGGTACTGTTGCCAATGTTCCCCCAAGAGGCGGCAGAAAGCATCCTTATGAGGATACTATTGAAATTAATACTCAAAATATACTTTTTATATGTGGTGGTGCTTTTGTTGGGCTTGAAAATATTGTTAAGAATCGAATAAATAAAAGTTCTATTGGGTTTTCAGCAGTTGAAAAAAAGAATATAAGAGAAGATACTTCATTAAAGTATTTAGAAATGGAAGATTTGATTAAATTTGGCTTAATACCAGAGTTTGTTGGTAGACTTCCTGTGCATTCGTATCTTGAAAAGTTGAATAAAGAAGATTTGTTGAGAATATTGGTTGATCCTCAAAATTCTATTGTTAAGCAGTATTATCATATGTTTAAAATGGACAATGTTGAATTGGTATTTGAAAAAGATGCTTTAGAATCAATTGTAGATGAGGCCATTTTAAAAAATACTGGAGCAAGGGGCCTTAGATCTATTTTAGAAGGCCTTCTCAAAGATGTTATGTTTGAGGTTCCTTCTATTAGTAAGGCCAAGAAGGTTGTTGTTACAAAAGAATCTGTTTTAAATGCAGATATTAACCCATTAATTTTGGTGGGAAATGCAATTAAAAAACCTTGGGCAAAAGAGTTATATGAAATCAATCTTAAATATGATAAAAAATAAAAAAGAAGATCTTCCAATTGTTATTTTAAAAGAAAATGTTCTTTTTCCCAATATGACATTGTGGGTAACTTTTGATAATGAATATGTAATTAATTCCATAGCTCAATCCATGTTAGAGGAAAGATTGATTTTATTTGCTTATCCAAATGAGTCTAATTATGATGAATCTGATAGGGGAGGAGTTAAAAACTTATGCTCTGTGGGTACTTATTCTAAACTTATACAAGTTATAAAGGTAAGTAAAGATGTAATAAAAGTTTTGATTGAGTGTCAAAGTAGGGTTCTTATAGGCAGTGTTTCCAAAAAAAATGATTATTTGAGAGCCAAAGTTACTTTTGTGCCTGATGATAGCGGATTAAACAGAGAGCTTTTCACTTACTCAAAATTTTTAAAAGAAACTTATGAAACTTATAGAAATTCCTTGTCTTTAAAATCTTATGATACTGATAATGAACCAATTAATTATTTTGAGAATCCAAGTAAGCTTGTCGACATTATAGCCTCTAATTCAAACTTGGAAAATAGCATAAAATTAGAGCTTTTGCAAGAACTCAATGTTAAAACCAGAATAGAAAAGTTAATTGTTAATTTAAACATTGAAATTGATCTTTTAGATCTTAAAAAAGATATTAATTCTAAAGTTAGAGCTAAGTTGGATAAGGGGCAAAGGGATTATTTTCTTTCTGAGCAAGTTAAAGAGATACAAAAAAGATTAGGTAAAGATGAAAACGATTATATTGACAGATTAAACTCTAAAGATATTCCAGAAGATATTAAATCTAAGATTGAAAAAGAAATTTCTAGATTGTCTAAAATGCAGATGAATTCACCTGATGCTAATATTATTAGAAGTTATATAGAATTAATATTGGATCTTCCATGGAATGAAAATACTGTTATGAAAAATCATTTAAGTGAGATTGAGTTTATATTAAGAAATTCTCATTATGGTATGGATGAAGCAAAAGAAAAGATAATAAATTTTTTAGCTGTTTATCAAATTAATTCCAAGGTTAAAGCTCCTATTTTATGTCTTGTGGGGCCTCCTGGAATTGGTAAAACATCTCTTGTGGAATCTGTTGCAAGATCACTATCTAGAGAATTTGTTAAAATATCTCTTGGTGGTTTAAGAGATGAAGCAGAAATTAGGGGACACAGAAGAACTTACGTTGGCTCTCTTCCAGGTGTTTTTATTAGTGCGATGAAAAGAGCGGGCAAATCCAATCCCGTTATTCTTCTTGATGAAATAGATAAAATTAATAGTAGTTATAAGGGAAATCCCGAATCTGCCCTTTTAGAAGTTTTAGATCCGGAGCAAAATTATAAGTTTGTAGATCATTATTTAGAAATTCCTTATGATCTTTCTAATGTTTTATTTGTTACAACAGCCAATTCTCTGAATGGCATGTCAAAGCCGCTTCTGGATAGAATGGAAATAATTAAAGTTGAGGGTTATTCTTATATTGAAAAGTTAGAGATTGCTAAAATTTTTCTGATTCCAAGCATAATTAAAGAGAGTTTTTTGGATAAAGTTTATATAAGAATAGAAGATGATGTTATTTTTAATTTAATTAGAAACTATACTATGGAATCTGGCGTAAGGGGGCTAAAGAGAGTTTTAACCAATTTGATTAGAAAACTTGTAAGGGAGCTGCTTTATGAGTATTCTAAAGATCAAATTATTAAAGGCAATTTTTATTCACCAAGTTCTTTGATACATGGAAATAATTCGATTTTTACTCATGATCCTGATATTCCAGGTATTTATAAAATAATTAGTATTAATAATTATTTTAATTATGTTGATACTGAGGATAATTTAGATTTAATTAAGATTGATTCTTCAGGATTTGTTTATGGGCTTGCTTGGACAAGTTATGGTGGTACGGTTCTTCCTGTTGAGGCAACTAAGTTTGAGAAAAAGGGAGACATTATTTTGACAGGAAGTCTTGGGGCTATTATGAAAGAGAGTGCGCAGCTTGCATATTCTATAGTTAAGACCTATTCTTCTAAGCTTAATTTTGATGTAAAGGAAAGTCCTGAAATTCATTTGCACTTTCCAGAAGGAGCAACGCCAAAAGATGGGCCTTCTGCAGGTATTACCATTGCAACAGCAATTGCTTCAATACTGTCTGACAAGAAAGTTCCTTTGGATCTTGCAATGACTGGCGAGGTGACTTTAAAGGGCTTTGTTCTTCCTGTGGGCGGTATTAAAGAAAAAGTTTTAGCAGCTTATAGAAATGGCATAAGTAAAGTTATTTTGCCCAAAGACAATAAAAAAGATTATTCTAAGCTTCCAGAAGAAGTTAAAGACAATATAGACGTTAAGTTTGTCTCAAACTTAGAAGAAGTTTTTGATTATTTGAATATTATTTAAAAATTCACATATTTAAATTTATATTTTAGGAGTAGATCTATGAAAGATGGGGTTAGAAAGCCTTCGGGTAATAGAGTATCTTTTAGTGTTCAACCCAATGTTAAGGGTCTGAGAAAGAATAATAATTTTTCTTGTTTTGCTAAGAATAACTTGGGTAAAAATTTTTCAAAAGGTAAAAAAAAGGGTAAATAAAAAAGTGGCTTTAATTAGCCACTTTTTGTTTTTTTAATCATGCAGAAACAAAAAATATGTTATGCTCTCTTAGAATAATATTCTACAACCATTTGTTCATTAGCAAGCGTAGGTATTTCGTCTCTTGATGGAGCATGCTTTACTTTTATGTTTAAATCATCAGCATTTACTTCTATCCAAGTTGGTAAATTTCTAAGAGACGAAGTTTTTTCTATATTTGATCTTATTAATTTTTTTAAGCTGTCTTTCTCTTTTATTTGAATTTGATCATTTGCTCTTAGTATTATTGAAGGGATTGTAACTCTTCTTCCATTTAATATAATAATGCCGTGAGAAACTATTTGCCTTGCGTGTGCTCTTGATATAGCAAACCCAGCCCTATATACAACATTGTCAATTCTTCTCTCGAGTATTGAGAGTAAGTTGTCTCCAGTAACACCGTGATGTTTTTTTGCTTCTTTAAAAGTGTTGGTTAGCTGTCTTTCGCTTACACCATAAGTAAACTTTATCTTTTGTTTTTCTATCAATTGTTTTCCATATTCTGTGTTTTTAGATTTTCTGGTTTTTCCGTGCATTCCAGGAGGATGTGGCTTTTTTTTAAGGATTTTGTCATATTTTGGCTGCTCAAAAATGTTGATACCAAATCTCCTTACTAGCTTGCCTTTAGCTCTTTGTTTTCTATTCATCAATTCCTCGCATATTAAAAATAAAGCATAGCAGGGATAGGACTCGAACCTATGACCTTCGGGTTATGAGCCCGACGAGCTACCAACTGCTCTACCCTGCGTCTTACAATTTAAAATGTTAACACAACTTTATTATGAGTGTCAATTATTTGTTTATTATTAATTTAATTAGACTAAAAAATATATTTCATTTATTTCTTTATATTCTTGTTTTATGATTTTTTTAATATCTTGTATTTTATTTGTAAAATTTTTAAAGTCATTTTCTGAATTTAAATTTATTTTGATATAAAGCACAAGTTTGTTGCCTTGATTATGGAAATTGAGTGTTTTAAAGTTTATGTGTGAATTTTTTAATGTATCTTTTACGCTTCTTTTAAGATCTATATTTTGCTTTGAGAGTAAATTGTTTGCGTTATTTATTATTACGTTAAGTCCTTCTTTTATTATGATAAAGCCAATAAATATAGACATAATTTTGTCAAAGCCGCTCCACATGTAAGTTGCAAGCAGTAAGCTTAGTGTAATCCCACCATGTGAGAATATACAGTTTTTATCAGCTGAAGCTAGTGCTAAGAGAAGCTGATTGTTGTATCTTTTTCCTATTTGGAATTTTGTCAAATATTCTATTATTTTCACTATAAAAAAAATGAAAGGGGTTAGTGGTATCCATAAGCTTTTTTTAAGAGATTTATTTGAAAATATTTCTAGTATATTTTTTTTGTCATCTTCGCTATGATTGTTGCTATGATCATGATTGTGATTGTGTGAATGACTATGGTCATGTTCATATATAGCATTATTTTTATTTTTGTTTTGGTGTATGTGTAGATTAAATCCGGATTCTACCCCCAGAGTGATAAATTTATTTAAACCGGTTGTATTTAAAAATAGTGTAAATCCTGCCATAAGTATGATTATTCCCATGATAAAAGCTATTAAGCTTTCCATTAGTTTGTGTCCATAAGGATAATGGATGGTTTCAGGCTTGCTTGTAATTTTCAAGCTAAAGTAAGTTATTGTAGATAAAACAAAGTCGGCCATCACGTGGAAAGCATCAGCAATAAGTGCAAATGAATTAAACAGTATTCCAACAGTAAGTTTAGAAGATGTTGATGCTACTTCGGTAAATATAGAGATTATTCCAATTCCCATTACAAACTTATCTTCTTCTATCTCAGATGCTAATTCTTTTTTATATTGAGAATCGTTATGTTCAAATCCTAAGCTTAAAAGCTCTTCTTGTATTTCAGTAATTTGGCATGAAATTGTTTTAAACTTATTTTTTTTGCCGTAATGAATTAAGTTGCTAATCATTATTCTTTCTATGCCTTCTGATTTAAAATCATCATCAATATAAAAATTAATTATTTCAATTTGATCAGCTTTTGCTTTCGCTTTAAGATTTGAAATTGATTTTGAATTATTTTCAATATAAACAATGTAGATATCTTCTTTTTTTAAAGGATCCAATTTTAAATAAGCAAATTTATGAATGTTTTTTAAGCTTATTATCTTGACCATAATTGTAACATTCTCCTAGTTGTTGCATAATTTTACTAATGTAGTATTAATGCTACATTTTATCATTTATTAAATTCAAGCTCAATCTTGATTTGTTGAGACAAAAGTAAGGAATATTTTATGCGACAATCGGATTTTTTGTGAAAAAATGTAAAAAAAATATTTTAAATAATAATGATTTGCGCAGTTTAATTGATAATATTAAAAATATTTTTTATTAGATTTTAAAAGAGTTTGACAGACGGTCATTAGAAGATATATTTAATTATTATTATGAATTCTATGATCTTAATAACAGTTTGTATGGTTTTGTAGAAAAATTTGTTCCAATTATTAATTTTTTATTATTTGAAGATTTGGAATATAATTTTAATTCTGATGAGAAAAAGCTTATTTTAAGTGTATTTGATTTGTCTGCCAATACTCTTGAAAGCAATAAATTAAATAGACTTGCAAGTGCTTTAGTTTCTCTAAAGATATTAAGTTAATTTAATTTTTTGCAAGTTGAGATTATGTTGTTACTCTTAGTAGCTCTTTTTTATCAAAAGGAGCTTTAAGCAAATCTTTTAATGTATAAATTTTTATTAGTTTTTTGTTTTCATGAAATGATTTAGATTCTGTTATTATTATTTTTGTATCTTGATCAAAAAATTCTGCCATTACTTGCAAGCACATAGCACACGGAATACATTCAGGACTTGTATTAAGCAATAAAAAATCTATTGTTTGTACGCTAATTTTTGCAATCATGTTAAAAATTGCACTTCTTTCTGCGCAACAAGTTGCTCCAAAACTTGCATTCTCAACATTTGTTCCAATGAAAAAATCGTTTGTTTTAGTCTTAATGCAAGCACCTACTTTAAATTTTGAATATGGAGAATATGAATTGTTTCTAGCTTTTTCCGCCATATAAAATGCTTTATCTATATCTTCTTGTTTTAGTTTTTCCAAAATTTTCCACCCGTTATATTTTATTAGCCATTGTGGCTTATTTTATTGAAATATTGTAATATAGTCAATATAAAATAAGCCAAAAACTTGTTTTATGGAAGGTTTGCGAACTTTATTATGAGAGATGTTATCAATTTTATTGAAAAATATAATAATTTTATTATTATTGGACACAAAGACCCCGATTTTGATTGTATAGGTTCTTCTTTAGCTTTATCGTCTTTTCTCTCAAGAATTGGCAAAAATTCTATTTTGTTAAATGAAGGTCCTTTTATTAGAAAAGAAATAGTTCCTTTTAAAGATAAATTTTTATCTGAATGGCCTAATATTGAGCTTTCAGATTATTCAGTTATTATTTTAGATTGCTCGATTTTAGATAGGATAGGCGATGAATTTATATTTTATGTAAAGAATATGCCTACTTTAGTAATCGATCATCATATGTCTGGTGAAAAATTAGAATGTGAGGGCTATATTGATCCTTTTGCGCCTTCTACTACTTTTTTAATTGAAAAATTGATAAGAGAGTTTGGATATGATCTTACAAAAGAAGAAGCTTGGTATATTTTAGTAGGATTTTGCACCGATACTGGTTTTTTTAAATTCATTTCAAGAAGCGATCCAGAGCCTTTTGAAATGGTTGCAAGACTGGTTTCAAAGGGCATAAGTCTTAAAGAAGTTTATAGCTATATAGAAACCACCAAAAGCCTAAAATCAATAGAAACTCTTAAGTTGATGCTTAACAATCTTGAATCTTATTTGAATGGAAAGGTTTTGTTTACGTTTTTATCTTCTTCTGGTTCTGGAAAAGATGGTGGAGTTAGTGGGGTTAATGAGCTTTTTTATATGATTTTAAGCAATGTTGAGAATAATGAAATTTTAGGTATTTTAAAGGAAATGGAGGATGGTTCGATTATAGTTGGGCTGAGATCTAAAGATTCTTTTGATGTTGGAAAATTGGCAGAAGATTTAGGGGGCGGTGGGCATAAAAATGCTAGTGGGTTTAGAATTAAACAAGGTTCTCTAGAGATTGTAAAAAATCGAATGCTAGCATACATTAAGGATAATATTTATTTATAATATTTTTTAAAGGGATGGTCCCTTTTGGATCAAAATCCTTAGTGAGTGTTAAAAAACCAGATCTAAATGCCAGAGGCGTTGTTCCATAAATAATTACTATATTTTTTATCCAATTTAATTTTTTAACATGTTGAGGCGTAAGAGATACAATTACACTTATTTTTTCTTTATATTCTTTCAAATTTTCTAAATATTTCAAGCTTCCAGGTGTTGATAAACTAAAGATAACCTGTTCAAATTCTTTAATTAATTTTTTAATTTCGTCGAGTTTTTGGAAGTTGGTCCTGTTTAAGGGATAATAGTTGTAATAATAAGCATATGTATTTTGAAATATTTTTTTGCCTTCTGCAATCATTTTGTAATAAGGAGATATTATAAGGGTTTTTTTAGTTTTAGATATTTCTTTTTCTATTCTTACTTTTGTAATACCCCTTAATGTGTTTTGTTCAAAAAATTTTTCACCTTCTTTTGAGCATATTTTCTCATTTTTATTGAAATTAGGATAAAGATTAGATTTATTTTTATTTTCTTTTAAGTATGCCAATTTTATTCTTAATATTCTTTTATTAGATTCAACAATATTATTTTTTATTTCCGAATCTTTTTTCATTAAGTTTAGCAGCATTTTGTAAGCGTTTTTTTGTATATTTTCATTTAAAGATATTAAAAAAATATCACTTTTTGTTCTAACTATTCTTTCAATTGTATTGTAAATACTCTCATTATTGTATTTTGCTGCGTTCATTAATAGATCATCAGTAATTATTATATTATTGTATTTTAATTTCTTTCTTAGTATGTCTTTAATTATTTTTATTGAGGATGATGCAGGAATATTTTCTCCATTTGTAAGCTTTGGATATGCCAAATGGCCTGTCATTATTACTGGGATGTTTTCCTGAATTAATATTTTATATGGCAAAAGTTCATTTAAGTTTATTTCTAGTAAATTAGAATTTATTATTGGAATATCTATATGAGAGTCAAGAGTAGTATTGCCGTGCCCTGGGAAATGTTTTGCAGTAGAAATTATTCCTCCTTGTTTTTGCCCTTTGTAAAAGGCCAGAGAAAGAAGTGAAACTATTTTAGGGTTATCCGAATATGTTCTTGGACCTATTGTGAAATTATTTTCATTACTATATATATCTACTATGGGTGCGAAATTTAAATTTATTCCAAGCTGACTTAGCTCTTGTGCTATGTAATATCCCGTATTATAAGAATCTTTTGGAGAAAGAGATGCTGTAATTCCAAGATTGCCAATTGTTTCTGATGTATTTGATTTTATGTGCTGTGTCCATCCACCTTCTTGATCTGTTGCTACAAATAAGGGAATTTTAAATTTATTATTTTGAGCTGTTTTTTGAGCTTTATTGATACTTTCTGTTAAGTCTTTTAAATTTTTTGCGTTCCATCCGAAAATTTTGATTCCTCCAAGGTTTTTTTTACTTATAAAATCAAGAACAAAGTTTGTTATTGATTGATTTGGATAGCTTATCATAAACATTTGACCTAGTAGTTCATGATCTTGCATTTTGTTTACCATTTCATTTATTAGTTTTTCTCTTTCCATCGTATCCCAAAAATCAATGGAGAAGCAGTTGTTAGTTATAAAAATGAGAATAAGATAAAAATTTCTTTTCATTTAACTATAAAATAGTAAATGCTAATATATTAGTATGTTTATTAGCAAATCATTTTGTATTATACTTTATAATAATGCTTTTTAATAATAGCATTGACAAAGCATTATTGAATTTATACACTTAATAAAAGTTTAAGCTGATGTAGCTCAGTTGGTTAGAGCACTCGGCTCATATCCGAGTTGTCGTGGGTTCAAGTCCCTCCATCAGCATTAGGGGTTCTAAATATGGTAGTGGGAATTATTCTTGCAAATGGCTTTGAAGATATTGAGGCTATAGTTCCGATTGATATTTTAAGACGGGGTAATGTTAATATTCAAATTATCAGTTCAAATGATAACAATGTTGTGATAAGTTCAAAAGGCGTTTCTTTTTTAACTGATGATGTAATATCAAACTGTAAGGAAAATTGTTTTGATCTAATAATTCTCCCAGGAGGCATGTCTGGAGCTACTAATCTTTTTAATTCAAAAGAATTGGATTTGATTTTAAAAGATATGAATGCCAAAGGTAAATATATTGCAGCTATTTGTGCTTCTCCAGTAGTAGTGCTTGCTGCTAAGGGTCTTCTAGGGTTTAATAAGTTTACGTGTTATCCAGATTTGGAAAAAAATGTGCTTGATGGTGAGTTTGTAGATAAAAATGTTGTTATAAGCAATAATTTTATTACTTCTAAAGGTGTTGGAACTTCATTTGAATTTGCTTTTACTCTTCTTGAAATTGTAAAGGGAAAACAAATAATGGAAAATGTTAAAAAAGCAACTTTACTTTGCAAGAGTTAAATATAAGGCTATTTTAAATGATTATAATAAATAAATCAGATTTTAGGTTTTAAATTTGAAAAATTATAAATTTTTTGGAATTAAATTATAAATGTCTTCAAGAATGGTCAATTCTTCGTTTGTTGGTAGTACTAGTATTTTTAGTTTGCTATTAATGGTTGATATTTCAGATTCTAAATACTTGCTTTGGGCCATTTCATTTTTTTCAAGGTCCAGTTCTATTCCAATTTTTTCAAATCCCTTTAGTGCAAGAGCTCTTATTCCATAATCAGTAACGCCAATCCCGCCTGTAAAAACTATTGCATCAACATTAAAATCAAGAATGGCAATGTAAGATCCAATATATTTTTTTATTCTATATGTCATTATATCTATTGCAAGTTTTGATTGATATTCTCCTTCTTCAATTTTGTTCCAAATATCCCGCATGTCATTTGATTTTTCAGAAATTCCCAGTATGCCACTTTCTTTATTTAACATTTCTTCAATTTGTTTGGTGGTTTTATTTAATATAGTGCTCATCAAATTAATAATTGATGGGTCTATATCACCGCTTCTTGTTCCCATTGCAAGGCCTTCAAGCGGAGTAATTCCCATGCTTGTGTCATAAGATTTTCCATTTTTAACAGCATTAATACTTGCTCCATTTCCAAGATGCAAAATTATTAAATTTAGATTATCTATTTTTTTATTTAAAATTTCTGAGGATCTTTTTGTTATGTACGAATAAGAAAGGCCATGAAAGCCATATTTTCTAATATTGTGGTTTTTATACCAAGAATATGGAATTGCATAAAGAAAAGCATGTTCTTTTATAGTTTGATGCCATGAAGTATCAAAGCATAAAACTTGCTTTGCGTGTGGTAAAATTTTAAGCACTGCTTCTATTGCGATGATTGCATTTGGGTTATGAAGTGGAGCAAGTTCAGAAATTTGTTTTAATTTATTTAAAATACTATTATTAAGAATTGCTGAATTTTTAAGGTTTGATCCTCCATGTACAACCCTGTGACCTATTATTTTAATTTCGCTGATAGTTTTAAGGATGTTTAAATTACTGTTTAATAGCAATTTAAACATTTTCTCTATTGCTTTTTGGTGATTTTCAATTCCTTTTTCAAATTTTTCTGTTATTGATCCGTCAGTATTTATTATTTTTATGATTGATTTTTGTGATTTTATTTTTTCAACAATTCCCGATATTATTTTTTTTGAATTTTCATATTGATAAATAGCAAATTTTAATGAAGAACTTCCTGTATTTATGATTAATATTTTCATTTTTTTTCCTTTTGTATTTGACAAGTTATGTGCTTGTTTTTAGTAAGTTAATATTTTTATATATGTAATTTATTTTCTCAGATTTTTCAATATTTTTAAAGCTTAAAAATATTGATTTTTGATATGAGGGATTTAATATTAATAAATTGGGATGTTTTTGAAGTATTTCTATTATTTTTTCCATAGGAATGCTTTCTATATTTTTATACTCTATTTCCAAAGTTTTGTTTGTTTCTTTTAATTTTGTTATGTTTAAATCTTTTGCTAGAATTTTAAGTTCAGCTAACATTAATAGACTATTTATTTCTTTGGGTATTGGGCCAAAGTTATCTTGGAGCTCTGATCTTATTTTTTTACTTTCTTCTTCAGTTTGAATTTTAAAGATTTTTTTGTAGATTAGTATTTTATCCTGCTCATTTTTTGCATAATTTTCAGGAATAAAGCCACTATAGTTAATTTCAATATTAACCTCTTCTTCTTCTGATGTGATTTTTCCCATTTTTTTTTCAATTGCTTTATTTAGCATTGTTAGATAGTAGTCCAATCCAATCGACTCAATCTCCCCATGTTGTTCTCTGCCAAGCAAATTTCCAACGCCTCTTATTTCCATATCTTTCATTGCTATTTTAAATCCTGCTCCTAGATCTGAAAATTCTGTTATTGCTCTTAGTCTTTCAATAGAGTGTTCATTTAGCTTTTCGCTATCTTGATACAAAAAATAAGCATAAGCTTTCTTAGAGCCCCTTCCAACTCTTCCTTTGAGTTGATATAGCTGTGCAAGTCCAAACTTGTTTGCATTATTTATTATTATTGTATTTGCATTTGGAATATCTATTCCATTTTCAATTATTGTTGTTGCCAATAAAATTTGATACGCTTTTTTAATAAAATTGTGCATTATGTTTTCAATTTCGTCTCCTGTAAGTTTTCCATGAATTATTGCAATTCTTGCATAAGGAGTTAATTTTTCAATGAGTCCCTTTAAATAATGCAGCTCTTCGATATTGTGATTTACTAAAAAAACTTGACCATCTCGAGATAGTTCACTATCAATTGCATGTTTTATTAAAAGTTCGTTAAACGATTCTAAATAAGCTTCTATTTTTACTCTATTTTTAGGCGGAATTTTTAAAACGGAAATATCTCTAAGCTTAATTAGCGACATGTGAAGAGATCTGGGAATTGGTGTTGCAGAAAGAGCAAGGCAATCAACCGAAATTTTTATTTCTTTAAGTTTTTCTTTTTCTTTTACACCAAATCTTTGTTCTTCATCAATTATTATTAACCCTAAATTTTTGCAGATGAATTTTTTTGAAAGAATTTTGTGTGTTCCTATGATTATATCAATTTTTCCAATTTTAAGTTCTTTTAAAATCCGGGTTTCTGCGTTATTTTTTATAAATCTACTTAATACTTCGATTTTGATTGGAAAATTTTTAAATCTTTTTTTGAATGTATTGAAATGCTGTTCTGCTAAGATAGTTGTTGGTGAGAGTACAACAACCTGTTTATTCCCCATTACGGCTTTAAAAGCAGCTCTCATGGCAACTTCGGTTTTTCCAAATCCAACATCCCCACAAAGAAGGCGATCCATTACTTTGAAGCTCATCATATCTTCTTTTATTTCTTTTATTGCTCTTATTTGATCTGGAGTTTCATCGTATGGAAATTCAGATTCAAATAACAATTGTAATTCGTTATCTTCTGGGTATTTAATACCTTTAATGCTTTCTCTTTTTGAATAAAGTTCTATTAATTTGTCTGCAATCTCCTCGATTCTTTTTTTTGCGTTTGCTTTGTTTTTTATCCATGTTTTAGAACTTATTTTATCTAATTTGATATTTTTAGGATCACTTCCAATGTATTTTTGAATTAAATTTGTTTGTTCAATTGGAATAAATAGTTTTTCTCCTTCAGCGTATTCAATCTCAATATAATCCTTTTCAAGCGAGCTTGTTTTTATTCTTTTTATTTGCCTAAATATACCAATTCCATGGTTTATGTGAACCACATGACTATTTTTCTCAATCTCAACAAAAGAGTCAATAGCTTTTGTTTTTGAAGATTCAAAGGTTTTGTTTATTTTTTGCCCGGTATTGAAAATGTTTGATTCAAGAATAATGGCAATTTTTTCTTTTTCTATTATTAAAGAGCCAGATATTTTTAAAACCTCAATTGATACTTTTGGGAATTCTTTGAAAATATATTTAAGTTTTTCTTTTTGTGATTCAGATTCTGCTGCAATGATTATTTTAAATCCATTTTTTAGCCAATTTTCAAATTCCTCTTTTGTAAGTGCTATATTTGAAAAAAAGTTTCTCTCACTTTCGATTTTAAATTCTATAATTTCTTTGGATTTAGGGTTTTTAATTTTTGAAAATAAAACATCGCTTTTTAGATTGAAGGTTTTATAATTTAAGAGAATTCTTTTTGGATTAATTATATTTTTACCAGCTTCTTTTGCTTCTTTGTAAAGTTTTTCGTATTCCTGGTGTATTTTTTCAATTTCTTTTTCGAAATTGTTAATTTCAAAGTTTACAATAGGCGTATTTTTCTCAATCTCATCACTTAAGTAAGTATTTGCTACTAGTGGATAAAACATTTCTTCCGTTTTTGTTTCTTTTTTAAAATCCAACTCTTTGAGAATTTTTTTATATTCAACAGATTTAATTTTTGTTTTTAAGGTGTTAATAGTTTCATCGTCCCAAATAATTTCTTTTTTTGGAAGAATTTGGAATTCTAAAATTTCATTATCATGTTTTAATTGGGTTAAAGGATTAAATTTCCTTATCTCTTCTATTTTGTCAAAGTTTAGTACAATTCTTATTGGATTTTGCTCTCCAAAAGAGTATAGATCTATAATTTCTCCTTTTATTGTAAATTCTCCTGGAATTGTTACTCTGAATGTTTTTTCATATCCCAATGTTATAAGAGTTTTTTCAATGTCTGCTGTATTAATATTGGTATTTTTTTCAATTTTATATACATTCTTTAGTAATGTATTTTTATCGGGTATTTTGCTAAGCAATGATTTTAAGACTGTAATATATATTCCAGGATTTTTTTTATAAAAATTGATTAAAAATTTGATTCTTTTATTAAAGATCGTATTTTTTGAGCCGATACCCTTGTATACAAGGGGGCTAAAATAGTTAAGTTCAAAGATTTGATTTGTAATTACTTGTAAATCATTTTTAATTTTATCTAATGTGTGCTCGTCTTTAACTATTAATATTATTTTCCCAGTTTTGCTATATTCTTTGATTTTTTTAATTAAAAAAGCCTTGAAAAATCCTTCATATCCTGTTAATGAAAAAAATGTGTTTTGTTCTAAAAGTTCTTTCATTTTTTTTAAATTGGAATTATTTTTTAATATTGTTGTTAGTTCTTCATCTATATTCATTTTTTACCTTTTTGTTTAATTAATTTAGTATAATAATATACTATAGGTATTATTACTTTCTTTATATATAATGTGGTTAGATTTTGAGGGGAGCTTATGAATATTAGAAAATTGCTTTTTTGTATCTTTTTTATGAATATTTCTTTTCTTTTGTTTGCGGGAGATTACAAGGGCCTTGATTTTAAAATCAAGTTTTTTAATCAATCTATTTATCGCGTTAATAGTAATGTTTTTATTGAAGTTTCTCTTAGTAATGCATCTGACAGTGTTTTAACTTTAGAAATAGGCGATATCAATTCTTTTGGCTTTGATTTTGATGTTACCGATACCGCCAATATTAAAGTTAAAAGACCCATTGAATATGTTAAAAAGAGATCTAAAAATGTTGCAATTCCTGTTAGAAATATGAGCTTGAGACCTAATGAAAAATTTTCTGTAGTTATTAACTTAAATCAATTTGTTAAGTTTAGTAAAGATGGAGTTTATTTTGTTAAGGGTATTTTCTTTCCAGACATTTCAGATCCATCTAAGAAAAAAGAATCCAATATTATTACTCTTTTTTTAAATGATAGTTTTGATGGAAATCCAGGCAGTATAGATCTTGTTAATTTGTCTGAAAATAACGATATTCAAGATATCTTGAAGAAGAAAAAATTGTCTCCCGACGAGATTGTCAAATATTTGTTAAAGGCATTGCAGCTTGGGAAAAAAGAAAAGTTCTTTTTATATCTTGATATTGAAGGTTTGTTATTAAATGACAAAGGCAAGGCATACCTTTATAAGCAAAAGTTGTCACCCATTCCTAATAAAAATGTAGTTGAAGAGTATAAAGAATATTTGTGGAATTCTAATAATTCAGATATTTCAAAAGCACCAAATAAATTTTCTATTATTGAGACAACTTATTCTGATACTTCGGGCAAGGTGATTGCTGATTTATATTTTGACGATGGGCAATTTTATATTTCCAAAAGATATACTTTCTTCTTCAAAAAATATGATTATTATTGGATAATTTATGACTACATTGTTCAAAATACTGGCATTAAGGAAAAGTAAAACTTTTTGTGTTTTGAAAATTATAAAGCTTATTGTATTATTTTATTTTTTAATAATAAGTACTGTTAGTCTTAATGCCGATTTTGAGTATAAGGTTGTCAAAGGAGATACTCTTTTTTCAATTGCAATTAAATATAAAGCCAAAGTAAGTGATCTTAAAAGGATTAATAAACTCAAAGTTGACAATATCAAGGTAGGGCAAATATTAATTATTCCAAGTGATTCTAATTTAGGTCGAAACATTACCCATAAAGTCAGGCATTCTTTTAGTTCGCTAGAACCTGTTAATAAAGGAGTAATTTTTTACACCACAAAAGAGGGCGACACTATTGAGAGCATCTCAAAGCTTGTTGGATTAAGTCAAGAAGAGATAATCGCTTGGAATGATTTGCGCTCTAAAGATCTTAAGGTTGGAATGAAGCTTGTATTAACTGAGCCTGATTTTTTAAAGCCTTATTTTGTTAAGAAAGGTGATTCACTTTCAAAACTTTCTCAAGATTTTGATATTAGTTCTAAGGATATTTTAAAATTTAATTTTCTTAATGATGATAAATTAAAGATTGGCCAGCAACTTTTCTTAAAGAAAGCCACTAAGAATGTTAATTTTCATTATGTTAAAAGAGGGGAAACTCTTGGTAGAATTGCTTATATTTATGGTGTTACTGCTCAGGATCTTGTAGCTCTTAATGGTAATCGGGCTGTTAATCTTAAAGCAGGTTCATTATTAAATGTTTTAAAGATTGTAAATAATGATTTAGAAAAACCCGTTGGAGGAGATTTAAAAATTGAGAAAAAAATAAATAATAAGTTTATATATCATTCAGTTGCTGTAGGGGAGACTTTGTATAGCATTGCCAGACATTACGGTGTTTTAATTGAGGATCTTAAAAATTGGAATAATTTAAACAGCAATAATATTATGCACGATCAAAAATTGAAAATTTTTGATAAAAAACTTACAATTGATTCTTCTATAATTAAAACTAAAAACGATTTATATATTAAAAACAAGGTTGATTCTAGCTCTAATTCTTCTAATAAAGTTCAAACAATAGTTAATCTTCCCTCAAGCAAAAACAAAAAGATAAATTTAAATACTTTTGGAATTGCTGCCAATCAAGATATTTTTGATATTAGCTCTTTGGTCATTTTAGACTCTAAAATACCAATATTTGAGGTTGTTGGTGATTTCTATTATTGGTATAGACCAAGAAAGATAAGTCAGCCAAGTGAGTTTTATTCAGAAGATTGGCATTCTCCTTTGAATTCTTATAAAAAGGCAACCCAACTTTTCAAAAGTTTTGAAAAGTTAGTAAATTCCAGGGTTAATAAAGGATCAAGGCTTAAAGATAAGTTAATAATTCTTGATCCAGGTCACGGCGGTCTTGACCCTGGAGCTATTGTTAAATCTAGAGATGGTCTTGGAAATGAAGTTTTTGTTGTTGAAGATGAATATGTGTATGATATTGCCTTGAGGCTTTATGTATGCCTCAAAGAAGAGGGGGCTAATGTTGAACTTACTATTTTGGCTCCTGACCATTTAATTAGGAATAGTGTTTTCGCTAACAATACTTTTGTTAATGTTAAAAATGAGGTTTACAATGATTATGATCTAAATAAAAATGATACTGTTGATTCTTGGATAAGCGGCACTCCATCAGGCCTTAAAAAAAGATTGATTGTTGTTAAAAACATTGTTAATAAATATAAACATATTAAAGATAAGGATATAGCCTTTTTTAGTTTGCATGCGGATAATAGTGTTGGAGCGCCCAAGAGTATGGGATTTTATTATCAAAAAGATGATGAGAAAAAATATGATACTCATTCAAAATCTGCAGCAGAAAAAATTACAGAAGGAATGAAAAGAAGTTTTTATATTAAGGGTCAAAATCTTCATGTTTTAAGAAATAATATAGTAATGACTAAGCTTTTAGTAGAAGTTAGAAATTTAGCATTTCCAGAGGAAGCTTGGTCTATTAGATCTTCTAAGCTTAGAGATCAAGATTCCAAAATTCTTGCTAATGGGATTTTTAAAATATTGGAAAATAATTGACAAAAATTTTTAAATTTAAGATAATGTTTTTAGTGTTCAATTTCCCCTATAGCTCAGTGGTAGAGCGGGTGGCTGTTAACCACTAGGTCGGAGGTTCAAGTCCTTCTGGGGGAGTTAATTAAAGCCAATTGTTTTTTTAGATTTGTTTTTGTTATTTTAAAGTAATTTAGTCTTTCTAAGAGTTTTTTGTTGTTTCCATCTCCTAAACAAAGATATTTTTGTATTTTTTGTCTATTTTTTTTTGAGTTTTCTCCTATTATGCCAAGTTCTAACAAATCGCTTAATGTTAATAAATCTTTTTGATTATCTTTAGATAAAGTTCCAACTCTTTTAAGTATATTTATTATTTCTGTTTTATTTACCGATTCAACTTCAGTGTCTTTAGTATTAAGATATGCATGTTTGATTTTATTATTTTCTTCTAGATGTTTGACTATTTTTTGTCTAATAATATTTCCAGATTTGTCGCTGTCTGTTAAGATTATTATTCCTTTGTATTTTAAGGCTTTTTTTAATAATTTAATAGTTTCAATTTTTAAAGCAAATCCTTTTGTTTCTACTACTATGCAATCAAAAGATTCTTTGATTCTTTTAAGATCATCTTTTCCCTCAACTACAATTATTTCTTTTATTGTTTCCAATTTTAAATTCCTTTTTCAAAGAAAGCTCTTAGCAATTTAATTGCTTCTATGTGGTCAGCTATTGATGCTGTTTCGCGTAGGGAATGCATTGCCCACATTGGTGTTCCAATGTCAATGGTTTCTATTCCTGTTCTTGCATTTGAAATTGGACCAATTGTTGTGCCTGAAGGAACATTTGCTTTCATTATTATTTCTTGAATCTTAATATTATTTTTAATAGCCAAATTTTTTAATTTTGCAAATCCTGTTGAAGCTGTTGCATATCTGTAATTAGCGCTAGTTTTTACAACTGGGCCTTTGCCCAAAGTTGCTTGATAGTTTGGATCGTGTTTAAATGTATAGCCCGGATGAATGCCGTGAACGCTGTCAATCGAGATATTAAATGATTTGTTTGTTTTTATTAAATGCTCTTCTCTGGTTAAATTAAGAGCAAGATCGATTCTTTCTAGAACTTCTGATAGAAAATTTGAATCAGCGCCTCTTGAAGTTAAAGATCCTACTTCTTCGTTGTCAAAAAATACAGCTATTTTATTTTTATCATTGTTTGTATGAACATAAGCATTCATGATTACGTGGCATCCCGATTTGTTATCAAGATTTTTAGAAGCCAAAAATTCTCCTTCTGTTCCTATTATTTTGGAGGGTTGTGATTCTGTAAATATTAAATCACAAGATAAAAAATTTTTACACTCTATTCCAAGTTGTTCTAAGACATTATCTTTTATTGTTTTTTTAGTGCTGCTTATTACTGTTAAATTGTCGTGAGTATTGTATTTAAATCCTTCGTTAATTTGTCGGTTTAAATGGATTGCAAGGTTTGGAATAATTCCTATATTTTCAATATTGATTAATTTTGATTCAATATTCTCATTTTTTTTGAAATATACAATTCCTGCTAAGCTTAAGTCTCTGTCAATCCAAGTAGAAATTATTGGGCTACCATAAACTTCAATATGGTTGTAAAACACGCCACTTGTTTTTTCTGTTGCATCTATTTTTAATTTTAATCCTGGACTGTCTGTATGTGCTGCTGCTATTAGAAACGGTTCATATTTTTTTTTTACATCAATATTAAAGGCAATAAGGCTAGTTCCTTCTTTTTTTATGTAATATGATCCTGTTTCAATTTTCCATTTTTCATCAAGTTTTAATTGTTGTGCATTAAAATATTTTATTAATTTCTCTTCAATATAGTTTACTAGGTGATAAGGGGTAGGGCTATTGTCTAGCAGGTTTTGAAAAAATTTTGGCTCTAGTGTTTTATCATACACCATAGGTGTTCTCCTTTAATTTTATTGCTTTATATCTATATATTCTATTATAATAGTTTTTAACTGTTAGTTAGGAGTTTGTTATGAAAAAGTGCTTTGTTAGTTTGAGTTTATTGTTTATTTTTTTTGCTTGTAGTTCTAATGTTGAAATTGAGTTAAATGATGATATTAGTGGTATTGTTTCAATATTTATTAATGTTGATAGAGAATTTGAAAAAATTAGAAAAGAACTCTTAATAACTTTGGTAGGAGAAAAAATTGCAAATATGCCTCTTTTTCCTGTAGATGAAATAAAAAAATACTTTAAAAATGGAGAAGAAAAGCTTGGACTCAGGCTTTTGAGTATTAAAACCCAAGGAGATTTTATTAATTTAGTTGTTAAGTTTGATAATTTAATTAAAATTTTAGGCGACTATATGAAAAAAACTGATGTATCTGTGTTTAAGATAGAAAAAAAAGACGGTAAAAATATTATTGAACTTAATGTTAATTTAAAAAACGCTACTAAGAATATTAATGAAAATAAAGAATATATTAGTGATTCACTTGCTGCTCTTTTGCCATCGGATGAGGTTCCAATGTCTGCCAAGGAATATAAAGATGTTTTGGTTTATTTTTTATCGGATTTTACTTCCAAAGCAAGCGAACTTATTGACAATTCCAAACTTAATCTTATAGTTAAAACTTCTAGAAATGTTCAAGAACAATTTGGATTTAAGCAGATCAACTCAAACACACTAAAGTTTGAGATAGGCATGGTTAAAGGATTAAGTCTTGAATCTCCAATAAAACTTAGATTAGTTTATTGACTGGGTTAAAGAATATAAACTCAATCGTTTATATTCTTGTATTCTTTTTTAAAAATTCCTATTAAAATAGCTGTTATAATAGGTCTACTAGTATAGATGTTATCCACATTAATGGGTTTGCTACTATTGGTAGAATAAATATTCCACCGTGTGGCGCTATAACTTCTACTTTGGAAAGTGCAGAAACAAATCCTCCTACAGATGAGCCTAGTATGCATGCAGGTATTACCCTTAAAGGATCTGCTGCTGCAAATAATGGAATTACTCCTTCTGTAATAAAGCATGCTCCCAAAAAATAACAAACTTTTCCGGATTCTCTTTCTTCTTTTGAGAATCTGTTTTTAAATAAACTTGTGGCAAGGGCAATTCCTATAGGAGGCATCATTCCTCCTGCCATTATGCTTGCATGAGGAATATAATTTTTTGCAGTTATCATTGCAATTCCAAATGCATATGCAGCTTTATTTACAGGTCCTCCCATGTCTATTGCCATCATTCCTCCGAGCAATGCTTCAAGCATTGCCATATTAGTTCCGCTAAGTTGATTTAGCATATTTGTTATTGAGCTATTAATAACAGATATTGGTTCAAGCGTTACATATATCAAAATTCCTGAAATTATAACTGATAAAAAAGGATAAGTTAATACCGGATTTATTCCTCTTAAATTGCTAGGAATGATTTTGTCAGATATTTTTTTTACAGTTAGTGTAACATAGCCTGAAATAAATCCTGCTAAAATGCCTCCCAGAAATCCTGCATTCCCATTGCTCATCATTAGTCCTGTAATCCATTCCGGGTGCAAGCCCGGGTCTTTCTGCTATGCTAAATGAAATATAGCCAGCAAGTATTGGGATCATTAAAGCAAATGCGCTTCCACCGCCGATTTGCATCAGAATATCTGCTATTTTATTGTAGCTTGGATCGTTTATGTCAAATGCTTTGATTCCAAACATGAATGATATTGCTATTATTATTCCTCCTGAGACTACAAATGGAAGCATAAATGAGATCCCATTCATTAGATGTTTATAAATTCCTGTTCTTTTGTTTTGTTTTTGGAGAGTTTTGGCGGTTTTGTTTGTGTTGATTTTGTTGTAAATTGGTGCTTCGTTTTTAAGAATTGTTTGGATAAGCTCTTTTGCTTTGTGTATGCCGTCTTTTACCTCCACTTCGATTAAAGGTTTTCCGCTAAATCTTTCTTTATCGATAGTTTTGCCAGATGCAATAATGACCCCCTTTGCTTTTTTTATTTCTTCTTCTGTTATTGGATTTTCGGTTCCACCAGATCCATTTGTTTCTACTTTTATGTTTATATTTAATTCTAAAGCCGCTTTTTTAAGGCTTTCTGCTGCCATATAGGTGTGAGCTATCCCCACAGGACATGCCGTTACGGCAAGAATGAAATCTTTTTTTGTATTTAAATTATTAGATTCATTTATATTATCGTTATTCATAATTATTTCTAAAAATCTATCTTCATTGTTTGTGCTCATAAGTTCATGTCTTAATAGGTTGTTGCTAAAAGTATTACTTATGTATGATATAGCTTTTATGTGTGCATTGCTTGGAGTTTCTTCGGGTAGAGCCATCATAAAAAACAGTTTTGAAAGCTTTTGGTCAGAAGAGTTGAAGTCAAAACCATTGCCAACAACTCTTAAAATAGCAATTCCGTGTTTTTAATGAAATTACCTTTTGCATGGGGCATAGCAATATGCTCTTCAATGCCTGTTCCGTTAATTGCTTCTCTTTTTTTAATTTCTTTTATAAATGCTTCCATGTCATTTAAATATCCATTTTCATTGAACATGCTAGCCATTTTTCTAATTACGTCTTCTTTACTAGTTGCATTGTAATTTAAAACAATCAGGTTTTTTGAAAATAAATTTTGCATAATAATCACCTTTATATATCATATAGTATATAAATTTATTAAATTT
>NZ_JAJNFB010000008.1 GCF_021043605.1 Borreliella americana
AAGTATGTTAATCTATACTGTGGCGATTCAAACCAATCCTAACACAATTTTGCTTTTTAATACGAATACATCTATCAAAAACTTTGATTTTAAATAAAAAAACTACATTAATCAAAAAATTTTTTTAAAAAATTCATTATAAACATTAATTTGAATTAAGAATTAAAAAATTATATAAACGGCTTAGAAAGTTAAAACATAAAAACATTATAAAAACTTACTTAATGTCATTAATAAGCGGTCTTAAAAGATTTCAAAAAGAGATAAATTGAAGATTAATCTAGGCTCAACAAGAAATAAATAATATAATAAAATTCAAAGTTTTAAAACAATAAGGGGCCAATTGAACCTGAAATCGCACGATCTTTTTTCTATAACAATTTAACAGTGGCAAGTTGGCCACCCCACTTATTATACATCATTATATTTATAAGCTTTTCAGTTTAATAAAGCTGAAAAGCTTATAATTCCTTTATACCCCACCTTATTGATCAAAAGAATTTCAAATAACATGGATAACTAGCAGATAGTATTACTCTCGCAAAAGAGCTTTGAATGAATATATGGTTCACTTTAAAGGCTTGCTTTTCCAACTTAATTAAACTTTTTAAAAGTCTTCTTTTACTTTTAATTTATCCTCTTTAATCTTAGAAATTTTAAAAAATCTATTACTACAGAAACAAACAAAATCAATTTAAACTTTATGTGCTTACAATAAATTGATATTTAAATTGATATTAATTTATTATAAATTGCGCTAATACGTTACTTGTTAAAACTTACTATTAGGAGATAATAAAAACATGAAAAAAATTTTCACATTAATATTAATTTTTGGGTTAACAATTCAAATCTTTGCCACAAAAAAAGACATACAAGATAAAATTGGAAAAGGTATTGAAAGTTTTAATAAATATGATAAAGAGAAAAAAAATCCAATAGGGCCATTCCTTTTAAATTTATTTTTGCCTTTTGGAATAGAATCCTTTGTCCAAGGAGATTATATTGGTGGAGGCTCGGCGCTTGGATTTAATTTATTGGGAGCAATCCTTTGGGGAACTGGAATTATTCTTAATCACCGTGAAACACAATTAACCGGATACATACTAATAGGGATGGGAGCAAGCATGGTTTTAACATCCTACACAGCCTCACTTATTATTCCATTTACATTTGCAAATCATCGGCACAATGAAAATCTTAAAAAGAGACTAAGCGCTGAGCTTGCGGGTTTTGAACCCAATTTTGATCTTGGAATAAACGGATTCCAATTGTCGTTTAAAAAAATTATTAAATTAATAATAGATAATAAAATTAAAAATCAATTTGCAAACAAAGAAAGTATTCACACCAACGCTATTGTTCGCTTATAAATTATACTTAAAATATCCTTATCTTTAATAATAAAATTCTTGCAATCTTGCCGAAAACTCAGCCCAATTAAAAAATTATTCTTAATGCCAAATTGGTACAATATTTTTAACAATTATTAATAATAATATAATAATTAATTAAAATGTTCTAAACATATTATTAAAATGCTATAATTACTAATTATTATTAATAATTAAAATACTTTTTAAGGAGACTATTTTGAAAAAAACGATTATTGTATTTATAATATTAGCATTAATGCTTAATTGCAAAAACAAAAATAATGATACCGAGCCAAACAACGATCTAGATGAAAAATCTCAAAAATCGCAAGCTAAATCAAATCTAGTTGATGAAGATAGAATTGAATTTAGCAAAGCAACACCTTTAGAAAAATTAGTAAGCAGATTAAACTTAAACAACACGGAAAAAGAAACACTAACATTTTTAACAAACTTATTAAAAGAAAAACTAGTAGACCCAAATATTGGCTTACATTTTAAAAATACCGGTGGAGATGAAAGCAAAATAGAAGAGTCTATACAAAAATTTTTATCAGATCTAAAAGAAGATGAAATAAAAGATCTGCTTGCAAAAATTAAAGAAAATAACGATAAAAAAGAAAAAGATCCAGAAGAGCTAAATACTTATAAAAGCATACTTGCTAGCGGATTTGATGGAATTTTTAATCAAGCAGATTCCAAAACCATACTTAATACTTTGAAAGAGACTATATAGCAAGCCTAAGTTTAAAACTTATAATTAATTTAAAAAAGCTAGTGGTTTTAAACTGCTAGCTTTTAAAATAACTTTTTAGTCAATCAACGAATTAAATGCAAAACTTGCGCTTTTTATCTTGGGATATTTTTCAATTATTTTTTTCATAGTAACATTAAAAAGCTGAGAATCAAGAGAAATTCTGTAAACTTTTTCATTTTTTGGATACTGCTTGTATTTAATGGTAATCTCAGCAATCATATCGCTCCAAGTTCCATTATTATAAAGAGAAACAAAAGCCTCAATCAATTTTTTAGCATCACTAGAACCAAAAGGATATGCGGTTACAAGACCAGATTCAATTGATTTTTCAGACATTGGAAGTCTTCCCCAAAATCCACCTTTATTTTCATTAAAATTTATATCATTTCCTTTGCTTATTAATTTAAACCCAGAAACAGAATATAACGGATCACTCTCGCTAGTAGTTTCAAAAACTATTATAGGCATGGCATAAGAAATATAGCTTCCATCAACAGGAGAAACAAGATAAGAATACTTAATGCCCCTAAGCTCTTTAATAAAATCTCCGCGCTCATCAAACAAATCTCTGGCTTTAATTTTTATCCAACGAACAGAAACTGCCCAAATAAAAGCATTTATTGATTTTGTTCCTTCTAAAAAATCTATTTTAGAGTAATCAATAAATTTAATTTTATTCTCAAAGACCCTGTGGGTTTCATAATTTTGCAAATCATAAACGGCTCCACAACCTCCAGAAAAAAGCCCAAAATTCATTGCTTCTAAAGCTCTTTTTTCCTGGCCCGTCTTGCTTGATCCACGTTCCCCAATAGGCTTATTGCTTCCCTTTCCCTCCATTTTTGAATTATCATCTAAATTACACCCTAGAACTAAAACCACAAAGGATACAATGACTCTTTTCAAAATGCTCCCCCTTTAAACTTTTAAAATTTTAAAATTTTATCTAATATTTAAAATTTTTAAATTAGATTATTAGAAGCAAATGTAGATCAATTAACAAAAAAATCAAAATAAAAACCTTAGCGTCTGCTAATTTCTTTTATTAGGCCGTTTAACATGCTATTTATATAATCATAAAGTTTTTTATTCTTGCCAATATTGTTGTAATAAAGTTTAAAAATTTCTAAAAGAGAATTTCTAACTTTAAAAATCAATACTCTTTTGTTTTTATTTCTAATAGAGCCTAATGCTTGCTTGAAAGATTTACGTGATTTTTCCATTTCTTTTAAAAACCTATCAACATCGTAATTTAATGTTATTTCCTCTAACTTTCTTAATATCAACCTAGTATATTCCTTTCCAAGCCTTTTAAACAAATCGTCAAGATTTTCAAAATCCAATTCTCCGTCTAGCAAAACCCTGCAACATTGCAAAGTCTCTTCTTCTTCGTCTGTTAAATTACGCTTCCAATTTAAATGCCAATCAAGCTCTGACTTTGTGGTAAGAGAAAAATTTTTTAATTCAAGAAGTTCTTTGCTAACGCTACTAATTTGTTGATCTACTGTTTTTTCAAGAGCAACAAGAATATCTGCGCTTGAACCACTCGCATTAATCTTGGTTAGATAAAATTGTTGACACAAATTCATATCTAAAAGAGAAATTTCATCTTCTCTATCACTTTTATCAGAATAATTTCCAATCAATCGCCCTAAAGTGCTCATTTTAGAAGACAAATCTCCCCACCGCTTTTTTCCTATATCAATCAAAAACTGATTAACATCTTTTTCGCTGTATTTATATTTTGCTAACACTTCATCATTGTTTAAAAGCCACCCACCAAGAGCATATCTATTCTCATCATTTTGCAAAGATTTCTTAAAAAACTCAAAATTTTTGTCTTCTTCCAAATTTAAATGGGGAATCCAAATCTCATCGTGAGCATTTTTCAGTAAAGCTTTACCGTATCTTGACTTACCAATGTTGTGCTTTGAAGAAGTTTCTTGCAAAGACTCAGAATTATCTAAATTGTCAAAATCATTGCTCAACTGATCCCGGTCTTTAGGCATTAAATTTTTAGAATTTCTTAAAGTTTGCAAATCCTTTTTAAAGTCTTTAGATTTTCTTAATGAATGGCCATTCTTTTTGCTTTCAAAATTACTTAGCCCAAAATCTTTAAGCCCATTGTTCTTAGAATCTAAAGATTTGTTTTCGTTGCTTATTAAATTTTGCTTATTGCTAGAAGTAGTACTTTTTAAATCTTCTTCTAAAGATTTACCCTTACAATTAACAAACAACGGGAAACTAATAATAACTGCAATTCCTATTTTATTCATAAATTTAATTACCTCTATTTAATTGTCGGTTTAAATAAAAATATAGCTCACTTTACATACACTAAATGTATACATCACATTATTCATTACTATAAAAGGAATTAGGATCGACATTATTTTAATAAATAGTTTTTTAAAATAAAAAAACTATTTAAAATAACTTAAATAAAGTTTTAAGCCTAAATTAATCCAATAATGCCTTTTAAAGCAAAAAAATATTAATTATCTGTGTTATTTAACAATATAAAAATTGCACAGATAAATTAAAATTATTAACATCAATTTAAATCATAGAAATTAAAATTTTCAAATCTAGACATAGTTGACACAAAATAAACAACCATAAACAGAAAGATTAACTCTTAAAATAAGAGTTAATCTAGGAGTTGATTAAAAAAAAGCTAAAACGAAGCAGATGCATCATAGTTTTTTACAAGATTACAAGCCTCTTCAATGTTTTTGGTAGTCATAAAAGATTGTCGCAAATTATCTATGTAGGTTTTTTCAACCTGTAGCAATTGCTGTTTGGCATTGGCAACATTTGCAACATTTGAGCTCTCAAGAGCCATTTTGGCCTTTCTTTTGGCCTTTAAACACTTAACAACAGTAACAAGCATTTCTTTTATTTTCTCTTCATTTAAATTAAAAATTTGATTAAACTTGTCGGGATTGCTATCAAGAACTACCTGTTCAAGAAAAAACAAAGCTTCTTTTTGGTCATCATTTAAAGAGTCTACAAAAGAAATTTTAAGGTCTTTACTTGATGCACCATTAGAAGCATTTAAAACCTTTGAAGACCTTCTCCTAAGATCAGAATAATTAAATTCTTTACAAGAAAAGAATAATAAAATAACAAATAATAAAATATTTTTCATACGTCTCCCACACACATTACTATTATGTAAATATTTAAATTTTAAAAATTAAATAAATTTTTTTAAAAAAAAATATAAATTATAATATATCTCAACATTTAAAATAATAAACATTTTGTAAAACTTTATAGCAATATCGAATAAAATATGTTAAAATGACTTTGGTAGTTAAAAATGGAAATTAAAATTGATGAAAAATTTAATATAGTATTTAACAACGATCTTAAATTAATAGAAAACATTGAAGAACAAAAACAGCGTTTATTTTTTTATCTTAAGACACCAAAAGGTAGTTTAAAGGAAAATCCAAATTATGGGCTTGACTACAGCTTTTACTTTAAACTTTGCAAAGCTAATAAACTAGAATCTATTAAAAATTTTTTTTTAAACCTTTCAAAAGAACTCAAAATAGACCTTATTAACGTAAGGCCAAGTATTAAAAACAAAACAATAACAATAAATTTTTTCTTTTTAGGAAAAGACAATTTAAAAATGGATTTTAAAATATGAGTATAATTTTTGACAAAAACTTGGGAATATTGGAAAAAACAATAGAAGAAATTCAAAATGAAAAAAAACATATGCTTAGAACAAAATACGGCATAAACATTAAAGAAAATTCAATTTACGACATAATAAACTTTCCAAGTTCAAGTATTGACAAACAAATATCAGAGGCCTTAAAAGAACTTTTTTCCAAAATAAAAGAAAATGGAAGCTACTTTAATGCACTCAAAGAAGACTTAAGCACACCCAAAAGCTCAACTTACGAAGCAATAAGAAAAGCCCTGCTAAATGTTGAAGGGATTAAGCACATAAATATTTTAAGTGGACCTGGAATAATTAACCTTTACTTAATACTAAAAGACGATTGCTTTAAAGACCTGGAGAAAAAGCAAATCAAAATTGAAACTAAAGAAAATATTTGGCAAGCAATCTACTATACAGCACCAAGTGGAACAGTTTTTAAAGGTGACATTGAGATTGAGTTTTTAAACAAATACAACCAAAAAAAAACATACAAATTCAGCTTAGGTAAGAAGAAATATGCATATCTTAAAGCAGTCTACAAAACAGAAGCAAAAGACGCAATCTACAAAGAAATAGACACTCAAATTAGAGACATTTACAACAAAATATTAACCGACAAATACATTGAAATGGGAACATCTTTTAGATATCAAGACTTTCTTGCACCAGTTAGCATTATCTGGGGAATAAAAGAGCTTAAAATAGGAATTTGTATTAAAAATGATGATACAAAAAAAATCACACAACTTAATGATGGTGATTTTACATTCAATAAAGACGAAAACACTAAAGAGGATGAAATTATTATTTTTGATACAAACAAAAGACTGCTTATTAACAGAGAATAAAAATGAATAAAGAGATCCCAAAATTTTTAGAAAATACCCAAATTGAAAAATTCATTTGCAATGAGCTTGATTACAAAAAAGAAATACTAAGAGAACTAAAAGAACTGCTTGCAAACTTTAACACAATTGACGTTAAAAAGAACATTAACTCCAAATACATTGCATTACTAATGCTTTCAATATTTAACGCATTTCACTTTAAAAAAGAGCTTGACAAAAATCTTGTCAACTCTTTAGATGCCATTATTTTTGCAATAAAGTCCATTGGAACTGATGAGAGCTTTATCGTACTCTTTAAAGCCTTTTTACACGCAAATGTAGAAGTCAGCTCAAACGAAAAGGTCCCAGGCGAAATAATAATAAAATTGCTTGGAAACATTAAGTCTCCTATTGAATTTAATGTTGCAGCAAAAAATCAAAACAAGCTAAAAAAAATAGCCGCAAAGCACGCCGGGCTTAAAAAAACTCTAACTTCTAACTATATGCCCAAAGATTACAAAAATTCAGTATATGAATTTATTAAAATATTAATTCCCATAGGAAGAATAGTTAAAATCATAGACAAAAAACAAATAGAAATAAAAGGCACAAGAACAAAAAAATTTAGCACAGCAGATCATTTTTTTTAACCTTCTGCTTAAATAGCTTATAAATAAAATTTAAAACTTAAAGAAATTTAAAAGGAGAATTTATGAATACCAACGAACCACAAGAAAGCGTACAAATAAAAGACTTAAACAGAAAAACAAAGGTTAATCAAAGCGACCTTATTCCTATTGATGACATAGTAGAAGATACTTGTGCAATCACATACAAACATCTCCTAGAACAAATACAAAAAGACACATTTTATAACAACGAATTTGGATGCTTTAAAAAAGCAATAAAAGAGATAATTAGCAAAGAACTTTTAGAAAACACAGAATATATAAAAAACATTTACATTAAAGTAATCTCAAAGCTTTTAAATCTAAAAACGCCACTTGAAAACATAGATTTTGATACTGTTTTTAGAAAAGTTAAATCTACACTTATTGAGAGTCTAAAGCACACAAACACAAAACCATCTTCAAGCAAAATTTCAATTTATAACTCAGAAACAAAAGATATTGAATTTATTCAATTTGAAATCTTGATTGAAAGTTTAAAAGAATTTCTTGCGGAAAAATCTGAAATAAATGAGCTTAAAAGCAACCTAACAGGGTGCGTACAAACAAAAGATTTTACAGATAAATTTCGAAACTCTTTCCAATTAATACCCAAACATAGTTTTGATACAAAAAATGAACAGCTTGTAAGCTGTTATGAACAAGGAATTCCACAAATTGTAAACGTTCCTATTTGGTGGCAAGGAAAACCAAACGACTTTGGAGGACTACACACAATAATTGATGATGTTAGAATAATGGAATTCCAATATAAAAATAAAGCTACAACCGTTGTGCTTAAAAACAGAAGTAGCACATCAATTGTAATAAAAGAATCACAAAAGGACAATTACATTTACTTACAAATAACTGCAGAAATCAGATATTCAAGCTCAACAGAAAATCACAATAAACAATTTTACCTTCAATTTGAAAAAAGCTCTGCAAAAATTCTAATAGCTTCATTTTCTTCTCAAAACATGCCCACACTTAAAACACCAATTTACAATGGTTGGTACTACGTTGGATCGGACAAACTAAGCACGGGAGAAGAAATGCCAATACTAAACAAAGCATAAAAAATAAATAAAAGGAGATATTTATGGATACAATACTTATTTTTTTGTCAACAATTGACAATACAAAACTAATTATACTGGGGGGATTTATTGTGCTGGCAATAATGCCAATGATTTTAGCAATAAAACCACAGTTTAGAGAAAATTTAAATTTGCTTATCAAAAAACTCTTAAAAAATATAAATAAAAAGGAAACAAAATGAACAGTAAAACAAATATCAACTCTGGCATTGAGGCTTTGAATAATTTATATGATTTTCTAAAAAGCAGCGATTCTCCAACAGAAGTCAAAGTGGAAAAAGGAATATATTTAGGGCTTAATCTTTACAATCTAATAATAAGCATATACAAGGACAGAATTACAGCCCTTGAGAAGAAAGAATCATTAAAATTGTTAAATGAAATTGAAAATGTCAATAATAAAATTACTCAACTTATATCAAGCATTAATGACGAGAGAGATGTAAACATTATTGAGCATTTAAGAGAAGAGAGAAATGAACTAATGGCAATCAAAACTCAAGCGCTCCAAGAAGAAATAAAAGAGCTCGCAGAAGGGCCAAGCACCACTAACAACAAAACCCAAGACTTAAAAGAAAATAAAGGAGATAAAATTGCAAATTAAAAATTTTCCTTTTTTGTTTTTATTAAACATTCTTATAATCTTTTCGTGCTCTACAATAGCAAGCCTTCCAGAAGAACCATCATCCCCAAAAGAGTCAACATTAAAGGCTTTAAGCTTATATGAAGCGCATCTTTCAAGCTATATTATGTACTTACAAACATTTCTTGTAAAAACTAAACAAAAAGTAAATAATAAAAATTATCCTGAGTTTACACTTTTTGATACAAGTAAATTAGAAAAAGATCAGACTCTAAAATCAATCAAAACAAACATTGATGCTTTAAAAAAGCACATTGACAAAATAAAACCAATTGCAATGCAAATTTACAAAAAATACTCAAAAAATATACCTTAAAAGTCATTTAACTTTTCTTTTTCCTGAAAGTCCCAGTTGTGGGGCTTTTTTTAATAAAAAGTCTAGATTAAATCCAAGTTTAATTAAAATCAAACCTAATTAAAATTAAAATTAATTGATGTTATTATCATTTTATTTTTTTTTTAATTTTCTATTTGTTATTTTTTAATCTTATAATATAATTATACTTGTATTAAGTTATATTAATATAAAAGGAGAATATATTATGAAAAAATATTTATTGGGAATAGGTCTAATATTAGCCTTAATAGCATGCAAGCAAAATGTTAGAAGCCTTGACGAAAAAAACAGCGTTTCAGTAGATTTGCCTGGTGAAATGAAAGTTCTTGTAAGCAAGGAAAAAGACAAGGACGGCAAGTACAGTCTAATGGCAACAGTAGACAAGCTTGAGCTTAAAGGAACTTCTGAGAAAAGCAATGGATCTGGAGTACTTGAAGGCGTAAAAGCTGACAAAAGTAAAGTAAAATTAACAATTTCTGACGATTTAAGTCAAACCACACTTGAAGTTTTAAAAGAAGATAACACAACACTAGTATCAAAAAAAGTAACTTCCAAAGACAAGTCATCAACAGAAGAAAAATTCAATGAAAAAGGTGAAGTATCTGAAAAAACAATAACAAGAGCAGACGGAACCAGACTTGAATACACAGAAATTAAAAGCGATGGATCCGGAAAAGCAAAAGAGGTTTTAAAAGGCTATACTCTTGAAGGAACTTCAACTGCTGAAAAAACAACATTTATGATTAAAGAAGGAACTGTTACTTTAAGCAAGAATATTTCAAAATCTGGGGAAGTTTCAGTTGAACTTAATGACACTGACAGCACTGCTGGTACTAAAAAAACTGGAGCTTGGAATTCAGGCACTTCAACTTTAACAATTACTGTAAACAGCAAAAAAACTAAAGACCTCGTGTTTACAAAAGAAAACACAATTACAGTACAAAAATACGACTCAAATGGCACCAAATTAGAGGGGTCAGCAGTTGAACTCAAAACACTTGATGAAATTAAAGCAGCTTTAAAATAAGGAGAATTTAATTTATGAAGCAATATTTACTAGGATTTGCCTTGGCGTTGGCTTTAATAGGATGTGCACAAAAAGGTGCTGATACTAAAGACAATGATGAAAAACCTGCAAACTCAAACAAACAAGAACAACAAGGTAATAAACAAAATCCTGCTAAATTAAAAGAAGACTCAGTAACTTTGTTTAATGGTAATGAAATTTTCGTAAGCAAAGAAAAAAATGACTCCGACAACTATGATTTAAGAGCAATAATTGATAGAGTTGAGCTTAAAGGAACTTCCAATAAAAATAATGGTTCTGGAACCCTTGAAGGTGTAAAAACTGACAAGAGTAAAGTAAAATTAAGAGTTTCTGATGATCTAAACACAGTAACATTGGAAACATTTGATGCTAGCAACCAAAAAATTTCAAGCAAGGTTACTAAAAAACATGGATCAATAACAGAGGAAACTTACAAAGCTAAAAAATTAGACTCCAAAAAGTTAACAAGATCAAATGATACTACACTTGAATATTCAGAGATTACAAATGAGGAAAATGCTACAAAAGCAGTAGAAACTCTTAAAAATGGCATTAAGTTTGAGGGAAGTCTTGTAGGTGGAAAAACAACATTGAAAATAGCAGAAGGAACTGTTACTCTTACAAGAGAAATTGATAAAGATGGAAAAGTAAAAGTCTTTTTAAATGATACTACTTCTGGTTCTACCAAAAAAACAGCGAAATGGAGCGAAACTAATAGTACCTTAACAATTTCTGCTGACAGCAAAAAAACTAAAGATCTTGTGTTCTTAACAGATGGTACAATTACAGTACAAAAATATGACACATCTACAGGTACCAACTTAGAAGGCAAAGCAACTGAAATTAAAAATCTTTCAGAACTTAAAAATGCTTTAAAATAATATATAAATAAACCCCCCTACAAGGCATTAAGCTAGTGTAAAAAGGGTTTATTACAACCTAAAAATTGAATTTATATATTTTTCAATTTGTTACTTCTAGAAAAAGTCTCTTGGGAGACTTTTTCTCTTTTTTAAAAGAGAAAACACAACAACAATCAAGCTAAACTATTTCGGTTATTTGGCTATTTCGGTCTTTAATCTTTAAAATCAAAATAAAAAGCACAAATAAACTGAATATACAAAACTTAATAAAATTAATGGGGCTAATTCCTTCACCCAAGCCCAATTCTTGAATGAAGGATAAATAAATAAAATAATCTAAATTCTTAATAAAATTAAACCCATCGCTAATAAGCTTACTATTTTAAATAAAAATTAAAGCGTAAAAATAATTTACTCCTAATATAAGTTTATTATTTATTATATTTTATAGTTTATTACAAAAACTTACTTTTGTAAAGTATATTTAACAAATATTTATTAAATATACTTTTTTTTTATTTTTTATATAAAAATACTTTACTTTTTTAAGAAACTGTACTATTAATTAAGTTATAATTATAGAAACTACTTATATTAGGAGTATAAAATTGAAAACATTAAAACAAAAATCACCAAGCACTACAAAAAGAATAAAAAAAACTACAATCAACTTCCAACACAATTTAATTGTATTAATCTCTACTCTTAACTTTATAAACTCAAACTTTAAAAAATACACACAAAACAACATACTTTATTTCCTAAATAAAAACCTTGAAAGGAATAAACAAAAACCCATAAAACTCAAAACACTACAAAACTATTTATACACACTAGAGAAAAAATTTAAAGTCACTCGAAACTACTGTAAACATTTGGGAAAAAATTCGGGAAGTGAAACCTATTATAAACTTAAATACGAAAAAGAAAAATGCTATTTGATAATTAACACATACTTTAAAGAAAAAACAATCAATAAAATTAACGAATTTACGCAAAGAATAAAAAAATTCAATAAAATAAATAGTAGTGTTAAATGGGAGTGTTTTAATAATAATAATAATATATATAAATATAAAGAATATAGAAATATACACAAAAATTCTAAAAAAACAATAAATAATGAAACAATAAAAAAATATTTAAGCAAATGTAACTTTAAAACAGAAATTCCAGCATTAATAATGAATCTAAAAACACCAAACAGAACCAAAATCTATCATTTAAGAAACCTAAAACACATTGAAAATGATCTTAAGGAAATAGATCCCAAAAGCATTGAAAAGCACATATCAAACACAATAAAAGAAAATGTAAACAATCCTGGATATCTATGCAAATTTTTTAAAAATAGTGGATACAAAAAAATGATAGATAAAATAAAAAAAACAGAGAAAAAATATATAAATAAAAAAGAAATTCTAAAAAAAATACTTGAAGAAAAAATAAAAGAATTAGAAAATGAACAATATAAAAAAGAAGATCTTGAAAAGTTTTTTAGAAAAACATACGAAATTTACAAAATAAAACCACATTTCATAATAGAGCACAAAAAATATCCAGATTTAGATAAGCTGGTAAAAAGAGCAAAAACAGAATCCTCTAAAATCCAAGACAAAATGATAAAATTAAAAAGTATAAAAAACAACGTTTTTAGTATATTATTAGAACAGTTAAGGCATAAAGTAGATGATGATAAGCTAGTTCCTGCTTTAAAAAAATTCATTGAAAATGAGCCTGACCTTAATTATAGCAAGGTATTTAACAATTCCTACTATAATAACTTGATTGAAATAGTGGGCTAAAAAGAAAATGTACAGTTTGGCTTTACTATTAAGGAAAAAGGAAAAAAATGACGGCTTTACTTGAACGATTAAAGCAAAAGCAAAAAGAATTAAAACTGAACGAAGAAAACAAACCAAAGACAAAAAAAGAAAAAAAGGCTAACGTCTTTTCTAAGATTGAGGAGGTTAAAAGTAGAAAGATATACCATACTAAAATCTTTAATGACTTTTATACATTTGGAATAAGCAAGAATGAACCTACGAAATTTTTCATTTCTTTAAGGGGAATTTTTAACATAGAAGACATAAGCATGTTTCATTTATTCTCTGTAAGAGAAGATGATGAATTTATGGGAATTCATTATGGAATAAGAAAACTTGATAAAGCATTTATTGTAAAGAACTTCAACAAGAAAGAAACTTACACTCTTAGAAAATGTGAATACATTGAATTCAAGTTTAAAAAAGGTTCTGTTTTTTGTTATTTAAACGGTCTTCATATTTTACTTAAAAAGGACAGGATAAACAGTCCCTATTACAACACGCTGTTAAATATTATTTTAGAACTAGAAACCGAACTCTACGCTTTTTATAGCAAAAAATTGTCAAAAGGGGGAATTATTCCTGAATGGATAAAAAAGAGACAAAAGTAATAACAATTGCAAGTATAAAAGGTGGTGTTGGCAAGAGCACAACAAGTTTAATTTTTGCCACATTGCTATCAATTAAATGTAAGATTCTTTTAATAGATATTGATACTCAAGCCTCAACAACAAGCTATTTTTTTAATAAGATTAAGGACAAGAATGTAGATTTAATAAATAGAAATATATATGAAGTATTAATATCAAATTTACACATAGATAATGCATTAATAACAATTAACAAAAACCTAGATTTAATTCCAAGCTATTTAACATTACATAAATTTAATTCAGAATCTATTCCATATAAAGAATTTAAATTAAAAGAACAGCTAAAGTTGCTAAGCAATCATTACGATTACATAATACTTGACACAAATCCCAGCTTAGATTTCACTCTAACAAATGCTCTTGTGTGTAGCAATGACATAATAATACCAATAACAGCAGAGAAATGGGCCGTTGAAAGTTTAGATTTGTTTACTTTTTTTATGAACAAGCTATTATTAACTTTGCCAATGTATTTAATTAATACTAAATTTAAAAAAAACAACACCCACAGAGAACTCTTAAGGGTTTTAGAAAAAAACAGTAATTTTTTAGGCACAATATCTGAAAGAGAGGATTTAAATAAAAGAATAGCAAAAAATGACAAATTTGATTTGACGAAGGATTACATAATAGAGTACCAAAATACGCTTACTGCGTTTTTAAGTAAATCAAGTTACGTACACTAAGTGTACTCAAGTTGTAAAGGAGGAGCACAATGGATATAAAGATAAATAAAAGAAATTTATCTGAGAGTGCCACAGAAGAAGAACACGCTCTTATTCATTATAATAAGCTTAAAGAAAAATTAAACATTAACTTCCAAAAAGAAATTTATTGCAAAATAGAAGCAATGAAGGTTTTAAAAGAAATTAAAGATAAAGAATATTATAAACTTGACAATTATTCCAGTTTTGATGATTTTGCAAAAGACTATAGACTTGCTAGAACTCAAACGTATAAGTATCTTAAAATTGCAACAGCAATAGAAGAAGGTCTTATTGAAGAAAAGTATGTGGTTAAAAACGGAATCAATGATACAATTTATCTTCTTAAAACAAAAGAAAGTCCAAGTTTAAAAAAATCTAACCAAAACCCAATAAAACCACTAAGATTTCAGCTTAAAAAGGAAGAATCTTATTCTTTTTATAAAAAAAATGCAAAGCTTACAAGCTTTCTTTTGGAGAAAATTTTTTTTGAGGAAAAAGATTTTTTATCAAAAATAATTAAAGAATTTGAAGCTTTAAGAAATAAACAAAAATGAAATATTTATTTGCAAAACTTGAAAAGTTAGTGTATACTTTATAGGTACAGACTGACACGCAATGTGTCGCTCTTAATATAAGGACCTGTTACCTTAAAGGGTTTATTGGGGAGTCTTTAAAAAGAAATTCCAATAAACCCTTTAACTTTTGATTTAAAGTTTTTATTTTTTAACACTAATTTTGGAAAAATTTAGAAAAGTATTTACAAAACATAAATTTTTTTATACTATGGTATTAGTAAAAAACTTATATTAGGGGTTAAGATGAAAAGGCTTAATAAGATCAAAAGGAAAGAATGCTACAAGCTTTTAATTGAAACTTTTGCCATTAAAAACAATGGGTTTGAGTGGCTTGGTTCTAACAATATTAAAGATTCTTAAAACCGAATGTTTTCTTATTAAGCTTTTAGATTCTAAAGTTTAAATAAAAATTGGTTAGGAATGTTTAATTATTTAAAAAATATATTTAAAAATTGTGTATTTAAAAATGTTTGTTGAGAAAATATTACAAAGTAATTCAGAGTTGTTTGAAGACGTTCAAAAGTCCGGATGTTATTTTTTATCTTTGCACTATTGGATATTTGGTTTAACAGGGATCGATTTTACAACAAAAGACGTTAATTTAAATTACCAGCGGTTTTTGGAATTGGGATTTATAAGAAATGATTGTTATATTTTAAATCCATGTAAAATTCTTAGTTATTATAGAATATTTTCAAAGGTCAGATATGAGGGTCCGCTTTATTTGCCTAAAGCTGGCATAGAGTTTGAAATAACAGAGATTAAGGTTAAAGATCAGGGGTTTGTGCATTTTCTTGTAATGGATAATAATAAGGTGCTTTACGACAGTCTTGATTTAAAGGCTAAGGGAAAGAAATTTCAAATAACATCAAAAAGGATATTTAATTATTTTATTTGAAAATATTAATGATAGGTTATAACTTTTAATGTTTGATACAGTGTTTAACTTTTTGAGTTAATTGTTTTACTTTAATTCCTTTTAATTTTTGGATGCCTTTTGAAAAGCTTAATATTTACTGTATGCATTTCAAAATTAACATTTAAATTATAAGACCAAACAACCTAAAATCAGTTGATTGTTTGGTCTTATGTTTTTACTTTAAGTTAAATTAAAAAGGTGTTTATTTCTTCTTTTCCTTTTCTGAAGCTTTGTTAAGTTCTTGCATTTGTTTTGCTTTAACCTTTTGTAACTTTTCTTTCATTTTTTTTGCAATCTCAAGTACTCCTTCAGCTGTAGTTGCAGGATGAGCTTCGGCTGCAATTGTGACTGTTTTTTTCATTTCTTGTACCCCAATATCTTCTAGTGGTTTTGAGACTTCAAGCATTAAGTTAAGCATTGCTGAGAATGCACCACTACTCCCAGTTTTTTTAAGCTTAGTGGCTTCTTCTTCTATTGCTTTTATGAACTTTTCTGCTACGGCAACAGCTCGTAGTTTTGCTTTTCTTATGAATTCAGGGTTCCCCGATACCTTGCCGCCTGTTGCATTACTTGTAAATGCTTCGAAGTTTACGCCGCTAGCAGCAGCCTCTTTTTTAATTTTATCTATTTCATCTGCAATGTCTTTTGCCGATGTTTCTAATCTAATTTTTGTTTCTCCCGTTAGGCCGCATGATATGAGCAGTTTAACAAGTATAGTTAGTTTAAGTAAATTTTTAAAAGTTGTTTTACTAGTTTTATTATATTCCATAATATTTATCCTTTTTTTGAATTTTAATAAAAGCAATAAGCTAATATTAATATTATTAAATTGTAAATATTAGGACGAGCTAAAAATTTTACTTTTAGTTCATTCTAATGACAATATTTTTAATATTTATTTTCTTTTTTTTGCTTTTGTTATTTTTTTCCTCCCCACTATTTTCAATATTTTGTTTTACTTTAACCGCTTTTAGTTGATTTTCTATTTGAGCTTTAATTAACCACAAGCAATCTTTAATCTTTCGGCTGTGATATAGGATTGCTTTTAGCCTTCTCTAAAACACGGGCTTTTAAGCTTATTGTTCTAGCGTCTTTTAGTAATTCTGTAACTTCAAGCATAAGTAAAACATAGCCAAGAATTTACCACTGTTTCGAGTTTCTTTAAGACTTAAGGCTTCTTTCTCTACTATCTTAAGGAACTTTTTTCCTGTTTTTTTACCAGCGGCTTGTACTTTTGCTTCTCTTAAGACCATTTAGCCATCCATCACCCTAGAGCCGGTTTTATGGTCTTTAAAAGCTGCAAAAAGTACACCTTTCTTAGCGGCTTCTTTTTTAATTGATTCAATTTTGTTTTTTTTTACGAATCCAATATTACATGCGACCAATAGATCAAAAAACAAGACCATAACTATTGAATTCAATTTTTCAATTTTCATTTGTTACCTCCTTTACCTTTATATTAGATTTGTTTAAATCTAAATTTTAGCCCATTTTATTGAAAATAAAATAAATTGGCCAATAGGGGCGACATAAAAAGTTAATATAATTTTTAGATTTGTACTGAATTGCAAAGCTTTTATTTTAAAATCGCATTAGTGTGAATTTTGTTTTTATTTTTTATTGGGGATATGAATTTGTTTTATGCAAATATAGCAGTAACATTGTTTGGAATTACAAGCTAGCTATGCAATCTGGCTTGTAATTTTAAGATTTATTTCCAGTTTGCCAAAATATTACAAATTGGTCAGTTGTAAATTAAATCAAAGATCTAAAAGAATTTAGGTCTTTAAAATAAAAGAGAAGTCATGCTCCCGCAATTTATTGGCTTCTCTTTCAAGTATTTTGACTATTTTGACATTGCTTTAATTTTTTTAATTAGGAGTATAAGCGGGATTGGCAGGCTTAAAAGGCATAAAAATACCCTTTACGCCCTTAAAGAAATGTTCTTTTTTGTTTGCTTTGGGATTATTTTATTTTTTACTTTAATTGTCATACCCAGCAAACTTTCATTAGATGCATTGTTTCCAGCAGCTTCTATTAAGCGCTTTGATTTTTCATTTTGTTTGTTAGCAACAATTTCTTTGATTTTTGTTTCTTGCTCCCGAGTAAATGTCCCGCCATTCAGATTACACAACAATATTATTGCTGGCAACAGAATATATTTTATTTTAAATATTCCCTTCTCCTTTTACCATTTATTTTATTAATTTTATTTTATTTAAATAATATATCTCTTTAATTAAATTATTCACAATAAAAAAACAATAATTTTTCTTGAGTTTTTAAAAGAACTTAATTAAAATAAAATAATGATATTTAAAAATAGAAAAGAAGAATATATTTTTTTATTTAAAAAAGGTTTAAAAGATTTAGATATCGCTCAAATTTTAGGTGTTAGCGAATCTTTTGTAGCAAAAGCCCGAAACAAATATTTTAAATCCGGCGATTCTGTTTGTAAAAAGAGCTCTTTTTCTAGCGACTTAGTAGGAGAAAGTATTGCTAAAGCGTCTTTTGATGAGGAAAATTTTAACAATTTAGTACTGCTTGCTACAAAAAAGGCCTGTGAGCTTGAAAATGCTAAAAACGAGGCTGAAAGGTTGTTTTACGAGATAGTTTGTTCTTTTATTGATTCCCACCACAGATATAAAAATCTCAGCTTAGAGGCAATAAAAAAGGAAGCATTAATCTTGGATTTAAAGATTAGCAAACTTCAAATCGAGATTAGTGCTGATAAAAAAAAAGGCCCTAAGAACCAAGAAAGCCTTGAGAGAGAGCTTGCTGATAGGATTAAAGAAAAAGAAGAGATTGAAAAAAAGCTTACTACTATTTGCCTGAGAGAGGATTTTGATGCTCTTGTTAAGCTTAAATCTGTTTTAAGTAGCAAGAATTTAAAATTGGAGTAAAATTTGAAATTTTTAAGATCTTTGACGTTTCTCAATCTTCAGAAAAAGTTTAAAAATAAGTTTAATATTAACATTTTGGATTATATTAAGCCCAAACCAACCAGCATTTGTTTTAAAGATTTTGAAAACAAACATTTAACCGCCAAGCAAAAGGAAGTTCTTTTTGACATAGAAATTAACAATTATTCAAAAGTAATATTTAGCGGCGGGATTGCAAGTGGTAAGACGTTTTTAGCCTCATATTTGCTTGTTAAAAAGCTTATTGAAAACAAATCTTTTTATGAAAAAGATACCAATAATTTTATTATAGGCAATTCTATTGGCTTGTTAATGACAAATACCATAAAGCAAATAGAGAAAATTTGCAGCTTGCTAGGAATTGATTACCAGAAAAAGAAAAGCGGGCAGTCTTTTTGTAAGATAGCAGGCCTTAAGCTTAATATTTATGGGGGAAAAAACAGAGATGCTTTTTCTAAGATTCGTGGGGGCAATAGTGCAATAATTTATGTAAATGAAGCAACAGTAATTCACAGAGAAACTTTGCTTGAAGTGGTAAAAAGGCTTAGAAAGGGTAAAGAAATTATTATTTTTGATACAAATCCGGAAAGCCCCGTGCACTATTTTAAAACAGACTATATTGAAAATACAGATGTTTTTAAGACGTATAATTTTACAACGTACGACAACCCTTTAAATTCAGCAGATTTTATTCAAACCCAGGAAAAACTTTACAAACGTTTTCCCGCCTATAAGGCTCGTGTGCTTTACGGAGAGTGGATTTCAAATGAATCTACACTATTTAATGAGATGATTTTCAATCAAGATTATGAATTTAAAAGCCCAATAATGTACATTGATCCTGCATTCTCAGTAGGCGGAGACAATACAGCTATTTGTGTTTTAGAGCGCACCTTTGAGAAGTTTTATGCATATATTTATCAAGATCAAAAACCAGTAAGCGATAGTTTAATGCTTGCTTCCATTCAAGTTTTAATAGAAAATTTTAATGTAAATACCGTTTACATTGAGGAGAGGGATAGCATCAAAGGGGATGGAATCTTAACTAAAACAATTCTTTTCTTGAGAAACAAAAGCACTCACTATTTTAAAGTTGCACCAATAAAACCTTTGAGCAATAAATTTAAAAGAATATGTGCGCTTATTCCTTTGTTTGAAAGCCGCAAAATAGAATTTTTAAAAATAGTAAGCAAAAATGTAGTATCTGATATTTACAGCTACAAGGGAGACGGCAAAACAAAAGATGATGCACTTGATTCTCTTGCAAATGCGTATCTTCTTTTAACGCTAAATTATAAAGAAAAATTATTTCATTTCGGCAGGTTTAAATATTTATAATTTGATCTAAATTTTAGTTATTGATTTAAGTTTTTTGTAATTAATAATGATTTAAAAAGTTTTTGTCTTTTGTGCTAATTTTGCCAAAAATTTCTGTTTGCCTTAAATCTAGGCTAAAACAATATTAAATAAATTTTTAAAATAATTAAACCAGTATATTAAAAAATATAATGGTTTGTAAAAAAAATAAACCAAATATTCAATCTTTTAAAAGTTTTGAAAAATTATTTTTAAAGTTTAATTTTTTTGTGAAATATTATTGATGTGATTTATAATTTAATTTTATTATTTTTTATTTTAAAGGAGTTAACCACGAAAAGCAGATTTTTTTATTTTTGTTCTCAAACTTTAATTTTTTTAGTTTTAATGCTTTTTAAGCACAATGTTAACTTTAAAAAAAGCTAAGTTTGAAATATTTAAGCTATTTTTTTTTCAAAAAGAGAGTTTATTTTGCATCAATTTTGATTAGATTTTATTGGATTAGCTAAAAAATAGCATTAGAAGAATTTGTGAGGTTTGCCAAATTTGCCTAGTGCAATCATTTTTAAGATTTATCTATTCAATCTATTCAAATATATTTCAAGGAGAGAGAAATATGAGAATTGCCGGTCTTCTTTTTTTTTTTAATACGTCTTTTGGGTTGTAGTTATTTTAAAAAGTTAAACAATAAAAATTTATTAGCCAAAAATAAGAAGAAAGCCTCAGATTATAACAGAGAGTATTATCAGAAAAACAGAGAAAAACTTAAATTAAGAGCCAGAGAGCGATATCGTAGAAATAAAAAAAAATAAATAAAAACAAATAGAAATAATTAAGTTTATTAAAATTATTAAAAATTTTAAAGCACGTTTAATATTAAATAATATATTTAGATTAAATGGCAGATTTATGTCAAAGATGCATGTTTTTTGTTTATTTGAATAATTTTGTGCTTTTGAAATAAATTAAATTTTAATTAGGAGAATATGTATGAAGAGATATATTTATGTATATATCATTTCAGTAGCGGTAATTTCTTGTTATTTTAATGATTTTTCTGGTATGAAAAAAAACAACTTTAATAAATATGATTTAAATTTTTCTGAGCTTTCTTTACCTGAGAGAGAAAATGCTATTTTAAAAATTCAAAGAAAATTTGAAAGCATAACTAATAAAATAAGCTCTAGGATATCTAATTATAGTGAGATTAAAGTTAGCAATTTTTTTAGCGAATCTAGTGAAGAAAAGATTAATCTTTTAAGCAAAATATTAGAGATTTTAAAAGTACAGCACGGATTAATAGAAAAAAGTAGCAATAGCTTAAGCAAGATTAACATGTTAAGCGGAAGCAATTACGATGTTCTTGATCCACAGCCAGAATTAAAACTTTTAAATCAAAAATATTCAGATATAGATGAAAAATTAAGAGAAATATGTAGTTACATTCTTAGCAACAGCATTGATTTTAATAAGGTTTTAAAGGATTTGATTTATTTAAAAGAGAGCGCCTTGAAGCTAATAAAAAGGTAGGCTTTTGTAATAAGTTTTTTATAAATAGAGTCATTAATTTTTGACTCTATTTATAAAAAATCATTTATTCTTCTAAAGGTTTTATTTCTGATAGGGCAAATCTTTCTGAATTATTTGTATTCCACCCTAGCCATTTATCGTTTTTAAAAAGATAGTTTCCCGCAACACTGTATATTGGAATTATTGGATAATCATTTTCAATAATTATTTCTTCTATCTTTTTTAATGTTTCTAATCTTAGTTTTTCGTCCTCTTCAAGATCAGATTTTATTATAAGCTCATCAAGTTCGGGATTTGAATATCCGTAGGATACAAAATGCGAGCTTTTAGTTTCAAATATATTAAAAAATGCCATGGGATCTAAATAATCTCCTTGCCAAGACCTTACTGAGATCTCATATTGACCCTTTAGAACGTTTGATATGTGGTTGGTCCATGTTTCAGGCGCAATTTCCACATTAATATTTAAAACTTTTTTCCACTGGCTTTGAATAAAATTGGCAACTTCTTTTTCAAGGTCATCGTTATTGTATTTTATTGTAAGAGTTGGAAAATTTTTCCCATCCGGATATCCAGCTTCGGCTAAAAGTTTTTCTGCTTTTCGTGGGTTGTATGGCTTAAGTTTTTTACCGTAATTATAGTTGTTAATATTAGGACTTATTTTTCTTGTTGCTTTAAAGTTATTATCAAGCGCTCTGTAGACCAGAGTTTCTCTGTCAATCGCAAGAGCCAATGCTTCTCTTACTTTTACATTGTCAAGGGGTTTACCACTTGTGTTTAATGACAAAAACCCAATTTGATTAATGTCAGCTGTATAGAAATCTTCTCTTAAGATAAGCTCATTAACAAGAGTTAAGGGTATGTTGTTAAAAATGGCATCTATTTCATTGTGCTCATACATGCTGTAAATTCTGCGGGGGTCGTTTATAGTAACAAATATAAGTTCATTAATAGCAACGTTTTTAGCATCATAAAATTTTTTATTCTTTTCAAGAGATATTTCTTCGTTTAAGGCTCTTCTTTTTAGCTTAAAAGGCCCGCTTGTAACCATGTTTTCTGGGTTTGTCCATTTATTTCCAAACTTTTTAACAACGTGAGTGGGAATAGGTATAAATATTGGGTTTGTAAGCATGTCAAGAAAATATGTTGTTGGGCGAGAGAGAGTTATTTCTAAAGTTTGTCCATTGATTGCCCTTATTCCAACCTCATCTGCATTTAATTTTGTTTTGTGAAATTCTTGTGCATTTTTTATCTTTGATGTTAATAAGCTAATATTTGGCACATCAAGATCATTTTCTAAGGCCATTATGTAAGAATCTCTAATGGTGTTTGCCGTTATTTTAACGCCGTCACTCCAATAAATGTCGTCTCTTAAATAGAATGTATAACAGGTGTTGTCATAGGAAATATCCCAATTTTTTGCAAGTCCCGGTCTGTATCCACCTGTTTTAGGATCACCCCTTAAAAGCCCAACAAATAGTTCGTTTATAATTAAATTGCCCAGTCTATCGCTGCAAAATTGTGGATCAAGCGATGTTGGTTCGTTTCCAATGCCAATGCCAAAGATAATGTCATCTTTTGGTTTAGACGTTGTGCACGAGATTACAACAGCAATGCTAAGTGTTAAAAGCAACTTTTTTTTGACAATCATTTTATTATTGCCTCCTTTGTTTTTGTAATAGTTAATAGCAAATTATATTGCAATCTTTTTTTAAAAGATTTTGTTCTGCTTCTAAGTGCTCGCGGAGCTTATTGTTTTTGTTTAAAGAAAAGTTAAAGGAAAACAATAAAAAAGATACATTGTTTACACATTGTTTATTTAAAACTACAAATAAGGCCTCAAGGCCTTATTTGTAGTTTTAAAGAAGTTTTCAATGAATTGTTGATTTATAACAATAGACAAGTATATATCGCTCTTTGTTTTTTTCAAATAAAATTTAAACCTTTATTTTATGTTATAACTTTTGGGGAAATGAAAATTTAATTTTTAATTTCTTTTCTTTTTTATTTTTAAAGAATAAAATAAAATAAAAAAATCGATTGATTTTTTGTATGCCTTGAGAATGCCAGAAAATGAACTATAATGAGAGTTTATTTTTTCAGTGGAGGAAGTTTATAATGAAAACAATAAACGTGGCATTCATATTACTGCTAGCGATGTTTTCTTGTAGACAAAATTTTGGCGATGTTAAGGCGCTCACAGAAATTGATTCTAGGAATAGCATTTTTCTTGTTACTGGCGATGTAGTAGTTAAAGATCAAATTCCTAAAGAGATTTCTTTAACTCCCGAAGAAGCTCAAAAGTTAGAGACTTTAAAAATCTTTTTAAAAGATGCAATAGCCGTTAATGGCAGAGATGAAAAGCTAAAAGTTGAGTACGAGAAATCTTATAAAGAATTTTTTGATTGGTTTTCTAAGGATGTTGAGAGACAAAAAGAGTTTGTAAGCTTTTTTGACAATATTTTTAGCATTTTATCTAAAGCAGTAGATTTAAGCAAAAAGCAAAGGCCCGATCCGCGATTTTTAGATTTAGACTTTAAGGATTATGTTTGTTATAAAATTAAAAACAGCACTGGTGGATATTTAAGCTTATTTTTCCAAAAGGTAGCTGATGCATTTGGCGGTGATGCTTACAAAAAAGAGAATGACGAGCACAGCGAAAAGCCTGTAAAATGCAATGAAGAGATTTTTAAAGTAATTAAAACGGCGTTTACCGAAAGTGAGAATAACAACGAATTGAAAAATTTGAAAAATTGTGAGAGCAATAGCGAGTACATTTGAAATATTATTTTTGTAAGGACAGGTTATAGACTTAACTTGTCTTTATTTTTTAAAAAGACCTTTAAGTATCTTTTTAAGGATATATCTTTATTAGGGTATGAGTGATAAAAGTAACGTAAATAGCGATTTTCAAGATTTTGAATTTAATAGTATTAATAATGTTAATAATATTGAATTTGCCAAAGAATTATCAAAACAGGTGATTAATTCTGCTTTAGAAGTAGAGACTAATTTAAATAAAATTTTAAATACAAAGAATTTACATGATGCTCATTTAAAGGTCCAAAAGTCAAAATCAAAACTTATTTCTGTGATCGATCTAGCCAAAAAGCTAAACAATCATCTACTTTTAGAATTTGATAAAATTTCTGATTTTGATATTCCCATAACATTTAGGATTGTTGACCAGATTTTAAAAGTATTTTATTGGACAATAGTCAATTTTAATTTTCACACAGTAAGTGAGATTGACTCAGTAGGGTTAAAAGAGATTGATTTTTTACATGAAGATGAAGAAGGAATAAAATCAGCCGAAGAAGAGATTAGTGGCATTGAAAATTTAAAGACAAGAGAATTTCTCTGCGACCTACTGTTGGTTATTAAATCTACATTTCAAGCAGACAAAGCTTTAATAAAAGCAATAAGAGCATCTCTTTTAGTATCATCTTTTATTGCTCAACAGGGAATAGAAGGCAAAAAGATTTTATTTTCTTATGTTTAGATTAAGTTAATTGGGTTTTCTGTATTTTTCAATATTAAAAGGTAGAGAAATCGCTCTCTACCTTTTTAATATTTATTGGGATTGGATAAAGTATTAATTTAATTTTCTTTATAATATCATTTTACAATGTTTATTTTGCAACAATGCGAGCAAAAGTAAGTAGAATATTTTGTAAGCTTTACTTATATTCTTTAATTAATATTAGCATAAATACCTTAAAACATATTAATTTTTTTATAAAATTTTGAATCAATTTTAATATTGACATTTTATGTATCAATATTACTTGATAATTATTATTAAATAATACTTATTTGCATAAAAAACTGTTTTTGATATAATAATGTATATAATGATATTTAAAAAAATGATTAACGAATTTAAAATGGAAATAAAAAACAATAAATCCCAAATAAACCCTATTGATGTTTACAGATATTCAATTTTTTTTAGAAACTACATAGAAAGTACAGCAGAAGACGCGCTTAAGAATGGAATTAGTTTAAGCTTGCTTGAAACGTCTTGTTTAAAAGAAGGCAGTAAATCTCTTGTAAGCTTAAAGGTAGAGTTAAAAGAAGCTCTTCTTGAAGCAATGATAAGCTATAGATTTAATGGAGCAGGCTATATTTTAGTAAAACCCAAAAGTGAAGATGAAGATTTAAGCAAAAAGGTTAACAGCGAGTTACCAACAGGTTTTAAATATTTAGATTTTCAAAAAATTATTAACAAAAGAGATTCTAACTACATAGAGTACCTTTCAAATTCAAAAGACCCAGATGGTTTTGAGAAAGCAAGGATTGTAAAAATAGATAAAAGCAGAGTAATAATTTATGAAAATTATGATTATGTTTTGGGCGTGCAAGAACCTGCTTACACGCAAAGTTTACTGCTTAACATTTGTCTTTTAGAACAAATTTATTTAGAAATAGAAAAAAGAATAAGAAATTATAATTTTTTGTTTTATAAAGACGAACATTTGGTAGAACTTGTTGAATCTTTAGAGATTGCAAAAGAAGAAATAAATGCCTTAGTAAACAGCAAAGGCAAAATATTTTCTACTTTTTTTAAAGCTCAAGAGCCAAACAAAAATTTTCAAGCATTAAGTAGCGCCTCTGACGAGCTTAGCCGAGAGCTTAGCAAGATTAAAAGCGCGCTAAACAATGATGGAATTTTTTATACAGCATCAGAGAATGCACGTCTAGAGGTAATAAAATATGATTTAGAATTTTTAAAAGACGCATTTGAACTTGTTAAAGCAAAAATTGGAGCTGATACTAAAGAGCCTTTAACCAGAAGTTTTAACGAACAAGTTAAAGGGCTTGGTAACAGCGGCAAGGGAGACAAAAGCAATTATTATGATTATTTAAAAGGTGTTCAAGAATCTGTTGCCAATGCGTGCAATCTCAAGCTTAACAAATATTACAGATTAAATATGAAGTTTAATGAGCTTGAAGCTTTAAGCTATGAGCAAAGACTTCAAAAAGACAATTTGCTTCTTGATGTTTATTTTAAATATTTAGAGCTAATTAAAAATGAAAATCTAAGTGACAAGGCAAAAGAAAATCTAAAAGAACAATTAAGTTTGGTTATTTAAAAGGAGTAATTATGGAAAAAATGGCAACAAGTGCAGACAAAAACAGCCAAGAAGATTTAAAAGACACCAAAGGTAAAAACAATGAAGTTTTAAGCGACGCTTTGATTCGTGAGTTTTTGGAATATAAAAATCTCAAAAGTGAAAATGATAATTTAACTGGTAATTATTCTCACAATGACTTAAGAGAATTTGTTGAGATAAATAAACTTGCAAATGATAATTTAAGTTTTGAGTATAATACAGAAAATCTTTTAGCAAAAGGGTATTCTTTTAAAGAGGTTGTCAAAGGACAAGCCGAAGAGCTTATTAGAAAGTATGTAAAATTAGCGCAAATATTTGCTGTAGCTGGAACTTGCAACCTTGAAGAGATTGACCCGCGTTCCCGTGCAATACTAATAAGGCTTGCAAAGACCAATATTGATCAAAATAAGAATTCAGAAAATTCATACAAAGTGATTAATTTTCAAAGAATAAAAGTAGATCAAAAAAATAATTTAAGAGACAGCAATGCTTTTTTTGGCACGTATCATGATTTAAGAAAAGCAATGCTTAATCAGTGGGAAGAGATTAAGAATGAATTTTATTGTAATAAAAAGATATTAGCTTAAATTAGCTTAAATTTTTGTAATTTAAGCTTTTAATAAAAAATTTTAATGAAAAAATTAAATAAGAAATCAATTTAAAAAAGGAGATTATTAATGAGCGATTCAATTGATTTTCAAAAAGAGATAGAAAAACTAAAAGCATCAAAAGTAGAACTTGAGAGCCAGCTTGAAAGTTTAAAGAAAAATCAAGCTCAAAAAATTGTTTTAGATAAACTGCAAAGCGTTAATGCTAGCAGTTACCCGGTGTTTGAGAACAGTAACAAATTTCAAGACGCAGGGCTTTATTTTGCTCAAAAAGGCGGTCTAAAAAACTCTTCTGCTGATAAGTTTGAAAATTATCAAGCTTTAGACTTTTGCTACAAATGTGGGGTTAAGCTTATTGTTAATGGTTCAAGTTTACAAATAGCAAAAGGCGGTGGTAGCGATCTTTACGGGGTTTGTGTAGACTTTGACGATTTTTCAAGAACCGGTACGGTTGTTCCAATCACTTGTAGTTTTGAATGCGTTTTGATCACTAAAGACAAAACCATCAAAGCAGAAGACAAATTAATAATAAACAGCGAAGGGGTTTTAGAAAAATCTAGCAAGAATGCATCTGTTATTCATGCTTTAGCATTAGGACCAGCTGAAGAATTTAAAGACAGAAGAGATGTTTATGGAGTTAGAGTTCTTTTTTTAGTCAAGCAAATAAAAGATTCAATTTAAAATAGGAGAATTTAAAATGGATGAGAGTATATTAAATAATGAGGAATATTTAAACACAGTAAGGGATGTTTTAGTTAGAGAATGTCCAACCCCTGAATATTATCATTTTTTAGATTCACAGCAAATACAAAGTAGCAATATTTCTCTTGGAAGTGACAGAATTATTAAGTGGTATTCTAATTTAACAGATATTCCTACATTAAAGGTTAATGATTTTAACACAGTCTCAACAATAAAGTTCCAAAGACAAATGGTAAAAATCAATTACTTACCTTTTCAGTATGCATTTACTTACTATGCACCAGATGGAAAAGTTAGCGTAGAGGCAAACACAAATATTAATATGAGAGAAGGGCTCTTAGGAGCAATAATTGAGATACAAAAGTTAATGAGCGCGCACTATTTAAGGGGTGGACTTACGCTCTCAAAAGGCAGTAAAAGAACTCTTCTTGTTGATGAGTCTAACAATGAAACTATGTATGGACTTTTAAATCTCCCAAACCAAATAGACAAAACGGTTAAACAGACAAACATATTAGATCAAGTAAAATCAATAAATGAAGATCTTTCAAAGATTAATTTAGAAGATGAGAGAAGGGTACCTTTTAAAATACTTACAACCAGCAAAATCAAAGGTCGTTTGCTTGAAAGACTTCCAAACAACAATTATTCATACAAAGACATGCTTTTTGATTTTATAAGTGCAATTAATAATGATGCAGATATTGAGCTTGAGACTACAAATTTACTAGACGATGAAATTTTAATATACCCAAGAAGTAGCAAACTTCTACTTTTAAAAGACGGGCATCAGCCGATATTAAATTCATACACAGAAGTTTCAAGTAGCAATTTTAGAACAAGTTTTCTTGACTTTTCTATTGGAACAATTTTGGCAACAAAAAATTCAATCCTTAGGATAAAATTGAGCTAAAAAATGAATGACAGCAAAGTAGATACCAATCAGGCTTTAAGTGAAAATTTAAAAACTCTAGAAAGTGATAATTTAGAATCACTACAAACAGTATATGAGCAAATACTGAGTCTTTTAATGCTTGATTTTAAAGATCTAAGCATTAAAGAATTTTCTTTATATTTAAATTTACTTGAGAATATTTTAATTTTTAAGAGAATAAGAATTACAAGTTTAAATGATTCTACAATATTTGTTTTAATTTATTATTTTATTGGTTGCGAGTTAAAAAGACGAAACAGATTAAAAGGCTTTAATTTAAATAACATTAAGTTTGAAAAATTTAAAGAAATATCATTAGAATATTTTCCCACAAATCTTGGCTCTAGCGGCTGTGGGGGTGATTTTTGCAAATGTTTGGATGGTTTAATAGAAGATTTAAGAGCAAAAGGCTCTCTAATAGGAGTAGTTAAATGAAGTCTTTAGAGATGATTAATATTGGTTTAAGTAATATTATTAGTACATATTCACAAGAACTTTTTTTCTGTAAATTTAGAGCAGTCAAAGATCCAATCAGTGCGTCTTATGAAACTAGATTTAAAAGCTCTGATACTGTTGTTTTTAAAGGAATGTTTTTGTTAATTAGTCCAGAAGAAGTGGTTGAGATTGAAGGTGTAAATATCTTTGACAGTAATAGTTACGCCAAGGTATATACACTTGAGAATTTGGAATTTGAGTACGGAGATTTGGTTAAGGTTTTTGATGATTTTTATTCGATCTTAGGGGTTCAAAAAAGCTACAACGAAGGCCTAAATTACAATACTCTAGTTTTAAGGAGCTCTTGTTGAGTGTAAAGATTAAGTTTAAAGACAATTCTTTTAATGCAGAAAATAGCATTAATATTAAATCTGAAGAAATTACAAGAGAGCTTAATTTCAAACTAGCAAAGGCTTTTTACAAAGAGTTTTATTCTAATATTTTTTCAAACAATGGAATAAAAACAGCTTTTAGAAAGTCTATTCAAAAAGGACTTGTTGAAATAAAAGATCAGTTTATAGTTTTTTGTAAAAATTATTCACTTATCAGGCAAAAAGACTTAAGACCAAAAAGAGCTTTAAATACTAAAGAGGCTAAAGAGGACAAAAAATCTAAAGGATTTAAAAGTTTTCTCAAAAACATTAAAAACCCAACGGGCCTCTTGAAAGCAAAAGAAAGGGAAAGTCATGATTATAGGACTAGATAAATCTGTACAGTTTTTAATAAAAATACTTACAAATTTTAAAAAATATTTATATCTTAAAGAAATAGAGTTAGAAATTTTAAATACCTATAACCACCCGTATTTAGAAAAGTTTGCTACAAATACTAGTAATTTACTTGTATTAAAAAGCGAGTCTTTTGAAGGGCTTACTCCCAGAAATCTAAGAGGTAGAAATTCTTATCAAGAGTCTAATGAGTTTAGATTAAGGTTTTCGCTTTATTTTTTAAGTTTTGTTTTATTTAAAGCTTACAGAGATTCTTATAAGAGCATTTGCAAAGTGTATGAACACTTTTTAGAATTTTTACACGAAAATAGATTTAGGTTTGAGTTTACAAAAGAGCTTGAAAGCGGTTCTTATTTGCTTTTAACTTATTATCTGTGTTCGGTTAGCAATTTAAATAATGATGGGCTTCTTGGTGTTTCCAATATGCATTCTAATATGTGTTTTAGTTTTAATCAAATTTTTGTTGCAAATATACAGGTTTTAAAACAAGAGAGATAAATTTTTTTGAAATAAAATAAATAAAATAAATAAAATAAATAAAAATAAATTTAAAAGGAGTATAAATGCCAAAAGATACAATAAGCATTAGTTTGGTGCAAAACAAACTAGCTTTCAATAATGTTAATTATTACAATCCGCTTGTAATCTACAAAAGCAATGTTTTAGCAAGCAAACACTTGGCATTAAGTGTTACAAATTTTCAAGATCTTCTTGAAAAACTTGAGATGCAAAAGGCCCAAGAGTCTGATTCTTCCAAGAAAAAAATAGCAGAAGATCAGCTTAGCGCTTTGAAAAAATCACTCAGTGATTTTTTCGGACAAGAAGGGCTTAGGTCTGTTGATTTTTATGTTTACAACCAGATTAAAGAGATTAAAGATTTTTTAAAATCCAACTTACATTCGTTTGTAGTTTTTGTAAATCACGCAGAAGATACCCTTAGTAGCGATTTTGAAGAGATTAGAAAAGCTTGTAGTTTTATTGTAATTTCTACTAAAGATGGCAACTTGCCAAATTTTTTAAAAGGCAAAAACAAAAGCGAGTTTAAAAATGTTATTGCTGTTTACGCTAGGGATCAAAATTTGCACCTTAAGTTTACAGCAGCGTATTTGCATCAAGCAAGCATTTTTCATGCTGTTAATCCTTATGGTATGATTTTAAATTCTGCTCCTGTTTATGATGACTCTTTAATTGATTCTCTTAGAAAATCCAATATTAATTTTTACTCACTTCTTAATGAAACTGGCAATGACGGCATTTTAGCTTTCAAGGAAGGGGTTAATCTTTCAGGCGATCCAATTGATGAGTCTTTCACGCTTTTTTACATTAAAAATGAATTAATAAAAGAACTTATTAGGATTTGGAATAAAAACAATAGAGCTAACAGCAAACTTGGAGCTTTAAATTTGGACAGTAATTTGCCAAACGAATACACAGCAGGGCTTGAATGTTTTTTTCATGAACTTAAACAAAAAGGGCTTATTGTCTCTTATAAAGAGATTAAACTTAAAATTAATTCTTCTGAGGGTTTAAGCTTAAGCTTAGAAGTTGCACTCAAATACAATGACAGCTTTAATAGCGTTAATTTGGCAATAACAACACAAGAGATAAACGAATATTTAAGGAGAGCATCATAATGAGAGAATATTATTCACTTGATTTAATATTTTTTAGCTTTAATGACAATTTAATAGACACAGGCACTCTTGAGTACAGCACAGAGCCTAATGTAATGGCTAAAGCAAGCACAGAAGACAGAAATTTCCCAATTCCAAGCTTTAGAGATCCAAGAACTGTTGTTCATATTTTTGATTTAGAAGTAAGCAAAGGATCTCTTGATTACAAACTCTTAACAAAGCTAAGCAATGAGCAATTTTACGAGAATGTACCAAAATCTAAAAAGTTAAAAAGATTGGTGTTTAACGATCAAATGGGACTTAAAATTATTTCAAATAGTGCCTTTTTTGCAGAAATTCCAACTAGAAAGTATTCATCTGAGAATGATACTGTTAAGTTTACAATTCATGCAATCAATTGTGATGTTGAGAAAGCAAGTTAAATGCAATTTAAATGCAAGTTCAAAGCAAGTTAAATTAACAATAAAAATGTTTTAAAAATGTTTTAATTAAAGGATAAGAATTTAAAATGAGATACAAGTTAAAAGTATTAACTAGAACCAAAACATATACGTACGTTTTAAAAGATATTCCCATGTACGAGTGGGATAGCGTTTTAGGATTTGATGTTGATCGAGATGAACTTATTAGCAAACTTAACGATCTGCGAACATTAAAAGAAATAACCAAACTAATGATCTCAAGAAGTTTTTTAGATGAATTTTACGAAATTTTAAACAAAGAGAGAAAATATTCTGAGCTTTACAAGTACGCTCTTCCCACAATTCTTTTTTCAGTTCAGTATTCACTTTTTGAAACAATAGAAGGTTTTAAAAAGCCTGGTTTGGTTTACATTGAAAGTTTTCAAGACAAAAACGGCGACTACATTAAGTATGACTACATTGACGAGCGCTGGAGTTATGATTTTTTAATTACAAACAATAAACCGGCAGATTTAAACTCAGAAGATTCTTTAGAAACTGGTTTTGAGCCTTTATTGCAAGAAGGTAGCAATGAATAAGCAAGAGATTGCGACCAATTATTTTAAATACATAGACTATTTGACAAAAGAAACTAATAAGTATTATTTTCCTGTTGTAATGGGCATTTGTACATACAAGGAAGTTAAAAAAATGAGCTACAAGGAGCTTTTAGAGGTTAACCGAGTAGCCAATTTAAAGCTTAACAAGGAAATATACGAAAGGTTTTTATCTTTTAGTAGCGTGTTTTAAAGGTTCTTATGTACGAAGAAAATAATAATAATAAATTCACAATTTCATTAGAAGGCGTTCTTGACAGAAATGCCACTAAGAGTAATTTAAAAAAAGAGTTTTTAAGTCTAAAAAGGGAAAATTTTTTCAGTCAGGTTTTTGGTGATTTGAGTTATAAAAGTGGTAAGGATTTTTTCTCCTTAAGTCTTAAAAGGCTTGAAATTTTTAAAACCCCCAAAATTGATAATTCTCAAAAATCATCGAGTTTTAAATCTTTAAATGTTTTAGGCACAAATGATTCTTTTAAGGATTTTCTAGGCTCTGATGATTATCAGAAAAAAACCCCAAAGAATGTTTTAAAAGATTTTGATTTTGATTTAAAAGACAAAATCGGCTTATTCGGCTGGCACTCAAATGAGAAAAAAAGCAGTCTAAGCTCTTGTTTAAAGCCAGAAATAGATAAATCAAATCTTGGCTTTAACGAGCATTCATATTTTAAAACTGAAAATATTAAAAACATTTTTAAGCAGAATTTTATTAATAATTCTGGTAAAGGTCAGGCTAATCTGTCAGAAAACTTTAGATTAAATTCCAATTTTAACAATATTTCCCCTTTTAAGGATTTGAAAGAACCATTAGGCGTTAAAAACGAAAACAGTCAGATTGCATGGGAAAATCTGATGTCTTTTAGAAATCTTTTTAAAGGCTCAAGCCTTGTTAATTTTTTAAATATAAAAAATGGTTTTAATGATTTAAATTCGCCTTTAGAAGAATTTAAAAATTTAAAAGACAAAAAGGCTCAGCTAAGTCTTGAAAATTTTATTTTCAAAGATTCTCAAAAAGAAAGTGCAAATAAAATACTAAAAAGAAAAAGATCTTTTGAAACAGAGCTTGAGAGAAATGATTTTTTAAGAAAACTTTATATTCTTCAAAGCTCACAAAACCCAAGTTTAAATTCAAATTCAAATTCAAATTCAAATGATTTCTCTTTTATGGTTGAGCTTGCACAGCAATTAAAAAACGAAGGACATGCAAAAAATGATTCAAAGGCAATTAACCTAGTAAGCGATTTTATAAAGGATGGGAATAATTTGGAAAAAGTTTTAAGTTTTAGGATGCCAACAGGTTCTTTAAAAAATCTAAAAGATGCGCCTGAAGTTTTAAATAGCAAAATAATAAGCACCGCTTTTGAGCCTGGATTATACCCATTTTTGGAAAAAACTTTAGAACTTTTAGAGTGGGCTAGAAATTACGATTTTACAAGCAGTATACTAGACCCTTTAAAAAATACTTTTTCAAATCTTGGCATTCTTTTGGCACAAGCTTTTGAAAGCGTGCCTTTGGTTGAGTATATGACAAATGTGCTAAATAGTGCTAGTGAATTTAATTCAAGAGGAATTGATGATGATTCTAGAATGCCTTAATTGTAAAAGAGGTTTCAAGTGATTAAAGAGCAAGCCAGTAGGTTAATAAAAGAGATTGTAAATCAAATCTCAAGTTTAGTAAGCAGTTCTAATTTTGTTTTACTTTTTCCAAGGCTTGATTTTAAAGGCCTTGGGTACATTCCCCAGTTATTTTTTATTTTTACAAAGCATGACCTAATAGAAGAAAATCTCTCAAGCGTAAGCTCAGACCGAGCGGTAATTGATTTTACAAATACAAAAAGCGAATATGTGAACTTTAACATTACTCCAAAGCCCGAGATTGTAACAATTAATAAGGGGATTTTGTCATCTATTTATGATCAAACTTTACTAAGAGCTTTAAGAGAAACTCCTTTTATGAACAGCGTTTTAGAATTTAATAGCAATTTTATAAAAATGCAATTTAGGCAAAGGTTTAACTTGGGGGTTTATTACAGTATGTACAGCCCTTCGGTAGGATTTCACGAGGTGGTAAGCATTAGTTCATTAAAACTTAAAGACACGGTTTATTTGGAGGAGGTTGAAATTAGTTTGCAAGTAAAAATTTGCAAAACGTTTAATATTATGACTTATAAAGGTTAAAATATTAATTAAAAACATCTAAATATTAGGAGAATATTAATGATAAAATTTAAACTTATTTTAATATTTTTTTTATATATTGTTTCAACTACATATGCAAGTGTGGCAAGACCATTTGATTTTAAAAAATGGAATTTCAAAAAAGACATAGATTTGGCGTACGTATTAATGTACGACGTTGACAATGGGATTTTAATTAAATCTCAAGATAAAGCCGGCAACATCAAAAGTCAAGAAATACTTGCTAAACTTAATGCACTTAGTGTCTATTGCAATAATTTGCAGGGAATAATAAAAACAAAACTTGTTAGGGGCAGATTTCAAAAAGAAGTTAAATTACCACTACTTAAGATTATTGGAAAATATGAATATTTAACAAGAAATTACAAAAATAAAAGCCTTATTGAAAATCCAGAATATACAAAACTTATTGCAGAGAGAATTATTAAAAAAGCTCTTTTTCTAGAAAACTATTTTCAATCCAGGCTTAAGAATATAAAATTTAGTGAAAATATTAAAAAAAGAATAGCTAATAATCGCAGCAGCCTAAAGCCCTTAAGCAGAACTAACAAATCTGTTGGCCAGAAGTTTTCAAACTCTAGACCTTCCAAAAGACCACAAAGTGTAAAAAAATGTAACAAAAGACGACCCTTGGATAATTATGATCTTAAATGCTCAGAAGGCAAGTTTTTAGCTGATCCAGACCAAGACTCAGACGAACTAGAAATAGAGTACCAAGATGAGCTAGAAAGCGAAGATCCAGATGAAAGTGAAATAGAGTATCAAGATGAGCTAGAAAGCGAAGACTATGCGCTTAGTGAGTCTCAAAGTGAAGATGAGTTTTTTGATTCTCCTGAAGATCAGTTTATTTAAATTTTTAAATTTGAATGTTTTTTTGATTTACTTTGAAAGTTTTTAATATTTAGGTTTTTAATTTTGTAATTTAGAACAATTTTTATTTGGAGAATATTAATGAGACAATTTATTTTAATTTCTTTTTTATTTTTAAGTTTTAATCTATATTCTTATGATCTTCAAGATGACGAAGAGATTGCAGTCAAGTTCTTATACGAAGAAGTAAAAATTGGTGGCAATTTAACCGAAGACCAGTCTGTTTCTTCTGTTGAAAGGTTAATACAAAATGCAATTAATAAAATAGGGCCTGAGAATATTTTAAACATTGAGCATAATATAACTTTTAATGGTTTGTCTGTAATGGTGATCTATAAGCTTAAAAAGCAAGGGTAGCAATGTATTTGAAAGTTTAAGGTAAGTTGGTAGCATTTGTGAGAAAGGTTTTTACAATTTTTATTTTATTTTTTTGTTTATCTTTTAATTTGCATTCTTATTCTGTTGAGAATGGTGCAGCTATTAAGGTTAAAATTTTCAATTTTAAACTAAATCAGCAGAGATCTTTTGAGGAATTAGAAGAAAATTTAAGACTTTTTATTCAAAAAATAGGTTCAAAAAATGTGTTAGACATTAATCATAAGGTTTTGTTCACTGGGGTGGATGTTGCAGTAATGGTGATTTACAAATCAAATAAGGAGTAGAAAGTTAAATTTTGTTTTTACTTTTAGCCTGATTTGTTGTTAATTTAAAAAGGAGTTTTATTTAAAAAAGATGTTAATATTTCAGTATGATTTTAAGATTGAATTTTACAATACGGTTGATCCTAAGAATAATAGCGCTGGTGGCAGGCTTGCGGGGCTAAGGCCTAGAGTTGTTATTACCACTAAAAATGGTGCTCCCGATTTGAATATTTTTATTCAAAATACATATTCTGAGAATAATTTAATAATTAGCAAAAAGGCCAAACTTCAAATTTTTAATGTGCCTTTAAATTTTTCTGATTTTAAGACCGCAGATATTGTAAAAATTTATTATAAAAAGTTTTCAGATCAGCAAGATTACCAGTTTATTATGGCTGGGTATTTGGGAGCACCTGTTGAAAGAATTGGTAGGTCTGAGAATTTTAGTTTTGAGTGTGAATTGTATCTTTTGTCCAAAGCGACCTTTTTAGAGAAAAAATTTGAGTATAAAAATTTCAAAGGCAGCACTATTGCTGATGCAATAAATTATGTGTTTAAGGACAAAGCAATCTTTTTTATGAATGAGCTTGAAAAAATAAAAGTTATCAAAGAGAGCTTTGCGTGCAACTCGCCAAAAGGATTAATAGAATTCCTAAGGCGACAAGGATACGTTGATGCTGTCATTGTTGATATTGGGAATTGTGAGCAAGATGTTGATTTGAAATTTATTTTCATGAATTTTGAACAGTTTGTTTCTGGACAGCACAAAAGACTTGAAGATTATGGGCTTTTGTTTGTGCCTCAAAAGGATGCTTTAGGGTTTAAATCTGGGTTAAGTTTGTATCAAGCGCAAGTGCTTTTTACTCACAACATTAAGATTGCAGATAATCTAAGCTTTAAAGACCGGCATGGAAATACGATCAACTGCAGGCTTAAAAACACCAGTGCTAGATTAAGCAGCACCAGAGAGTGTGTTTTAAATTTAGAGCTTTACTCAGAAAGTAAAAAGGAAATTTATTATGCAAAATAATGATTTTGGCGTGGCCCCAGGCAGCCTTAAAGGTTTTTCTGCTAGTGTGTCAAAGCAGTTTCTTTTTGAAAATGTTTTTATTTGCAGAATAGGTGTTATTAAGAGCTTTGATTTTAAATCTCAAACGGGTGTTGTTACTATTAAAGAGTACGAAGGGCTAGAAATTAATACTTGCAGTATATCTAACTTTAATCTTGATTTATCAGCAGAAGATGAGGTGATTTTACTTCAAAGTAATGTTAATATTTTCCAAGAAAGTGATAATAATCATTTTGATAAAAATTATTATTACATTCTAAGTGCTCTTAATCCTAAAAAAATTGGCATTAAGCTTGATCAGTTTAAATTGAGCGCGCAAGAGCTTGATTCACAAAGTAAAAATATAAAATTTAAAGCTAAAAAATTGATCATTGATGTGGATAATATTGAAATTAAAGGCAATTTAAAGATTAATGGAACCAAGTTTGAAAATCATATGCACAGTTCTGGTACTCTAACTTATGTTAATAGTAGTGGTGCGCCAACAACTACAACCGGAAAAACAGGCCCTATTGCTTGAAGTGGTTTTTGTATTTACTTTTTCTTTTTTAAAGTAATCTTGCTGCCAAGGGTTTATTGATGATTGTTTTCTGCCAATAATATTAGGTTTATTACTTGGTTTGCAAACTCTTTTGTTGCGTTAATTATTTTGTTGATATTGTTGGTTGTTAATTTAGACTCTGCTTTTAGTTGTTCTTTTGTGTTTTTGTATTCATTTTTCACTTTAGTAAATTTTTCAGCCAAAATTTTATATTTTTGAGCTTTGAATTTATTGTAAAGTTTTGGGTTTGGATGAAACTTAAAGCTCAAGTCCCAGTCTATTTGACTTAAATTTTCTTTTTCCTGCCATTTTTTAGCAGCATCTATGACCTTTTTTATTGTGCCTGTTCCCAGGGGATCTTTAGTATCTTCAAAAATAAGCTCACTTTTGTTTAGTTCTTCTAGTAATTTGTTTTTTATTATTTCCATGTTATTGGTATTAATGTTGTTAATATTGCTCTCAATTGATTCTTTTGCTGTGTTTAGAGAGTTTTCTTGATCCTTAGATAAATTTTCAAGTTCTTTAAATGCTTTAGATGTTTCTAGAGCTTGGATTGCATTTAGTGCTTTATCCAGAGAATCTCTAACTTGCTGTGCGTATTCTTTTGTTGCGTCATTTTCTTTTTTTTGATCAAAAATTTTGTCTTGATCATTATTAATTTCTTCTTTTTCAATCTCGGTAAGTATTGTTTCATTGGTGGTTGTTGAAATTTTAAACTCTATTGTATTTGGATTTAAAGGTTTTTGCATATTTTCGCCTAATTTTTGATCTGTGGTTTCATCAGAAGCGCCTATTAACAATAATTTTTCTTGTATTTTTGCAATTTCTTCTTCTGATTTTGCCATATTTTCTTCTTCTGGCTTTTCCAGTGGCATTAGGCTTTCGCCATCAAATTCAGATTTTAAGGACATCTCTTGTGTTCCAGGTTCAATTTTTTCAATTTCCAAAATAGGAGGTGTACTTTGATTTATGTTTGCATCATTTTCTTTTTTTAATTTAGAGCCTGATTCAAACTGTAAGCTCTTTTTAATGGCTTCTGAAATATTTTTTAATTTATATTCGTTTAAGGCTTGGTTTTTATCGTTTGTATCCATATTTGGATTACAGCTAATAACTAGCAGCAATGTTGCAAATATTGAGATTTTTAAAGCTTTTCTAAGCTTGCTTTTCAAAGCCTTGCACTCCTTTAAAAAAGAATATTGAGAAACATTATACCACATTTTTTGTATTTTGATTTTATTTTAAAATATAAAAATCCCCTTAAGGGGGATTTAAGGGGGGGGGTATCATAGATTTTGTATTATTATTTTTAAATCTCTATTCTTACTGTTTTGTAGAAATTAACATTTAATAATTTATAATCGTTACCTTTGGTCCTTTTGTAATTTGGCGTTGAAGTGGTGGTGCTGTTTTTAAATTTTCTAAAATTTTCAGCACCATTCCTTTCTTCTTTATTTTATATTGATACAAAGAATTTACTTTGTACTAAGTGTACAGCATACTTAGGATTTTTCAGATTTATCAATAAAGGAGAACATCGGGTGAAATTCGATGTTCCTTTGAATATATTAATATATTTAAATTTAGGCTTAAAATTTTAACTGCTAGCTAATAAGATGTTTTTAAAATATTAAAATGTTTTTATTGTCCTACTAATTTTATTCATCATCATCTTCTTCAGAGCTGTTGTCGGCATTTTCTTCTATTTCGGCTTTTGATTGTGAATTTTTCTTTTTTTCATCTTTTTTTTCTTGCTCGAATTCTTTGTGCACATTATGAAAAATAGAATCTATTAAAATTCCACGACCAATTGCACTGCAAGACACAATAAATATTGAAAATGAAATAAATATTATTTTTTTAACCATTTAATCATTCCTTTAACCTAATCAATTTAGGTGTAATTATATATCATAAAATTATATTAATCAATTAGATGTATGTTATTTTGAAAGTCCGAGTTAATTTTATACATATTCTTTTTGAATTACTGATTTTAGACTATTTAAGTCTGTTGTCATGTTTAAAATTTGAATGAAATTTTTATTCATTTGAAAGACTTGATTGTGAGGTAGTAGTTCTAATTCTATTGTTTTTTCACTAATAGATAATTTGTTGTAATCTATTGAATGATAATCTTTTTTGTTTTTTATTTGAAATCTATAGATAGGATTTAAGTATTTTTCACTAATACCCTTTTTAATTGTTTCTTTAAGGTCTTTTAAAATATAATCTTTGAGTTTTCGGCTGTCGTTTGGGGGATTGAGCATAATGCTAATAATGCTTTCATCATTTTTATTTTTAAGGTTTAAAGCAAATAATAAGTCTTGATTCTGAAAGAAATTATCAATATTTTCAATATCTTTGAAATTTTTTAAAGTTGAGGTTTTTGAATTTTTTGGGTTTTTAAAGTCTAACAATTTTTTATTGATTAAAATGCTCAATGACTCCACTTTTCCCTGTGCAAACAAGATTTTATCTTCTGTTTGTTGAAATTCCTTTTCTCTTTTGATTGTAAAATCAAGTGTGAATGTTTGAATCGGATAAGCTTGTTTGTAGTACTTCTCAATACTTTTTGGAACTTGGTTTGATTGTCTTATTTCTATCGTTTGAATGGATACTGCAGGGATTATTTTTGCTGCAGGTTGTTTATTTCTTTCACGAGCTTGTTTGTCGAGGGTTTGTTTGTCAGACATTTGCTTTTCAGAGGTTTGCTCTTTAGACGTTTGCTTTTTAGGCGTTTTCTCTTTATTTGTAAATAAATCACAAGACAATATCAGAATTTCTAGTAATATTAAAATTACTCTTTTACTCATTTATTTCTCCTTATCCTTTTGTTTGTTCATTATATAATTAATATCAATTATTAATAAGGCGGTTTAAAGTTTATTTGATTAAAATTTTTAAAAACTATTAGAAATTAATTTTTGCAAAAAGAAGCTCTTTAATGCAACAAGAACTTCTTTTGGAGGTAGTTAAAAAATAGTGTTATTTTTTATTATTGATTAATAACCTACTGGCTTTGATGAAGTATGTAGACATTCTTAAATTATAGCTCAGATTTTAAAATATAGATTTTACTTGTTTTTGAAATTTATACAAAGAGGACCCATGTTGAGAGCCTCTTTGAAACGTGTGTGGGAAGTGTTTATTATTATTTTTAATAAATAAAATTATTTGATGAATTCTTTTAGTCTTGAAGCATTAATTAATATTTTTAGTGTAGCGTAAATGCTTTGACTTATTTTAATGTAATATTTTTTATTAGAATAAGCAGAATAGATAAGTTTAATTTTGTTTAGACTTTTTTGAAATTTAGCAAAGCTTAGATATTTCCAGCTGTGATTGGTTGACACGTAAAATGAGCTTCCAAATTGCAAATTGCCATTTTTATTTTTGCTTAGAATTGCATTGTTAATGCTTGACAAGCTATGATAATGAAATAAGGGCATTAAATTTAGTTCTTTTTTTTGTCTATCTTCGAAATTTAAACAACATCTTATGTAATTATTTTCATAAAAATGATAAAAATCTTTGTGATTTTTCAATTGAAGCAGGTTTTTTAAACCTTTTTTATCCATACTAGTTTTGTGAGCTAATATGCTAATTGATTTTAGCTTACCTTTTGTTAGTGTGATTTGATCGTATTGGTCTAAATGTTGTGCTTCTGATCTTATTTCAATTGCTGCATTTGAATCTACGCTGTAAGTTCTAATGTAAAACTGTGTACAAAGAATAGGGTTTAAAGGTTTTGTATGTTCATTTTTATAAATTAGGTTGTTTTTAACTACATACATATAAATATTAAATTCTTTTCCATTCCAAATTTATTAATATAAGATATCATTTTATACATATTTTATCAATAGTTTGTAAATTATTTAATACTTTTTTTATTTAGAATAAAAAACCAATTGATATTGATTATTTCAAGATTATATTTTAATATAAGATTAGCTTTAAAGAAGGAGAATAAACAATGACAAAATTAATGTACGCGATATTTTTAAGTGCGGTATTATTTTTTGCTTGTGAAACTACAAAAATTTCAGATGAGATGGAAAATACTAGCGATGAAGATTCAAAAGTTACAACTCCGATGTCAGACAAAAATATGATGAAGTCAATGCCAGACAAAAATATGATGAAGTCTATGAAGCAACCAATGAAAAAGTAATAAATATTTGCTTTTAAATTAATTTAAATATAACCACCAATAAATATTTAAGAAAACTTTTTTGATAAAATTTATTAAAGAAGTTTTTAGGTTTTGATTTTAACAATATTAAACATTTTGATTTATTATTTTTATTCATTATTCTGATTTAGACAAATTTAATTAATATTAAATTAAATATAAAAAAAGGGAGAGAGGTTGTAAACCCCATTCCCTTTTTGAATACAAAACGAGTATTACTGAATTGGAGCAAGAATATTGGTAGTTGTGTTTACTAAATCCAAAATTATATCGTGAATGTCTGCAAATTGCGCTATTGAATTTTTTAATCTTAAAGCATCATTTAATTTTGAAACGTCAGTTTGCAGGATAGGGTCAGCATTGTACTCATTAATAAAGTCATCTGTGTCTTTTAGCCATTTTTCTTTAAGTTTTGTAAGTTTCTCAAAATCATAGTAGAGTTTTTTCAAATTAGGTTTGTTTAGCTGTTGTAGTTTATCTTTTACATTTAGTATTTTTGCGCTGATTTCTTCCATTGCTAATTGAATGCTAAAGCCCCTGTTTATAAGAGTTTCTTTAACTAAGCTTCTGTAGTTTGAGTCTTGGCTTAGTTTTGATAAAATTTTCCCAAGATCCAAAATTTTTCCTTCGTTGAAATTCAAAGATGTGTATAACATTCTTCTTTCTTCTGTATATTCGTTTTCGTCAAAATGTACTGTTGATTTTGTATTGAAAAATATTTTACTAAATATTTCTGCTTTCATTCCAAATTGGTCATCAGGCTCGCCCTTGTAAGAATCCATTTCGCTTATTTGAATAATGTTCTCAGATCTGTCTAATATTTTTTGTACTAGCTTTGCAGCTTCAGGATCTAATATTTGTTTTGGGGCAGTATTAGTATTAGCATTGGCATTAACATTAGCATTAGAATTGGCATTGTTGGGATTGTTTTGTTGATTTAAGGCTGCTGAATTTGGTTTGTTTTTATTGCCAGCGGCAGGTTTTTGTGGATTTTTTAAATTATTAATAGCAACAAGCAGATTGTCTATTTTTGATTTACCGTTTTTAGATACTTTTATCTTGCTTAATGAATTATTTTCGTTTTTTGTTATTTTTTCTTTTCCTTTTTTATGCTTTTTATTTTCATGACTGTCTTTGACCTCCAGAGAGCAAGAAAGCAAAATTAATACAGTTAATACATGCAATAAAAATATTGTAATTAATTTATTATTTTTCAAAATGTTATCCTTTAATAAAAATTTTAAGTAATTATTATTAATTAATAATTTTAATTACTCAATTAATAACTTTAATTCAAAATTGTTATTGTACAAGAAGAATTTGAAAAAAAAGAGAGCTCAAGCTCTCTTTGGGTAAAAGGTTCTAAATTTTAATAATTTTTTAATTATTATTAAGTTTAAATAATGTGTCTAAGTGAAGTAATGTTTGCTCGGCTTGAAGGCAAAGAGAAATCATAGTATCTTTATATACTTGATCAATGTGGTCTTTTAGTTTTTCTGTATTGTATTGTAGCTCCAAGTTAGCATTTGAGCTTTTAATTAATGTTTCTATTGTGCTAAGCCATTCTTTTTTTATTAAGGTTAAATCAACAATTAAATTATAAATTTCTTCTAAAGCATTTTTGTTAAAGTCATTTTCTTTTAGTTTGTCCATGTTGATTGCTAAATCTTCAAGCGCAACTTCAAATACTTGTTGGATTCGTATGCCCCCTGATATTTTTTTTATTGTATCGTGAGCTTTTGGGTCTTTGTAAAGCTTGTTTACAATCTCTGCTAAATTGAAAATGTCAGTGGTGTTGTAGCTTAGTGATGAATAAAATTGTCTTCTCATTTTTTGAGATTCTGCAAGGCCTGAGTTCATTTTTTCTTGAAGCCTTGTGCCATTTTTGGAGTCAATTTTGTAAACATTAAGTAGTTCAAACATGCTATTTTTTAGTCCAAATTGGCTAGGTATTTCTGTTTGAAGTTTTTCTTTTTTTATTATTGTCATTTCTCTTGCTAAAATCTCAAAGAGTTTGTCAATTATGTCCTTTTCCTTTTTGTTTGAAACTTTTAAGTTTTTTGTTGATCTTTGATGTTCTTGTGTTTTTGTTTCTGTTTGTGTATCTTTTCTTGTGTCTGTTTGAGGATTTAATTCATTGTATTTTGTTTCTGTAAAACTTGCTACTTTGTTTTTATTGTCTTTGTTGTTTAGATCGCAAGATAAAAATGTCATTATTCCCAATGTTATAAATATAGATAATTTTCTTTTATTCAAAATTCACTCCTTTAATAAAAGTTTTAAGTAATTTTAATTATTTAAAATTAATACTTAATGACTTAAATTTAGCTCAAATTTGAAATAGAACAATATAAAAAAAGAAGAGTCCAGTGCTCTTCTTTTGATTAAATAGTTGTAAAATAGTTTATTTTCGTTTTTTAAATAAACTATTTGAGTTATGTTATGCTAATGTATGCCTCAAGAACAGACTGGCGAGCATTTTGCATGTTATCTAGATATCTTTTTTTAATGTACTCTGCTAAAGATTTAGAATCTCTTAAGTTTGAATTAGAGCTAGTATTGGCAATAAGCGCATCAGCTTGTCTTGACCATTCTTTTCTTTCTTCTAATATTTGATTTAGCTTGGATTTAAGCTCTTTTAGCTTATTGGTGAAATCAAAACTGTTGATTTTAGCGTTTAAGTAATCCTGGTTAAAGATTTCAATTTTTTTATTTATTTCTTCTAGCGCAAGTTCGAAAGAAATTTGTATTCCAATTCCTGATATCATTAATTCTCTTATTAATTCGTGATTTTGATTCTCATTGTAAAGAGTTTTCATTATTGATCCAAATTGTTTGATTTTGTTTTGATCAAAATCCATAAGTGCATAGAATTTATTTCTTTCATTTTCTGCTTCTGGTGTGTTGGAGTTAAGCTGTGGTGCGAAGCTTTTGTCATAAACTTTAGCCCCCGAAATAACATCTAGTAGATCAAATGCAGAATCTTTCATTTTAAATTGATCGTAAGTTTCTATAAATCCAACGTTGTTTTGTGTTTTATTTTTTTCTTCAGAAATTGTTATAATAAGTTCATTTTTTAATGTTTGTAATTTACTCCTGGAAGATGTTGTTGTTTGTACAGTAAAGCTTGAATTTGTTGGCTGGTTTGTTGGTTGGCTGTAGCTTAAGGCAAATGTTGGCATAATGTTACTTTTGTTGTTAAAAGTTCTTGTATTTCCAGGCACGGTTGTAACCGCTTGAATAGGTATTCTTTGTTTTAGCATTGTTGCTGTTGTTGTTTGTGACAGATTTGTTGTCAAATCTGCGCCAAAACTTAAATTTTGCAATTTTAGATTTGGTGTTGATTGTGATTGATTTTGCAATCCTTTATTTTGTATTGATTGTGCTGCTTGTTGTGCTTTTGCTACTTGTTGTGCTTTTGCTACTTGTTGTGCTTTTGCTACTTGTTGTGCTTTTGCTACTTGTTGTGCTTTTGCTACTTGTTGTGCTTTTGCTACTTGTTGTGCTTGCGATTGTTTTTGCAGCTTGGCTGCTACTTTATCAGCGATTGGTATATTTTTTTTATCATCTGAGCTTGTATTAACATTGGTTGTTTCTTGATCATCTGTTGTGCTATTGAGCATTCCTTTTACTTTGTTTGTATAGTCTTCATCCAGTTTGGCATCAATTGTGCAAGAAAGTAAAAACAATCCCAAAAGCTTTAAGTGTATTAATGGTTTGATTTTCAAAACACTATTCCTCGATTTCTTTTTAATGAATTTTAATAATCAAAATTAATTAAAATTTAAAATTAATTATTAATTAATAAAAACTTAGTTCAAATTAAGAAATAATCAATAAGATAAACAAAAAAGAATAAAGTCTTTGCTCTTTTTTTTTGTTTGTCTACTGCTGGTCTTATTATTTTATATATTACTAATGTATATCAAATTATTTAAAGTTTAAATTTAAACTCTTATAAAAATAGAAAGACATTTATTGTGTTTTAGTTTGGATTTATATTGCAAGTATAAAAAAAAAGAGAAGAATTAACTCCTCTTTTTAAAATATCAAGTGCAACATATTATTTTTTCTTAAAGATTATTAAGAGGCAGATTGGAAAGAATTAGGATCTTGTTAATATTTATTAAAGTGTTCTGCCAGTATTTTATTTTCTTTAATATTGTTAGTGTTTTGACGATAATCTTCAAGGAGTTCTTTTAACCTTTTTTTAAACATCTCTTTTAGCTTTAAGGCAGATTTTGCCTGTTCTGTAGCATTTTTGAGTCTTCTTTTGAATTTTCTTTGCTTTTAGCTTTTAGTATTTTATTTATTGATGTTAAGTGATTTTCTAGTCATAATTGAATGTCTAGTGCTACTCGATAAAGGAAACCCGCAGCAATTTTAGGGTCGTTGTCCAGATTATATACATAAGTTTTTCAAGAATTTCTTTTAAAGTCTCTATATTTTCTTTTTTATAATCTAAGGATGAATAAAGCATTCTTTTTAAAATCATTTTTTTATCTTCGTTAGCCATTGTAGGATAAGCATCAATATAAGCATCCAAGATCCCAAATTCTTCCTTATTAATTTTATCTATTTGTGTATTTTCTTCTTTTTTTTGAGTTTCCAGTTTCGTAGCAATTTCTTTTAATTCTGAGTCTGTAGTTTTAATAAATTTTTGATTATAAAGTATAAGGTCACCAGATTCATTTTCAAAATTTTGAGTGTTTTCTTCCAAATTAGTGTTTTTTAAGCCTATTATTTTTTTTTGTTTTAGAGGTTTTTTTAGCTTGAATTTTCCGCTTACTTTGGGATCGATTTTGCTAAAGTGCAGGTGCACATGAAATGCAAATTAAAGTTAATATCATTGTAATGATTTAATATTGGTTATATTTAGTTTTACTTTTTTCAAAATGTTCTCCTTATTAATGAAGACAAATATTAATTAATTATATTATCAAATAATATTGTAACTATATTATAACAATTATCAAATAGTAATATTATTATTTAATATTTTAAGATTAAATAATAATATTACTATTTGATAATTGTATTTATTTGGATTTAGATTGCAGGTCTAAAAAAAAAAGAGAAGTTTTAACTTCTCTTTTTAGAAAAAATATCAAGAGCAACATTTATTTGTTGCGTATATTATTGGTTTAATTTGTTTAAATTGTTTTGTTTAAATTAAGCATTTTGAGCTCTTCTTTTGGTGTTTTAAGAATTTTTTTTAATTTCTTTATTTTTTCTGTATTGCAATTTAAAGATGATTGAATTATTTTTTCTATTTCTAGTTTTTCATTTTTTTGATCTTTCAGTTTTTTGGCAAGTGCTTTTAATTTTATAATTATGGCTTCTTTTGGAGATTTTTGATTTAAAGACCTTAATTCTCCAGATTCATTTTCAAAATTTTCAGAGCCTTCTTTTAGATCGGTGTAGCTTTTTACTTTTGAATCAGGTGGATTAACAGCACATGAAATGCAAAATAAAGTCAATATTATTGTGATTATGTTAAGCTTAATTTTATTTAGTTTATTTTTTGGCAAAACAATCCCTCTATTATTCATAAATTAAAATTGATGTTTATTGATTTTAATACAAAATAATAAACTGCATTGCAAGATTTGCCGAATAACAATATTATTATTTAATATTAAAAGTTTTTTTTAATATTAACCTTTCTTTAGTTACGACCCACCACTTACACATACACCACCAATTAGTAGTGTATGTGATCACAACAGGTTTTTAGCGGTGTTCTAATATTGTTTAAAATTTGCATACTTTTATCCGAATCTAATTTATATTCGTATCCAATCCTTATTACTTCTCCCAGAATTTTTCCATTAGTTCTACATCCCCCTGTATTTTTGTCATATTCGTCAATAATGTTGTCTACGGTTTTTATCCATGAATTTCTCTCTTGTATTAGTTTTTCAAAATTTTCTTGAATCTCTTTTACTGTTTTTGTTCTAAAATTAAACATTAGGCGTCTTTGCTCGTCTTTAGTTAAAAGATTAACAGCGCTTTCAAATGCTTCTTGGATTTTAAATCCTGTCCAAAAAATTGAACCAATAAGTTGGTAATGGTAGCCAGTTGAGCTTGATGTTTGTGCAAGTATTGTGGCTAATGTTTTGATTTTATTTTCATCATAATTTAAAGATGAATAAAATAATCTTCTAATCCGATTTTCTTTTAACATGAAATCAATATTCATGTCTTTTTTTTCTGGGAATGTGGTTTTGTTTATTCCAAATTGATCAGTAGGTTCGATTTTTTGAATATCTGTGTTTATTGTTTGAGTAAACGTTGCAATATTTGGCCCCATCTTGTTAATCAATTTTTCATTTTCATCAAACTCTTGTGCAATTTTTTGAATTATCTTTTCTTTTTCATTTGTAAAGAACTGGCTTTGTTGTAAGTTTGGAATATTTTTTTTAACTTCAGATTTTTTAACTTCAATGTGGTTTGGTTGTAATTCACTTGTTGATTCTGTGTTGTTTGATTTAGAATAAAAAGAGCATGAGAACAGTAAAGTTATTTGAAACAGGCTCAATATTTTCAAAATTCTGTTTTTCTTCAAAACGTAATCCTTTAAAAAAATTAATCATTAGTTTTATTTGGCAAGCTCAATATTTTTGATTTCTAATATAAATGTATTTCAATATGTTTAATTTTCAATGTTTATTTTATCTTTTTAAAATACAAATTAATAAATTAATTATTTAAAATATTTTATTTTTTAAAAAAGCTTAAGTTAATTATTTAAAATATTTCGTTTGGTTTTTTTGAATTTGTTAGCAATGTAATTAGAGTATTAATTTTTAAAATTTTTGCCAGTAGCCTTGTTTTTGCTTTCAATTGAGTTATATTTTTCATGTGTTATTTTATAATAATAATAAATCTAACTATTATAAAATAACACCGTTCTCCCCATTTTAATGAAAAATCTAAACATTTAATATTTATTAAAAGTCTTTTGTTTTTAAGGTTATTTTTAATTAAAAAAGTTAATTATTTGTTTTTATATAAATTTATATTGATTCTAATTTAGTTATGTTTTAAAATATTAAAAATAAATGTTTAAATAAGGAGAATTAACAATGACTAAAATATTTAGTAATTTAATAATTAACGGATTATTGTTCGGATTTGTAAGTTTAAATGTGTTTGCAGATTCTAACAATGTAAATATTCTCAAGTCTCAATCCAATGTTTTAGAACAACTAGAAGAGCAAAAAGATGACAAAAAATTAGAGCAAAAAGATGACAAAAGCTTGACCCAAAAAGATCAGGTTAATCAAGCTTTAGATACTATTAACAAGGTAACAGCAGCTGTTTCTAGTAAATTAGAGGAAGTTAGAGAATCATCTCTTGAATTGGTAGAATCAAATGATGCAGGGGTAGTTAAAAAGTTTGTAGGTTCAATGTCTTTAATATCAGATGTTGCTAAAGAGACCGTTGTTGCATCACAAGAAGCAACTGTTGTGGCAAAGTGTTCAGGAATGGTTGCTGAGGATGCAAACAAGGTTGTTGAAATGTCTAAAAAGGCTGTTCAAGAAACTCAAAAAGCTGTTTCTGTTGCCAGTGAAGCAACATTTTTAATAGAGAAGCAAATAATGTCAAATAAATCTCCAAATAACAAGGAATTGGAATTGACAAAAGAAGAATTTGCTAAAGTGGAGCAAGTTAAAGAAACTTTAATGGCTTCTGAAAGGGCTTTAGATGAAACAGTTCAAGAGGCTCAAAAAGTTCTCAATATGGTTAATGGTTTAACTCCATCAAATAAGGATCAAGTAGTAGCAAAAAAAGATGTTGCAAAGGCTATTTCTAATGTTGTTAAGGTAGCTCAAGGTGCAAGAGATCTTACAAAAGTAATGACTATTTCTTTATATATGAGATAGTTAGATATATAGATTTATAAATAATTAGAGGTTAAAGTAAAAAGGTTTGAAGCTAATTATATTAGTTTCTGCCTTTTTTATTTTGATAAGGCCAATATTAATATCTCTATTAAGGTTGTTCTTAGATAGAATATTTTCGTTCTGAATTTTTACATTTTGAATATTTACATTCTTAACTAATAAATTTACCTTAAGTGAGGAGAATTGATTTTTGAATAAAGAATATAAATTTTGGATAACGAGTTTAAAGCTTATTGATTTTATGGGAGATGATGGGAAATATGGTTAATACAGCAAGGATTTATTATTGAGGAGAGAAGTGTTAAAAGAAAAGATGAGAAACTTATTAATTTATTTAATAAGAAATGGGCACACAGGTTTATTGGATCAGGTAGTTTTTGTAGTTTCACATTAAAGCCCCAATATTTGTTGCAAGGCAATGGATAATGAGGATAGATCCGTAAAGGATTAATGAAGTTTGTGGATGCTAAAGCTTAACAAGAGAGGGATTTATACTTCCCTTTAGAGGAAGACCTAAAGTGAGTTTAATTTTTTGGAAAAATTATCAAACAAAATAAAGCATTATCAAAAATATTCTATGAGCTTTATCAAGACATGATCAATTCTGATATTCCAAAAGAACTCTCAAGAATAGTTTGATTTTCGCATGAAGAGATAATAGCAATTATTAATGCTTTGGATTTAAATAGGCTTAGTATGAATGCTGAAAAATTGGACTTATTAAAATAAAACTAGTATTAGTATAAAAAACCAGGAATTGATTGATTTTTAAGTGTCTATTTATCATTTTATTCAGCTATTGAATATTATACTTTCGGACAAAAATTAATTTTTTAGCATAAAGTGTAATATTCAAAAGACAGTTTAAATTATAAATTAAATAAGTAACGTAAAAGCCATTA
>NZ_JAJNFB010000009.1 GCF_021043605.1 Borreliella americana
TTAGGATTTAGAGGATTTTTAAGAGGATTTATTAAAGAAATTAGTGGATTTGCTGAAGTTTTTGTTTTAATACTACTGCTTTATAAAAAAACTGAAGAGTTTAGAAAACTGGTTGAACCTATTATTGAACTATCCTATATTCAAGCACTACTTGTATTTTTTCTGCTCATACATATAGGATTTTTAATCCTACAATCATTAATAGAATCAATAATAAGTCAACTCAAATTATTATTCTTCAATAGAATGCTAGGCTTAGTGCTTGGACTACTTGAAGCTTTTGGAATAATTGCAATCGTGGTTTACATAATACATTCACAACAAATATTTAAACCTGAATATTTCCTAAAAGAAAGCAAACTACTTGATTATTTAAATCCTGGAATAAACTATCTCTTTAAAATTTCAAAAACAAAATAAGGAGCCAAAAATGACAATGCTTCCAAAGATTGCTAAAGAGATAATAAACGAATATGATCAAAAAACATTGCCAAATGCGATTCTTTTACTAGGAGAAAAATTTTCATCAAAAAAGACTAGCGCAATTGAACTTGCAAAAAAAATATTAAACGTAAAAAACTTAACAAACCCTAATTTCCTTATTTTTATAAATCTTGACACAGTAGAAGCAAAAGCACATCTTTCTACAAACTCACAAAAGATAACAAATCAATACCTAGAATATATTAAAACTGTAATTTTTACCAAATGTTATTTCAGTAATGAAAAAAATTTAAAAAAAATAGAGAAAAATATCAACTACATTAATTCTGTTTATTATGAAAAAAAATACAATGAAAACATAAAAAATGAACTTATAAAAAATATAGAAAATATAAAAAAAGAATTAAATCATATTATTACTGTTTATGATGTAAAAAAAATTCAGACTTGGATTTTTTCTGAAAAAGAAAAACCAAAGGTAATCTACATAAACGAAATCGAAAATTTATCATTTAACGTGCACAACTCACTTTTAAAAATACTAGAAGAACCCCCTTCAAATATTTACTTTATCTTAACAGCAAGAAATAAAAACAAAATACCAAAAACAATACTTTCAAGACTTAGAATTTACAATTTCACAAAACCAGAAAGAAGCTTAGAAATTCAAAGATTTAAAGAAAGCTTTCTAATAAATAAAGACATAACAATTGAGGAGTATTTCGCTTCATTTTACAAAGAAGAAAGTAAAAAAATAAAAAAAGAGTTGACAAAAATTTTAAATATAATAAAAGAGAAAAAATCCATATTTAATCTTGAAGAAATCGACTTTATAAAAGATGATGAAAGCTTTAAAATATTTTTAAACGAGCTTCTAATTAACATTAGAAAAGATTTTTTAGAAAAAAAGATAAATATAAATCAATATCTCAAATACACGCAACATTTGAAAAATATTTACAAATATCGACCCTATAATCAAAATAAAAAATTAATAATAGAAAACTTGATGCTAAATTATGAGGAGATATGAACAACTTTTTCAAAAAAGCTTTAACAAAGCTAAACAAATTGTCTAATGAACAAAAAACTAAATTTATTGAACAAATTTACAAAAAAATAGAAATATATGACGGCATATTTGCATCAATTAATGAAGGAATCATTGTACTTGATAAGCAAAACAACATAATCTATTCAAACAAGATTTTATACCAAATTTTAGCTTTAACATCTAAATCAAAAATAGAAATTCTTGATGATCTTCAAATTCCAATCTTAATAAATTTAATAAAAGAATTAGTTAGAACAGAAGATAAAATAATAGGATTAGAAGTTCCAATCTCAAACAATATATATATTAAAATTTCATTTATGCCTTATGTAAAAGAAAAAAAACTTGAAGGCAACATTATTTTAATCGAAGACATTAAAGAGAAAAAAAGAAAAGAGGAGCTATTTAGAAGAGTTGAAGCTTTGGCCTCCTTTACAAGACATGCAAGAAATATTGCCCATGAAATCAAAAACCCGCTTGGAGCAATCGATATAAATTTACAACTGCTAAAAAAGGAAATTAAAAAACAAAAAATGAAAAATGGTAAAGCTGAAAATTATTTTAAAGTAATAAAAGAAGAAATAAATAGAGTAGATAAAATAGTAACAGAATTTTTATTAACTGTCAGGCCAATAAAAATCAACTTACAAGAAAAAGACATTAAACAAGTAATAGGCAGTGTATGTGAATTGTTAAATCCTGGATTAGAAAGCAAAAACATAAAACTATTGCTTAATTTAAACAAAATAAGCAATATTCTCATTGATGAGAAACTATTAAAACAAGTTATTATAAATATCGTTAAAAACGCAGAAGAAGCACTACTTGAAACAAAAAAAGAAATAAAAAAAATAGAAATTTTTCTCTTCGAAAAAGACAATAAAATACATATCAACATAAAAGATAATGGAAACGGAGTAAAAGATGAGGTAAAAGGAGAAATATTTAAACCTCAATTTAGCACAAAAGAAAAAGGAAGTGGAATAGGACTTACTATTTCTTATAAAATAATAAAAGAGCTTGGGGGTGAAATTTTTGTGGAAAGCAAAGAGTTCGAAGGCACTATTTTTACAATTACACTTCCTAAACTAAATAAAAAAAATATTTTAATTGAAGGGTATTAAAAATGAGCAAAATACTTGTAGCTGATGATGAAAAGAATATTAGAGAGGGAATTGCTACCTATCTTGAAGATGAAGGATATTTTGTTTTCACTGCTAGTGACGGAGAAGAAGCTCTTGAAACAATTGAAAATGAAAATCTTGATGTAATAATATCTGATCTGAGAATGCCTCAGATATCTGGAGAAAAATTGCTCAAAATAGTTAAAGAAAAAAACTTGGGAATACCTTTTATTATTTTAACAGCCCACGGAACAGTTGATTCTGCTGTAGATGCTATGAGAGAGGGTGCTTACGATTTTTTAACAAAGCCCTTAGACCTTGAAAGACTTTTACTAATAATAAAAAGATCACTAAATAAAAAAGAAAATAAAGATGATGAAAATACTAATTTAGAAAATATACTAATAAGAAAAGATTTAAAATATTATGAAAAAATCGTGGGAAAGTCACTATTAATGCAAAAAATTTTTGAACTTGTAATAAAAATAGCAAAATCAAATGCATCTGTTCTTATAACAGGCGAAAGCGGTGTTGGCAAAGAAATAATAGCAGATGCTATTTTTGATCTTTCAAATAGAAATGACAAACCATTTATAAAAGTAAATTGCGCTGCACTTTCTGAAAGCATTCTTGAGAGTGAACTTTTTGGTCATGAAAAAGGTGCATTCACTGGAGCAATTTCAAAAAAAAAAGGCAGATTTGAGCTTGCAAACAAAGGCACAATTTTTCTTGATGAAATAGCAGAAATTTCGCCCGAAATTCAAGTCAAACTTTTAAGAGTACTGCAAAACAAAACCTTTGAACGTGTTGGGGGAGAGACTACAATTAAAGTTGATATTAGGCTTCTGGCTGCAACAAACAAAAACATTGAAGAGGAAATTAAAAAGGAAAAATTTAGAGAAGATTTATTTTATAGATTAAATATTATTAATATAAACATACCACCTTTAAGAGAAAGAAAAGATGATATATCCTATTTAACAAACATACTAATAAAAGACGTAGCAAAGGAAAACAACAGAGAAGAAAAAACTCTTTCTAATGATGCAATGAAAGCTCTCTATTATTACGATTGGCCAGGAAATATTAGGGAATTAAAAAATGTACTTGAAAGCGCATTAATATTATCAAAAGGTAAACAAATCACTAAAGAAGATTTGCCAGCAAAAATCAAAAATAATGAAAATCTTGTATTTAAAATAACACTACCAATAGGAATTAGTCTAAAAGAAGCCGAAAAAGAAATAATAAAACAAACGCTTTTTCATTCTAAAAACAACAAGAGCAAATGCGCTGAAATACTAAAAATAGGAAGAAAAACTTTACACAATAAAATAATCGAATATAACATTGATCAATAAGATTTATTTTCAATTATTAAATTATAATAAATACAAAAAAATAATATCTTTTTAAATTAAATGTATTGTTTTGAAACCAAAAAATTTTTTAATGTCAATAATTATATTAAAATGAAACACTTTCTTTTTAAAATCTTGTCCAAAAAGTGTAAAAATATTTCTATCAAATAACTAATTATACACTATTATTTATTAATAATAAATACAATTTAATAATTAATATTGTATATTTAACTGGCCTTCAACCTAGCTTTTCTTTAAAACCCTTAAGGGATTAATGGGAACATTTTTTTTCAATATTTCAAAGTGTAAATGAGGCCCTGTTGAACGCCCTGTTTGTCCTACTCTGCCAAGCAATTCGCCCGATTTAACAAAATCTCCTATCTTTACAGAATATGAATTTAAATGTCCATAAAGAGATTTAATATTATTTTTATGCCCAACTACAACAAAATTACCATAAAGATCATTGTATCCAACTTTAATAACTATTCCCGAAGAAGAAGAATATACTTCCGTATTCATTGGAGCTGCAAGATCTATTCCTGTATGAAAACTTTTATTGCCAGTGAAAGGATCATTTCTAAATCCAAAATCAGAACTAACAATAAATTTTTTTAAAGGAAAAATAAAATTGGCATTTAAGAAAAAAAGTAACTCTGTGCCTGAAAAAAGTCCAAAATCTGGATTCTTAACAAAATCAAAAAAATAAAATTCATAAACTCTGTCGTTCCTTTTAACTTTTACCTTTTCAGCTTTAGTAAGATCCCTTGTTGCTAAAAGCAAATTATTAAACCTATAATCTTTACTATCAAAAACAAAAACTCCTTTTTTGTTAGGAATAAGAATCTCTTGTCCAACACTCAAAACAGGAGAATCTAATAAATTAACAGTAGCAATACTAGACTGCCATCCGTTTATTTTATTAGCAATTTTAAAAAAAGTATCTCCTTTTTTAACTTTGTCCAAATAAAAAAACAAAGGAATATGTTGTTTTTTGTTATATTTTAAAATTTTAATTTTAAGATCAGAAAAAATAGGATCTTTTCTTGAAAAACTTTTTATTTCTGGATAAGAAAAAATACAAATTATTTTTAAAAAAAAGAAAGCTACTTTAAATAACAAAAAAGTTTTACTCATACTACAAATTCTTTTACGATTAATTAATCAAATATAATAAAAAACATAAAAAAAATAAATCTTATTTGGACTTGCAAATAATAACAAACTGTAATAAACTGTCTCTCAATATGGAGCTAAACGAATACCAAGAAAGAGCAAAAAAAACTGCTAAATACAAAAATAAAAAAGAAGAATTAATTTTAACAACACTTGGCCTTGCTGGTGAAACTGGAGAAGTTGTTGAAAAAATAAAAAAATTGGGAAGAGATAAAAATTACATTATTGATGATGAGTATTTAATATCAATTAAAAAAGAACTTGGAGATGTATTATGGTACTTGTCAAGTTTAAGCAATAATCTAGGAATTACACTTGAAGATGTTGCCCTTACAAACCTAAAAAAAATACAAAAAAGACATGAAAATGGAACAATAAATGGCGAAGGCGATGACAGATAAGACATTTAAATTAAAAATATTCAAAGTCTAAAATAAAAATGCTTAATATTTATATCAAGGGAATTTTACTTGGAATTGCAAACATAATCCCGGGGGTTTCTGGGGGAACACTGGCTTTAATATTAAAAATTTATTACAAAATAATAGGCTCTATCTCAGAAATCTTAAAACTCACAGAAATTAAAAAAAATTTAATGTTTTTAATTATTTTAGCAACAGGAATGTTAACCTCAATATTATTAACTGCAAAAATATTTAAAACTTATGCTTTTGACAATGGAATAATAGAGGCACTGCTAATAGTATTTTTCATAGGATTAACATTTGGAAATATGCTAACACTAAAAGCAGACATATCCATAAAAGAAATAAATAATAATACAAAAATATTAAATAATTTATTGTTTTTTATTGGCATGACCATTGTTCTACTCTTCTTAATACTCAAAGAATCTAATATACAATTGCAAAGTACGATGCCTAAAGACAAAAACTCACCAAAATATTACTTATTATTGATATTCTCTGGAACAATAAGCGGAGCATCAATGATCTTGCCAGGAATCTCAGGATCTGCAATGCTTTTGCTACTTGGCTTTTATAAAGAAATAATACTTATTGTATCTGAATTTAACATTATTCTTATTACAATATTTGCAGCAGCTGCAACAATAGGAATAATTACATCAATATTAATAATAAAGAAAATAATAGATAATCACTTAAATAATTTTATTTATTTATCAAAAGGCTTAATTTTTGGATCAATTCTACAAATGATATTAATTGTATTAAAATTGAACTTTAAAATCAGCTCTACATCTTTTACATCCTTAGGAATATCATTTATACTGGGAATCTTTACAAACAAAAAAATATCTGAGAAATGTAAATAAAAAATTTTAAAATACCGAAGACCGGACTTGAACCGGTACGGAGTTTCCTCCTCAGGATTTTAAGTCCTGTGTGTCTACCAATTCCACCACTTCGGCATAGAATAATATAATAAATAATATTATATTACAATGTCAAGTTAAATAAAAAAATAAATATAAAACTCAATTAATAACTATCCTTTGAGGAAAATTCTCAATAACATAATTGCTATGCAAATAATCTAAAATTACAAACATAAATGAATATAAAGAAACCTTAGCAAAAAAACTAGAAAAAACTCTAAAATCAATTTTATTTGCTAACATTGAAATATCGTTTGAATCATTTATTAAGCTAAAAAATCCATTTTTGATTAATAAATCAAAAATAACAAATTCAGATTCATCTAAAATAAACATTAATTTATCCATTTGGGCTTTTAAATATAAAATTTGCTCACCAATTTGCAAACTAGTAAAACTTTTAATAAAATCCTTGCTTAAATTATAAATAACAATACCATAGTGATTATTTCCAAAATCAAAATCCACAAGCAATCCCAATTTTAAATCACAAGAATTTTGCATTACACTTAAAACTTTAATATTTATTTTGCGCCTAGAAAGAATACTAACAGAAAGGCCCCTGCCCTGATCAATAAAATAAGCATTCTTAAAAGTTCTAAATAAAACTCTATTATTAATTAAATCAAGCACATTTTTATTCTCAAGGTTCTTAATAATTATTAAATCAAAACTTTGATTTAGAATATTATAAGCAGAATTAAGTAACACTTGATAAGAATCATCATTCAAATTAAAATTTGCAACCTTAAGCTCCAAAACACTAAAATCTGTGCCTACAACATTACAGGAAAAAAATAAAACACTAAGCGAAAATAAACTCTTCAAGTTGATACTTTGTCTCAATAACTTCAAATACAAGTCCATACTTTTTTGCAGCACTACTGTCTAGCCAAAAATCTCTATCAGTATCCCTTTCTATTTTAGAAATTTTTTGACCTGTTTCTTTTGAAATAATATTATTAAGTTCTTTTTTAACTTTATTTAACTCATTAGTATAAATTTCAATATCTGTAGCAACTCCTTTAAATCCACTCAAGGGTTGGTGCAATAAATACCTAGCAAAGGGAAGCGAAAATCTATTTTCTAATTTTGCAGCCAAAAAAATTAAAGCAGCAGCGCTAGCAACAAGCCCTACTCCAACTGTAAAAACTTTAGGCTTAACAAAACGAATCATATTGAAAATAGCAAATCCAGCATCAATATCGCCCCCTTCTGAATCAATATACACAAATATGGGCTTTTTAAAATCCAAAGTCTCTAACAATAATATTTTTTCCTGAAAAAGCCTAGAAACATCCTTAGTAATCTCACCAGCAATAACTATTGATCTACTCTTTAAAACCAATTTCAATGATTTATCATGCAAATCACAAGCATCATTATCTTCTTTCCCGGTCATAAAACATCCCTTATACAAAAACATAATGATATATTATAATTGAAAATAAAAGGTTTTTAAATGATAAAAAAGCACAAAAATTAAACGATTATACTTAATTTCCAAAAAGCAAAAGACTAATAAATCTTTAATTGAACTTCATTAAAGTCAAAAAATACTCTAAATTTTACAAATTAAGTAAAATCTAAAAAGGAGTTTATAATGCATCATGAATTTGCAGTTATCGGGGGAGGAATAGCAGGAAGCACCATTACTTACGAATTGCTTAAAAGAAATAAAAAAGTAATTCTTTTTGATGATGAAGATACAAAAGCAACAATAGTAGCGGGCGGGCTTATTAATCCTATTATGGGCAGAAAAATGAATATTGCCTGGAAAGAACCACATATTTTTGAATTTGCAAAAAACTACTATCAAGAAATTGAAAAAACCATTAAATCTAACTTTTTTATAGAAAAAAATATCTTTAGACCCTTTACTACTGAAAACCAAAAAAATGAACTGATTAATAAACTTAAAAATGATAAAAACATAACAAAATTTATTTTAAAAATACAAGATAGAAAAATTTACAATTTTTCAAACGACTCTAACGGCGGAATGATAATACAAGGCGCCAGGATTAATACAAAAATCTATATAAAAAATATTAAAAAATATTTAATCAAAAAAAAATCATATATAAACAAAAATATAGACGAAAATAAAATTAAACTTAGAGAGAGCTTTTTCAAAATAGAGGATTTAAAATTTGAAAAATTAATATTTGCAAAAGGATATAAAGAAAAACTCAAAGGATTTTTTTCTTATCTCCCATTTGAGCCTGCAAAAGGTGAAATCATTATATTGGAATGCAAAAAATTGAATTTTAAAGAGATTTACAATAGACATGCATCTTTAATTCACTTAAAAGGCAATAAATTTTACCTTGGAGGAACTTACGAATGGAACACTTGGGATACACTTACAAATGAATGGGCAAAATTAGAATTATTAGAAAAATTTAAAAAAATAACAAATCTAAAATGCAAAGTCATCAGCCAAAAAGCCCACATAAGACCTTCAACCCTTGACAGAGAGCCTTTTTTAGGAGAACACCCCAAGTATAAAAATATCTTCATATTAAATGGCTTTGGAACAAGAGGTATATCAATGGCGCCATACTTATCCAATTTATTAGTTAATAATATTGAAAAAATTGACAAAATTCCAAATCATTACAATATTAAAAGATATGAAAAATATTATAGTATTTTGGATAATTGTTAAAATCAAAATTTTTAAATCCATACTGGCAAACAATTGTATTTCTTAATATTTCTAAATTCAAGAAAAAATAATATAATATTTAAGTTGAGCTAAAATAATTCTTATCCAAAGAGAAACTAGAAAGTGATGCAAAATTTAACAAAGCAATTAAAATTGGTTAATACTTTCAGAACAAACCGGGAGAATAATCTTTGGGATTCAATATTAACATTATAGGAACTGGAGGAACAAGACCACTCCATAATAGATATTTGTCGTCTGTACTCATCGAATACAATGGGGACAATTTTTTATTCGACTGTGGAGAAGGAACTCAAATGTCTTTAAGAAAACAAAAAATATCTTGGCAAAAAATAAAAATGATTTGTATTACTCATTTACATGCTGATCACATCACAGGACTACTCGGAATAGTGATGCTAATGTCACAAAGTGGAGAAACAAGAAAAGACCCATTAATAATCGCTGGACCTGTTGGAATAAAAAACTATACAAAAGCCAATATAGATATGCTTAAAATATATAAAAACTATGAAATAATTTATAAAGAAATAATAATAGATAAAACCGAAAAAATAATATATGAGGATAAAACAAAAAAAATTGAATACACCAAGCTAAAACACTCAATAGAATGTGTTGGATATTTATTTATAGAAAAAGATAAACCCGGCAAATTCAGTACAGAAAAAGCAGAAGAGTTAAATATTCCCAAAGGACCTATTAGAAAAGCCCTACAAGATGGAAAAGAAATATTGGTAAACGGGAAAATTATAAAGCCATCAGAAATACTTGGAAAATCTAAAAAAGGACTAAAAGTTGCATACATTACAGATACTGGTTATTTTAAAGAACTCATACAGCAAATCAAAAATTTTAACCTTGTAATAATTGAAAGCACATTTAAAAATGAACTAAAAAAAGAAGCAGATAAAAAACTTCACTTAACAGCTGGTGGGGCTGCAAATATTGTAAAGCAAGCAAAAGTTTTACAAACAGGACTTATCCATTTTAGTGAAAGATATACATTAAGAAAAGATCTTGAAAATTTACTAAAGGAGGCAAAATTGGAATATCCAGACGGAGAAATTTTTTTAACAAGAGATGGAATGAGACTTGAAGCAAACAAAAATAACTTTATTATTAAATAGGAGGGTATATGATAAATGTAGAAAAAGTTACTAAAATGTATGGGCCATTTACAGCACTATTTAATGTTAGCTTTAAGGTTGAAAAAGGCGAAGTACTTGGTATACTTGGTCCAAACGGAGCCGGAAAGTCCACATTAATCAAAATCTTAACATCATTTCATTATCCAAGCAAAGGTAATGTAAAAATTTTCGGAAAAGACATTGTAGAGCATTCAAAAGAAATACTACAACAAATAGGATATGTTCCTGAAAAACTAGCTCTTTATCCAGAGCTTTCTGTAAAGGAATATTTAAGGTTTATATCAGAAATAAAAGGTGTTAAAAAATTTAAAAAAGAAATTGATAGAGTAATAAACATATTCAAATTAAAAGAAGTTGAAGATAAGCTGATTTCTCAACTTTCAAAAGGATTTAGACAAAGAGTAGGAATAGCTGGCGCTTTAATAAACAATCCTAAACTTGTAATACTTGATGAACCAACAAATGGTCTTGATCCAAATCAAATAATTGAATTTAAAGAATTTTTAAGAGAGCTTGCAAAAGAAAGTACAATATTATTCTCTTCACACATACTAAGCGAAGTAGAATCTATTTGTAAAAGAATAATTATTGTCAACAATGGAGTAATTGTTGCTGATGATACAAAAGAAAATATTATTAAAAATAAGCTTAAAGAGATTGAAATAGAATTAATAGCTTTAAAAAAATCTGAAAATGATAAAAAAATTTTCAACAGCAAAAATGATATTTTCACATTAATAAAACTTGAAGAACATGAAAAAGACTTAAATATTTCATTAAAACTATCTCAAGGCAAAACAGAAGAAGATCTCTTTAGCTACATCGTAAAAAACAATATAATCTTAAAAGCAATGATCCCAAAACATGAAAGCCTTGAAAAGATATTTAGCAAATTAACCAAGGAGAGAGAAAAATGAAAATAGATTTAAAGCAATCTTTATCGCTTTCTAAAAAAGAACTAAAAATATTGTTTGGAACTCCAACTGCATACGTTGTGATGCTATTTTTTTTAATATTCATAAACTTTTCATTTATTTTTTTATCAGGATTTTTCATTAAAGACAATGCATCTCTTACTTCTTATTTCTCTTCAATGCCTATTATTTTAATGTTAGTACTGCCAGCACTTAGCATGGGGGTATTCTCAGAAGAACACAAAACAGGAAGCATTGAGCTTCTTTATGCTTTGCCGCTAAGTCCTCAAGAGATAGTTTTGGGTAAATTTATTATGCTTAAAATATTTACCTTAATATTATTCTCACTTACCCTACCCCTTACAATAATGACAATTTTCATGGGCGAATTTGATCTTGGAATAATATTGCTTCAATATCTAGGAATAATTCTTTATTCTCTTTCCGTGCTAAGTATGGGAACATTCATATCCTCTATTACAAAAAGCCAAACAGTCTCTTACATTCTAACTGTATTTACACTGATATTAATACTATTTTCTGGAAAATTGGTTATGATCTTTGGAAAAGAAAATATAATAGGAGAAATGCTTAATTTTATTTCAATAACTAATCACTTTAGCTATTTTAATATGGGCATATTAAACTTATCAGACTTTATTTATTTTATTACATTCACAATCACATTCCTAATACTAAGCACACACAGCATAACACTAAAAAAATGGAGATAAATTTTATGAAAAATAAAGAAAATGAAGTTTTAAACCTAACTTTGAACCTTACAATAATCTTTTTGATTTTTTGTAATATATCTATTTTCATTTTTAAAATAGACTTTACAAAACACAAAGCTTTTACAATATCTAAAGTTACAAAAAATTTGTTCTCAAGTGCAAATGAAACAATATATATTACATATTACAATTCAGGAAGCCTTGAAAATTATTTTGCTTTTCCAAACCAAATAAAAAATTTTTTAATAAGTTTTTCTGATGCTTCAAAAGGCAAGGTAATTTATAAAGAAATTGACGCTGATAAAATTTCAACACCATTAGAGCATATTGGCATTCCTTCTCAGCAAATAGACTTAAGAGATATTAATCAGCTCTCAATACTCAAAATATACTCAGGAATTGAGATTATTTACGAGGGCAAAAGAGAAGTACTACCGGTTGTAACAGAAATCAGTAATTTAGAATATGACCTTGCAAATGGACTTGACAAGCTAATAAACAATACCAAAAAAGTTTTAGGACTTGCTTTTGGAGACAGCACTTTAAAAGAAGCACATAAAAACTTTTCCGAAATAATGAAAAAAGCATTTGGAATTGAAATAAAAGAAATAGATTTAAAAAATGAAAAATTAGAAGACATTAGAAAAGATATAAATGGACTATTCATCATTGGCGCTAAAGAAATTGATGAAGAAATTGCAAAAAAAATTGACGATTTTATTGTTAATGATGGAAAAATATTTGTTGCAACAAGCACAATTGACTACAATCCTCAAAATCCATATGGCATAACGCCTATTAAATCCAGTCTATTTGATCTATTTGAAAATTATGGCATAAAATACAACGATAATATTATTCTTGATAAAAGAGCGCCCACAATCTTTTTGGGTGGCAATTTCCAAACTTACTATCCATGGATCTTAATAGACAAAAGCAATATTGTAAAAGAAGACATGCCATTACTTAAAAATTTTTATACCGCTACAATTCCTTGGAGCAGCTCATTAGAGCTTATAAAAAAAGATGAAGCAGAAGTAAAATTTTTACCTCTATTTGCAAGTTCCAAACAATCATGGCAAGTTAAAGAACCCAACCTTTCAAACATATCTTTGAATGCATTTGAAGTTCCAAATAAATTCGAAGAGAATAAAATTAAAATACTAGGATATGCAATTGAAGGAAAAATTAAAAGTCCTTATAAAGATCAATATTCCAAAAATTCTAAAATAATCCTAACAGGATCAAGCATGATATTTAGTGATTATATGTACAACGGTTCTCCATCAAACTTTGAACTATCAGGAAGAATTTCGGATTATTTAATGCAAAAGGAAGAATTTTTTAATATTAAGTCCAGAGAAGTACGAGCTAAATTAAAATTTGCAAGCTCTTCAAACGAAATAGTCAATGCAAAGTTTTCATTAATAATTGTTAACTTAATTATTCTTCCAACAATAATATTAATATTTGGACTTGTTAGATTTACTAGAAAAAGAAAGGCAAATTAATAAGAAGAAAGGAGCGTTTATGACAAAACCAAAAATATTCTCAATCAATAAAGAAAAAATCAAAATATTGATAATAGTGATGCTAACATCTACATTCTTATTGGGAATAATTTTTTCAAATGAAAATAAAGTAGCAAGGATCCTGGAAGAAAAATTTTTTGATTTTGACTTTAATTTAATTTCTAAAATTGAAACAGAACACGAAGGAACGCTAACAAAACTTGAAAAAGATTGGATACTAACATATAACAAGCAAAATATTCCTGTTGACAACAAAAAAGTTAACTCTCTAATCAAAACATTAGAAGAGCTTGAAAAAAATAAGCTCGTAAGTAGAGATCAAAAAAAACACAAAGAACTAGGAATTGGGAAAAATCCAAGTTTTAAATTATTTGACAATAACAATAAGCTATTAACAGAAATTTTTGTTGGAAAATCAGGAGAAGGCGATTCAAGACTGGCATACATTAAAGGCAGTGACAAAAATGTTTACTTAACAAAAAACATTTTCTTATCATATAAAGGAAATTCTTACAATACATTTTCAGATACTACATTGTTCCAAGAAAAAAACACAAAATTAGAAAATTTATCATTCAAAATAATAAGAAAATTAAACAAGGAAAATGAAAACAATATAAACAATAACTATGAAATTATCACTAAAGATGGCCTTTATTTTTTAAATAACCAAAAAATAACAAAGGAAAGGCCTTTAAATATTATTGCCGAATTTAAAGCTGATGGACTTGAAATTGATAAATCCAAAATAGATGACTATATTCTTCAATACAAAATTGAAATCAAATGGAGCAATAAAAGTGTCAATAATATTGAAGTTTATTTTAATAAAAACGAAGAAAATGACAAAGACATATTAATCAAAAAAGATAAAGATGAATATTACTACATGACTAGCAAATGGACTTTTTTTGACGTATTTAACCTAGAAAAAAAATTAATGGAAAAAGACAATATTTCTAGCAATGATAATCAAGAAAATCATCATGAACATCACAGCAATGCAGATTAATCTTGCTATATATAAAAATAAATATAATCAAAATGTAACCATGACAAAGACAACATTTTATCAAAAGATAAGATGTTGTTTGGATTTACTCATAATATCTTTTAAATTAAAATCAATATCAAACAAGCCGCTCAGTTATCAAAAATTAATTTAAGAATTTTTACAAAAAAAAAGAATTTAAATGAATGGATTTTTAACCTTTAGTAAGTAAAAATTTAACTTTTTTTAAAACTTCATATTCTTGTTTAATTTTAAACATATTTCTATTAGGATTTAATTCAAGTTCACTTTCTACCCTATCAATAAAATTTATTAATATGGCTTTTTCATCGCTATTTAGCACAACATTGCTTAAAGATTCTTCAGCATTAAATTTACCCACAACCTTTTCAACATCATTAAAATTAAAACCAGAAAGCAAAGAGTCCTTAGTTATGTTTTTAGAGCTAGGCTTTTCATAATTAGCAACATCATTGCTTTGGTCTTGATCTGCTCTACTTCTAAAATTATCATGCAAATTTTTTTCTTCAGCATTAGAAAAAGGGTCCTCGGCAACTTTAGAATCTAGGTCCTCTTTTAAAATATTTTCAAAATCATCAAATTCTTTTAGCTCAAAACATTCACCAGAGCTTTTAAGCGTGACAAAATTACCACCATTTCCATGCTCAATGCTTTCATTCCCATCAACTAAATTTAAACTCTGTGTATTATCTACGCTCTCCAATTTTCCAGAGCTATCACAATTGGCAATGGAGTGGGTATCTTCTCCACTCACTTTATGTTCTGCTAAAGGACTATTATTTAAATTTTTATTAACAGAATCTAAATTTTTATCTGCCCCTGTAACAAAATTTTCCAATTTTTCACCGTGATCGTTATTATTATTTAACTCCATATTTCCCATGGACACATTACAACTGCCAACATTAATACCTTCAATATCTTCTTTTTTAAGAATATTATTAGAAAAATTATCAGCCACATTCAAATTGTTATTCAAATTCAAATCTTTATCTCTATTAAATTCAACATCATTCTGAACTTCTTCATTTTCTTTTGGAGCATAATTGATACCCTCAAGCAGTGCATCTAATTCTTCTTGACCAATAGAAATATTAGGCAAATTATCTTCTTTTTTGGAAAATGAATCATCCGTATCGGATGACTTTTTTTCAAAATCCCTCGAATCATAAGAAATAAAATCTCTTTGAACAGGCTTAAGACTATTATCAAGCATTTCTTTTTCAACTCTCTCAACACGAAGCTCAACACCCTTTAAACAATTAATCAACTCACCATGCCTTTCTTTTAATATGTTATCGAGCTTTAACAGCTTTTCATCTAAAAAAGTTTTAAGGTCATCTGGAGCTATAGAAACAATATCAACAGACTCACTTCTTAAAAATACCTTTTCAATATCAAAATTAACTTCCTTGGGACCTTCTTTGATAAAAAAAATACTTTCCTTCATGCCAAACTTGCTCTCCAAAACTACTCAATAGAACTACAATCTAAACCAACTTTAACTACTTGTAAATATAGTATATTAAGAATATAATTACAAGCTATATGACTATTTATAAGAAAATTGCAATGTCTTTTTACTCGGGAATACTAAGCTATTTCATAATAGCTCCCATATTTGGAGAGAGAGGATTTGTTAATTATCAAAAATTGGATAACAACTTAACATTAATAAAAAATCATATCGAAAAACTAAAAGAAATTCAAAAAGAATTAAAAGCAAGATATATTAACCTACAAGTATCTAAATCGGAAATTCTAAAAGAAGCTAAAAAATTGGGTTACTACCCAAAAAACTCAACAGTAATAAAAATCAACAACAATAAAGATCAATATAATCAAGGGCAAATATTAATCTTACAAAAACCCCCTGCCAAGAATCAAAATTTTTACCTTATATCAATAGCAATAGGTTTAATTTATTATTTTCTATCAAGCTGCATTATCCAAACCAAAAAAATTATAAAAATCAATAAACTTGCTTCCAAAAGCTCTAAGGGTTAGTCTTTATTGAAAATATTTATTTTTAAAAATACAATATATTTATTAATTAATTTAATTTGTGCATCATTTTTTTGCGTATCGTTAGTAAATTTTTTTTCAAATGAACAACAGTATATTCCTTTTGTTAAAGCAAATGTCTTGAAAAATTACTTACAATACATTGGAGTATATAAAAGTATAGAAAGATATGCCCTGATACATGACTTTAACCCCAAATCAAAATTAGAAAAAGATTGCTTTTTAAAGCATATAGCTGGCAATTCATATATAATATACAAAACAAAAAACAAAGGAATGCTGTGGGGCGACCATCGATACTCTCTGCTTAGCAAAGGAAAGCCAACTACTAAAATAATTTTTCAAAAAATATTCAATACTTTAAAAGTCTCAATTCCAGGCGCCCTACTCTCTTATATTGCAGCAATAGTCTTTATTATAATTTGGAAAATTTACATAAAAAACAACATAATAAATAACATTTTAGAATATTTAATGCTATTGCTCCACTCCATGCCAAGAAACTTAACAGTATTTTTAATATTATCTTTAATATATTACCTTAATTTAAATCCAAAAAATTTAATAATAGGTGGATTTGCATGGTTTTTTTCATTCTTCATATTTAATTCTGTAATTTTTAAACAATCTCTTGACAAAACTTTATCAGAATTTTACATAAAAGCCGCAAAATCAAGAGGAATAAATAAATTGCAAATAATCTTAAAACATGCATTAACTCCATCAATAACACCACTGCTCACAAACATGAGACCTATTCTTACAACCGCTTTTTTTGGAGCATCCATGATTGAATCGATGTTTGAAATTGATGGAATTGGAGCCTTATATTTAAATGCTTTAAAATTCAACGATTATGCTATTTCTAAAGATTTGATTTTTATTGGTGTTTTCATTATGCTTATTCCAAATATAATAACAGATATACTAATTTACAAAATTAACCCATATAAGGACACCCTAAACTAATGAAACCAGATACAATAATAAAAAAAATATATATCATACTCTTTAAAATATTTATTGTATTACTAATTATTACGCCATCACTAGTTAATGAAAATTCAAAAATTGCAATCTATAAAAAAGATCCAAATAAAGTCTATTTAAAACCTATTAAAAATATGCCTATGCCACCCACAAAAGACAACCCACTAGGAATCGACAAAATGGGAAGAGATATTATGGCAAGACTAATCATTGCAACCAGAAACTCTATTCTACTTTCACTAAGCTACGCAACAATTTCTGCAATAATTGGAATCTTTATTGGAACAATAATTGGCATGTTTAGTTTTGAAATTTGCATGCTAATTTCAAAGCCAATCGAAACATTGCAAACGTTACCCTTTTTTTACATTGTATCTTTGGTTTTTTATTACTTTTTAAACCAAAAAACTTACAACATGCTTCAAACAGCAACACTATTAGCATTGATCCATGGATGGATTAGATTTGCTTTTATTGCAAGAAACAATACATTAATAATAAAAAATTTAGATTATGTTAAAGCTAGTGAAGCTATGGGAGCAAGCAAAATTAGAATAATATTACATCATATTTTTCCAGAAGTATTCTCATCAATATCATCTATAATCCCATTACAAATGGGAAGAAGTCTTACTACTTTTGAAGTAGTAAGCTTTTTACAAAAACAAGATAAAAATCTATATCCCAGTCTTGGAGAACTGCTTAACTATATGCAAATGGGCAATAAATATCTATGGATATGGATCAATCCCTTGCTCATATTAATAGGAATAAACATAATATTAGCAATTATAAATTTTCAGCTGAGAAGAAAAATGAAGCATTTAATATCATCTTAAATAAAAATTAACAAATTCTTGGAGCAAATTTTTTTAAAAAACAATTATTACAACTTACATTTCTAGGGGTACAAATTTCTCTTGCATGCTTATTGATAGCCATAGAAAATCTATACTGCTTGCAAGGCTTTATTCTTCTTTTTAGATCCAACTCAATCTTAGTAGGAGAATTTTCCAAAGAAAGAGCATGCCTTGTAACAACTCTGCTAAAATGAGTATCTACAATAATTGCAGGCTTATTGTAAACAGCACCAAGAATAACGTTTGCTGTTTTTCGACCTACTCCGGGTAGCTTAACAAGATCAAAAATATTATTTGGAATAACGCCATTAAATTTTTCCAAAATATCAATAGAGCAATTTACAATATTTTTAGCTTTCCTTGAATAAAAACCAGTCTTATAAATTAATTTTTCAACATCTCTCACATTTGCTCTTGATAAACTTTCAAAATTTTCATACCTTTGAAAAAGATGTGGAGAAATTTTATTTACTAAATTATCTGTTGTTCTTGCACTTAAAATCACCATTATTAAAAGTTCATAATTGTTTTTATAATTTAAAAAAGGCTTAACATCAGGATATCTAAACAAAGTTTCATCTACAACCAAATCAAGATTAATCATAAAAAAATTATAAAACATTATAAACACAAAACAAAAATAAAAAATATACAAAGTAAAGGTATCTAGACTTTATTGACAAGGATTTTTCAAAATGATATACTCATCATTAGAATTTAAAGCACCAATAGCTCAATTGGATAGAGCAACAGACTTCTAATCTGTAGGTTTTAGGTTCGAGTCCTAATTGGTGCGCTTCATTCGGGATGTGGCCTAGTGGCTAAGGCACCTGCTTTGGGAGCAGGGGATCGTGAGTTCGAATCCCACCATCCCGAAAAAAAGCTAAAAACTTATGTTTTTAGCTTTTTTAGTTTTTTAAAAAATTATAGAAATTCAATCTAACCGTAAAATTATTCGACTTTCTTTAAAGTATTTAAATCTAACATAACTAGGTTTTTAAACTCATCTTGCAAATAAATAAAATTTTTTCTCACAGAAAAGCTAGTAAAAGGCATAATTTTATTCTCTGAAAGAATAAACTCATCTAAATTTTTAGGAGAAAATTTAGCCAATCTCCAATCATTACTACTCTCTTCATCCCTAACAGCTGCTAAAATCATCTTCGAGTCAACATAAAGAGATGAATTTTTATTAATCTCAAAATTAGACTCTGATACCACTTTTAAATTTTCAAGCTTATTAAGTATCTGAAGCTTAGCTTTTCCCGAATCCATTTTAATAACAACCAAATCTTTTTCCCGTTCATAAATTCCATACCGCTGAATGCCTTGTTGAGTGCTTTCTTTAAGTCTAACACCAGTATTTAAATCAATAAGCTGAAGAGTTCCTAAATTTGTAATTGGATCAATAACCTCTAAAAATACAGGATTACTAGAATCTATAGAAATAGTAGTCAAATCTTTATCCAAAAAAGTAGCTTGGTCTTCAACCTGAGGTTTGGTCTTTTGAAAATTAGCATCTTCACTATCTAACTTCTCTTTTGAATCAATGTCGTTATAAAAAGGTTTATCCAAGGGTGATGATTTACCAACATCGCTACTAGCCTTGGAAATCTTATCTGATTTTTCAACCTCAGAAACAGGTTTAAATTCTTTTTTACTATCTAACTTTTGATCTTCAGGCAATTTTTGCTCTTCTAGCATCCTAAGGTTTTCATCATTACTTAAATCGTTTTCTAAGCCTTCCTGTAATTTACCTTTGGTTATTTCTTCTTCCTTGACTTTACTTTTTTCTTTGCTAGAAGCTTTAGAATTTAATTCTCGATCAAGATCTAATGCCTTACCATCTTTACTTGCTTTATCATCTTTACTTTTTAAAAGCTCTGCATCACTTTTTTTTATTTCAATTTGCTTTTCAATTTCTATTTTTTGATTTTCATCACCAGTTTCTTTAAGCTGCTCCTGTAAATCTTCTAGAGTCTCTTTTATTTGCAGCTGCTTATCAACTTTAGGAGAACTTATATCACCAGGTTTTGGTAAATTCTTTTCTTTATTAATCTCGTTAATATCTTCTTGAATTTTCTCTCTAACAGTATCTCTTTGGGCATCTAAATTATCTTCAGCAGAATCTAATTTTTGCTGAGCTTTATCAAGATTAATCGCCTTTTTATCTAGTTCTTCCTTTTGTTTCTTTTTGGCATCAACCTGAATTTCAATCTCTTTTTTATGTTCTTCATCTGTAGCTTTTTCAAGCTGATTTCTTAAATTTTCAATAGTTTCTGTTATATTGGAATCACTCTCATGAATATCATCTAATTCGATATCAATTTTATCTTGATCTGCCTTATGAGTTTCGCCTTGAATGTCTGTAATATCTCTTGCAAAGTTAACACCTGCTTCATTTTCACTTAAAAGAGCTGCTATCACCTTATCTGTAACCAAACTGTCAATATCAATGTCAGACTCAATATTTCCAGACAGAATATCTTTTTTAAGAGGAATAAATATTTGTGTTTTTCCAGCCCATTGACTGTAAACCCTAGAAAGACCTGCATTTTCTTTAGTTAAAGACTCCAAAGCCGCCTTAATATAAAACCCTTTATAATAATCCAAATCTCCCCTATAAACAGCATTATATATTGTAATAACCTTAGCAATTAATTCTGCACTAGACTTGTCATAATCGAAAGACTTTATTAAATATCCTGTAAGGATTCTTCTTAAATTCAATATACTGTCAAGCCCTGACTTACTGCTAATAGAAAAAACATCGGTGCTTGCTTTTTTATCTTGATCATCAATAAATCTATTAATAAAATATTTGCCATAATAACTTGAGTTGCTATTGGAATTGGTCAAAGGTCTTGCTAAAAACTCACCAATACCCACGATTTGTTCATACGTATTTGTAGAATCATAAGGACCTTTATAATTTATAAACTCAAGATCCATATTAACAAAGTCCTTTAATTTTTCCCTATCAACTTTTCTGGCATTAAGAGGAAATCCATTCAAAAAGACAAGAAAAAAACTAAAGATTAGTAATATTTTTTTCATAAAAGAAATTCTCCTATAAACTTAATTATAATCTACCTTACCAACTAAATTCACCAATTTAAACCTAATTTTAACACAATCGGATTTATATGCAAAACAGATAATTCAATCTTGCGTACTGGAAATATCTTGAATGCTTGAAATAATTTCATTAATGTACTTATTAATATTTTCAGAAAAATTTTGCCGTCTCATAAACATTAATAACTTTATATACTTATGCTTACAAAGTTTAAGAGGTTTGTCTGTTGAATTTAAAATTATATTTCTCAAATTTAAAATCACAGAATAAGCTATTTCTAAATTACCTTGATAATTTAACACTATATTTTGGATATAATTGTATATAATACAATCTTGCCCATAATAACTTTCAAATTTAGTAATAGTTTGGACTATGGTAATTATATTATTAATATCTCTCTCTCTAATTGCTAAATTAATAAAACTCTTAATTGAAGCTTCATCATTAACATATACAAAATATCTATAAAGCTTGCCTCTTGAAGAAATTCTATCAAACCTCTTTTCTGACAAAAGCCACTCATTAAAAGCTTTTTCATATAAATTTAAATATTTTGGGGGAAAATTTCCATGTTCAGCTGCAAGAAAATCCAAAATTTCTAAAAATTTATTATAAGCAGTATCACTATAATTAGAATTAAGAATCTCTTCAAGAATTAAATAATTTTTATCATAATCTACAAAACGTTTTTCTTTTAAATCTATTCTGCCCTGATTGTATTTATTACCTCCAAAATGATTCCAAACGCTAACATCAAGCTCTTTGTCGTATTCGTAATAATAAATACTAAGAATCCAATCACCTCCCCCCAAGACAATAATGCCTGAATTAGCACTAAGTCCTGACAAGCCCTTAAGTTTAGCATCTGAAAAAAATATATCAAAATCCTCTTTAAAAGACAAAATTCCATTTGATTTGGTTGAAATTAAAAGATTTCTATTATTATAAAGAACGGCTTTCTCAATCTCAAAGTTCATTTTTTTTTTAAATTTAAGCTTAAAGTTTCTATTCAAATCAAAAAACATACCAACATTTGAAATCGCTACATATTCACCATTAAACTTTTCAAACAAAAAATTAACAGGAAAGTCTAACTTAATAGAGCTAACAATTTCCCCAAAATCTCTTTCATAAGCAACAATATGTCCTGACTTATGCCCAACAACCACCTCTTTTTTTGTATTTATCATTAACAAAAGAGGAAAAGCAACTAATCTGGAAAACCATTTCCTATTACCCAAAGAATCAAAAAAAAATATTTCATCATTTTCACTTGCAATACAAAAATCTCCATTATCAAAAACTACAGGAGAAGTAGCGGGTCTACCCCCTATGTCAACCTCAAACATTTTTTCACCGCTATTTAAATCAATAGAAACAACCTTTTCATTAACAAGAGGAATTAGGATGTTAACATTTCCCATTGCAGGAGAGCTCAAAGGTGAAAAATCAAGCTTATACTTCCAAACAAGCTTTCCTCTTTTGATCTTTTGAATTTCATTTCTAACTGTAATAACATAATACCCATTATCAAAATCTTTCAAAAGAAAAGGATATGGAATTCTATTTAGTCTATAAGAATATTTCTTCTCAAGTGACATTGTATAAGTAGTCAACCATCTATCTTTTGTTAAAACCGTAATAGTATCGCGTTTTTCATCAATAATTGGATTGCCAGCAACTTTGCCAGTTAATGCTTTTTGAAAATATAAATTAATACCAGAATAAAGCCTTAAATAAGAAGCTGAAAACACAAATATGAAAAGTAGACCTCTCAAAATACAAAACCTTTTGAGTTTCTAAAAACCACTACTAAAGCCTAAAGCCAGCATTACTGCCATAAAGATTATTTCTCAGATCCCTAATCTTAGCATCATCAATATACTCAGAAAAAGTCATATATCGATCAATTATCCCGTTCGGAGTAAACTCGATGATCCTATTGGCAACAGTGTCTATAAATTGATGATCATGTGATGTAAAAAGAACAACCCCTTTAAACTCTTTAAGCCCGGCATTTAAAGATGTAATTGCCTCAAGATCTAAATGATTTGTAGGTTGATCTAGTATTAAAACATTAGCTCCACTAAGCATAGCCTTAGCAAGCATGCATCTTACTTTTTCTCCTCCTGAGAGAACATTTACCTTTTTTAAAGCTTCATCTTGACTAAAAAGCATTCGACCTAAAAATCCTCTAATATAAGTTTCATCTTGTTCTTTTGAATACTGACGCAACCAATCGACTAAATTTAAATCTAAATCAAAGTATTTTCCATTATCTTTATTGAAATATGAAAAATTAACAGTAGATCCCCACTCATAATGACCCTTATAATTTCTATCTTCATTTGTAATAATATCAAACAAAAAGGTTGCAAACATAGGATTTCCCAAAAAAACAATCTTTTGCTGGGGTTCAACAATAATGCTAAATTTATTTAAAATTAAATTCCCTTCAAATTCTTTTATTAAATTTTTAATTGTAAGAACATTTTTGCCAAGTTCTCTTTCGCTTTTAAAATTAACATAAGGAAACTTCCTTGAAGAAGGTTTTAAATCTTCAACTCTTATTTTTTCAATCAACTTTTTCCTTGATGTTGCTTGTCTAGATTTAGATGCATTGCTAGAAAATCTTTGAATAAATGTCTTAAGTTCAGCAATTTTATCTTCAGATCGCTTTTTAGCATCTTTAAGTTGCTTGTTTAAAATCTGGCTTGTTTCATACCAAAAGTCATAATTTCCAAGGTACACTTGAATTTTGCCATAATCAATGTCAACAATATGGGTACAAACTTGATTTAAAAAATGTCTATCGTGAGATACAACAATAACTGTATTTTCAAAATTAATTAAAAACTCTTCTAACCATTTAATAGATTGTAGATCAAGGTTATTGGTAGGCTCATCAAGAAGCAATATATCAGGATCACCAAAAAGTGCTTGAGCTAATAGAACTCTAACTTTTAAAGCCCCTTCAACATCACCCATTAAATTATTATGAATTGCCTCATCTATTCCAAGGCCCTTAAGAAGAACTGCTGCATCAGATTCAGCCTCGTATCCCCCAAGCTCTGAAAATTCTGCTTCAAGTTCTCCAGCTCTAATCCCATCCTCATCAGTAAAATCAAGTTTACTATAAATTTCATCTTTTTCTTTTTGGACAGAATAAAGTCTTTTATGTCCCATAATAACAGTATCGACAACCTTATATCCATCATAAGCAAATTGATCTTGTTCAAGAGCTGCTAATCTTTGATTTTTAGGAATAGATATTTCACCCTTATTAGCCTCAATCATTCCCCCTAATACTTTTAAAAAAGTGCTTTTTCCTGCCCCATTAGCACCAATTATTCCATAGCAATTTCCGGGAGAAAATTTAATATTTACATCTTTAAATAAAACTCTCTCTCCAAATGCAACTTCCAAATTACTTACAGTTATCAAACCATTACCCTGCCTAAATTGATATTCTAATAACAAAATTATCTTGAAAATTAATTTAATTTTCAAGCACCATATAAATATATTGACTCAACTCTCAATTTTTTCGTATATTTAATATTATTACATAAGGAGATGTTTGAAATGAAAAATATTAAGCCATTAGCTGATAGAGTTTTAATAAAAATCAAAGAAGCTGAGAGTAAAACAATCTCAGGACTTTACATACCAGAAAATGCAAAAGAAAAAACAAATATTGGAACAGTTATAGCTGTTGGTTCTAACAAAGAAGAAATCACTGTAAAAGTTGGTGATACTGTGCTTTATGAAAAATATGCAGGAGCTGCTGTAAAAATCGAGAATAAAGAACATTTGATACTAAAAGCAAAAGAAATAGTTGCAATAATAGAAGAATAAAAAGCTAAGTTTAGCTACTTAGCTTTAATTTTTTATAAAAAATTAAAAATTTATATACAAAAACTTATTATTCTGATCAATCAAATTAAAAATTTCAAGCTTACAGAATTCTGTAAGCTTGAAAAGATAAAATTAAATGAAAAAGCCAATTTTTAAAGAGAAAACCATATATTCAAGCAAATTCGATGATATCTATTACAATCCAAAGCATGGAATTGAAGAGAGTTTTTATACATTCATTAAAGGATGTAATCTAGATTTAGAATTAAAAACCAAAAAAAATCTTTTAATAGCAGAGTTGGGATTTGGAACAGGATTAAACTTTGTGTGTCTTTTAAAATTCATAAAAGAAAACAACATAACCTCAAAAATTAATTATTATTCTATAGAAAAATATCCGCTTGAAAAAAAAACAATAATGCAAATTTCAAAGTTCTTCGTTAAAGAAACTGCTTATTTTAAATTAATGTTAAAACATTACCCTAAAATTCCAAAAAAAAATTTAAAACTAAAAATAATAGAAAATGTAAATTTAAAAATTTTAATTGGAGATGCTAAAATAAAAATCAAAGAAATTCCAAAAAATGTAGAATACTGGTTTTTAGATGGATTTAATCCTAAAAAGAATCCTGAAATGTGGAGCAACGAAATATTCAATTTAATTTCTGAGAAAAGCAGCACAGAATGCAGGCTTTCAACATTTTCCTCTGCAAGAATTGCAAAAGATGGCCTAAAATTTGCCAATTTCAAATACATTCACATAGAAAAAGGATTTGGAAATAAAAGACATATGATAAAGGCCCAAAAAAATTAATAATTTACTTTTAATATACATTACAAAAAATTTCCGCCAAGTATAATATATTATCAATGGCACAAGGAGAATTTTAATGACAAGAAAAATACTCGTTACGGTATTAATCCTTTTGATATCCAATAATTATGTTTTTGCAAAAGAAACAATCAAAGATTTGTTCTTTATACAAGATATACTAATAAAAAAAGAAAAATATTCCGAAGTTCTAAATAATGCAAGCCTTGAAGGCATTATTGAAATTGAACATAACGGAACACACATTAAAGATCACGATTCAGAAGTTAAGCTTATCCTAAAAGAAAAAGGATATAGAAGGAATTTCAGCTTTTTCAATCTTTTAAATACTAGCAATATAATCAAAAGTTTAATATTATTTGATAGCAGGCCAAAAAACATTAAAGAAAATGAAATCATATTATTAGAGACAAAAATGATTAAAGAAAATCCTTATAAACGATACAAAGACGACGATGATTTTGAATTAAAGCTAAGTGTAACTCGAAAAAGTAATCAAATTTATTTAATTATTGATTTCGATTTTATATTTGATCAAAGAAAAAGGTTTCCATCAATCTACATTAAAGAAGAAGATGTATCAACAATAACAAAAAGCTTTATGAAACTACAAGACTCAAACTTCTTATCTTCTCAAATATTAAATGATAATTAAAGATTCAAGATGCTATTTCTAATAGCATCTTATTTAAAAGTTAACCACACTAATTTCATTACATAATAATTTTTCAATCTTTTTACAGATTTTTCAAATTAATAATATAACTATTTATTTTATTAATTAAAGAAGAAAATTCTACAAATTTTAATTTTTCAGATTCAATAATTTCCTTAGGTGCATTCATTAAAAAATTTTTATTTTCAAGTTTCTTTGAAACAGAAATATTGAGCATTTTATACTTTTCAAGCTGCTTTTCAAGCCTTATTAACTCTTTAGTTTTATCTATCAATGACTTAACATCTGCATAAATTTCAAAACCAACTGCAGCTATACCAAGCATGCCATCACAATTTTCATTGTAAAATATGTTTTTAAAATTAATCATTCTTTTTACAATACTTTCATTGGCCTTAAAATATGCCTCATATTTAAAATCAGCATCAAACTTCAAAACAACATCAATTTCAACACTAGCAGGTATATTAAATTCGCTCTTAAGTGTTCTAATAGCTATAATGAAAGTTTTCAATACTTTAAAACTTTCAAATTCTTCTTGAAAATTATTGGCAATATCAAAACTTGGATATTCATTTAAAGCTAAAATATCTTCCTTTTCTGAAAATTCAGAATAAATTTTTTCTGTAACAAAAGGAATAAACGGATGTAAAATTAATAATGCTTTTTTAAGAAAAAATAACAATTTAGAAATAGCCATATTTTGAGTATCAATATTTTCATTATTTAAATCAATTTTGCTAATTTCAATATACCAATCACAAAAATCATTCCAAAAAAACTCATAAACAAATTTTGAAGCTTCATTATATTTATAATTTGCAAAAGAAGACTCTACACCAAAAATGGTCGAATTTAAGCTTGTAAGCAGCCATTTGTCAATGTTGTTAAATTTTAAATCATTTAATATTTCTCTATTTTTAAAATTTAAAAGAATAAATTTGGAAGCATTAAAAACTTTGTTTGCAAACTTAGCTCCAAACATAAAATCTTTAGCATCAATATTTAAATCTTGACCTTGAACAGACAAAAAGGATAAAGTAAACCGCAAAGAATCACTTCCATACTCATTAATAATATCAAGGGGATCTATTCCATTGCCCAGGGACTTTGACATTTTTTTGCCTTGTTTGTCCCGCAAAAGAGGCGTAATATAAACATCTTTGAAAGGAACTTGTCCTGTAAATTCTAATCCTGCCATCACCATTCTTGCAACCCAAAAAAATATTATATCGTAAGCTGTTATTAAGGTATTTGTTGGATAATAATTTTTAAAATCAACAGTAAAATCGGGCCATCCAAGCGAAGAAAAAGGCCATAGCCAAGAAGAAAACCAAGTATCAAGAACATCTGGATCTTGAATAAACCTCTTGCCCATATTCTTTTCATCTAAAGAAGGATCAGTATCACTAACAACAAGATCAGACGTATCAACATCGTACCAAACCGGTATTCTATGCCCCCAAACAAGTTGTCTTGATATACACCAATCTCTAATATTTGAAAGCCAATGTTTATATGTATTTTCCCACTTTTTAGGATAAAATCTTAACTCTCCATTCTCTAAAGCCTTTAAAGCTTTGTCTGCAAAAGGCTTCATTCTCACAAACCACTGAGTAGACAAATAAGGTTCAACAACCTCACCTGAGCGATAACAATGCCCAACCTGTTGTCTGTGCTTTTTGACATCTTGCAAAAAACCTTTTTCCATTAATTCTGTCTCAATTTTAAATCTTGCATCCTTCACGCTTAATCCTTGGTATTGCAAAGGAACATTTTTATTAAGTTTTCCATCTTGAGTTAAAATATTGACCTTAGAAATATTATGCCTTTTTGAAATTTCAAAATCATTAGGATCATGCGCGGGAGTAACTTTTAAAGCTCCAGTGCCAAAAGCACTGTCAACATAAAAATCTGCAATAATTTTTATCTTTTTAGTTGTCAAAGGAATTGTAACTTCTTTGCCAACCAAAGACTTATATCTCTCATCATTAGGATTAACAGCAATGGCAGTATCCCCAAACATTGTCTCAGGCCGAGTTGTTGCAACCTCAATAAAAGAAGAATTATCAATAAAGTACTTAACAAAATAAAGCTTGCCATCAACTTCTTTGTATTCAATCTCTTCATCGCTAACAACACTCCCAGATCCAGGATCAAGATTAACAAGATACTCGCCCCTATAAATCAACCCCTTAGAATATAAGTCCTTAAAAACCCTGTTAACAGCTCTACAAAGATTCTCATCAAGGGTAAATCTTTCTCTTGAATGATCATAAGATGCTCCAAGTTTATTTATCTGATTGACAATCATACCCCTATGCCTATCTTTTAATTTAAAAATTTCTCTAACAAGCTCTTCTCTTGCAAAATCATCCTTGCTTTTACCAATCTTTTTAAGATGTCTTTCAAAAACAGACTGAGTTGCTATTCCTGCATGATCTGTACCAAAAAGCCACAAAGTATTGTGTCTTTTCATTCTTTTATACCTTACAAGAACATCTTGTAAAACAAAATTAAGAGCATGCCCCATGTGCAACACGCCAGTAACATTAGGAGGGGGCGCAACCATAATAAATTTTTCAAATAAAGAATTATTTGGCAAAAAAACATTATTTTTAAGCCACTTAGTGTAAATTTCGTCTTCAAATGCCTTGGGATCATATTTTTCAAGAGGTTTACAATTCATCGTTTTAAAAATCTCCTACCATTTCAATAACTTTTAAATTTTCAAAAAGCTCTTCATAAGTTTTTGAATTTATAAGATTTGAAAAATATTTACTCTGTCTTTCTTTCTCAGTAAAATATATCTTAAAATATTTTTTAAGTTTATTAAAATCTTTTTCAAGTCCCCAAGTAGCATGAAAATCCTTTATATGGAATTTTAATATATTTAACCTAAAATTTAAATTACTATCTAAAAAGTGCTTTGAAGAGGGTTTAAATAAATTCAAATTATCAAAAATTCCACGACCAAACATAATCCCATCAATTAAATATTTATCAACATAATATCTAGCGTCCTTAAGACTCAAAACATCTCCATTGCCAATAATCAGAGTAGAAGGACTAAGATTATTTCGTAATTTAACAAGTTCATAAAAAATATCAAAATTAACAGAACCTTTGCTCTGATTAATAGCAAGTCTTGGATAAACCGTTAACATATCAATTTTAAGGCCTAACAAAAACCCCAGCCAATCATCAACTTCTGGATATGAAAATCCGTGCCCGGTCTTAACACTAAGAGGCAAATTAAATCTCGCACACGCTTCTTTGCTTGCAAGAATTATTTCTTTAATCAAAGATTTATTATTAATTAAAGCTGAACAACCTCCTTTTTTAATTATCTTACTCTTAGGACACCCCATATTAATATCAATTCCCCAAAACCTCTTGCCCCCCAATATTTCTATTGCTCTATAAAATTGTTCGGGGACATTGCCCCAAATTTGAGCAATTAAAGACCTATTAAGTTCATTGAGTTTTAAGAAAGTATTTTGAATAGATTGTTTTGATCTATTCAAAATCCCTTTTGTAGAAACAAACTTAGTAAAATAAATATCGGGTTCTCCTTCTTCAGATCCTATTAAATGAATTAAATTTCTAAAAACAGTATCGGTAACGTCCTCCATTGGAGCCAAAATCATAATTGGAAGAGAAATATCAAATAAAAACTTCATAAAATAACTATATAATAATAAAATACAAATTTTAAGCAAAGTAAAACAATCGCTTAATAAATTTAGATTTCTAAAAATAAAACTGCAATTTTTAAAATAAAAAAATATCACAAAAGAACTGGCAATAAAGGACATAATTATAAAATTTTAAAAAGTTAATAAATAATTTTAATAAAAAATAATTTAAAAAATCAATCCATAATAAGGCTCTCGCCTGGAACCTTGGTTTTTCTTATTAAAGTATCTTTATATCCAGCAGATTTAATAAGCTCTATATTTCTTTGAACATCATCAGCATTAGTAGGAATAAAAACGGTATAAAACGGCCCGTGAGAATTTACTACAACAAAAAGACCCGCTTTTTTTAATATTTGATAAGCCCTATCAGCATAATCTTTTTTTTTATAAGATCCAACTTGTATGTAAAAATCTGTTTCTTTGTCAGTAGAAACTAAATAATCTGCCAATAAATTCGAAGATTTATTTTCAACAGAAACATTTTCGTCTGATTTATTAGTTTTCTTTTCTTCTTTAATCTCAGGAATATTATTAAATGTTTTTTTAAAGTCACTAGATTTTGATACAGAAGGTCTTTTTTCATTTACACTTTTAATTATTTCAATTTTTACAGGAGCAACCCCTATTCCTAAAAAATCAAGCTTCTCAGCGGCATGTTTTGACAAATCGATTATTCTATCCTTTCTAAAAGGACCTCTATCATTAATTCTTACAACAACTGATCTATTATTTAAAAGATTTGTAACCCTTACGGTAGTATTAAAAGGCAATTCTTTATGAGCAGCCGTAAGAGCCATCATATCAAATTTTTCGCCATTAGCAGTGGTTTTACCGTGGAAAGCTTCGCCATACCATGAAGCAAGGCCTACTGTGGCAGAATTTAAATGAGAAGCAATAAAAAAAAATACAAAGAGAAAAACAAGGTTTTTCTTATCTCTTAAGATGGCATAAATTAAATTTCTCATAATGTTTATTATAATATAAAAACATATTTCAACAAACAATTGGGCTTACAAATTGCTTATTTACATTTTTTTTGATTTAATTATAAAAAGAAAAAAGTCTAAAAAATGATATCAACAGAAATAATTAGCAACAGTCAAATACAAAAAGCAGCAAAATTTATCAAAATAGGAGAGCTTGTTGTATTCCCAACAGAAACAGTTTACGGAATTGGAGCAAATGCTTACAATGAGGATGCTGTAAAAATGATTTTTTTAGTAAAAAAACGACCTATTAATAATCCTTTAATAGTACACGTTGATACTGTTAAAAAAATAAAAGAATTATCAGAATATATTCCCAAAAGTGCTTTCATACTAATAAAAAAATTTAGTCCAGGCCCTTTAACTTATGTTCTTAAAAAATCAATAAAAATATCTAGATTTGTAAGTGGAAATCTAGACACAGTGGCAATAAGAATTCCTGCAAATAAAACAGCTTTAAGCCTAATAAAAGCATCCAAAGTCCCCATAGTAGCACCGTCTGCAAATATATCAAAAAGACCAAGCTCAACAAATTTCGAAATGGCCTTAAAAGAATTAAATGGGCTTGTAAGGGGAATAATAAAAACAGAAGAGAGCAAAGACTTTAATATTGGAATCGAATCAACTGTGATTGGATTTGACCTAAAAGACAACGTGCTGATATTAAGACCGGGTGCAATAACAAAAAAAATGATAGAAAATGAACTTCAAGGAAAATATAAAGTAAATTATGCAGAAACAAGAATAGAACTGGAAAAATCACCCGGAAACATAATAGAACATTATAAGCCAAAAATTCCCGTCTATTTATTTAAAAGTAAAGATAACATAAGAAGATATTTAAACAAAGATACAAAAATACTTATCACGAAAGCTACTCTAAAATCCTATTTATTTAATTCTTTTTGGGATAAAAAAAATATTACAGTATTTAACACCCTTGAAGAATATGCACAAAATCTTTACAAAGAACTGGTAAATTCTGAAAACAACTACAAACAAATACTTAGTGAATTCTTAAAAGACGAAGAGCTTGGATACTCAATAAACAATAGAATCAAAAAAGCCAGTTCAAATAGATTTATTAACAAAAAATGATGCTAAATTGTTATTTAAAAAATTCAAAAAGGAATAATTATTATTAATAAAACAATAATAAAATCAAAAGTCTAAAGACACAGTACACCTCTCCTCTCCAACCTTAACAAAACCAGCAAATACAGCCAATAAAACTTAAGGTTAAGTATTTCAAGCAAATTTTAGCATAATTACATAATAAAAATTTCAATCTTCTGATTAATTGAAATAATCGTGGATTAACATAGTATACTCAAGTGGTATTTTGTCTTCATCAAAAGCAATACCAAGCGCAAAAACCTTTCCACTAGGCGTCTGAATAACGCTTAAGCTTTTTGATTTACCTTCAATAAAAATTTCTTCATCCATAAATTCAAAACTAAAAATCAAATCAATTGCATCTTCCTCAACATCCCCATAATCAAAAGAAGAAATTACTAAAGCGCCTCCATAAGATAAATCTTTTATTAAGCATTTATGTTTTGCTCCATTAAACTTGATAAAAGCTTTATCAGAATCAATTTTTAGCTTTCTAATAGAATCTTTATCGATAATAATCCTCTCATGAATTCTCTGATTTTGCCCAAGTTTTAAATCAAGAAGCTTTCCAACTTTAATAGCAATCTCTTCTGGAACAGGAGATAAAAATTCTAATGTTAATAAATTGTATTCCTTATTCAAAGAAGAATAAGCAGAAGCACTCAATAGCTTCACAGACAAAAAGGGAAAAAAAGCCACACTACTCTTAGAATCTGATTTCTTTTTAAGTTGAATAGAGCCTAAATTTTTATTTTTAGCCAAAGCAGGCAATACTGTATCTTCTTGAAAGATAAGCTTAAGAGAATCCATAGAAATAGAATAAATTACTCCAAAAACGGTATAAGAGCCTACTCTCATCTCAATAGTATTGCAAAGATTTAAAAAACTATTTATCTCTGTACTCATTTTAATCTCTTTGCCCCTATACTTAGCCCCATAATCTCTTATTTTTCTAGACAAAAGCATAAACCTCTCCTTTCTCCTTTTTTGAATATAAAAACACTATACAAAGCTTAATCAACAAACAATAAATCTACTCATTAAAATCAAAAACATGCCATTACCCACTCCTAACAACATCTTTTAATTAATAAAACTTAAAAACGCTGTTTACATAGTGTAAGATTATAACAATAATTTTACACTATAACAATCAATCTATAATATTATTAATTCTTATGCACTTATAGTATACTTTAGTAAAAAGTATGAAATTAAATAGCCCCAATTTGAAAAAAATAAATATGCATAAGCTGCTTATTTATTTAACATATTTTGCAGTTAGCTTTTCTATTATTACACTCTCATTAGCAGTATCTAAAACTATAAACATACAAAAAGATAAAAATTTTGGATATGTAAATCCAGCAGTTCCTTCAAGACTTTTAGATATTAATGGAAAACAAATAACTCAATTTATATCTGATGAGAATAGAGAATTAATGCCTTTGAGAAAAATGCCTGACAATCTAATTAATACGCTTTTAATACGAGAAGATATTGGGTTTTTTTCTCATCGAGGTTTTTCCTTGATAGGAATATTTAGAGCTGCATTTAATATTGTTCTTGGCAGATATTTTTCAGGCGGCAGCACATTAACCCAACAACTTGCAAAGCTCCTCTACACAAATCAAGCAAGAAGATCAATTTTGAGGAAATTACATGAAATATGGTGGGCAATTCAACTTGAAAAAAAACTCTCAAAATACGAAATACTAGAGAAGTACCTTAATAAAGTTTACTTTGGAAACGGAAACTATGGAATAGTTGCAGCATCAAAATTCTTTTTTGGCAAAAGTGTAAATAAAATCAATACAGCAGAATCTGTAATGATGATAATTCAGCTTCCAAACGCAAAACTTTATTCACCTCTTTACAATCCAGAATTTTCAAAAAAAATACAGCGCGCTGTTTTAAACCAAGTTGTATCAAATGGAATAGTCAAGGCTGAAATTGCTGAAAAAGAATTTAATGAATACTGGCAAAATTATGATTGGACTAGAATGGCTGACACATCTGCAATTTCAAACAAAAAAGACCAAGCTCCTTATTTTTCTGAATATATAAGGCAAAAAATACTAAAATATTTACCAGATGGTGCAAACATATATAAAGATGGATACTCAATATATTCAACCCTTGATCTTGAGGCACAAAAATATGCAGATAAAGTCACAAACGATATGATTAATAAAGCAAGAACAATGCACAATTCAAATAGATCATCTGAAACAATAATTATTAATTCAGAAATTGTCCCTGTAGTAGATGCAATATCAGATTTATTAGGAATTAAAAATTTAAGAATAAATGGAAGGCAATATAAAAAACTAAGAAAAAGAAAATTTTACGAAGACAATATTGATCTAATTGCAAGCTTTGGAGCTATACTTGGAATTGATAAAATAGATAAGGCAACAAAAGAATATATTATCAAAAACAAATTAACACCAAAACTAATTGCACAGCCTGAAGGAGCAATGATAGCAATAGATACAACGAGCGGAGCAATAAGAGCTATGGTTGGGGGAAGTGGACATACTAAAGACAATGAATTTAATCGAGCTACACAAGCAAAAGTCCAGCCTGGAAGTGCATTCAAAGCATTATATTTTGCAGCCGCAATTGATCTAAAAAAAATAACAGCTGCCACAATGTTTTCAGACTCTCCGGTAGCATTTCTAAATAAAAACGGAGAAGTTTATGCTCCAGGAAATTATGGTGGCAAATGGAGGGGCAACGTTTTAACACGCCAAGCATTAGCTTTGTCCTTAAATATTCCAGCATTAAGAATACTAGACAGGATAGGTTTTGACTCTGCAATTAGCTACTCTTCAAAACTACTAGGAATAACAGATCCAAAAGAAATAGAAAAAACGTTTCCAAAAGTTTATCCATTAGCACTGGGCATAATATCGGTTTCTCCAATCCAAATGGCAAGAGCCTTTGCAATTTTAGGAAATAGTGGTAACGAAATCGAACCTTATGGGATAAGATACATTGAAGACAGGGCTGGAAGAATAATAACAAATGAAGAAGCAAACATATTGGCTAAAATAAAAAGCAAGGAACATCAAACCCAAATAGTGTCTCCTCAAACCGCTTATATCATCACAGATATGATGAAATCAACAATTCAATACGGAACCTTAGTAAATCAAAGATATACAAATCTCAAAAATTTTAAATCAGACATTGCTGGAAAATCGGGAACAACACAAAATTGGGCAGACGGATGGGCAATAGGATATTCTCCTTATATAACAACAGCATTTTGGGTTGGATTTGACAAAAAAGGATATTCACTGGGAACATCTGGAACAGGAACAGGATTGGCAGGGCCTAGTTGGGGAGAATTCATGGCAGAATATCACAAAAACTTGCCCAAAAAAGTTTTTGTAAAGCCTGCAGGAATAATTAGTATCCCTGTACAAGCAGAAACTGGCCTACTACCAGAAGAAATTGCTGATGAGAAAATAATAAATGAGCTATTTATTTCTGGCACCCAACCAGTTGAAAAATCAAAATATTACGAAAATAAACAAGAATTTAAAAATACAATAGAATTTAACATATATGGAATTGATGAGATTAATAATAACGATGAAATAAATTTTGACACTCCTGAATTTGAATATCTTGATAATAATCTTGAAAGCTTTAACAACAATAGCAATAATAATAACAATGATCTTGAAAGTATTAACAATAACAACAATAACAATGATCTTGAAAGTATTAACAATAACAACAGTAACAATGATCTTGAAAGCACTAATAATAATGAAGAAAATCAAAATGAAGATGAAATAGAAATGAACATCAAAGAACCCTTAAGTGAAATAGAAAATAAAAACTCACAACAAGAGCCAATAAATAACAATAATAACCGAGAAATGCCTATTGAAAACAACAAAGAAATTAAAGACGAAGTCATTATTAATGAAACAAACACAGAAACACAAAACACAAAAGAATTAAATTCAAAAAACAATAAAAATGAGAAAATTAACAATAAAGACGTCAACGGAGAAGATATCCAATTGGATTAAAACAATATGTTAATAGATATCGATCAAATAAAAATAAAAAAAAGAATTAGAAAAAATATAGGAGACATTGAAACTCTTAAAAACAGTATTATAAAACATGGATTAATTTATCCAATAATAATAGATAAAAATAAAAACTTGATAGCAGGACTTAGAAGATATCAAGCTTTAAAAGAAATAGGTTGCAAAGAAGTTGAGGTAAAGGTAATCTCAATTGAAAACAAAAAAACTTTACTTGAAATTGAACTTGATGAGAATAATGTTAGAAAATCATTTACAAGAAGCGAGGCAAACACAGGAGAAGCTTACTTAAAAATTTATTCTGAAAGCAATATAATAATAAGATTTTTCAAATTTATTATCTTAAAAATTAAAAACATGTGTAAAAGAAAAAATAGAAAAATTTAAACCATAATAAAGGGGTGTGTGTTTATGTTAAATTACAAAAATCTTGATGAACTTGAAAATTTTAAAATCCTTGAAGGAATTGCTCCAGAAGTGCTCAAAACGGCATTAACTGGAAAAAGAATAAAAGAATATGACATTACAATAGAAGGAGATAGTGTACATTATAACTATGCTTCAAAGCAAATTAATGAAACCCACCTTAAAATATTTCAAAATTTAAGCGATGAAGCAAATTTAATAGAAAAATATAAAGAAGTGCTTAATGGAGAAAAAATCAATATTAGTGAAAATAGAAAAGTCTTGCATCACCTTACAAGAGGACAAATTGGTAAGGACGTAATAGAAGACAATAAAGAAAATATGAGAGAGTTTTTCCAATCAGAACTTGAAAAAATATATAATTTTGCAAAGCAAATTCATTCTGGCAACATTAAAAGCTCAAATGGTAAAAAGTTTAAAAACGTAGTTCAAATAGGAATTGGTGGGTCTAGCCTGGGGCCAAAAGCTCTTTATAGCTCAATAAAAAATTATGCAAAAAAACACAATCTAGCTATAATGAATGGTTATTTTATTTCAAACATTGATACAGACGAATCAGAAGAAGTATTAAGCAGCATTAATGTTGATGAAACGCTTTTTATTATTGTCTCAAAAAGTGGAAATACATTAGAAACCAAAGCTAATATGCAATTCTTAATAAACAAATTAAAATTAAATGGCATAAAAGAATATAAAAAACAAATGGTAATTATAACATTAAAAGATAGTATGTTAGCACTAGAGGAAAAAGGATATCTTGAATATTTCTTTATGCATGACTCAATAGGTGGAAGATTTTCTCCAACATCAGCAGTTGGACTTACATTACTTACTCTTTGCTTCACAGAAAAAATTGCAAAAGAAATTATAAAAGGGGCTAGCGGAGCTGACAAAAAATCATTAAACAAAAACATAAAAGAAAATGCATCTCTCTTAGCAGCACTAATTAGCATATATGAAAGAAATGTTCTCAACTACAATAGCAACTGCATCATTGCTTATTCTAAAGCAATGGAAAATTTTTATCTTCATTTACAACAACTTGAAATGGAAAGTAATGGGAAAAGTGTAAATAGATTTAACGAAACAATAAACTATAAAACTGTAAGAATAATTTGGGGGGGCATTGGAACAGATGTTCAACACTCATTCTTTCAAATGCTTCACCAAGGAACAGATATAGTTCCAATGGATTTCATAGGTTTCAATGAAACACAACTTAAAGAAGATACAATAACTGATAACAGCTCAAGCAATGATAAATTAAAAGCAAATCTAATAGCCCAAATAATAGCATTTTCAAAAGGCAAAGAAAATAGTAACAAAAATAAAAATTTTCAAGGCGAAAGGCCTTCTGCACTAATATATTCAAAAGAATTAACACCTTATGCAATAGGAGCAATACTCTCCCATTATGAGAATAAAGTAATGTTTGAGGGATTTCTATTAAATATAAACTCATTCGACCAAGAAGGAGTTCAACTAGGAAAAATTATTGCAAACCAAATTTTAAAAAATAACACATTTGAAGATGAAGTAATAGAATCTTATTCTAAAAAAATTTTATTAAAACAAGATTAATTAATCTTTGAATATATCACCTTAAGTTTAAAAAAGAATGCACTAAACTTATATAAGAGGGAATAATGGACAAGATAAGTATATTATATACATTAATTAATATTATGATTATGCTTATTCTAATAGGCATAATTTATTTTTGTAAAAGAAAAAATGTTTCTTTTACAAAAAGAGTGTTTATATCGTTAGCAATCGGAATAGTATTTGGAATGACTATTCAATGTTTTTATGGAACAAATTCAGAAATAACAAACGAAACTATAAATTGGATAAGTATTTTGGGCGATGGATACGTAAGGCTCCTTAAAATGATTATAATCCCCTTAATAATAACATCAATAATATCTGCAATAATAAAATCAACCAACAGTAAAGATGTTGGAAAAATGAGCTTACTTGTAATATTAACACTAGTATTTACAGCAGGTATTGCTGCCATAATTGGCATTTTCACTGCTTTAGCATTAGGATTAACAGCCGAAGGACTACAAGCAGGAACTAGCGAAATTTTACAAAGTGAAAAATTGCAAAAAGGCCTTGAAATATTAAAGCAAACACCAATCACAAAAAAAATCACAGATCTTATTCCACAAAATATATTTGAAGATCTCGCAGGACTTAGAAAAAACTCAACCATCGGAGTTGTGATATTTTCAGCTATCATAGGAATAGCCGCCCTTAAAACATCTATCAAAAAGCCAGAATCAGTAGAATTTTTTAAAAAAATAATATTAACGCTTCAAGATATAATATTGGGTGTAGTAACTTTAATTTTAAAACTAACACCTTATGCTATATTAGCTTTAATGACAAAAATTACAGCAACCAGCGAAATCAAAAGCATAATAAAGCTTGGGGAATTTGTAATTGCTTCCTACATTGCCATAGGTCTTACATTTCTTATGCATATGACATTAATTGCAATAAATAAATTAAATCCAATTACTTTTATAAAAAAAATATTTCCAGCACTATCATTTGCATTCATATCTAGATCGAGTGCTGCCACCATACCTATTAATATAGAAATTCAAACTAAAAATCTGGGAGTAAGCGAAGGAATAGCAAATTTATCAAGCTCCTTTGGAACATCAATTGGACAAAATGGTTGTGCAGCACTACACCCAGCTATGCTTGCGATAATGATAGCACCAACTCAAGGAATAAACCCTACAGATATTTCATTTATACTCACACTTATTGGATTAATAATAATAACTTCATTTGGAGCTGCTGGAGCTGGCGGAGGTGCAACAACAGCCTCGCTAATGGTGCTCTCAGCAATGAACTTTCCAGTAGGATTGGTTGGACTTGTAATATCTGTTGAGCCTTTAATTGATATGGGAAGAACGGCCGTTAATGTGGGCGGCTCAATGCTTGCAGGCGTTATATCTGCCAAACAGCTCAAACAATTCAACCACAATATATACAACCAAAAAGAGCTCATAAGCAAATAAATAGGAAAACAATGATGAAAATAATAATTATTGGAAGCACATCAGCAGGAACTAGTGCCGCAGCTAAAGCAAACCGCCTAAACAAAAAGCTAGACATTACTATATATGAAAAAACAAATATTGTATCTTTTGGAACCTGTGGCCTGCCCTACTTTGTGGGAGGATTTTTTGACAACCCAAATACAATGATCTCAAGAACAAAAGAAGAATTCGAAAAAACCGGAATCTCTATTAAAACTAACCACGAAGTTATCAAAGTAGATGCAAAAAGCAATACAATTGTAATAAAAAATCAAAAAACAGGAACCATTTTTAACAATACTTACGATCAACTCATGATAGCAACTGGTGCAAAACCTATTATACCACCAATCAATAATATCAATCTAAAAAATTTTCATACGCTAAGAAATTTAGAGGACGGTCAAAAAATAAAAAATTTAATGGATGAAGAAGAGATTAAAAATATAGTGATAATTGGTGCTGGATACATTGGAATTGAAATGGTAGAAGCAGCAAAAAATAAAAGAAAAAATGTAAGATTAATTCAACTAGACAAGCACATACTCATAGATTCCTTTGACGAAGAAATAATTACAATAATGGAAGAAGAACTAATAAAAAAGGGAATTAATCTTCATACAAATGAGTTTGTAAAAAGTTTAATAGGAGAAAAAAAGGTAGAAGGAGTAGTAACAAACAAAAATACTTATCAAGCTGACGCTGTTATACTTGCTACCGGGATAAAGCCTGCTACTGAATTTTTAGAAAATCAGCTTAAAACTACTGAAAATGGAGCAATAATTGTAAATGAATATGGTGAAACTAGCATAAAAAATATTTTTTCTGCAGGAGATTGTGCAACTATTTATAATATAGTAAGTAAAAAAAATGAATACATACCCCTGGCAACAACAGCCAACAAACTTGGAAAAATAGTTGGCGAAAATTTAGCTGGAAATCATGTAGCATTTAAAGGCACGTTGGGCTCAGCTTCAATTAAAATACTATCTTTAGAAGCTGCAAGAACAGGACTTACAGAAAAAGATGCAAAAAAGCTCCAAATAAAATATAAAACGATTTTTGTAAAAGATAAAAATCATACGAATTATTATCCAGGCCAAGAAGATCTTTATATTAAATTAATTTATGAGGAAAATACCAAAATAATCCTTGGAGCACAAGCAATAGGAAAAAATGGAGCCGTAATAAGAATTCATGCCTTAGCAATTGCAATCTATTCAAAACTCACAACAAAGGAGCTAGGGATGATGGATTTCTCATATTCTCCACCCTTCTCAAGAACTTGGGATATATTAAATATTGCTGGAAATGCTGCCAAATAGAAAGAATTAATTTAATTTAATTTAATTCTTCATGCTAATTGGTTGCCCTGTACTTGAAAGAACATCTCTCCAAAAAGAACCATTTGGATTAACCTTATTCCTATCAATTACTGCCATCTTAATAGGTATATGAACAAATTTTGTACTCCACAAACTAATCAACATTTTTGTCTTACCAGCCATTGCAGCATGCACAGCATTCGACCCAAGCCTAGCACAATAGAGCGAATCACTAGCATTAGCCGGTGAACTTCTAATAATATAGCTAGGATCAATGTATTTAAGAGTAAATTGTATATTTTTTGCCTTAAAATATTCTGTAATTTTATCTTTAATATAAAGCCCAATATCTTCATAAAGCAAATTCCCAGAATCGTCTTTCTTTTTAGGAAAATGGTCAAAATATTTTTGACCTGCTCCTTCTGCTATCAATATTACTGCATGAGGAATCTCTTCTAAGCTTTCTTTCTCTAAAAGTCGTCTTTCAAGATGAACAAGAAATCCATTAGGACCTTCTATATCAAAATCAAGCTCCGGAATTAAACAAAAATTAACATCATTAGAAGAAAGCGCAGTATGAGCAGCAATAAAGCCAGAATCCCGCCCCATAACTTTAACAAGCCCAATGCCATTATAAGCACTATTAGCTTCAAAATGAGCACCGGCAACAGCTGCAACAGCTTGCTCTACAGCAGTCTCAAAGCCAAAAGATTTTTGAACAAACATAAAATCATTGTCTACAGTTTTAGGAATACCCACAACTGATATCTTTAAATTTCTTTTTTCTATCTCCTCAGCAATAAGAAGAGATCCCTTTTGAGTACCATCCCCACCAATGTTAAAAATCATATTAATGTTCATTCTCTCTAAAGTATCAACTATTTCTACAGGTTTAATACTGCCTCTTGAAGAACCAAGAATAGTGCCTCCAAATTTATTAATATCATCAACAACATCTGGATTAAGATTAATAAAAGATGAATTTGATTCGGGAAGAAGTCCTTGATATCCAAATTTTACTCCATAAATATTGCGAACCCCATAAATTTTCCATAAAGTTCGAACAATAGAACGAATAACATCGTTAAAGCCAGGACAAAGTCCACCACAAGTAGTAATCGCAGCTTTAACATGTCTAGGCACAAAATAAATTTTTTCTCTAGGACCGGCTTTTTCTAAAAGAACATCTTCATATCTATCTCCTTCGTCCTCATTTCTATATACACTAAACTTGATTTTATTTTTTTCATTAACAAAATGTGAAGAACCCTCACTAGCATAAAAATCAATCAAAGGATTGTTTTGCTTGCATTCTCCCAAGCCATCTATTTTAAAATCTAAATTTTCATTTTTAATTCTATACACCAAATACTCCTTTATAGAATTATAGCCTAATTATTTTCTAATAAATCGACTTTGATCTTTAATCATATCGTATATGTCGTCGTAAATATATGGAGACCCCTCAATAGGAGATTTAATTAGATTACCAGCTATGAATTCAAAATATTTATTCAACTTTGAATTTTTCTCAAAATCAATAAATGGCACTCTATTATTAATAGCCTCTCTGAAACTTTTTGCAAAAGGTACAAAACCTATAAACTCTATTGGTATATTAATATTATTCTTAACAACATTAATCAAATTTTCACACATAGCAATCTCTTCACTAGTTTCTATTCTATTTAACACAACTCTGGGATAAAAATTATTCATCATTCTCTTAACTTTTAAAGAAGAACTCAAAGAAATAAGCTCAATCCCAACAACCAAATCTTTAAATCCAAGGTTTGTGCCTTCAATCTTATCTTTAAAAAAATTACTAATATACTCCCGTTCGGGGCTCTTTTGCGAAAATCCTAAATACAAAAGACGATAAAGCGCATTCTTTAAAAAAGAATAAGCATTAAGTATGGAAGGAGTTTCCGGTATTGTAACAATTACACCACTATAAGACGCCAAATAGAAATCTATTGTATTATAAGAAGTTCCAGATCCCAAATCTAAAAAAATAAAATCGGCAATAAGATCTTTTTGAATGGATTCTATAATCTTTTTCTTAATAGAAAAAGGAAGATTAGCTGTTCCCGTATAAAGAGCATCACCTGGAATAAGATAAAGTTTATCATACGGCGTTTTACATACTAAATCTGAAAAACTTTTACTCTTTTTGTTAATAAAAGAACCAATGCCTACACCCTTATTTTTAACTCCCAAACACGTATGTAGATTAGAACCTCCAAGATCAAGGTCAACAAGTATTACAGTTTTACCTAAACTAGAAAGCTTGTAACCAACATTTGCAACAAAAGATGTTTTTCCAACACCACCTTTACCACTTGCTACAGGAATAATTTTAGTCATTCTTAAATCCTAATTATCCTTACGATCTTTTTGAAAAATTTTCATAAAATTAAAAATCCCTAAAAATCTCGATTTCTTCCCAGTATCTTTATTTAAATTTTCATCTTCTTTAGAGCCTGAAATTAAATCTTTAATTAAATCTTTATTATTTGTGAAATTTTCAATACTATCTGGTTTCCCACAAATCACAATTTTATCATCTTTTAAAAAAAAATAATCGCCATCAACAAATTCATATCTAGAATTACTTAAATTTCTAACAGCAATAACTGTAATCCCACATTCTCTTCTAAGATCGGCTTCAAAAAGAGTTTTACCAACATATTCTTTGGGAATAACAGTTTCAGCAACAATAATATCATACCCAATAATATTATAAGTTGAAAGATTCGGAGATACTAATAATGGAGTTAATCTTCTTGCAGCATCTTTACTTGGAAATATAATTTTTGTTGCGCCAAGGGTTTTTAATATTTCAGCATCATCCCTATTTTCGGTCTTAACACATATTTCTTTCAAACCTAAAAGATTGCAATAGTGAGTAACAAGAGCACTTTTGCCAAGATCATCATCAAAGTCAATAACAACCGCATCTGTATCTACTGGAATTATTCTTTTTAAAGCATTTTTAGTAAATTGCTCAACAACAAAGCTTTCTGTAGATATCACATCATATTCTTCAATAAGCTCTTTAGATGTATCTATAATAATAATTTGACAATCAAGCTTACTTAAATCTTCAAGTAAGTGAATTCCCAAATTACTAAGTCCAATAATAACAAATGTTTTCATGTGCTTCAACCAACCAAAATATCTTGCCTTGGCCTTGTGAATTCTTCAAAACGCGACCTTCTTGAAACAAAAACAGCCATTGAAAAAAGCCCTATTCGTCCTGCAAACATAGTAAAAATTATAATGACTTTCCCCAAAAATGACAAATCCTGAGTTACTCCAACCGAAAGACCAACTGTTCCAAAAGCAGAAAATACTTCATAACCCAAATCAATAACCTTCCAATTGCCAGATCCTCCCTCAAAAAAAAGAAGCATAAAAAAGGAAAAACTTAAAATAAAAATAGCTCTTGCAAAAAATAAAAGCGCAAATCTTATACTATCTATTGAAACCTTGTAAGACCCAATAATATATCCATTGCCGTTTTGATTTTTAACAACAGCTAATACAATTAAAAAAAATGTTGTAATCTTAATACCTCCCGCAGTTGATCCGGGTGCACCACCAATAAACATGAATGGCAGAGAAATTATTTGAGTTCTGCCACTTATTAAAGAATTATCAAGATAATTAAAACCAGCTGTTCTGGTACTAATCGAATAAAAAATTGAATTAAATATTAAAGTACCCATTGAATAACCAGCTTTTAATTTATGCATCTCTGTAAAAAAAAATAAAATTGCACCAATTATAATTAAAAAGAAACTTAAAGAAAAAACTATTTTGGCATGAAGCGATAGCTTTTTTTTGTTCTTAATAGTATTCTTTACATCTCTATAGACCATAAACCCAAGTCCACCACAAATTATTAAAATAGAGACCACAACTATAGCTTCAGGAACATCTCGCCATGCATAAATACTCTCAGAATGCATGGAAAAGCCTGCATTACAAAAAGCAGAAATTGTCGTAAATAAAGCCTCTAAAAATGAAATATTCACCCCCCTAAGTTTAAAACAAATAAGTATTAATATTAAACCTATCATTTCAATTGAAAAAGTTATAAACAATATGCTTTTTAAAATTCTAATAGGATTATATTCTATATTTGAAAGGCAATACTGCTTTATTATTCTTGCATCTGTTAAATTCATTTTCTTTTTAGGTATAAGCAAATAAAAAGTGGTAATACTTATAAATCCAAGTCCCCCAAGCTGGATTAATAACATTATTAAAATAAATCCAAAAGTAGAAAAGCCTTCCATTTTAACCGTTATAAGGCCCGTAATACTTACAGCAGAAACAGCAGTAAAAAGAGCGTCGATGTATGCTAATCTGCCATCACCTTCCCAAGAAATAGGCAACATCAACAAAAGAGAGCCTACAAACATAATTAAAACGAAATAACTAAAAAGTAAAAACCTGTCGCTAAATTCAAATTTCAACATATCATACAAAAAGTTGTTTAAATTATTAAAAATTCATCTTATATAGCATAATATTTTAACATTGAAATATTATCATAATTACATTATTTTTAATATATGTTTGAAATAGAATCAAAAGCATTTATTCCTCCAAAAGAGTTAAAAAGAATTATTAAGCTAGCAAATAAAAAATTTAAGTTTATTAAAGAAGAAATAAAAACCGACATCTATTACTCAAACCAAAAAAAAATTATAAGAATAAGAAAATTAAATACTCTAGAAAAAATTGTTACATTTAAAAAAAAAATATTAGACAACAACAACAATAATAATAATAATAATAATAATATAGAAATTAATAAAGAAATAGAATTCAAAATAGACAGTATTAATAATTTTTTAATTCTTATAAAAGAACTTAAATTTAAAAAGCTATACAAAAAAATAAAAAAAAGTCTAATTTATCAAGTTAATAATTTAAATGTAGA